>JACQDV010000085.1 GCA_016200915.1 Sphingobacteriales bacterium
AATCCCTGGCAGGGTTAAAAACAAGACTGATAACTAAGATTGCCGCAACTACATTGCTCCAATGGATTAATTATCAGAATCAAAAACCAATTAATCATTTAAAACATGCCTTGGCGGCTTAATCGCACAACGGGTTATTAGTAATAAACTTCTGTTTTCGGGGGAATAACATTTCTACCAATAATATCAATATTAAACTGATTAATGTTGAAGCCAGCGTTTTAATAATGAGGTACCAGATGTTGCCAAACTGGTAAGCTTCCAATGTAAACAGAAAGCCATGATGTATAACTGTAAGCAACACTATATAAGTAGCATAAGGTGCTAATCCAAGACTTTTAATGGAAGGTTCTTTATAATTCATTTCTGCTCCCTGTTGTGGAATAAGAATATTTACGAGGAAAGGACGCAGATAAGCGATCAATACACAAGGAGTTGCATGAAGTCCTGGTGTGTGGGTAAACCAATCCAGCGTCATACCTGTTAAGAAAGCAATCACCATAACCCAAAAACGGGATAATGAAAATGGCAACCACAGTATAAACAGGAAATACAAATATGGGTTAATAGAATAATGCAATGCAGGTATTGCATTTAGTACAAAAACCTGCACTAAAATGAATAACACAAAACGTATTATAAGTCTTAAAAAGTCACTCATTTTTTATTCTTTACTTTTTCCTCCAGCTCTTTTTGTTCTTCCCGCTGCATATTATCAATTATCCAAACGGTTTGAATGCTTTTGAAATCTGTTGCGGATTTTATCTTCAATAAATAATTGTTGGTACTCTGTTCCTGGATGATTTGTGCAATAGTACCCACCATCAGGTTGGGAGGAAACTTATCTGAGTACTGGCTCGTCAGCACCGTATCGCCCTTCTGTAATTTTACACTCTTGGGAATATCTCTTAAAGTTAATATGGAAGCATCCGTTCCATCCCATTCTAATTTACCTGATTCTCCCGTCTTCTTTATCTTCACACTGGTATTACTCTGCTTATGCAATAAACTCATCACCACACTAAAATTGCTGCTTACATCCACCACCACACCAACAATTCCGCCGGGACCATAAACACCCATATCTCTTTTAACACCCTGGTTCGATCCACGGTGCAGGGTAATAAAGTTGTTGGGAAGATTGGTGCTGTTATGTACCACTTCAGCCTGCATGTATAAATATTTACGTTTGGTACCCAGCGTATCAATTGGAATAGTATCAGTCACCACTTTATTAGTAGTATCGGCAGATGAATAATCTTCTTTTAATAAATTTATTAGTCTTGTATTCTCTTTGCTCAGGCGTTCATTTTCTTTTCGCAAACTAAAATAACCTTCCACTTTATTGTATTGAGAAAAAACTGAGCCGGTCAGTTCATTGGCCGTACCCATAAAAGCCGCCTGGTGAAACTTATTATAACTAAAGAGAAAGTATAAACTCAGCACTTCCAAAAATAGAAAGAAGAGCAGGTTAGAATGCTTACGTAAAAAGGCGAAGATATTTCTCAAGAACGAATATTGAAGTTGATGGCTGATTTATGATATCTGATGTCTGGTGTGAGAAATCTTGAAATCAGATATCCGACATCAGACATCAAACATCTTACCTCATTACAAAAGGATATCTATCGTAATTCTTTAATGCAATACCTGTACCACGAACGACACTTTTCAGCGGATCATCGGCCACATGCACCGGTAATTTAATTTTTTGGCTTAATCTTTTGTCAAGACCTCTTAACAAAGCACCACCACCGGTTAAGTACAGGCCACGACGGTAAATATCCGCAGCCAGTTCAGGAGGTGTTTGTTCCAATGCTTTTAATATAGCTTCTTCTATCTTGAAAATACTTTTATCCAATGCTTCTGCCACTTCCTGGTAGCTTACCATAATTTGTTTGGGGATACCGGTTACCAAGTCACGGCCATTAACCGGAATATCATCTGGTGGGCTATCTAAATCTTTCATCGCAGCACCAATCTGTATCTTGATCTGCTCAGATGTACGTTCACCAATCAATAAACTATGATAACGGCGTAAAGCTTCCATAATATCAGCGGTAAATTCATCACCGGCAATTCTTATACTCTGGTCGCACACTATACCAGCCAGCGCAATTACGGTAATACCAGTTGTACCACCACCTATATCAATGATCATATTACCTACAGGCTCTTCCACATCAATACCAATACCCAGGGCCGCAGCCATTGGCTCATGCAACAGGTACACTTCCTGTGCACCGGCTTGTTCAGCACTGTCACGAACGGCACGTTTTTCTACTTCGGTAATGCTGCTGGGAATGCAGATCATCATTCTCCATTTTGGCGGGAACAATGGTTTTTTAGGGTAGATCATTTTGATCATTTCCCTGATCATGATCTCCGCCGCATTGAAATCGGCAATTACACCATCCTTTAGCGGACGAACAGTGCGGATGCTTTCATGTGTTTTTTCATGCATCAACAGCGCCTTACGGCCTACGGCTAAAACATTTTTGGGGTTATTTCTGTCTAATGCCACAATTGAAGGCTCATTCACTACTACTTCGTCGTTATGTATGATGAGGGTATTTGCAGTTCCGAGGTCAATGGCGATCTCCTGAGTAAAAAAGTTAAAAAGACCCATGTTGGTATATTGAAATTTTTGTGAGCAAAGTTGAAGGAAAATACTCGAAAAAACAATGCCAAAACATTTATTTGTGGGGAAATTGGGAAAATAGATAAAAGTTTGTGGTTGGTGGTTTTTGGTTGGTGGTTATGGGCTTTGGTACTAATGGTGGCTTTTGTTCATTGGGCATCGTTCCTTGTGTCACTCACTTCGGGGTTTGGGAATTCTATTCATCAATAAATACATTTTTATTAATCGCTTATTCTATATTATGTTCCGTAGGAACATCTCGTGGGTAGCAAATTATAATGAATCATGTTTTCGTTCCATAGGAACGATTGGTGTTTTTTGAATGTATTGTTTCTAATGTTTCCAAAAAAAATTGTCATCACCATACGTTCCTATGGAACGTTGATAATCTTTATTTTGAATTCTACCTACGAAATGTTCCTACGGAACAAGAAGAATTAAACAACAAAATATCCTAAACAGAATTACTACTGCTGAAAATACAGTAGCACAAAAGCTTAATCAATAAACCATCCGAATTCGTGCTGTATATCGAATTCGGGGTCCTTTTCTTTGTAACTTTCTTTTGGACAAGCAAAAGAAAGTTAACAGCAACTATAAAGACGAAGAATTTTATAATCGATAAACCAGCTATCAACATTCAAAGTGAAAGCTCTACATAAACTCATACCCAATATCCCTGCGGTAATAAATCCCATCGTAATCTATCTTCTCCAGCACCTGCTTTGATTTATTTACACAATCACTCACCGATTCACCAAAAGAAGTTACTGCCAGCACACGACCACCGTTGGTTACTACATGATCGTCTTCCTGTTTGGTGCCTGCATGAAAGATGAGTGAATCTTCATTGATTGAAGAGGGAAATAAAATGGCCATTCCTTTCTCATAACTGCCGGGATAACCATCACTCACCGCCATCATGGTAACCGCATGGCGGCTGTCAGTTTCAACAGTTACTTCATCCAATTTTTGCTGAGCAGTTTTAATAAATAATTCAACTAAATCGTTTTTCAGCCTGGGCATAACTACCTCAGTCTCCGGATCACCCATGCGACAATTATACTCTATCACATAAGGTTCATCTTCCACTTTTATTAATCCGATAAATACAAAACCTTTGTATTCTATATTTTCTTTTTTAATTCCTTCTATTGTTGGGATGATCACTTTCTCTTTTACCTTTTGCATAAATGCATCATCTGCAAAAGGAACAGGACTCACTGCACCCATACCACCGGTATTCAATCCGGTATCGCCTTCTCCAATTCTTTTATAATCTTTTGCTTCGGGTAATATCACATAGTTTATCCCATCTGTCAATACAAACACACTTAATTCAATACCAGTTAAAAACTCTTCTATCACCACTTTCTTACCTGCATCACCAAACTTATGTTGCTGTACCATCAGTTCAAATTCAGCAATCGCCTCAATCGGGTGCTGACAAATAACCACTCCCTTACCTGCTGCTAATCCATCCGCTTTTAATACCACCGGCATTTCATGTTGCTTGATATAACCAACACCCTGTGTAAAGTTTTCAGAAGTAAACTCCCTGTACGCAGCTGTAGGAATCCCATACTTCATCATAAATTCTTTGGCAAACGCTTTGCTGCCTTCCAGCAAAGCGCCTTGCTGTGAAGGACCGATCACCATTATATCTTTTAACGCTTTATCCTTTTTAAAATAATCGTACACCCCTTTCACCAAAGGATCTTCCGGACCAACCACTACCATTTCAATTTTTTCTTTAATGCAAAATTTTTTGATCGCTTCAAAATCATCCGAAGCCATATCAACATTAATACTGCATTGTGCTGTGCCTGCATTGCCCGGTGCGGTAAATAGTTTAGAACAAAGTGGGCTCTGCTGTAACTTGTAGGCCAGTGCATGTTCCCTGCCGCCTTGTCCGAGTAAGAGGATGTTCATATTCAGGTATAAAATATGCGCAAAGAAAACATCATATACTGATATAGTGAAAAATAGTTATCCTGACCAAAACCTTACCCATATTGAATATTAACGACCATTTGCTTGGCGGGCAAAAGATTTTCTGTATTTTCCCGAATTATTGACTAACTGTAAACATTTTCTTTAACGAAATTCAGCTGTATGAATGATACAATAAAGACCGGGCGTCATCCCCGTGCATTGTATGTTTTGTTCTTCACCGAAATGTGGGAACGCTTTGCTTACTATTTAATGGTAGGCATTTTGCTTTTATATACGATTGATCCCACCAGCAATGGCGGAAAGGGTTTCCCGCAAAACATTGGTGCAGATATTACGGGCAGTTTTATTGCCTTGGTATATTTAACGCCGTTTATTGGTGGCCTGATTGCAGATCGTTATTTGGGATATATCAAATCTATTTTTATTGGCGGCAGTTTGATGTCAGCAGGTTATTTGTGCTTAGGCATACCTGGGAATACAGCCATGATTGTTTCTCTTACTTTAATTATTGTAGGCAATGGTTTTTTTAAACCAAATATTTCTACTGTTCTGGGTAATATTTATAACAGGGAAGATTTAAAACCACTTAAAGATAATGCTTACAATATTTTTTACATGGGTATCAATATTGGAGCCTTTGTCTGCAATTTTGTGGCAGCTTATCTGCGTAATAAATATGGCTGGGGTTATGCCTTTAGTGCCGCAGGTATAGGTTTAATTATCGGCATGATTATACTCGCAATGAATCTTGATAAAGTGAGAGTGGGTGATGTAAAAAAACCTGTTCAGCCGGAAGATATGAGTCTGGGACAGATCTCAGGATATGTTTTTTTACCGGCTGTTATAGCAGCAGTGATTGGATGGGTTCTGCCTTCATCATTATTCGGACATGCTTTTATGGGTACCAAAGCAAATGATGCTTTTGTATTTGCCTGTATTCCGGTAATTGCTTTTTATGTTTCATTATGGGTAAAAGCAAAAGGTTCAGATAAAAAAGCAATTGGTTCTTTATTGTTCATCTTTGCTATTGCAGTTGCTTTCTGGACTATCTATAATCAAAATGCAACGGGTCTCACTTTATGGGCAGAAAAACATACCGACCGGGTGGCGTCTCCAACAACAGAAAAAATAGTTTCAGGAATATTTCCCATGCAGCAGGTTACAGATACGCCCCGACTGGTGAATAAAGTGAATGAATATTTTGTGGATGTAAAAAATGATACGGGTGGTGTAGCACAGGTGATGGGGCCCGATCCTTATTTTAATAATGTACCCAAAGACCAATGGCCTAACGGAAAAACTGTAAAGCTTACCAATACAGAACTCTTTCAGTCTATCAATCCACTATTTATAGTACTGCTAACTTTATTCTTTGTTCCGTTCTTTGATTACCTGCGAAAAAAAGGTAAAGAACCTACCACTGCCAATAAATTTGGTATGGCCATGTTTATATCAGGCTTATCTGCATTAGTGATGGTGTTTGCCGTAATGTCTGTTCCTTCTATCTATACACATAAAACTTCACCACTGTGGTTATGGGCTACTTATTTTGTATTTACCATCAGTGAAATATTTTTAAGCCCTATAGGTTTATCATTTGTTTCCAAATTATCGCCACCCCGTCTTACAGCATTAATGATGGGCGGATGGTTCCTGGCAACTTCACTTGGGGGAAAAATTGCAGGTGTGATGACCACCTTCTGGGATGATTTTACCGATAAGAAAATGTTCTTCCTGATATTATTTGTTGCAGCAACCATTGGTGGTATTTTAATTTATTCCAAAATAAAATCACTCAACCAGATCGTGAAAGAACGAACTGGTATGGATTAATATATTATGCCAATAAAAAGGAGTTGATAAAATATCAGCTCCTTTTTTATGCAGATTTTTCCTGTCTTTTTTATTAAAACTGATTGTTATGTCATCACAAAAGTTTCAGCCTTTTGTAGCTCCTGAAACAAACATGAAGGAGTTTACCATCAAAAGTATTTTGATGGGTTCAATTTTCGGAATCATCTTTGGCGCCGCTACTGTTTATCTTGCTTTAAAAGCCGGCTTAACAGTAAGTGCCTCCATTCCGATTGCTGTATTAGCTATTGCACTGGGAAAGTTATTTCTCAAAACAACCATTCTTGAAAATAATATTATACAAACTACCGGAAGTGCCGGTGAAAGTATTGCGGCTGGTGTTGTATTTACATTACCCGGGTTTCTTTTTCTTTCTTCACCGGAAAGCGGAAGTTTTTTTAATTACTTCACTATAATGACCCTTGCCATACTGGGAGGGATGCTGGGCACATTAATGATGATACCATTAAGACGTTCTTTAATTGTAAAGGAACATGACACACTTCCCTATCCTGAAGGAACCGCTTGTGCATCGGTATTAAAAGCCGGCGAAAAGGGTGGTGAGTTAGCCCGAACAGCTTTTATGGGAATGGCCTTTGCCATGGGTTATGCCATACTCCAAAAAGTATTTCATGTAATTGCAGAAGTACCGGTTTATGTAACCAATCTTAAAAATAAATACCTCCCTTCAGCAAGAGTAAACGGAGAGATCACTCCTGAATATTTAGGGGTGGGTTATATCATCGGCCCTAAAATTTCCGGCATACTGGTAGCAGGTGGTGTATTAAGTTCTTTTGTTTTAATTCCATTACTGGCTACATTAGTTCCTGCTGATACTACCTTTGCCCAGTTAACAAAGCTGGGTATCAATCCAACAAAATATGGATGGGATGCAGCTACGCATACATTTGGCAATAATGCAGAAGCTTTGTACCGTGCTTTTATCCGGCAGATAGGTGCTGGTGCTGTGGCAGCAGGTGGTTTTATTACACTCATCAAAACAATTCCCACAATCGTTTCATCTTTTAAAGAAAGTATTGCTTCTGTTAAAGAAAGAGGTGAAGGCAAATCTGTTATTCGTACAGAGCAGGATTTGAATATTAAAGTAGTGTTATGGGGAAGCCTTGGATTAATATTGATCATGGCATTACTACCAATTATACCCGGCAACAATATTGGAAGCCGTTTATTACTTGGTTTACTTGTTATTATTTTCGGCGCATTTTTCGTTACCGTTTCCTCCCGTATTGTTGGGTTGATCGGTTCTTCCAACAATCCCATTAGTGGTATGACCATAGCTACAATAATGGCTACTTGTTTGGTTTTTTTAAGTGTGGGCTGGGGTGGCAAAGCATACGAAGCAATGGCGTTAGTAGTAGGCGGAATGATCTGTATTGCCGCTGCCAATGCCGGAGGTACATCGCAGGATTTAAAAACAGGTTATTTAGTTGGTGCTACACCTAAATATCAGCAGCTGGCATTATTTATTGGTGCAATTGTTTCATCCATTGTAATTGGCTGGACCGTAAAAATATTAGACACTCCCAATAGTGCTTTGGTAGCACAAGGTGTTAAACATGCAATTGGTGAAACTTATTCTGCACCACAAGCTACCTTAATGGCCACTTTAATTAAAGGCATACAATCTCAAAATTTAGACTGGCAATATGTATTCAGCGGAGCCTGTATTGCCGTTATATTAGAATTATGCGGTGTAAAAGCTTTAAGTTTTGCCGTAGGAACTTATCTCCCATTATCAACCACCCTTCCAATTTTTGCCGGTGGATTTATAAGAGGATTGGCTGATAAGTATGCTAAGAAAAATAATTTTTCAGAAGAGGATGAAGATCTGCGTAAAGGAAATTTATTTGCAACAGGATTGGTGGCTGGTGGTGCATTGTTTGGAGTGATCGTGGCAATATTAACGGTCTTCTTTGAATCGGGGATGAAAGCGGTTAACTGGGAAGAAAAATTAACAGGGGTATTCGGCACAGAATGGTATATGCTGATTGGAGTTGTTTTCTTTGGAATTATGGGATTAACATTATACCGTGTTGCTACCAAAAAATAAATGCTGCTTTGGCATAGAAAAAGGGCGAAGCAGTTGCTTCGCCCTTTTTCTTTTTCAACTTAACGCAAAGAAGAAAGCACCAAGTCGTTTCTACTCACTTTCGCTTGTATACTTACTAACCCGATGCTTTCGGAGAGGTTTCTTTTTCTTCTTTTTACAGATTCTTTTCTACCTCCCAATAACTGAACCTTGTTGAAGGGCTCTGTTAAATTTGTTCATTGAAGATAATATTTTGACTATACCGATTCCAAATTTTTACTTGTTTTGATATGCACCTTTAATGCACATAACTTACCCGTATAATTCAAGATGAACTGATTTTTTATCATACCCCATTGTTGCAATCCGCTGACGGGCTTCATCAATCATATTCTTCCAGCCGCATAAATAAAAATGAGCGGGATGTTGTTCGGCCACGTTAGCATCATCGGCCAATCCATCCTTCAAAATCTCTTCATATAATTTATGTACATAGCCACTCTTTCCTTCCCATTGCTGTCTTGATAAGGTAGGAATGTAATGGAAATTTGGCAGAGCACTTTCTATCTCTTTCAACTCATCGTAATAAAGCAGGTCTTCTTTTGTACGACAGCCAAAGAGCAAATAAATATTTTTATGTTCTTTTGGATGATCTTTTAAATAGGAAGCCATACTGTGAAATGGAGCAATACCAGTTCCTGTACAAATAAGGAAGATGTCTTTGTCTAATGTTTCAGGCAAAGTAAACTTGCCCTGGGGGCCACGCAATAAAACTTCTGTCCCCACATTAACTTCATTAAACAAGTAAGTTGTACCGGCTCCACCTTCCAATAGCACAATTACCAATTCTATTACATTGGTACCGTTAGGTGCAGATGCTATTGAATAGCTACGCCAGCGTTTATTTTTTTGTTCATGAATAGGGAGATCGAGTGTTACAAACTGACCGGGTTCAAAATCAAATTTTTCTACTTCGGGAATTTCAATCAAAAAGCGACGGGTTGCGGGGGCTTCATTTTCAATCCGGATAAACTTTCCGGTACGCCATGGTTCCAGCATAAGGACAAATTTATACTCAATGTAAGGAAATAATTGAAATATTAAGGATGACTTATGTTTGGTTACTGATTGACTTCTGGTGTAATTTCCTTTAATGAATTAACTGCGAGATAGTATTTTTTACCATTGAAACTGTATGCAAAGAGCACAGCGTTGTTTTTAATTAGTTTGCTTATTTTTTTATCGACTTTTACTTCATCTACATCACCAGGCAATATAGCCATTACATTATTACTGGTTTGCGGAACCAATGTTTCTGATTGATTTGTCTTAACACCTTTTATTCCTGAACTAACTGTTACCGGTGATTCTGTTTTTTTAACATCAACTTTATAAGTTTGCCCGTTGATCCAAACATTATCAACAACAATTTCTTTACCAGCATAACACTCCAAATACAGGTGATAATGGGTGGATGTATTTTTTCCACGAATGATCTTTCCGTCTTTATCCATCACTTTACGGTTAATACCGCTTATTTCTTTCTGACTGTAAGCGTATGCCTTAGCAACTGGATATTTCCCTTGCGAAAATGCTGCTGCCTTCATTAAAAGCAACAGCATTATTGTAAAAATTATATTCCTGTTCATATTATTTCTGATGCAAAAGATTTTCATTCTGCATAAGAGAAACACAGCAGATTCAGTGCAATACTTTATTTTAACAATCTTCTGTATAAATACATACTTACGGTTATCGCTGGTAATGTTTAAAATATAATTGCTATCTGCTGATCCATTATTCTTTAACGTGGCTTCATCAATTGCTGCACTGTTCTGTATTTGTTATCCCCACTGCTAATGCTGATGAAATAGGATCCGGCTGCTAAGCGGCTTACATCAATTGATAAATCCTGGTAACCATCTTGCCTTTTTAAAAGAAGCTGACCATTACTACTATACAACCGAATATCCAGTTTCTTTATGTTGTTAAGATTACCTTTGCGAATGTTTACGGTATTACTTATTACAGTTGGCCAAACAGCCTGAACAAAATTCTTATCATTAATAATTGGATCATTAACCCCGGTAGCAACATTACCAATATTGGTGACAAACATTCCGTTACCGTGTGTACCAACTAACAGCGTATTGTCGGATGTTCTTAATGCCAGGGAATTTACAACGGCTGTTTTTATCATACCGCTACCTTCATTTGCCCAAACAGTGGAAGTGCTATTAATTATTGAAGTGCTGTATAATCCAATAGAAGTACCAACATAATATTCTACCCCGGTTGATGTAACTACAATTGCACAACTTCTTACAGAAGGAAGGCTAATGTTCCCTTCCACTGATTGCCATGTAGGGGTAGCGGATGTTGCATTGCCCGTCCACCAAATACTTTGTACACCATAGTTGCTGCACACAAACATTAATGTATCCTGGTTTCTTGGGTTCACAGCAATATCAGTTATTACTGCACCTGCATCTATCGTTCCTGGTGTAATATCCACAGGCGCCGTTGCAGCTGCAGCATTAGCAGGATCTGCCAAACGGTATAACTTACTATTGTCCGTACCAATAAACAAATTACTACTTGCTGAATAAGTTCCCCTGGTGGTTTCAAGTGCATATATACCACTACCACTGGTAAGTGTTGCGCCTACTCCGGTCATTGCCGTCCATGTTGAGGAATTGACAGTAGTAGAACTGGTTGTCCTCCAAATACTATCATTACTTACAAAATAAAGATTGTTGGTATTGTCCGGATCTAAATGAAAATAAGTAATAAACTGCCTGTTATCAGTAGCAGTATTGTTTGGTTTGATAGCAGTGAGATTATATGGATTATTTGGATTATATGGATTAGTAGGAAATAATTGCATTCGATATAAACTACCTGATTGGGAAGCCCCAAATAAATATTGTTTTCCTAATCCATTCTTTTTAGTAATACCTGCGGCGCCACCATCACCTCCAATTAATATGTAATGATCATTAGGGTCGGTTAATGCTGCACCCAGCAATGCATTCGCATCTCTGTATGTTGTAGCATTGTCCTGTGCACCTCCGGCATAAGCCTGCGATCCTGTTTCCGGATCAATGGCTACATGATAATATTGAATGGTTTGATACTGGCTGTTAAATAAATCCCATGCTACTGTTGTTGCCGTTACATCTTCTGTTTTATATAAACCTCCATCAGACGCTGCCACCATTCTGTTGGGTGATGATGGATCAAATGCAACATAATGCTGATCAGGATGTGAAGCAACATTCGGGTCTGTATAAGTTGAAGAAGAATATCCCCCAATAAATTTCACAGCCCCGGGAGTTGTAAACCCGTTTGTTGACCGGTATAAATTTGTTCCTCCGGCAATAATAAGGTTTGCATTGGTTGGATGTACTGCCAGGTACATATCATACCCGCCCTGTGTATTTAATGGTGCTGCAGTAGTACCATTTCGAAGGGCCGATAAATTGGTTGATAAATTTGACCAGGCAACTGTATTAGCGTTTGTATTATCATAACTGGTTAAATCAGCTTTAAAAAGATCAGCATCCTGTACATTTATGCTGGTGGTATTAACACCATAATTATACATTACATACAGCAGGTTACTATTAGAAGGTACCGGTGCTAAAATTATTTTTTCATAGCCTACTGTAAAACCAAGATTTGGGTCAATGGTGTTATCGTATCCCTTCCAGCCGGCAACAGAATCAGCAGAACCGCCGGTTCCGCCTGCAATTCTATTCCATGAATTAAGTGCACCCGTTGTTGATGCAAATACTCCAACTTTAGCTCTTGTTAAATTACGGCCGCTGATTGATGCATATATACGGCTACCATTGTTATTGATAGCTACATCAGTAATCATACCCACATAATATTGAGAAGATGTAGAGTTTAGTACAGTTGACCAGGTAGAACCTCCATTTGTTGAACGGGAAACACGGTTTAATAAAGCTGCATAAACATCGCCATTACCTGGATTAACCGCTAAACGGAATACCATATCAAATGCATTATCCACTAATGTACTGCCGGTTGGAGGAGTTTGATCACCAGCTATAGTTGAACTGAGTTTGGACCAAGTAGCCCCATTGTCTATAGATTTAAAAATTCCGTAACCAGGAACAAAATAAATATTTGGATAACCAGTTGATGAGCCGGTTATTTCTCCCCCTGTTCCGGCATACCAGGTATCCTGAAAACCTGGCCGTGGATCCTGAACAATACAACTAATACTTCTAATATCATTTTCGGGAGATACAAAATTCCAGGTAGCACCACCATCAGTGCTCCGGAATAAACCACCGGTAATACCGCCGGCCATTATCACTTTATTTGTTGTTCCATTATAACGAACATCAAAAACTACCGCTCTTGTTCTGCCTCCATTTTGTGTAGGACCAACTGCTGAATAAGTATTATTAATCTGCTCACGGTAATTCAACTGATTTCTTGAAGGCAGGGTACGGGCTAAAGCCAATTCTTTTTTGCGGATGTCAGCCGGTATAGTACCGGTATGCGGATCTCTCAATAATTTAAACTCATACATTTGTCTCCCCTTGCCGCCCTCCTCTAATAATTCATTTTCTTCGTTATCATAAGGAAGAATATTTTTCTTCGCCTTTTTTTCTGCCGATCTGTTAACCGGCAATAGCATCATACCAGAAACTATTGCTAAACAAATAATAGCGCCGGCAGTAACAATGCGTGTAAACTTCATACAATATGCTTTGATTTTTGGAAGTAAGCAATTTATAACTTTTTTCACGAGAGCGGTAATTCTGTTTGCTAAGCAGGAAAAACAACTTACTCACCGGGAAAAATTTTTAATCAGAATATTTGATAACCCAATTAGTTTTTATTGACAAATTAATTTCTCTGTACGAGTTTCAACTGCAGTTTGTATTTTAAGCCAGTAAACGCCTTTAGCAAGTTTGGCAGTGCTTAATACAAACTGTTTTTTATTTACAGGATAGCTGGTAATTAATGCTCCCCTTGCATCATTTATACTGATCGTTTCAATTATTTCTTCAGAAGCAATTGTTACTTTCCCTGTTGATACCGGGTTAGGATATACCTGTAGTTGCGACTTCGTACTAAAATCAATTTTTCTGATATCGGAATATGAAATTGCCCCGTTCTTTTCAATGATTTTTATGCGGTAATAATTGCTGCCTGCACCGGGTTTATTGTCAACAAACGAATATTTTGTGTATATACTGTTACTTCCGGTTGCCATTACCTCGCCTATTGCAACAAATCCTGCATTCGTTTTCCGTTCAATTATAAATTTCTCAATATTTATTTCTGCCGCCGTTTCCCATTCTGCTACTGATGTATTATCCTGCCTGTGTACAGAAAAGCTCAGCAATTGCAACGGCAAGGGTTTGTTTTGTCCCGGACCTCCGTCGTTTAGCCAGAATTCTGAAAAACTGGTAACACTGTATTCTGCGTAGTATCCATTGTCGTATGGAAGGATATCTGTATTAGCCGGAGTAATATAGGAATAATTGCCAGTAGTGTTATCGTCTAATAATCCATTTTCCTGTGGTGCATACGAGTATTTGGTAACACCGAGATCATAAGCAGAAACTGGTTTACTGCATAAAGGACAACCGGCAGCACTCAGCAAAAATTCTGATTCCTGATCAGTAAAATAAAACCTTACTAATACTGCACTATCCGGCAAATTGGCTGGTTGAACCACAATGTTCCTGTCAAGGTAATATTGGTTATTGCGGTATCGTACACTGGTAGTGTCATTAATAAACACTTTAACACTGGTACTTCCTAAATTCTGCCCTCTCGGATTTATTGAGGCAATACGGTTTCCAAGATAATCAAAATGAATCCAGCCATTACCGGAAACATTTTGAATAACTTCTTTGGGATTTTCAGGACCTGTATAAATGGCGGCTTTTTCAAATACTTGTATATCATCAATACCAACTCCTTCATAATTCACAAAAGGATCGCTGCTGAATACAAACCGGAAACGTACTGCCGAACCTGTAACGGGAATATCAATACTTGAAACTATCCAATATGTTCTGGAAATTTGCCACCTGTCGTAAGTGGCATTATCGAACCAGTTGGTTCCCTGACCGGCCGTTCCTAATTTTTGCCAGCTTGTACCATCGGTTGAATATTCAATCCAATGGTAATCGCAATCACAATCATCTTCTGTACGGAAAATATGGCTGAATGATAATACCGGGTTGGTTAAACTTGTGAGGTCAAAACATGGAGAATACAAATAAGAGAGTTCATTATTTTTATAGTTACCATCCAGGTTTGTTGTCCAGATTTTAGTGCCATTAGCTGCTTTATTAATAATAGTTTTAGCCGGAGTTCCCCATTCCCATGAAGAGGTACCGGGTTGAGTGTACCAGTAACCGGGTGAATTTTCAAAACCTTCATAATAAGGAAAGGTGGTTACAGTAAAATTATTAGTAACACTATAGTTGGTTACACTGTCATTTGGTGCAAAATCATCTGTTGGATTTTTTACCCAGGCATCAATGGTGTAAGTGGCGGGTGTGCTTAAATCAGCTGTTGTTGTAAATGTGTAACTACTGGTGGAATTAGCAGGTAACGAAGCAATGGTTTCAGTAATAATTGAACCACCGTTAATTCGGTATGAGACGGGAACATTATTTAAACCAGCTGCACTGGTATTAGTAATTGACACCGTAATTGAGGTTGCATTCGTTAATCCGCAATTAAATCTTGCCGGATAAGTTATTTGTTCCATTGCCACATCATTACTGGCAATACTGAGCGTAACATCATCAAAAGTATATCCATCATCCACATCTTCTGCATTTGCAGCATAACTTGAATTATTAGCTGAGGTTATGCCCTGTTCTCCAAACCTTATCTGGAAACTTGAACTTACTGTTTGTCCTGCATTTGATAATAATTGACTGACGTTGATGTAACGGATATAGATATAACTTCCATCGGTTATATCAGTTTGATTAAGATTGTATGCCTGTATCCATGGTTTAGTATCATCACCTCTAATCCATATAAAATTGTTGGAGCCGGTGGTTACCTGCTGGTGATCACGATAATACAAGGTTAATCTTAATCCCGTAGATGCAGTATAAGTAGAAAGATTAACGGTTGTAATAAGATTGCTTTGTGTAGTAACAAGAAAATTTGTAGTGGCATCTAATGTTACTGCACGTGTTCCCGAATGTGAAAAACCTGTATTAACAAATGTTCTTGCCCTGCTATTGGTATTATTTCCAAAGAAATCACAATCATCCAGGCCATTTAATCCTGTGGTAGCAGTTGTATAAGTAGCAGGGGCAGCAGTTTCGAAACCCTCAGTAAACGGTAATGTTACCGGATCATTCAACAATTGTTTTACCGTAAGGGCAGCACTATCGTTGTTATTCCTGGTATCTCCTGCCTGATTTACCCATGCTTCAATATTATATGTTCCTGTTGCCGAAAAATCGTATGTGGCAGTAAATGTATAGCTGAGAGAACCTGATGCACTGATAGTAGTTCCGGGGGTTTCTGTTACAATTGATCCGCCATTAACCCTGTACGAAACTGTATAGGTATTGGAAGAAACAGCATTATCTAAATTCTTTACAGATATTTTAATGGATTGTGTATTGGAGAGTGCTGAAGAAGTATTTTTTCTTCCTGTTACCGGGCTGGTGATGGCTGTTAACTTAAGGTCGTTATCAAAATTAGATAAGGTACAACTACCTCCCGATGGAGTAACACTTAACGCCACACATCTTCTGCCGGCTGCGCCGTTAATTCTTGCTCTTACTGCAAACCAATATGCCTGAGAAGTTGAAAGTCCGTCTATATCAAATGAAGTAGCATTAGTGGTACCAATACTTACCATATCATTACCACTCTTTTTAAACACTTCGTAATCAGTGGCGCTTGCTACAGCTGTCCAGCTTAACCGCACATAGCCATCACACATTTTAGTAATACCAAAGTTGGTTGGCAGCCCAAGTATGGTAAATTTATTGTTACTCTGATCTGTTAATGCAGTATTGTTTCTTGAAATACGCATCAAAGCCTGGTCCGTTGGTGTTAATCCTGTATAAGTCCAGCGATAAAGATTATCAGTAGCCGGAATGGTATTGCTGATTACATTCCACGTTGATCCATTATTAATTGAATATTCTAAAGTAAACTGATCTGTACCTCCATCGCTTGCATTCCAGAAAATCGTTTCAGTTGAATCAGTCAAAAACTTTTCACCTCCGTTTGGATATTCCAGTTCTATACCATTGGTAATAACATCATATGTCATTACATATTCCTGCGGGCCTTGCGGAATGGCAAACCCATTTACATTTACAGTATATGTTCCTGCAGCAGGGTTATCTATAGTTACCTGTTCAATATTATTTAAATGATCCGCATTTCTAACAGCATTATTTGTAACACCGCCGGGAGATGGATCTAATACCCATGGCTGATAAGTGGTTGAACCATCACTAACGGTTAAATCAAGATCGTTAACCAGCGAAGTAGCCGCAGCAGGATTAGCCGCAGGGTCATTCCAGTATAACATCACTTTTAATTTAGATGCATTGGCAGGCACAGTAATGTTATGTGTATTGGTTTGGCTGGTAGTTACATTACCAAACAGATATTGACCGGCTTCCATATCCTCTACAGCTTTCTTTGCATTCATCCAGCCAAAACCATAAGTATAATCAGGACCGGGGTTTCCCAAATCATCTGCACTGTTACAAAGCAATGCTTTTAACAGTGAACCTTTAGGATTTACATTTCCATTAAGCTGTTTATATCTTTCAACAAGCAAAGTACTCACTCCTACAACTGCCGGTGAGGCAAAACTGGTTCCAAATGCACGGGTATATGTATTTACAGGAGCAGTAGTTCTAACATCATTCCCTGCAGCGGTAATCTCTGGTTTTATACGTCCATCGTTAACCGGTCCTCTACTTGATTTTGTGCCGGGAGTTACTAATTGCCTGTTACCAATACCATTTGCCACACTCAAAATATTTTTAGCACACTGCCAACCACTCTTAATAGTAGCATATCCTGTTGGATAGGCAGAACAACTTAATGCCCCATCATTACCTGCAGCAAATACATGTAATAGCTGATTGTAAGTCATTAACTGGTTATCGGCATATTGACTATAAACATCATAATCCCCATCACCTGTACAACCGCTTTCACCGGTATAATATGAATTATTGGTCAAAGGCATATTGTAGTCAGTAATATACCCCGGTGCATTAGTAATTATATTATAAAAGTATTGATTAACTACAGTTGATTTAGGAGCAATGCCACGGTAAGTTTCATATACATTACCGGCACCGGCAATTATCCCAACTACTGCTGTTGAGTGTTCCGTATAAGTTGGTGGAGGGGCTAAATTATAATATGTGTTTGCATTCCGGTTAATCAGCCTGTCAGAAAAATCAATATGTGCGTTTGCATCTGTTTCATCACCAACTCCTACTGTAACACCGCTACCCGATAAACCTCTTGCAGCACCAATGGTAGAAGTTAGTGCATAAACATTATGTGTGGCATTAGTGATATAAAGTAATGGGGTGCTTTTATCCGCAGCTTTTTCTATAAAATACACATAAGGTATGGCAGTTATTTTTTCAATATCGCCGGTACTGATCTTTGCCTGAAAAATATTTTGATCCTCAAATTCTGCATTTAATATGATTGCTCCGGCTGCTCTTAATTCTTTTTTCAATTCTTCTTTATTGCCGGCATTTAAACAACTGATGTTTACAGAGACATAGTTATTCGTTTTGTTTATAGTGGCGCTTTGCCAGGCATTGTATAATGACTTTCCTGATTTATCTGCAGTTGTTGGTTCATATACACCCCTTACTCCAAGCGACGCCAGTTTGTGTGATTCAAATGATGATGGCATTGATATCCAGTATGCATTATCAGGAATATATTGCAACAACTTAATACCTGCCTGCTGCAGGTTTGACAATGCATTTGCATCAGGCAATTTATTAAACTGAACAATGGTAAAAGATTGGTTATTGAAAGAAGATTTACGCAAATGTGTTTTTATTTTCTCCGACTGAAGGTTTGTCTCCGCCATTTTATTACCAGAACGCAACCTGATTAGGGGCTGCTTTTGGGCATAAATAGTAGTGGTAACTAATAATAATAAAAAGAAAACTGATCTGTATAATTTTTGGCTGGAGCACTGTTCGCTAAAAGGCATAGCAACAAGGGTTTTGTTTATGCTGGATTTAGTAGTGGGCATAATGGTTGGGTTCGTTAGGATATATTGTTCAAATATAATAATTTAATAGGATGTTTTTCAAATGAATTTCGCTGCCTGTCTGTTATTGCCTGCCGGTTAACTACTTCATCCTCAATTTCCAACTTTAAATTATATTTGCAGCCCCGATGAACCTGGATTTGCTGCAGCAGTTGTATAAAAATGACCCCCGCATTTTTTCCATTGCGGACAAGCTCTCTTTTGCCCGGCCTCAAAAAATATATCTCAGCAATTTACAGGGAAGCTCTTCGCAATTTGTCGTGTCAGCTTTGTTTGCACATGAGTTAACAGCTCAACTCAATCATATAATCGTTCTGAATGATGCGGAGGATGCAGCTTATTTTCATAACACTATTGAAAATCTTACGCAGGCATTAGACCTGTTTTATTTTCCTTCCTCCTTTAAAAGCAAAAAGAATTTTCAGCACTTAAATCCTTCGCATGTAATGTTGCGGACGGAGATGCTGACTAAATTAAGTGCTGGTGGAAATAAAAAAATTATTGTTACCTATCCTGAAGCTATCGCAGAAAAAGTAGTGCTGCCCAAAACATTAGCAGGAAATATCATCTATATAAAAAATGGGGATGTGCTGGATGTGGATGGATTAATGGAGAAATTAGTGAATTATGGTTTTGAAAGAACGGACTTTGTGTATGAGCCAGGACAATTTGCTTTGCGTGGCGGTATTTTAGATATCTATTCTTTCGGCAATGAAAAGCCGTATCGTGTTGAATTATTTGGCAACGATGTTGATTCAATAAGAATTGTTGATCCTGAAACACAGTTGAGTGAAAGAAAACTGTTGCAGGTTTCTATTATTCCCAATGTAGAAACACAATTTACTACTGGCGAAAAGGTTTCGCTGTTTGAATTCTTACCGGAGAATACGGTAGTATGGTTGCAGGACTGGGATGTAATAAAAGAAAAGATCACCGAACAGGAAGATGAGTTAGATGCATTTCTTTCGATTATAGCAAACAGCCAACAGCTATCAGCTTCAGATGATGATTCCACTAAAACAGAAAAAAGAGATACAACGGCTGATGATTTTGTAAATGTTGGTTTAATTGAACAGCAAATTCTGCAGCGGCATATTATTGAGTTTGGCTATTCATCAATACTGACCACAGACGATGGACCACAGACGACTGATAAAGTTGGCAGTGAGCAGTTGGCAGTGAGTAACTCAGATTTGAATATTCAAAATCATACATCAGACATCGAACATCAGACTTCTGTCAACCGTCAACTGTCATCCGTCAACTTCTCTACCAAAGAACAACCGGCATTCAACCGGCAGTTTGATATTCTTATTCATGATTTAAAAACATGGGAGGCCAAAAAGTATAATATCTATCTATTTGCAGAAAATCCAAAACAGTTAGAACGGTTATATTCCATCTTTGCCGATTTAAAATCAGAAATAAAATTTACACCTGTTCCCATTGCCATTCACGAAGGGTTTATAGATGATGATTTGAAAGTGGTTTGTTATACCGACCACCAGATATTTCAGCGTTATCATAAATACAAAGTCAAACAGGCATATAACAAAAACAAAGCTCTAACGCTCCGTTCACTGAAGGAATTACAGCCTGGAGACTATGTAACGCATATCGATCACGGAGTAGGAACTTATAGTGGTTTGCAAAAAATTGAAGTAAATGGAAAACTGCAGGAAGCTGTCAGAATCATTTATAAAGACAGTGATATTTTATATGTCAACATCAACTCACTTCATAAAATATCCAAATACACGGGCAAAGAAGGCTCTGTTCCAAAAATCAACAAATTAGGCAGTGATGCATGGGCAAGACTGAAAGAAAAAACCAAGACCCGAGTAAAAGAAATTGCCTTTGACCTTATTAAGTTATATGCGCAGCGAAAAGCTCAACAAGGTTTCCAGCATACGCCGGATAATTATATGCAAACAGAGCTGGAAGCTTCATTCATTTATGAAGATACCCCTGACCAGAGTAAAGCCACTGCCGATGTAAAGAAAGATATGGAATCACCGTCGCCAATGGACAGGTTAGTGTGTGGTGATGTTGGTTTTGGTAAAACAGAAATTGCTGTTCGGGCAGCTTTCAAAACTTGTGTTGATGGAAAACAGGCGGTGGTATTAGTACCAACTACTATCCTGGCTTTCCAGCATTATAAAACATTTAGTGACCGGTTGAAAGATTTCCCGGTTACTGTTGATTATGTCAATCGTTTTAAATCTTCTAAAGAGAAAAAAGAAACGCTCAAAAAATTAGAGGAAGGAAAAATCGATATCATCATTGGTACGCATGCATTGCTTGGTAAGGATGTAAAGTATAAAGATCTTGGTTTGATGGTAATTGATGAAGAACAAAAATTTGGCGTAGGACATAAAGAAAAAATTAAAACACTTCGAACAACTGTTGATTGTTTAACACTCACCGCTACTCCTATTCCAAGAACATTGCAGTTTAGTTTGATGGGAGCAAGAGATTTAAGCATCATCAACACACCGCCACCAAACCGTCAACCAATACAAACAGAGATACAAACCTTCAACGAAGATTTTATCCGTGAAGCCATTTATTTTGAAGCAGAACGTGGAGGACAGGTATTCTTTATTCACAACCGTGTTCAGGGTTTGCCGGAAATGGCAGCAATGATACAGGCCTTATGTCCCGACCTAAGCGTTAGCTATGCACACGGACAAATGGAAGGTCATCAACTGGAAGAAAAGATTTTAGATTTCATTGATAAAAGATATGATGTACTGGTTTGTACCAATATCGTTGAGAGTGGCGTGGATATTTCCAATGTAAACACCATCATCATTAACAATGCTCATCATTTTGGTTTAAGTGATCTGCACCAGTTGCGTGGCCGGGTGGGCCGCAGTAATAAAAAAGCATTTTGTTATTTAATGGCTCCATCAATGGCAACACTGCCGAGTGATTCAAGAAAACGCTTACAAACGCTGGAGCAGCATAGTGAGTTGGGAAGTGGTTTTCAAATTGCCATGAGAGATTTAGACATTCGTGGCGCCGGTAATATGCTTGGTGGCGAACAAAGTGGTTTTATGGCCGAGATAGGTTTTGAAATGTACCAGAAGATATTGGATGAAGCCATCAAAGAATTAAAACGAACCAAGTTTAAAGAACTGTTTAAAGAAGAAATTCAAAAGCAGGATGATTATGTACAGGATTGTACCATTGATACTGATCTGGAAATATTAATTCCCGATGCTTATGTAGAGAGCATCACCGAACGTTTATCATTATATACACGATTGGATAATTGTGATACCGAAGAAGAACTGCAAAACTTCCACAAAGAAATGATTGACCGCTTTGGCCCCATTCCTTCGCAGGTGGAAGATTTGTTTACTACCGTACGATGCCGTAAGCTGGCAATTGAGTTAGGTTTTGAGCGGTTGATTTTAAAAGAAGAAAAACTGCGTTGCTATTTTGTAAGCAATCCCGACTCGCCATATTTTGAATCACCCGCCTTTAATAAAATTATCAGCTTCATTCAAACGCAAACTAACAAAGCCAAACTGAAACAGGTGAACAAACTCTTTATGCTGGTGGTGGAAGATATGAAGACAATGGAAGTGCTGCATAGTTTCCTCAAACGAATGAACGACTATAAATAAAAAACTCAAAAAAGCTCCCCTTCTTCCCAAGGAGGGGCAATTCTGAACTTGTTCAGAACAGGGGTGGTTATGCCAACACACAATCCTATCTGCGGCAAATAAAAATCCGGTCAGCATTAAAATGCTGACCGGATTTTATTAATTTAATTATGTAGCCGAAATTAGTCCCAGCCTTTTTTAGCAATACCAGCTTCAATAGCAGCCAGTGCTTTTGCTTCATTCATCAGGGTGGTAAGTTTGTTGCCTTTACCATCGTTGCCCTGCGCCATATAAGCACCTTTAGCTGTTTTGGTGATAACTGCATCTAACATCTTTACCCCTTTTTCTTTGGTCTTCACATTATAAGCAGTAATTGTTAAGTCTGACATAGTTTTTATTTTTTGGTGTTAGTAATCTTGTTTTAAAAATTTCGGAGTGAAGGTAAAGAAATTTCCCGAAAACGGATTCCGCCACCATTTCAGGCAAATCTTTCTTTATTTTAGTGCCATAAATATTTTTTATAGTAATGAAACTCTTTCCCCTTAAACCTTCTGCTGCATTGAATGAGGCTTACCGTAAACAAAGTCTTAACCAGGAACAAATAAAAATATTCAAACAACACTTTCATATACTTTTCTCCCGTATCAATGAATCAGAAAGTGAAGAGTATAACAAAAATATCATTGCTGATTTTTTAAAAGATACTTACTATAAGGGGCAACATGAAATAAATACCAACGAACGTAAAGACCTCGTAATCCATACTGGCCCTAAAGCAAGCGACTCTGTAGGTGTTATTATCGAAACCAAGAAACCCGGTAATAAAGCTGAAATGATAACAGCCGAAAAGCCAACTGCAAAAGCCCTGTATGAACTGATACACTATTACCTGCACGAACGGGTTTATAAAGACAATAAGGAGATAAAACATCTTATTGTTACCAATGTTTACGAATGGTTTGTTTTTGATGCACAGGATTTTGAAAAACTCTTTTATCAAAACAAAGATTTACTAAAAGCCTATAAAGCCTGGCATGATGGTGTGCTGGTAGGTGATAAAACAGAATGGCTGTATAATCAATTGCTGAAACCTTTTGTTGAAAAAAGCAACGAAGAAATAAATGCGGCTTACTTTAACTTAAAAAAGTTTGAAAAGGCAGTAAATAACCACGATAAAGCTGACGATGAAAAACTAGTTGACCTGTATAAGATCCTCAGCAGCGAACACCTGCTGAAAAAAACGTTTGCAAACGACAGCAACAGCCTCAACAAAGAATTTTATAATGAACTCCTGCACATCATTGGCCTCGAAGAAAAAAAAGAAGGAAGCAAAAAATTAATTGACCGCAAACCCATCACCAGCCGCAACGATGGTTCCCTGCTGGAAAACACCATTAATATTTTACAAAGCCGCACTGCTATTAGCGAAGCGGAGTTATTTTCAACAGCACTTGAACTGTGCATCAACTGGCTCAACCGCATTTTGTTTTTAAAACTGATGGAAGGCCAGTTAATACAATATCACCGGGGCAATAAAAAAGATTATTCTTTTTTAAATGCCGGACGGATAAAAGATTTTGACGAATTAGATGAATTGTTTTTTGAAGTGCTGGCCCTGCCTTATGAAAAACGTACTGCTTCTGTTAACCAAAAGTTTGGTAACATTCCTTATCTCAACAGTTCTTTATTTGAACCCACAGTGCATGAGCAAAAATATAGTTATATCAATGCATTAAAAGGCAGACTGGAAATACCAATTTATAAAACAACTGTTTTAAAAGATAAAGGCAAGCGCATTAGCGGTAATAAAAACACCCTTCATTATCTTTTTGAATTTTTAGATGCCTATGATTTTGCCAGCGATAAACCCAACCTTATTAAAGAAGATAATAAAACCATTATCAATGCCAGTGTGCTGGGTTTGATATTTGAAAAAATAAACGGGTATAAAGACGGCAGCTTTTTTACCCCCGGTTTTATTACCATGTATATGTGCCGGGAAACATTGCGCCGGGCTATTGTGCAGAAGTTTAAAGAAAGCGGCAACAAAGAATACACAACCATTAATGATTATGAAGAACTGAAAGATAAAATTGAATACAGCAATAAAGCCAGCCGTAACAAAGCCAATGAAATTATCAACTCCATAAAAATTTGCGACCCTGCCGTGGGCAGCGGCCACTTTTTGGTAAGTGCTTTAAATGAACTGGTGGCCATTAAAAGCGATTTACGCATACTCAGCTACCGAAATGGCAACCGTATCAATGCATTTAAAATAACTGTTGCCAATGATGAACTGATTATTAAAAATGTAGAAACAAATAAATTTTTTGCTTACCAGTTAAACGAAAATAATAAGCCCATTGAAGAATTACAGGAACTGCAGGAAGCCCTGTTTCATGAAAAGCAAACACTCATTGAAAATTGTTTGTTTGGCGTGGATATAAACCCCAAAAGCGTAATGATATGCCAGTTGCGCCTGTGGATTGAATTACTAAAGAATGCTTATTATCTCCCTTCTCCTCCAGGAGAGGGGCCGGGGGTGAGGTCGCTGGAAACATTACCCAATATTGATATTAATATTAAATGCGGCAACAGCTTAATAAGCCGCTTTAAATTAGAAGATGATTTGAGTGAGGTGTTTAAAAGCAAACGCTTTAGTCACGAAGCTTATTTAGTTACAGTACATGCATATAAAAGTGCCAAAGACAAAGCCGTTAAAGATGAACTGAAACAATTTTTGGCCGAAATAAAAAAAGAATTTTTAAGCACCATATTAAACAAACACCCTTACCGAAAAGAGCTGAGTAAACTACGGGCCGATTTAACAGCGCTGGATTTTACTGATTTATTTGGCTTAAAAAAAATGACCGAAGCAGAAACTTTGAGGAAAAAGAAAACCCTGCAAAAAGAAATTGATGAACTGGAAAAGAAAGTAGAGGAATATAAAAGCGCTGCTATTTACAAAGATGCTTTTGAATGGCGTTTTGAATTTCCTGAAGTGCTGGATGGTAATGGTAATTATGTGGGGTTTGATGTGGTGATTGGGAATCCGCCGTATATAGGCATTGAAGATATTAATTGGGATAATAGAAGGTTTTATGAAACAATTTTTAAGACGGCTAAAGGGCGATTTGACCTTTATTCTTTATTTATTGAAAAAGCTGCTGAGATAAAGACCGAAGCTGGTTCATTTACATTCATCGTTCCTGGTAAATTCTTAAATAATAAACAGTTTGCGATAGCTAGAGAAATTGTTTGTAGCAGCAATGGAGTTGCTATTGTAAAAATTGATGACAAAGTTTTCGACGAAGCTCAAGTAGATAGTGCAATAGTTGAAAACTATTCACTTCCCGAATCAAAAAGTAAATACCAATCCTTTAAAGTTTCAAGTCAAGAATTACTTCCACTGTCAGAAAGCGATATTGAAGCAATTTTAAATGACAAACAAGTTATTTTCAGATTAGAAATGAATTTCGAGTTTGATAAACTGATTATAAAAATTGAAGAAGGAACATATAGGATTAAAGAAATTGGTGATGTAAAAGATGGCATAGTAGCTGGTTCAATTAAAGATGTATTATACTTGGCTGAGCCAATAGATAAAGACTCTAAGAAACTTTACTTCGGGAAGCATCTTTCTAGATATCAATTAACAGACACTAATATCTATGTTAATTATAAGCCTGATGAAATGATGAATATAGAGTTAAAAAGAAAAGGGGATAAAAGGCCCGGGTTATGGATGAGAGATGAGAAAATTTTTACCCGCAAAAAAATTCTTTCCAGGTTTGTAGCGAGAGAAATCATCGCTACCTATGATTATGAAGGTTTATATTATGAGCATACTTTACACAGTACTTATATTTCTGATAAACGATTTAAGACAAAGTATGTTTTAGGAGTTTTCAACTCAAAACTGCTAAAATTCTATTATCAAAAAACAAATTCTCAGGGAGGAGATATTTTTCCTCAGGTAAGAATTTCATCAATAGAAAATCTTCCAATAAAACTTGCAGATTATAGCAGTCAAAATAAAATTGAGTATATAGTTGATAAAATCCTCGCCGCCAAAAAAGAAAACCCGGCAGCCGATACCAGTGCCTGGGAAAAAGAAATAGATGCACTGGTGTATGCCCTGTACGGGTTAACGGAGGAGGAGATAAAAATAGTGGAGGGTAAAAATTAAATGGCGGTACCCGGCACTATATGGTTATACAGGCTTACCCACCGGGATAACCTTTCACACATCCTGCAATACGGCATTTGCCATAAAGACCATCCTAATGCCAACCCGGATTATATAGCAGTTGGTCACAAAGAAATTATTGGTAAAAGAAAAGAACATCCCGTAAAGATTAAGGGATATGGAAATGTGGGTGATTATGTACCTTTTTATTTTACCCCCAAATCCATTATGCTGTATAATATCCTTACCGGTTATGGCGTACAGCAATTTAACCCGGAAGAATTAATTATTATAGCAGGTACAGTTACCAAACTGTCTGCCTGCGGTAACAACTATTTTTTTACAAACGGGCAGGCTAATACTTCCATCACCAAACATTTGAATGATTTATCAATGCTCAACGAGGTGGATTGGGAGGTTATCCGTTCAGGTGATTTTAAAAAAACCATTACGGATATTGACCGGCCCCGGCGTTACCAGGCAGAGTTTTTAGTGCATAGTCATGTGCCTGTAAATTGTATTGAAGCAATTGCAGTATATAATGAAAGCTGCGCTACCTTTGTAAAAAGGGCATTGGCAAAAACAGACTGGATTATCCCCGTGTATATCAAAAAATCTTTTTACTTTAACCGCTGATATGCTCCACTACCTCACAGGCAATTTATTAGATTCACCGGCCAATGCGCTGGTTAATACAGTTAACACGGTGGGTGTAATGGGTAAGGGGATTGCGCTGCAGTTTAAAGAAGCTTTTCCTGCTAATAACAATAAATATATTGAAAGCTGTAAACAGGGTTTATTGCAGCCGGGAAAACTACTGGCAGTAAAAGACCACAATGCTTTGCTGGGTGAAAAGCTGATTATAAACTTCCCTACTAAAAAACACTGGCGCCATCCATCCAAATACGAATATATTGAAGATGGCCTGAAAGCATTGGTGAAATTGATTGAAGAAGAAAAAATTGAAAGTATAGCTGTTCCCCCGTTAGGATGCGGTAATGGCGGGCTTGACTGGCAACAGGTAAAACGTTTAATTGAACAATATTTATCGCCGCTTGATGTAGCCGTGTATGTATATGAACCCAATGATGCCATAAAAGAAATTTTACAAAAAGAAGAAACAAAAAAAGAAATTAAGTTAACACCGGCAAGAGCACAATTACTGTACTCATTGTACTATTATGAAAGCCTGGGTGAATACAGCAGCCTTTTTTCTGCTAATAAGCTGGCTTATTTTCTTCAGCGGATGGGTGAAAAAATGCGGTTGAATTTTGTGGCACATCATTATGGCCCTTATGCACAGCAGATTGAACATGTTTTGTATGCACTCAATGGTGTGTACCTGAAAGGGTTTGAACAAAAGCAGGCAAAAGCTTTTGAGCCGCTTTTACTGAATTATGAAAAATTTGCAGAAGTAAAACAATATGTAAATAATCAATTAGCGCCGGAACAAAAGCTAAGGCTGGAAAAACTGATGCAGCTGATTGATGGTTTTCAATCAGAACTTTCGCTTGAGATTTTGGCTTCAGTGGATTTTATCCTTTCGCAAAACCCTGCTTACTCTGTTGAGCAGGTATATACTGACATTAAAAACTGGAGTGAACGTAAGAGTAAATTAATTACTCAGGAGTATGTTGCTATAGCTTACAACAGGCTTATGAATTATCGTAATGAGTTTAACTAGTCCCTTTAATGCATTAATAATCTTTTCTTACACATCTATCTTCGCATACTTTGCATGGCTTTCAATGAACTCTCTCCTTGGCGCCACCTCATCACCCATCAGCATACTAAATACACGGTCGGCTTCGGCAGCGCTGTCAATAGTTACCTGTTTCAAACTGCGTGTATCGGGGTTCATGGTTGTTTCCCATAACTGCTCAGCATTCATCTCACCCAAACCTTTGTACCGTTGCACATTCACACTGTCTTCCTTACCACCACCAAATTTTTCTGCATAAAATTTACGTTGTTCTTCAGTCCATGCATAAGCCTGTTCTTTACCTTTCTTCACCAAATACAATGGTGGTTGGGCAATATAAACATACCCTTGCTCCACCAATGCTTTCATATAACGGAAAATGAAAGTGAGAATCAATGTGGCAATGTGACTACCGTCCACATCAGCATCCGTCATAATAATGAGCTTATGGTAACGGAGTTTATCAATATTTAATGCTTTGGGGTCTTCCGGTGTTCCCACTTTCACACCCAATGCAGTAAACATATTTCTTATCTCTTCGTTGTCGTATATTTTATGCTCCATTGCTTTTTCCACATTAAGGATCTTACCTCTTAACGGAAGTATTGCCTGGAAACTACGGTCACGACCTTGCTTGGCAGTACCTCCAGCCGAGTCACCCTCTACTAAATATAACTCACAACGTTCAGGGTCTCTGTCACTGCAATCAGCTAATTTACCTGGTAAACCTCCACCACTCAATACTGATTTACGTTGTACTAATTCTCTTGCTTTTCTTGCTGCTGCCCTTGCCTGTGCAGCAAGTATAACTTTATTAATGATGTTCTTGGCTTCTTTTGGATTTTCCTCAAGGAAAGAATCCAGTACTTTTGAAACCGTACTGTCCACGATACCCATCACCTCATTATTACCCAATTTGGTTTTTGTTTGTCCCTCAAACTGTGGTTCCGGAACTTTTACAGAAATGATAGCACTCAACCCTTCACGAAAATCATCTCCTTCAATTTCCACTTTGGCTTTTTCAAACATGCCCTGTTTATCACCATAGCTTTTAAACACTCTTGTCAAAGCACGGCGAAAACCTGATACGTGTGTACCACCTTCAATAGTATTGATGTTATTTACGTACGAATAAATATGTTCGCTGTAACTATCGTTATAATTCAATGCTACTTCTACCACCACATTGTTTACTTCATCTTTTCCTTCTACAAAAATTACATGAGGGATTAAAGCATTTCTGCCGGCACTGGTATCCAGCATTTCCACAAACTCTACTATACCACCTTCGCTGTAAAATTCTTTTGTGTAAATGTTGCCGTTATCATCTTTTTCACGAAGGTCATTTAATATGATGCGGATGCCCCGGTTCAAATAAGATAACTCACGGAGACGGCTTTCCAAAGTATCTTTATTATAAACAGAAGCAATAAAAATGCTGAGGTCGGGCCAGAAATGAACAGTAGTACCTGTTTCTTCTGACACACCGGCTTCTCTAACGGGATATTGAGGAACACCGATTTTATATTCCTGTTCAAATATTTTTCCTTCCCTGCGCACCTGCACATGCAAATTGGAGCTTAACGCATTTACGCAACTCACACCCACACCATGCAAACCACCGGAAACTTTATAAGAACCTTTATCAAATTTTCCACCGGCATGTAATACCGTCATTACTACTTCTAAAGCGCTGCGTTTTTCTTTGGTGTGCATAGCCGTAGGAATACCACGACCATCATCACTTACACTGATGGAATTATCTTCATGGATGTTTACAGTAATATTTTTACAATAACCTGCCAGGGCTTCATCAATGGAGTTATCCACTACTTCATAAACGAGGTGATGTAAACCCTTTACACCAATGTCGCCAATGTACATCGCCGGACGTTTACGCACTGCTTCCAGGCCTTCTAAAACCTGGATACTATCGGCGCCGTAATTGTTATTATTTGAAGTGGTTGCTGGGATGATTTCCTGTGTTTCTGCACTCATAAAATTGGTCTCAAAATCCGTTTAAAATCGCTTAAAAAATTATTATCACAAATGTACTGAAATGTATGCTGGTGACCAATAAAAAAGGGCTTTAAATCAGGTAATTTTTGCATTTGTTTTTTAACATTTAAAAGGGCTTTTTTGAGTTGAATTTTTAGGGTATCGGCTTTGATATTTTTATGGCAACTTCCCTTGCTACGCTCAGTTCAAAGTTCCCTTTTCATGGCAGCTTTGTAATGCTAATGTCAATTGTTAACTGTCATTTTAATATTCCGCTATGGATTCGTAAATTTGTCATCTTCATGCATCAGCCTTTGGACATATTAGCAGCGGCCCAAAAACGACCGGTAATGCAGGACGAAATGGAATTATTGACCATTTCGCAAAAGCAAATACCCGGCTCAGTTGATTATACCATCCTGCGCTACCGCCTCAAACCTCAAACTACCATTGACGACATTGGTATGCTGGTGTATAATTATCAGCCAAAATCGAAAGATAACAGCCTGGAGCTTCGCTTCTGTGTTACGGGCAACGCTTATTGTTCTGATAAAAGATGCGAAGGCGGAATATGTGCCAAAACAGGCCTCAGTTCCTGCAGCGAAAGAATAAATACCATTGATGTATTAAGTTTTAAGTTTTCCAGTACTTATTTATCGCAGTTTGTAAAAGGCAAACAAATTGTCAATAAGTCTGATGAAGTGCTGGCTTTTAAACATCGTTCATCCTTCAGCAAAATGGTGAACCTGTGTAACCGCACAAGAGTGGTATTAGATAATTTGCTCAATCATACTTACAGCGAAACTTTAGAGAACATTTATGTAAACAGCCAGCTACAAACTTTACTGTTGTACGGACTGGAATGTTTGATTGATGAAAAAGCAGAAGAAAGTTTTGCCTGTAAATTCCTCGCCAGCGAAACGGAAAGAGAGAAAATTTCCAAAGCAAGAGAAATATTATTACAACATATAGGTGAACCTATCACCATTAAAGAACTAAGCCGTAAAGTAGCCATCAACGAATGTTACCTGAAAAAAGGCTTTAAAGAAATGTTCGGCACCACCATCTTTGATTTCTACCAGGGACAAAGAATGGAACATGCTAAATATTTACTTTATGAAAAAGGGCTGAGTGTGACTGATGTTTCTGCCCTGTTAGGCTATTCCTCTATCTCCCACTTTTCTACCGCCTTTAAAAAGCATACCGGCATTAAGCCGTGTGAACTACTTATGCGTTAATAGTTTTCCCGATTGAGAAAACCGTTTTTCTTTTTCCGTAACTCATCACCGGGTTCATGACAGATTTTTGCACCCGACAAAAGAAAGAATCATGAACAAACTCCTACTAACTATTTGCTTTGGAATTATTGCACAGCAATTAACTGCACAAAACCCTTCAACAAAAATAAATGCTCCGCAACCCGGCTTAGCTGAAAAAGCTCAGCCTGGTGCTTCGGTTTCAATAAAAGGTATTGTACGCACCAGCGATGGTAAACCTGCAGCTTTGGTAAATGTGGTATTAAAAGAAACCAACAATGCTACCATCACCAATGAGCTGGGTGAATATTTTTTTTATGGCTTGAATGAAGGAAAGCATACAGTCATTGTTTCATTTGTTGGTTTAAAAACAGTTCAGTCAGAAATCACCGTAAAAAAAGTGAAACTTCTGTTTCTGATTTTACATTGATTGAAAACAAAACAGAACCGGAAGAAATAATTGTAAAAGCCAGTTATACTATCAACGAAAAAGTTGCTGCTGTTGGAAAGCTGAATATTGAACCAATGGACCTTCCGCAGGCTGTAGCTGTTGTTGGTAAAGAAATACAGGAACGTCAACAGGTGCTGCACATTAGTGATGCTTTGCAAAATGTAAATGTGTGTACCTCATGGGAACTACCGGTGGTTTTCAGGAAGAAATTGCAGCCAGAGGTTTTGCTTTCAACAGTTCAAATACATTTAAAAATGGTGTTCGCTATAATAATGCGGTAATGCCTGAGATGAGCAGTGTGGAAAAATTAGAATTTTTAAAAGGCGGCAGCGCTATTTTATTTGGCAATGTTTCTGCCGGTGGAGTAATAAATATTGTAACTAAAAAACCAAAGTTTGAAAACTGTGGTGAAATATCTTTCCGCACGGGCAGTTATGATTTTTATAAACCATCTGTTGATGTATATGGAAGTTTGAATAAAAAACAAACTGCTGCATTCCGCATCAATACTACTTATGAAAAAGCAAGAAGCTACAGAGATGTTGTTAACTCAGAAAGGCTCTACATCAATCCTTCACTTCTTGTAAAAATTTCTCCGAGAACAGATTTATTGATTCAGACAGATTATTTAAAAGACAATCGCATTCCTGACTATGGCACCGGTGCCATCAATTATACCGTAGCGAATGTTCCCCGTAATGCATTTCTTGGTGTAAGCTGGGGATACAATAATTTATCACAGGCTACGGCTAACGCTACCGTCACCCATCATTTCAATAATAACTGGCAATTACAAACAATTGCGGGTTATCACAACTATCAAAGTGATTTATTTGCTGCTGCCAGGCCAAATGCCAACAGCAGTTTTATTCAGGCAGACGGAACATGGATAAGCGGACTTCAAAAAAGTAAAACAGAGGAACAATACTATATCGTTCCCGCTGATTTAACAGGAAAATTTGCTACCGGTAAAATAGAACATACTGTACTGGTTGGAGCAGATGCAGACAGATACAATACAAAATCTTACACGTATGTTACCAACGCTTATAATAATGCACTCTCTAATGCATCATTAAAGAATAAAAACATTTACGATACCATCAATGTGTTTGACCCATATGGTTCATCATTCACAAAAAGAAATGACATCCCTTACCTCGCTCCCAATTTATTAACCACCAGCCCAATTCAAAGAATTGGTTTTTATGCGCAGGATTTAATCAGTCTTACTTCCAATTTTAAATTACTGGCTGGTGTTCGTTACAGTATGCAGCAGAATCAACGGGCAACAGTAGATACGCTGGCAAAAAATACCAGAGGATTTGTAAAGGCATATACTACCCGTGCATTTAGTCCGAGAATAGGATTGGTTTACCAACCAACCAAAACTGTTTCTGTATTCGCCAGCTATACAAACAACTTCAGTCCTAACACGGGTGTTGATACAGCTAATAATCCGTTAAAACCTTCTATAATTGACCAGTATGAGCTGGGAGTGAAAACAGATTTATTTAATAAAGTGCTTTCAGTTAATGTAACCGGTTATATTATTGTAAACAGTAATTTTTCTTTGGCTGTAGTAAATCCGCCGGCTGCTGTTCCTGCTGCAAGAGAGTTAGTAGGTGAAGTAACCAGTAAAGGTGTGGAAGTAGATATTGCTACTAAATCATTTCATGGTTTTTCACTGATAGCAGGTTACAGCTATAATGATACCCGTTACACCAAATCAAATAGTGCCTCAAGCTCTGTAAAAGCTGGCGACAGACTTCGTTATAATCCCTCGCATACTGGTAATGCAAGTTTATATTATGCTTTTTCACCTAACAGTAAATTAAAAGGCTTCAGTGTTGGAGCAGGTTTGTTTTATGTTGGCAACCGGGTGGCCGGAAGAAACAATACGGCTATCAATCCAACTTATAAACTGATGACATTGCCTGATTATAGTTTGATAGATTTAAATACCGGTTACGCAATGAGAAATATGCGGTGCGTTTTAAATTATCCAACATCTTTAATAAACTCAGTTATAATGTGCATGATGATAACAGTGTGAACCCGATTGCTCCCCTGCAATTCAGTGCTACTGTTGCTTATAAATTTTGATGGCCGTTGCTAACCCATGACGGGAACCTGCTTCATAGAAGCAGGTTTTTTTATTTACAAAAACCTCACAGGTCTTGGTAGTGTATTTCATTTCTTTATAACCTTAAGACCTGTGAGGTTTAGCCAGCTAATACATAGCTTAAGGCTAATGGTAACCATTAATTTTTAAAAGAACCCCCGTCTTTTGATACCTTTCTTCAAAAATAATTTAATTAAACGTTTGTTTAATATTAAACAAGTGTTTAATTTTGCCCCTTCAATTCATCTCTACAATGAACTACAGCGATAAACAAATACAAATCATGGAAGCGGCGGAAGAGCTATTTGCTGAGCAGGGTTTCAATGGTACTTCCGTACGGGATATTGCCGAAAAAGCACAGATTAACCTGGCAATGATTTCTTACTATTTCGGCTCTAAAGATAAATTGCTTGAAACTCTTTTTGAGTACAGGGGCGAAATCTCCAAACAGAAACTAGTCAGCATTATTGAAAAACCAAATACCACCTCACTGGAAAAAGTAAACCTGCTGATTGATAATTATATCGAAAAAGTATTTAACCAGCAATGCTTCTATAAAATATTTGCCCGTGAACAGGTATTGACCCAAACCGGGCATATAGCAGAACTGATTCTGCAAATGAAAAAGAACAACCAGGAAAATATCAGTCATTTAATACAGGAAGGGCAGAAAAAAGGTGAGTTCAAAAAAAATATTGACACAGCATTAATGATGCACACGATAGTGGGAACGGCCAATCATCTCATTACTACCAAGCATCATTACAGGGAGCTGAATAACCTCCAGTCATTATCAGAAGAAGAATTGCTGAAACTGATCCGTAAAAAAATAGCCACACATTTAAAATTTATAATAAAAGCAATATTGACACATGAAGTTTAGATTAACATGGATGTTGTTGCTGTCAGCGTTTATTACCACGCAGGTTTCATCACAGGAGAAAAAACCATTATCACTGGATGAGGCCATTAACCTTGGTATAACTAACAGCAAACAACTAAAAAACAGCCAGGCCAAAATTGAAGAAGCAACTGCTGCTTTAAAAGAAGCAGTAGAAAAAAAATTACCGAACGCCAGCGTTAGTGGTTCATATCTGCGGATTAATAATCCCAATATTGACCTTAAGACCAAATCAAGCAGTTCGGGTGGAGGTACAAGCGGGAGTCCAAAAGTAAACCAGGTATTGTATGGAATGATGAATGTATCATTACCCATTTACGCCGGTGGAAAAATCAGTTATGGAATTGAATCAGCAAAGTATTTGGAGCTGGCAACCAAATTGGATGCTGAAGATGATAAAGAAGAAGCAATTCAAAACACCATTGAAGCTTTTGCCAATTTGTTTAAAGCAAATACAGCAGTAATATTAGTAAAAGAAAATCTATTACAATCGCAGCAAAGAGTAAAAGATTTTGAAAACCTTGTGACTAACGGCTTGATGGCAAGAAATGATTTACTCAAAGCAGAATTACAGGAATCAAATACCGAATTAAGTTTGGTTGACGCAGAAAACAATTTGCAATTAGCCAATGTAAACATGAACCTGATGTTAGGTTTACCGGTGAATACTCTATTGGCATTAGATACAAATGGTATTGCTAAAAAAGATGACGCCCGTGTATTACCTGACTTTTTACAACAGGCATTAATCAATCGTAAAGATGCTGAAGCATTGGATTTAAGAAAGAAAGCAGCACAGTCAGGAGTAAAATCAGTAAAAGCTGAAATGTATCCGAGTCTTCAATTGACCGGTGGATATGTAGCTGCTGATATTCCAAATTTTTTAACGGTGACCGATGCAGTAAATCTTGGTGTTGGTGTTTCTTACAATTTAGGTTCACTCTGGAAAACAAAATCAAAAGTGCAGCAGGCAGAAGCAAGGGTTAAACAATTATCTATAACAGAAGAAATGATGGGTGATAATATTACGCTGCAAGTAAATAAAGGTTATTTCAATCTTGTGAGCAGTCGTAAAAAAATTGATGTGAATGCCAAAGCACTGGAACTGGCAACTGAAAATTATCGCATCATAAAAAATAAATTTGACAACAGTCTGGCTACTGCAACTGATTTGTTAGAAGCCGACACCGCTTTATTACAAGCCAAACTTGCTTATACACTTTCAAGGGCAGATGCTTTTGTAGCTTATCATAAACTATTACAAACAACCGGCATATTGGCCAGCGATTTAAAAAAATAATATTAACCAACTTATTTAATAAAGAAAGATCATGGAAAATCAGGCAACAGAAAAAACAAACGGCAAAAAAAGAAACCCCGTTTTTATCATTATCCTTGGATTACTGGTAGTAGGTGGTGGGTGGTTTGGTATTTCAAAATACCAGCATAGTCAGCACCACGAAGATACCGATGATGCACAGGTGAGTGCAGATATCAGTCCGGTTATACCACGTATTGCCGGTTATGTTACAGAAGTAAGAGTAAAAGATAACCAGTTAGTAAAGAAAGGCGATACATTAATTGTATTGGACAATCGTGATTACATCATTAAAGTAGAACAGGCAGAAGCAGCATTAGCTACTGCAGTAAGTAATCTTAACAGTGCTAAGGCAACTACTACTGCTTCCAAAGCAAATATTGCTACTTCTAAGCTGGCTGTTAATACGATTGATGCTCAAATTGAAGCAGCAAAAGTTTCGCTGTGGAGGGCTACACAGGATTACGACCGTTATTCAAACTTGTATAAAGACCATACGATTACACTACAACAGTTTGAACAGGCTTCAGCAGCCAAGCAATCAGCAGAAAAACAAATTGCAATACTGGAACAACAAAAGAACCAGGCAGCACAACAAACCAGTGCCGTAGCAGTTCAAAGTAATGCGGTGGCAGAACAGATTGGTGTGGCGGATGCTTCTATCCGTCAGAAACAAACAGAGATTGATGCAGCTAAACTGAATTTATCTTATACCGTTGTAACAGCACAACAGGACGGATTGATTTCTAAAGTAAATGTTCAACCCGGACAATTCATACAAGCCGGCCAGGCATTATTCAGCGTTGTTCATAGTGATGCGGTGTGGGTGATTGCAAACTTTAAAGAAACGCAATTAAACAAAATGGTGGAAGGACAAAAAGTAGAGATTGAAGTGGATGCATTTCCCAAACATAAGTTTGAAGCGAAAGTTGCTTCCTTCTCTCCTGCAACCGGTTCAACCTTTGCCTTGTTACCTCCCGATAATGCCAGTGGAAACTTTGTAAAAGTAGTACAACGTTTACCGGTAAGAATTGAATTCACTGATAAGAATGATAACCTGGTTAAAAAATTAAGACCGGGTATGAATGTGAACGTGGATGTTCATTTGAATTAAGATTGATTACTGAAAGGAGAAATTAAATTATGGTACAAGCAGCATCATTAGTTGAATACGGGGCACGGCGGGTTATTATTACCATCACTGCTATTGTGTGTGCCCTGCTGGAGATAGTGGACACCACTATTGTGAACGTGGCTATTAAAGATATGCAGGGAAACCTCGGTGCTACTACTACAGAAATAGGTTGGGTAATTACAGCTTATGCTATTGGTAATGTAATCATCATACCTATGACAAGCTGGTTGTCGCAGCAGTTTGGAAGAAGAAACTATTTTGCTATTTCGATTGTGATGTTTACTATAGCTTCATTCTTGTGTGGTAATGCCAATGGAATAACTGAGTTAATTTTATTTAGATTTTTACAGGGTGTTGGTGGCGGTGCGTTATTAGTTACATCACAAACCATCATTACCGAAAGTTATCCTCCTGAAAAAAGAGGAATGGCGCAGGCGTTGTACGGAATGGGAGTAATTGTAGGACCAACATTGGGACCTCCGTTAGGTGGTTATATTATTGACCATTTTTCATGGCCTTATATTTTCTACATCAATATTCCTTTAGGTATTATAGCGACACTGCTTACACTTCAGTTTGTAAGAAGTCCAAAGTATGCTGAAAAAACTACGGCCAGTGATATTGATTGGTTAGGTATTGGATTACTGGCACTGTTTGTAGGTTCTTTACAATATGTGTTAGAAAAGGGACATGATGAAGATTGGTTCTCCAGTTCGCTCATTATATTCTTTACAGTGATGGCAGTATTAGGTGCATTCTTTTTTGTATGGAGAGAATTAACCTACCGCAATCCTGTCGTTAATCTTCGGGTTTTGAAAAACGGGAACCTTCGGGTAGGAACAATACTTTCTTTCATCATGGGTTTTGGATTATATGGTTCTACTTTTATTATTCCATTATATACACAGGCATCATTGGGATGGACAGCAACACAAGCTGGTCTATTAATGATTCCTGCTACATTAACTACAGCATTCTTAATGCCTTTTATTGGAAGATTATTACAAGCAGGCGTAAGACAACAATTGATGGCAGCCGCTGGCATGTTTGTCTTTTTCGTCTTCTGTATGTGGGGATATAAAATATTAACACCCGATACTGGCAAAGACGCTTTCTTCTGGATGTTAATTATGCGTGGTATTGCAATGGCATTATTATTTATACCAGTTACTACATTATCATTAAGTACATTAAAAGGAAGAGAGATTGGAGAAGGTGCTGCATTCACAGGAATGATGCGGCAATTAGGAGGTTCATTTGGTATCGCCATTATTACAACATTCATGGCGCAGCAGTTAGTAGTACACAGAGCAGACTTGGTAAGTAAACTCGATATAAACAATCCGGCTGTACAGGCAAAAGTGAACGCTTACCAGCAATCTTTTATTGCTAAAGGACAAGCAGCCAATATTGCATTGAAAGATGCTTACCAGGTGATGGATTATTCAGTAATGAAGCAATCGGCCGTATTATCTTACATGGATGTATTTCTTTATATCGGTTTAATGTTTCTTATTTGTGTGCCATTTGTATTGATGGTGAAGGAGAAAAAGAAAAGTCAGAAATTAGATATGGGTGGTATGCATTAATACTAATATTAACTTCAGGCAATGATATGTAATTTTATTTAAATAGCTGAAGTAGGAAAATGGAAAAGATTGAAAATGTTTATGATAAATTAAAAGTCGAATACTCCGATTTAATTTATCAAACTGAATATCGGAACCCCAACTATGAAGAAATACATTTTAATCAATTTTTAGAAAAGAAATTTAAAAAAACAGAACTGTTTCATCAATATCCCAGTATTAAAGCCAAAATTGATATGGAATTAAAAAGAATCTATGGTGAAAGGTTTGATAAGTATAAGATTTTCCCAGAAAGAGGACAAATTGCAAACGTCTTATTTGTCAATTTAAAATATTATCAGTCATGTGTTGGAATTAATGGTTCAAACTCTAGTATAAGCTTGCCAGTTTTTGTTCTAAAATACAAAAAAGAAACAATCTTATATGATGGATATCATAGGGCGTTACAAAAAATGGTGAATGATGAATTAGGAATTGATGCATTCATTTTATCAATTTAACTTAATGATTGAATCACAGAGATGCAGTTAATACAATTTTCTACTATACTGGCCGACGAATACACCCGCCATTAGCTTTAGTTCAGGAAGAAAAATAACGAAAAATCAACACAGCAGAAAGCTCTGAACGAAGGCTTGTTTATATATTGGTTAAACTTTCTTTTGTTGCCTGAATTGTTTTATCCAAATCTTCTTTCGTCAACGCATTATTAAGGAACCAACTTTCAAAAGCAGATGGCGGTAAATAAACTCCCCTGTTCAGCATAGCATGAAAATATTTTTTGAATCGCTCATTATTAGCTGAAGCAGCAGATGCAAAATCAATAACAGGATGGTCGCTGAAATGAACGCTTATCATAGAACCTAATTGATTGATAACATAAGATTGACCCCATACTTTTAATACTTCATTCAATCCATCTCTCAGGTAAATAGTTTTTTCTTCCAGTTCTTTATAGATGGATGGATTATTTTTTAATTCAGTCAGCATCGTATAACCGGCAATCATCGCAATGGGATTACCACTTAATGTTCCCGCCTGATAGACATTGCCCAACGGAGCGATGTGCTGCATGATTTCTTTCTTTCCACCAAATGCACCAACCGGCATACCGCCACCAATCACTTTACCATAAGTAACTAAATCTGCTTTAATACCTAAATGTTCCTGTGCACCACCGGGAGCTAAACGAAAACCAGTCATCACTTCATCAAAAATGAAAATGATTCCTTCTTCATCGCACAATTTTCTTAATCCTTCATGAAAACCGGGTTGAGGTAAAATACAACCCATGTTACCTGCAACGGGCTCAACAATGATAGCTGCAATTTCCCGTTTATGTTCAGCAGCTATTTTTTTAACTGCTTCCAAATCATTATAAGCAGCCGTCAATGTATCATTCGCTACACCGGCTGTAACACCGGGGACTGTTTGTATGTTGAATGTTGCTACCCCACTTCCTGCCTTCACTAAAAATGAATCAGCATGACCGTGATAATGTCCTTCAAATTTTATAATCTTATTTCTTCCGGTATAACCTCTTGCCAAACGAATAGCACTCATGCAGGCTTCTGTACCACTGCTCACCATTCTTATCAAATCAACATTCGGTACCATGCTGATGATAAGTTCGGCCATTTCAATTTCCAACTCAGTGGGTGCACCAAAAGAAGTAGATCCCAACGCTTTTTCCTGTATCGCTTTTACTACCGGTTCATAAGCATGGCCCAAAATCATTGGCCCCCACGAAGCGATATAGTCGATGTACTGGTTACCATCTGCATCATACAAATAAGCGCCTTTTGCTTTTTGCATAAACAATGGAGTACCACCTACACTTTTAAATGCCCTCACCGGTGAGTTTACTCCACCGGGGATGCTTTTTTGTGCTCTTTCAAAAAGTTGTTTGCTCTTTTCGTACATGGAAAATTATTTTGTAATCAGCGTTTAATTCTTTGTTCAGCTTCGGTTGCGTCGCACAGTTGTACTGAACCCCTTTATGAAGCTTTTTATTATCACGCAAAGGCGCTATGAAGCAAAGGCGCAAAGTTTTTAGCGCCTTATTTACTTTGCGCCTTTGCGTGAAACTAACCCAATAATCTTACTGCATCTTTTGCAAAATATGTAGCAATCAAATCTGCACCGGCTCTTTTAATAGAAGTCAGTACTTCCAGTATCGCTTTATCTTCATTGATCCATCCTTTAGCTGCTGCTGCTTTTATCATAGCATATTCGCCACTGATATTATAAGCACTTACGGGAACATTAACTGCATTCTTTACATCACGAATGATATCTAAATAAGAAAGTGCTGGTTTCACCATTACAATATCTGCGCCTTCTTCCACATCCATCAATGTTTCTTTTACTGCTTCAAGGCGATTGCTGTAATCCATCTGGTAAGTTTTCTTATCACCAAAACCGGGAGCACTATCCAATGCATCCCTGAATGGGCCATAAAAACAAGAAGCATATTTGGCACTATAACTCATGATACCCACATTGATGAAATTATTTTCTTCCAACCCTTTTCTTATCGCACCAATTCTTCCATCCATCATATCACTGGGAGCAACCATATCTGCACCGGCTTCAGCATGACTGATACTCATCTTCACCAGTGCTTCTACTGTTTCATCATTTACAATCTGTCCATCTTTTACAATACCATCATGACCATACGATGAATAAGGATCTAATGCCACATCTGTCATTACATATATTTCAGGAACAGCATCTTTAATAGCTTTAATGCTGCGTTGCATTAAACCGTTTTTATTCCATGCTTCTTTACCGGTATTATCTTTTAATTCATCTTTTGATTTTACAAAGAGTAACACACTCTTTAATCCCATACTCCACAACTCTTTTACTTCCTTCACTGTTATATCCAAGCTATTCCTGTAATAACCGGGCATTGAAGCGATTTCTGTTTTTATGTTTTCTCCTTCATCAATGAACAAAGGAACGATAAAATCATTTGGAGTTAAATGAGTCTCACTCACTAAACTTCTGATTGCTTCGGACTTTCTTGTAATCCTGTTTCTTCGTTGTAAATACATAGAATAAATTTTATTTGCTTAACCGCCGACAGGGTTTACAGCCGCTGTCGGGGTTTTGGAATTTCTCAACAAGAATTGGAACGTTTAGCCCATGCATTCTTTTCTTCCTCTGTTATTTCATTAAGCCAATCCCTTGGATGCAGACACACTTCCTGTAATTTATATTCTTCACTGCCAAACTTTGGCTGATAGTTATATTCAAATCTTACTGTTGGCGGCAAACTCATCAATATACTTTCAATTCTGCCATTTGTTCTTAATCCAAACAAAGTACCACGGTCGTGTACTAAATTGAACTCAACATATCTTCCTCTTCTTATTTCCTGCCAGCATTTATTTTCTTCGGTGTAAGAAATGTTCCTTCTTTTTTCAACGATAGGAATATAAGCGTCAATAAAAGCATTACCACAACGCTGACCAAAGTTCATCCAGAAATTGACATCCTGTTTTTCATTTGGCCGCTGATAATCATAAAAGATTCCACCAACCCCTCTTCTTTCTTTATTGCGATGCCAGTTTACAAAATAGTTATCGCATTCCTCTTTGAACTTAGGATAGAAAGAACTGTCAAACGTATCACAGGCATCTTTATAGGTCTGATGAAAATATTTAGCATCTTCTTCAAATAAATAATAGGGAGTTAAATCAGTACCACCACCAAACCATCTGTCAATCACCTCATCATTTTCATTATACAATTCAAACATGCGGTAATTACAATGCACTGTTGGTACAAAGGGATTAATTGGGTGAATCACTAAACTCAATCCGCAGGCAAACCATTTGGCGCCATTAATCTTTAACTGCGTCTTCATCGCATCTGTGACATCACCATAAACAACAGACGTATTTACGCCACCTTTTTCAAATACATTTCCATTGGCAATCACTCTCGTTTTGCCACCACCACCTTCTGCTCTCTCCCATTTATCTTCAAAAAAGGTTGCCTTGCCATCAACAGCTTCCAGTGCAGCACAAATTTTGTCCTGCAACTGATGTATGAATGCTATCCAGTTTTCTTTTACACTCACAGAATTATCAATTAGTCCCGTATTCTTTCACCGCCTCCACAAATGCTTTGGCATGATCAACAGGTACATTAGGTGTAATACCATGACCGAGATTGGCAATGTATCGCTGAGTGCCAAAGGCATCAATCATCTCTTTTACTGATTTCTTTATCTCAGGTATCGGTGCTAATAATTTTGCCGGGTCAAAGTTACCCTGAATCGTTATTTTATTTTGCGTTAACTCTCTTGCAAATTGTGGTGTAATACACCAATCGATTCCTACTCCAGATGCTGCACTCTCACTGATATCTTTTAATGCATACCAACTTCCCTTTGGAAATAATATTACAGGCCCATCATCTTTCAATGAATTGGCTATTTGAAATAAATAGGGCTGAGCAAAAGTTTTAAAATCAGCCGGACTTAATGAACCTGCCCAGCTATCAAACACCTGCACCGTATCAGCACCAGCTTTTACCTGTGCTTTTAAATAATCAATAGTGATATCAGTTATCTTTTGCAATAATTGTTGTGCTAATACAGGTTGTGTGTATGCAAACTGTTTTGCCTTGTCCCATGTTTTACTTCCTTTTCCTTCCACCATATAACAAAGAATGGTCCATGGTGCTCCTGCAAAACCAATCAATGGCACACGACCATTCAATTCTTTTTTAGTAAGCGATAAAGCATCACATACATATTTTAAACTTTCTTCAGCACCAGTTGTAATTAGTGCATCAATATCATTTTGTGTTTTGATTGTTTTGGGCAACAATGGTCCTTTACCTTCTTCCATTAATACTTCTATACCCATTGCTTGTGGTATTACTAATATATCACTGAATATAATCGCAGCATCCACTCCCACCTGGTCAACAGGTTGTAAAGTAATTTCTGTTGCTAATTCAGGTGTTTGACAACGGGTGAAGAAATCATATTTCTCCCGCAACTTGATATAGTCCGGCAAATATCTTCCTGCCTGGCGCATCATCCATACCGGTGGTCGTTCTACTTTTTCTCCTCTGAGGGCTTTTAATAATAAGTCGTTCTTAAGCATAATTTTTTATGTCTGATGTAGGATGGCTGATTTATGATTTGTTTTATACTGATGTTCGATTTCTAAATCCGACATCAGACATCTCCAAAATATTCCATCATCTTCTGAAACAGGCTGTCTTTTCCCGGTTCATCGCTGATAATGATTTTATTGTCACCGTATTTTTTTAAAGCATTCGCTGTAGTGTTGCCGATGGCAAACAAAACAGTTGCTTCCTTTACTTTGTTGTTACTGAAAAAACTTTCTACTGCACTCGGACTAAAAAACAAAATACCATGATACTGTTTGTTTAGTTTATGTGGCACTGCAACGGTTTCATACACTACTATTTCATTTACATCAATATCATTGTTTCTTAAGATATCTGGTAACTCATCTCTACGCTGGTCGCCACAAAAGAAAATCACTTCATTATCGTATCCTTCCTCTACAATTAATTCCGCTAATTCAGCAGCAGAGTTAGCGGTACCGGCTATTGATTGTTCGCCAAAATATTTTTTAGCTAGTTTCTGTGTGGTGTTGCCAATGCTGTAGATTCTCCAGTCGGGTTGTTGTTCCTGTAATTCATCCGCTACAACTTCTACCGCATTCATGCTGGTAAATACCACCGCTGCTGAATGCAGCAATGCATTTTCAATTTCCTGCTGTACTTCTTTAGTATGAATAGCTTCTGTTTCGATAAATGACAATACATCGGTTTCAATATTCAACTCTTTCGCTTCTTCAATCAGCGATTCATCTATTGGCCGTGTGGATAATATGGAAACTTTATTTGGCTGCATTGCGAATACTATCGGCTATTTCCCTTCCACCATTATTTAATAATTCACTGGCTGCTTTTATTCCTAATTCCCCAGCCTGAAGGCTGGAGCAAGTCAATTCAACTTCAACTTTATCTTTCCCATCAAGTGATAAAATATTTCCCTTGAAATGAACAATATCATTATTGATTTCCGCCAATGCACTTATGGGAGTTGAACAACCGCCTAATAATGTTCTCAAAAAATCTCTTTCAATTTTTGTGCATAGTGCTGTATCTGCATCATTAAAATGGCTGCAGGCAGTTAGACTATGTTCATCTTCTTCCTTGCACACCACCATAATTGCTCCCTGTGCCGGTGCAGGCAACATCCAATCCAACTCAATACTATTTTCAGGACGAAGGTTGATTCTTTCCAAACCAGCCGCAGCAAAAATGGCTCCGTTCCAGTTACTCTCTTCCACTTTTCTCAACCTTGTATTTACATTCCCTCTTAAATTTTCAACAGTATGATTAGGATAACGGTTTAACCACTGTGCTTTTCTACGAATGCTACTCGTTGCAATTAATCCTGTTGAACTAAAATCACCCAAAAAAGAAATATCATTTTTATAAACAAACAAATCTTTATACGATGCTCTTTTTAAAATAGCAGATTGCACAATTCCCTTAGCCAACTGCGTAGGCACATCTTTCATCGAGTGCACTACAATATCAATCTTATCATTCAGCAAAGCAATATCGAGACTTCTTGTAAACACACCCTGCACACCCATTTCATACAATGGTGTTTTTAAATCAATATCTCCTTCGCTTTTAATATAAACGGGTTCTGATTGATAACCATGTTGTGCCAATAATTCTTTTACCTGCGTAGCCTGCCACACAGCCAGTTGACTTTCCCTGGTTCCAATCCGTATTATTTTCTTCATGAATTAAATAGTTCCCGTGGCAATGTACTCATTAATGGCTTCAATATAATAGCAGCCCTGCTGATTTTGTTCCCGCATTTTCACTGCCATGCCATTAATAACTTTTTGAATTTTTATTGTATCTTTTTCAACGGGATTAGAAGTGTTCCTGGAAGAATAACTGATGTATAAATTGCAGTTATGAATTTGTTCGAGTTTTGTTTTCACTGCTTTCAGTACCGGAACATGACGGCGCATCTCATGCCAGTCCACAAATTCATCCATGTGTTTTGCAATGATAGCTTTTGCTTTTGGCACTTCAGCCTGGCGTTTCAGCAGTGTTTCATCTTTTATTTTTGAAAGATCATCCACATTCACCAGTGTTACATTGGGTAACAGTTGCGCTGCTATTTCTACATTATGCGGAATAGATAAATCAATAATGAGTTTGTTACCGGTATTGGCTACCTGTGATTGCAAAATCACCGGCTCGTTGGCATTGGTAGCTACTAAAATAATATCTGATTGCTGTATTTGGTCAGTGAGTGACTCTGTTGATGCAGATTGTAAACCTAATTCTTCGGCCAGCGAAGCGGCTTTTTCATCGGTACGGTTAACAAGCGTAATATTTTTTGTACCGAGATAATCAACCAAATTTTTACAAGTATTGCGACCAATCTTTCCTGTACCTACCAGCAATATTTTTTTATCACTGATGTTACTGATATTTTCTTTGATGTATTGAACGGCTGCAAAAGAAACAGAAACAGTGCCACCACTTAATTCAGTCGTAGTTTTAATTTCTTTGGATGATTGCAGTACATCGTTGATCATTCTTTCAAGGTAAGCACCAATGCAATTGTTTTCTTTAGAGAGTTTTACGGCCTGTTTTATCTGGCCTAAAATTTCATAGTCACCTAATATCTGCGAATCCAATCCTGCTGCTACATTGAATAAATGTTCAATTGCTTCTTTGCCCTGTTTAATGTACGCCATTTCCAAAAAAGATTCTAATGAACCATCGGTTTGACTACACACTAATTCGCAAAGTATCTGTGCATTTTCAGCAAACCCATAAATCTCGGTGCGGTTACAAGTAGATAAAACAAAAAGTTCTTTTACATTTAAAACGGGAGCATGAGATAAGATAGTATTGTATTGTTCAGCATTGATGGCATATAAACCTCTTACAGCCGCATCGCTTTTTTTGTAGTTGATACCGGCGATAAAAAAGTTTGATATGTCTCTTTGTCTGTGCATTGCGCTTTTAAAACAATAACTATGCAAAAATAGTTTCAGGCTCTAAGTTGAGCTAATTTTACTGTCATTGCAATGTCATTTGTACTGAATGATTCTTATCAATCAACGAAGTGAGGAAAATCACGAATGAACCGGGAAACTAACCGATATTAGTTGTGGTATTTTTTTAAAAGGTTATTTGTGACATTTACGTGACGAATAATGAACGATTTTACGAATAGAGGGTTATAGTTTTGCAAACATTTCAATTATGGCTAATAAGAAGGGAATTATATTGATGAATCTTGGCTCACCCGATTCAACGAAAGTAAAAGATGTGCGTCGTTACCTCAATGAATTTTTAATGGATGAAAGGGTGATTGACATTTCTTACCTCGGCAGGTTATTACTGGTGAAGGGAATCATTGTTCCTTTCAGGGCGCCTAAAAGTGCACATGCTTACAGCACTATCTGGTGGAAAGAAGGTTCTCCATTAATCGAACTCACCAAACAATTGCAAAAAGCAGTACAGCAACAGGTGGATGCACCTGTTACCATTGCCATGCGATATGGTAATCCCACTCCAAAAGTTGCCTATGAAGAATTGTTAAGCAAAGTAAATGACCTGGAAGAAGTGATATTATTTCCTTTATATCCGCATTATGCCATGAGCAGTTATGAAACTGCTGTGGAGTATATGAAAGAAATACATGCGAAGGAAAAATATAATTTCAAACTCACTACCATCAAGCCTTACTATAATAACCCGGATTATATTAATGCCATGGCAGAAAATATGAAGCCATTTTTGGAAAAAGAATATGATCATATTTTATTCAGCTATCATGGTGTACCGGGAAGACATATAAAGAAGAGTGATATAACCGGGTGTCATTGTTTGCAAAAAGAAAATTGTTGCGATGTGGCTTCACCTGCACATGACTTTTGTTATCGTCATCAGTGTTTTACCACTACCAAATTAGTAACAGAAAAATTAAATATTCCGGCAAATAAATTCAGTATCTCCTTTCAATCCCGGTTAGGAAAAGGCTGGTTAGAACCATTTACAGATATTCGGTTGGAGCAAATGCCCAAAGAAGGAATTAAAAAATTATTGATCATTTGCCCTGCATTTGTAAGTGATTGTTTGGAAACATTAGAAGAGATTGCTGAGAGAGGAAAAGAAACATTCATTGAAGCAGGCGGGGAAGAATATACGATGATCCCCTGTTTGAATGTACATCCTTTATGGGTTTCTGCCATAAGTAAATGGTTGAAAGAATATGCTGATGGAAATAAAGAAATGATATTAGCTTAGCATCATGTATTTCTACATAAAAGCATTACATATTATTTTCGTCGTGACCTGGTTTGCCGGGTTATTTTACTTTCCCCGACTATTTATTTATAATACTGAAGCGAATGACAAACCGCAGGCAGCTAAAGAAGCCTTGCAGCAACAGTTTGCCATTATGATGAAACGCTTGTGGTATGGCATCACCTGGCCATCAGCAATACTTACTTTAATCTTTGGAGTTACGGTGATGATTAATGGCAATTGGAATGAAGTGGTTTTTAAACCCGAAGGAAAATGGTTATTGATCAAGCTGATATTTGTTGTCTTTCTATATGCCTACCATCTTTCACTTCATAAAATATTCAAACAACAAATCAACGGTATATTCAAATACACCTCCCAGCAACTCCGCATCTGGAATGAAGTAGCCACTATCTTCTTAATTGCTATTGTAATGCTGGCAACGGTAAAACAAAGTATGAGTTTTGTGTGGGGATTGATTGGGTTGATTTTGTTTATTGCTTTGCTGATGAGTGCGATTAAAGTTTATAAATTGCTCAGGAAGTAATAGATGGTTTGATTGATATATTGTTTGATTGTTGGACTACATAACCTAACCATCGAACCATCAAACAATCTAAATGGCCTTACTAAACATCGGCTTACAACTTTCAGCCCGGTTGCGGAGTAAGTGCAAATCAAATGCACTGCAGATATTACGAATAAAATGGCGGCCTAACTCTGTTACCTGTACTTGTTCTTCATTCCATTCCACCAATCCATCAGCTGCTAATTTTTCTAATTCAGGGAAGCTGTATTCTTTCAATGCCGGTAAATTGGCTGCATAAAAATTTGTTTTGCCATCACAACTGATATTGAGAATGTATTTACGGAAGGCAACATCTTCTTCACCCAAAAAGTAACCACGAAACACCGCCGTTTCATTTTTATTGATGGCTTCGTAATATTCATTAAGTGTTTTCGCATTCTGTGCAAATGCCGTTCCTGCATCGCTGATGCTGGATACACCTAAACCCAATAACATACTTGTCTTTTGCGTAGTGTAGCCCATAAAGTTGCGGTGCAACCATCCCTGTTGCCATGCTTTGTACAAATCATCTGCTGGCAATGCAAAATGATCCATGCCAATATCTACATAACCATGTTCAGTAAACAATTCTTTCCCTAACTGGTATAATTTCATTTTCTCTTCAGTAGAAGGCAAATCATTTTCATCAAACAAACGCTGACCACGGCTTGTCCAGGGCACATGAGCATAACTGTAAAAAGCAATACGGTCGGGTTTTAATTCAATACACTGCAAAATAGTTTTTCGCATGCGTTCAAGATTTTGCAGTGGCAAGCCATAAATCAAATCGTAGTTAACAGAACTGTAACCAATCTCTCCGGCAACCTCTGTAACCCGTTTTACATTTTCAACAGGTTGAAGGCGATTGATGATGCGTTGCACTTCCGGGTCATTATCCTGCACACCAAAACTTACACGTCTGAATCCAAGATTATACAATGCCTGCAAATGTTCTTTGGTAGTATTGTTGGGATGACCTTCAAAACTAAATTCTTTATTGGGATGAACGATGGAGTTTTTAAAAATTGCTTTTAATAAACGGTTTAAGTTAAGTGGCGAAAAAAATGTTGGCGTACCACCACCCAAATGTAATTCACGAATGATGGGCGGTTCACTCATCAGCTTACGGTAAAGATTCCATTCTTTAATGATGGTTTGTAAATATTCTTCTTCTACTGAATGATTGGTAGTGATCCTTTTATTGCAACCACAATAAGTACATAACGATTCACAAAAAGGAAGGTGAATGTAAATGCTGATGCCATCTTTATGATTAAACTTGTCAAACTGTTGTTGGAATACTGATACCCATTGCTGCCTGTCCATACCGTCCTGCCAAAAAGGAATCGTTGGGTAACTGGTGTACCTCGGCACAGGAACATTGTATTTGTTCAGGAGATTAGTTGGTATCTGCATTTTACAAAAGTATTTTCAAGTCCCACGCTTCCGACTGATTTTTGCCATTGAGAAAGCTGACTTTTATCAGTAAAATTTTCATTTCTCCAGTGGGGAACTTTAGTTCCTCATCTCGCAAGCCGATTTTCCTTTATTGTAAGCCTTCCGTTTAAAAAAAAGAAGAGTTTTGCGACTCACTTTTAACAATTAGTATGAAGAAGTATTTAATAATAGTGCTTGTTAGTTTTATTGTGAGCAACAATCTGCAGGCACAGGACCGTTTTTTTGCATGGACATATACCAGCAATGTTTTGCCAAAAGCCGGATTGATTTAGAACTATGGCATACTTCAAGATTTGGACATAAAAGTCAGTTTTATCATGGCCAGGACCAACGGATGGAATTTGAAATGGGATTGGGCAAAGGTTTACAAACAGCTTTTTATTTCAATCACTACCAGGAGCGTTTTAGTGAAGGAACAGATGGTACCAGCACCAAAACTGAAATTGGTTTCAGTAACGAATGGAAGTGGAAGTTGAGTGATCCTTCAACGAACAAACTTGGTTTAGCATTGTACGGTGAATGGGGAATTAAAGGTGGTGATGAACTGGAACTGGAAACAAAAGTTATACTTGATAAATATGTTGGTAAAAGTTTATTTGCTTTTAATGGAATCGTTGAGTTTGAAAAAGAATTTGAATGGGAAAATGCCACAGTCATTCACAATGGATTGGAATCGCCTGTTGAATTAGATTTTGCTTATCTCTATAATTTAAAACCCAACCTGGGAATTGGTTTTGAAGTTCGCAACCGGAATGATATTGCAAAAGGTAAGGGCTGGGAAAATTCAATTGTGTATGCCGGGCCAACTATCAACTACCGCACACCTAACTGGTTTGTGATATTTAATTGTCAGCCGCAAATTGCCAACATTCATAAAACGGCATATGCTCCTTTTACCAAAGTACTGGATGAGCATGAAAGAACCGAAGCAAGAATTATTTTGGGAATCAGTATTAAATAGCTTTATCACTTCAGCATACTTTGATAAAGCGAAGTGTATTCATCAGCAATGATATTGATATTATACCGCTCAGCATTCATTATTCCATTTTTTATCAATTGCCCCCTCAGTTCTGCATCTGCTATTAATTGCATAACAGTCAGTTTTATCTCCAGTTCATCATAGGGGTTTACTTTTATAGCCGAGTCATCTGCAATTTCCGTCATGGGAGAAAGATTGCTGGTTATTAGCGGCCGCCCTACCACATTAGCTTCAATAATAGGCATACCAAAACCTTCGTAAGTAGAAATAAATAACACCATGTCTGTTTCTTCATATTTTTTTTTGAGTTCTTCAAAAGTAATATTACTGCTGTTGAGATATTTGATATTATTTTCTTTAAGCAATTGTTTTATGTCTTCAGTTAAAGGACCAACAATATCCAGTTCGCAATTAATACCATTTAATGCTTTGATGATACGGTGCAGATTTTTATTCTTTTTTGTACCGATTTGCAGTATTCTTGGACAATCAGCATTAAATTTCTTTGAAACAAAAGAGAACCTCGGATCATAAAAGTTAGGCACAATTTTTATTTTCTCACCGCTAACACCCGTCAGTTCTATTACTTCATTTTTAGTTTTCTCACTAATAGTGGTAATCATATTACTTCTTCTAACGGGTAATTGATACCATAGCCAGTTAATGATCCAGTATTTAGGGTTCCATTTACTGTATTGTGTTTTAAAAACACAATCATGAATAGTGAGGACTGTATTCTTTTTATTTAACCCCAGCATCACATAATAAATATCGCCGGTAATATGGTTTACTTCACTCTGCGCAGCTCTTGCCTGAAAAATATTAGTAAAAATATCTCTTATGCTGGAGACCTCAATTTTTCTGACGCCAATTCGTCCTTCTTTTTTTATTTGTGCGGAAAGTCCTTCAAAAATATGTTCAATACTATAAGCATTTTTTCTTCGCTTGCGGAAGAAATAGGAAACATACATGGGCGTTCAGTGTTAGACTCTTTTCAAAAATCAAAAGTAATTAAATTGAACTATTAAACGGGGTTTAAACAAAGGAAAGATGGTTATACGATTTGCCCAAAATCACTTTATCATCAGCTGACAGCCATTTATTCAGTACGGTAGCATATACATCTTTAAAGTCAATTGAATATTTCAGATCGTCTTCGTCCAGATTTGTAAGATCCGGTAATGCGTTGATAATACCTTTTTGTTTTAATGCTCCGCTTATTAAAAACATATTATTGGCGGTGCCATGATCTGTTCCGCCACTGGCATTCTGGCTCACTCTTCTTCCAAATTCAGAGAAAGTAAACAACAGCATATCATCAAAGCGGTTATTTATTTTAAGGTCTTTTACAAAAGCTGTTACAGCGTCACTTAATTGTGTAAATAAGTTTTGTTGTTGTACCTGCTGGTTAAAATGCGTATCAAAACTTCCCAGCGAAACATAATATACTTTAGTGTTGATTTCAGAAAAGATAAGCGAGGCGATGGTTTTTAAATTCTTGCCCAGTTCTGTATTAGGATATTCCTGTGCAGATGGATGCAACTTACTCTGCTGAAAAATATAATCAGCGCTGGATAAAGTTTCAGCCATTGTTTTGTATAAATAATCTACAGGCTGTTCACCCGGTTCATCTTTAAAAGAAGCATTCAGGTCTTTATAAAATTTCTCATGACTGGTATTGTATAATCTTCGTGGATCTTTTAGCGCAAGACCTTTAATATCTTCACCCTTCATTGCCAAACTTAATACATCATCTATCTCCAAAGCCTGTGTTGGTTTATCACAAACCTTTGCCCGCCCGAATGTACCATCCGGTACGGGCGGGCATTGCGCATCTAAATATCTTCCTATCCAACCTGTAGTGAGATATTCATTGGCACCAGAACCAGTTTGCCATATATCCATACTGCGGAAGTGAGAACGATCAGGATTAGGATAACCAACGCTGTTTAATATGGCAAGACTTCCATCATCATATAATGCCTTTAATCCAACCAGTGCCGGGTGCAGTGCTGCTTCATCTGTCAAAGAAAGTGTTTTTGTTTTTTCAATTCCCAGTCTTGGTCTTTCACGGTAATAAATATCATTACGAACAGGGATAATGGTATTCAATCCATCATTACCACCACTCAGCTGAATAATGACCACCACTTTATTGCCAATGGGAACGGGTGTTCTTCCTTCAAAAGCTTTTAAAAACTTTGGCACCATCAGCGTAGCAGTAGCTAATGATCCGATCTGTAAAAATTCTCTTCGTTTAATAACCATAAAAAAGCTTTTAGCGATTGGCTGTTAGCTATAAGCTTATGGCTTATAGCTAACAGCCTAATTAACATAACTGGTAATCAGGTGTACACATAAGTTGAACAACGGCCGATTTGATATAGTTTTCTTTTGAGCTGTTGTTTGTACATTTCTCTAAAACATTTTTGTTGATAGATGAGGAAGCAGATTGCAATAAAGTGAGAGCAATTTCTCCCAATAAATTTTCACGGCTTACCTCAGAAAATTGTTTAACTACACCACTCCAGTCAATGGTAGCATTTAATATTTGTGCCTGGAATTTTTTGCCCATCACTTTCATGTTATCCTGTTGTTTCATTTGATAATTCTCCAACATATCATCAGGCATATCTTTTGGTTTTACAGAAAATTCATCTGCATTGGCCAATAGTTGCGGAATACGCAACCGAAACATAAGCGTTGAACTGTCAATCCAGTTTTTACCGCCGGGCCATCCGGCAACATTGGGTGGGTAGAATAAAATTTGTCCCAATACTCTTTGTACCAGCAATTGTGCTTCCGGTTGTTCAAAGGTTACCGGTATTATTCTGCGAATACCCACTATTAATTCAATGGGCGATTTTATTTTGCTGCCAATATTTTTATTATCGTAAAACCATTCGCTGGTAAAAATATTTTTCAATAATGAACTGATATCATAGTTGCTCCGGTAAAATTTATCAGCCAGGGCATTTACTATATTTTCATCCACTATATTTTCATTCACATAAAACTTATAAATCTTGCGGGTTAAATATTTAGCTGTTTGTTTTTGTTCCAGCAAAATATTGAGAATATCATCTCCATCAAAATTTCCGGATTTACCCAACACATTTTTTATTCCGGTATCATGCTGAAATTTTCTGAAAACAAATTCAGCTTTCAGGTTAAATCCCCAACCAGTAAATGCACGGGCGGCTTCTTTAATGTCTTCTTCCGTATAATTACCCCTGCCCATCGTAAACAATTCCATTACTTCACGGGCAAAGTTTTCATTGGGGTGTTCTTTTTTGTTTTGCTGGTTATTGAGAAAAGCCAGCATGGCTGCGCTTTTAGAAACTTCTCTCAGCAGGTCACCAAAATTTCCTAATGCATTTTTACGGATAATATGTAATAACTCCTGCTGAAAAACAATATTGAGATTGCGGCAGGCAAAATGACCATGCCAGAACAAACTCATCTTTTCTCTTAACTGTTGTTCGCTATGCACCATTTCATCTATCCATTCCAGATTAAGATTGCGTATTTCTTCTTTTGATTTTTGGCGCAACTCCTTTTTTTCTTCCTTTGAAAGGTTCTCTAATCTGCCCGCTTCCTGAATACCTTTTACCAATCCATCCATTAGATTATCAGCAACCTTAATAAAACCCAGGTCTTTGGAGGAAGCCTTTGCTAAAGCTTTATAATAAGCATCGGGAGAAGCATTATACGTTTGAGAGAGATCGTTAACCGATGGACCAAAACCTGCACGCCATAAAAGATGTTGATTTTTTACCTGCCTGATCACTGACATGGAAAATAGATTTACGGGGTTAAGACACGGCATTAACTCCGAAGTTTAATTGAAAATTGTGCTGTTCATAAATCTTCTTCCCGTATATATGTTAAATTTGAATAAAGTTGGTCTGCTATGAATATCCGGGCATTCAAATATGCTTCTCCTCTAATCGTTTTTGGGATGGCTTATTTTGCTTTCACTTTAAAAGGCTGGTGGGTTGCATTGCCACTTTTATATGCCTGGATATTTATTCCGCTGGTGGAGTTGTTTATAAAACCTAATAATGAGAATGTTTCCAAAACGGAAGAGGAGCTAATTAAAAATGATCCTCTTTATGATTGGTGGTTATATATTATTGTAGTGCTGCAGTATGTTGCTTTGTTTTATTTTCTGCAGTCAATGAAAGATACAACGCTGAGTTCGTATGAAATAGCCGGAAGAACATTATCCATGGGTTTATTATGTGGTGTGTTTGGAATTAATGTGGCGCATGAACTTGGTCACAGAGTTAAAACTTCTGAACAATTGATGGCAAAAGCTTTATTGCTTACATCCCTTTATATGCATTTTTTTACTGAGCATAATAAAGGGCATCATAAACGGGTGGCTACCCGGGAAGATCCAAGCAGTGCCCGGTATAATGAACCTATTTATATTTTTTATTTCCGTACTGTAATATTTTCTTATATATCGGCCTGGCATATTGCTAATGATGAAATGAAGAAAATGGGATTATCAATTTTTAACTGGAAAAATGAAATGATACAATTTCATTTAATAGAAATAATTTTTGTTGGGTTGATATTCTATTTGTATGGCTGGATGATGACCATATACTTCATTGCTGCTGCTATCATTGGTTTCCTGCTATTAGAAACGGTAAATTATATTGAACATTACGGCTTGCAGCGCAAACCAACAGGAGAAGGCAAGTACGAAAGAGCGATGCCTGAGCATAGCTGGAACAGTGATCATACTTTAGGAAGATTGATGTTATATGAACTAAGTCGCCACAGTGATCATCACTATCTTGCCAGCCGCAAATATCAGATACTCCGCCATCATAATGATGCTCCGCAGATGCCAACCGGTTATCCGGGTATGATGATATTATCACTCATGCCACCAGTATGGTTCCGTATTATGAACAAAAGAATTAAGGAATGGAATAAAATAAAAAGCCCTTCTTAAAAACAGAAGGGCAGTAGTTTTTGATATCAAATATTTTATTGTTTAGCACCAGCTTGAACATAAGTCAATACATTATCTTTCTCAGTATCTGTCAACTTTGCTTTTGGCGCCATCACATTTACTAAATTAACCCATTTATCAGCTGCGTATTGATTTGTTGCATGCAATGGGTGGCAACGGCCACATTTGGCTTCGTAAGTTGTTTTACCTGCGGCAATTAATTCAGCAGATGGGCTTGGTTTAGCTTCGGTGGTGGTGGTAGCCACAGCAGTGGTGGTTGAGCCTGTTTCTGATTTAGCGGGAGTAGCTTTCTTTGTGCAACTCCATACCGCTACTAATAAAGCCGTGGCTAAAAGAAGTTTCTTCATGGTTGATTGTTGTTTGGTTGTTGAATGTTTAAACAGCAAATTAAGGAAATAAGATTTATCAGCTAAACCGTTCAACAAACAATCCTGTATCACAGCTAATTTATTAACATTTTCACATGGGTGTACTTTTACTATTTGATAATAACAGTTATGTATATATTTATTCCTTCCACTTTTTAACTCTAAAAACCAAACGAAAACAGACATGAAAAAAATCCTGAGCCTGGTAATTGCCGGAACCGTAATTGCAATTGCCTGCAACAAAGCAGACCGCTTAGCTTCTCCATCGCAGGATGCAGAATCCTTAGCCGCACCAACAAAAAGAATGTGTGCTTCAATGGAGGTGCTGCAAGAACAACTGAAAGCATATCCTACACTACAAAGCAGAATGGATGCTCTTGAAAAAACAACTCAAAACTTCATTAAAAACAAGAGCCTTTACCGTCTGTCTGGCGATACAATGATTATTCCTGTTGTAGTTAATGTTGTTTACCGGGCGGCCCAGGAAAATATTTCATTGGGACAAATTCAATCACAAATTGATGTACTAAATGAAGATTATGGAGGTACAAATGCAGACATCGCAGGGTTACCCGGCATCTTCACCGGTGTTAAAGCAGGTGATACTAAAATCCGTTTTGTACTTGACCAGGTGATTAGAAAAGCTACCACTAAAAAGAGCTGGAGCACTAATGATGCTGTTAAAAAAAGCAGCCAGGGTGGTATTAGCCCAACCAGCCCAACAACAAAATTAAATATGTGGGCATGTACTTTAGGAAATGGTTTATTGGGCTATGCCCAGTTCCCTGGAGGTAGCTCTGCTACGGATGGGGTGGTAATCTTAAACTCTGCTTTTGGCAGCCGTGCAAAATACCCCGGCGGATATTATACTACTACATACGATTTAGGAAGAACTGCCACTCACGAGGTAGGTCACTGGTTCAACCTCCGCCATATTTGGGGTGATGCTACCTGCGGTGATGATTTAGTGGGTGATACTCCTAAACATAATACTGCCAACTACGGATGTCCGGTTTATCCTCACTATAGCACTTGTACAGGAACTCCTGTAGAGATGACTATGAATTATATGGACTACACTGATGATGCCTGTATGTATATGTTCAGTGCTGGTCAGGCTACCCGAATGCAGGCAACCTGGATCGTGGGAGGACCAAGGGCTAGCTTTAGATAATAAAAAGAATTTCAATTAACGGAAAAGGGCTTTATTGAAGCCCTTTTTTATTTTATATATTTTTAAATACCAATAGATTTTTTGGTATGTGCCCGGGCTTTTTTCCTGAGTTCCGCACTGGGACACCCGGCTTAAACAGCAAACCAATATAAGAGTTTTTGTTGTTCCTCATTGGGCAGGTGTAACCTGGATTCTTTTGTTTTTGAGAAGGGTCGGGTAATGGTTATCCGGTAAATTG
>JACQDV010000086.1 GCA_016200915.1 Sphingobacteriales bacterium
TGAAGGTGATGGAATAGATACCGTATTTATATGGTATGGTTCGTTTAACTGGCATATAGCTAAGTTACGGGCTTTATGTCTCCGATGACGCAACGTCCCTACCTGCTCTCTTTGCCTGGGAGGAGACGTTGCTGGGAATAAATTATTTAATGAACGGCACTACCTCGGATTTAGCGGCAGAGAACATACAGGACAAAACTTTAATCAACCAGTTCAACCGTATCACTGAACTTTCTGCAGAAAATAAAACTGTTGTCTCCAAACTCATTGATGCTTTTTTATTTCAACAGGAGATGAAGCAAAAACTTGCTCAATAAAAAACCCGGCAGCGCCGGGCTTCTTCTTTTTTAGTTTTTATTGTTTGCAGTCCATCGTTGCAAACGATGGACAACTTTCCTCATTCCCAGCAACGTCTCCCCCGAGCCTGCGTGGCTGCCGGGACGTTGCGCCTTCGGAGACCTATTGCTGTACTTTACTTAAATCCATCTCCAGCAAATCCGCACAATTAGTCACCCTATATATTCCCTGTTCTCCAAAAATATAATATTTAGCAGAGCTGTGGTGATAATCTAAAATAAATCATCCTGTTTTCAACTGCTGCAAATGATTTATCTTACCAGCCTTATTTCCACTGCATGTACTTCTTAAATCAAAAACCAGGACGAACTGCTATTGTCGATGGAGAAGAGTATTTGTTTTTCTCAGGCTACTCTTATCTCGGCATGTCTTATGTAGAAGAATTTACTTCAATGATCAAAGAAGGAATGGATAAATATGGCTTGCTTCATCCATCATCAAGAATATCCAATACAAGATTATCGCTCTATAAACCATTTGAAGAAAAAATAGCAGCATTGATGGGTATGGAAGCCTGCGTAAGTTTTTCATCTGGTTATTTATCGGGTCATACTATTGCAAATGTGCTGAGCACTCATCCATTTCTTTTTGTTTCACCATATGCGCATCCGGCTGTAACACCAGCAGGTAAATCATCCTCACTGGATTTTGAACATTGGAAAAAAGAAATGCTTCAATCCATTGAAAAGAATAAACCAGCAGAAATTGCCCTCATCACTGATTCCATCAATACATCTATCGGCAAGATTCATGATTTTTCTTTTTTAAATGAAATACCAGCAACTATTAAAGTGATTTGCCTGGTTGATGATTCGCATGGAATAGGTTTGCTTGGAGAAAATGGTGAAGGTATAATATCAATACTTCCCAAATTGCCAAATGTTGAATACATCATTAACAGTTCCTTATCCAAAGCTTTTCATTTAGAAGGTGGCGCTGTATGCTGTTCTGCTTATTGGGCTGATAAAATAAGGCAGCAACATAGTTACACCGGCAGCACTCCTATTATGCCGGCTTTTGCACATACTTTTTTAAATGCTGCCGCATTATATGATGCACAACGTAAAAAACTTTACCAAAACATCAATTATCTTGTTGAAAAAATTAAGGAACTTGATGGTGTAAATCATTACGGGCTGCCTATATTTGTCCTGCACAGCACATTGACAGAAGAAGTGTTCAGACCAAACAAAATCATCATTTCTTCTTTTGGGTATCCTGATCCTGACAATGATAAAAACAACCGGGTGGTATTGAATGCCCTGCATACAGCATCTGACCTTAATCGTTTAGCATCAGCAATCAGGAGCAAAGTTTAAAACACCAATTTCCTCAATCAACTTTTTAAACTCAACCAGCATGAAAAGAAATATCTTTTTACTTATATTTTTTGTTGTTGCATTTGTAAAATTGAATGCACAAAATATTCAATACGCATTGCGCATTGGCGGCAATGTTACCAACGGATCATTCTCATCTATCCGTTATAGTTCTGATTCAAAATTTTTACCGGGTGGTTATATTGGCGTACAAATGAAAGTATTTTTTGATCCACCCATATATTTCAATCCCCAGTTTAATATCATTCATAAAGGAACTGAATTTACAGTACACAATAATGATACAGCTAAAGTAAGACTTGAATTAAATCAAATTCAACTGGCGCCTTACCTGCAGTATGATTTTCATAAAAAAGGTGAACCGGGTTTTAATATCAATGGAGGTTTATCACTTTATACAGCAATTAATGGAAAAGAAACCATTACCAAAAGCGATGGCAGCAAAACAAAAAAAGACATGAAGTTTAGTAAAACGGCTTATGGAAGATTTGAAGGTGGAATACATTTGGGTGTTGGCTACGATTTGAAAAAGATCGCCATTCAATTAATGTACAATCGTGGGTTATCAAATTTATATAATGGAGATAATTCCACGGATTATTCAGGGCCGGTTATTAAGATGCACTCTGTATCACTTGGCTTAGCCTGGTATCTGAATTAATCTATTCTTTCTATTTAAAGAATATTCCATTTTTTTTCACGCAAAGGCGCAATGCAGTAAAGACGCAATGTTTTCTTTGCGTCATGGTTTTCACTTTGCACCTTTGCGTGGATTTTAGCCTCTGCATTACTGAAGTGTTTTTAACTATTTTAATAAACAACACTTATTCCTTGTAAATCTTAACTGTCGTTTTACCATCTTGCCGTACAAAGCCACGGTACATACCTTCAGTACAAAATGGTAAAGTGATATTGCCATCTTTATCCAGGGCAATTAATCCGCCATCACCACCTAAAGCAGGCAAACGTTTCATCACCATTTCATTGGTGGCATCGGTTAATTTCCAGTTGCCAAATTCCATCATATCACTAATCGTTTTTGCCATCGTTAACCGAATAAAATATTCACCCCAGCCGGTACAACTGATGGCACAGGTTTTATTATTGGCATAAGTGCCGGCACCAATAATAGGAGCATCTCCTACTCTTCCAAATTTTTTATTAGTCATGCCGCCAGTACTGGTGGCTGCAGCCAGGTTTCCATAGCGGTCTAATGCCACGGCACCCACTGTTCCATATTTATAATCTCTGTTCTCTGGTTGCTTCAAGGCTAAATGATCAGGAGTTTTTTGCGTTTGTTTTAGCGAATCTTCTCTTTTGGCATCCTGCAATGCTTCCCATCTTTGCTCAGTAAAAAAATAAGACGGGTCAACAATGGTTTGATGATTTTCAGCAGCAAACTTCTCAGCTCCTTTACCAATCAGCATTACATGATTACTTTTTTCCATTACCGCACGGGCAGTGCTGATGGGGTTTTTTATGGTTGTTACTCCGGCTATTGAACCTGCGGCGAGTGTTTTCCCATTCATAATGGCAGCATCCAGTTCATTCTTTCCCTCATTAGTGAATACGGCACCTTTACCGGCATTGAATAAAGGGCAATCTTCCATATAACGCACTGCCATCTCCACTGCATCTAATGCTGTGCCTCCTTTCTTCAAGGTATCATATCCAATTTTCAGCGCCATTTCAAGAGCATCATTGTAAGCTTTTTCTTTTTCCGGCGTCATATTCTTTTTAAGGATGGTGCCGGCACCGCCATGAATAACCAATACAAATTCGTCAGAAAGTGCCGGAGTATTTTGCTGTGCTGTACTCATTTGCCATAAAAGCAGCCCTGTTATTAAATAAAAGAATCTCATATTAGAATTTTGTGAAGAAATGAAATCCGAATTTAAGATTTTCTTTATTGGTATTGAATTTGCTCTTAGAGCCGCAATGCGTACTTTTACAACCGGTTGACGTTGAAAAAATTCTGGAAAATATTATTCCGCACTTTCCTTGTGTTGTTATTGCTTTTAATAACAATATGGTTGCTTATACAAACCGGACCCGTTCAAAACTGGCTGGTGCATAAAGCGTCGGCCAGCTTATCAAAAGAATTAAGGGTAAACGTTGAAGTAAAGCATGTTGATTTTTCCCTTTTCAATAAAATGCTGATGGAAGGAACAGTGATAGAAGACAAAAAGAAAGATACGCTTCTGTACGCCGGTGCATTAAAAGTAAGAATCACTGATTGGTTCTTTTTAAAAGATAAAGCGGTATTGAAATATGTTGGATTGGATGATGCACAGATCAATCTTAAACGAACAGACTCCGTTTGGAATTACCAGTTCTTAGTTGATTATTTCTCTTCTGGTTCAACTTCTAAAACAAAAAAGAAAGGTATTGAATGGGATATTAAAGAAGTTGATTTTAAAAATGTAAAAATCAGGAAATGGGATGGCTGGCGTGGAGAAGATTTAACTGCCAGTTTTAAAAGTTTGCAAGTGAGTGCTGAGGAAATGGATTTTGATAACCATAAAATATCCATTAACACGGTGAATTTGGATGAACCTGTTTTTTCAATCCTTGACTATGATGGTAAACGTCCTCCACGGCCTAAAAAAGTAACAACTGAAGAAGAAATAAAACCTGCTATTGATTCTGTGCTCAGATGGAATGCTGCCGGTTGGAATATTCATATAAATAATATTGTTATCAATAATGGCAGTTTTAAAAACGATCGCAAAACAGACCGCTTGCCCCTTGACTACTTTGATGGAAAACATTTTGCCTTTGAAAAAATTAATGCCAGCTTTAAAAACTTTAACTGGATAAAAGATACCGTATCGGCCAACGCCATCATCAGCACCAAAGAAAGAACTGGCTTTGAAGTAAAACAACTCAGCGCTGCCATCAAATTTCATCCTGAAGGAATGGAGTTTGACAGTCTGGATATTAAAACCAATAAAAGTCATTTAAAAAATTTCTTTGCCCTGCGTTATAAGAATTTTAACGACGACATGGCCGATTTTATTCATGCAGTAACATTAGATGGAAAGTTCAATGAAAGCATCATCAGCAGTGATGATATCGCTTACTTTGCCCCTGCACTTAAAACATGGGATAAGGAAATTTTATTAACCGGCAATATTAAAGGAACCATTGATAATCTGGGTGGCAAAAACGTTATTGCACAAGCCGGCAGATATACATTTCTCAATGGTGATTTTAAGTTAACAGGTTTACCAAACATAGACGAAACTTTTATTGATTTTAAAGCAAACGACTTTAGAACTACCTATGGAGATGCGGCTACTTTTATTCCACAACTGAAAAAAGTTACGCAACCTGCTATCAATAAAATTCAAACATTAAAGTTTAGCGGAAGCTTTACCGGGTTCATTCACGACTTTGTAACCTTTGGTACTATTCAAACCAATCTTGGAACAGTAGTGAGTGATCTCAACATGAAATTACCTGTCGGCGGCAAGCCAGCCTATTCGGGAAATATTAAAACGGATAATTTCAAACTGGGAGATTTTTTAAACTTACAATATATCGGAAGAGTATCGGGTGATTTAAATGTAAAGGGCAGCGGCTTCAACTTTACAGATCTTTATGCCGAAGCCAACGGACAACTGAAACAAATTGAATTTAACAGGTATAACTATCACGATATAAAAGTTAGCGGAACATTTGATAAAAGACAATTTGATGGCAACCTCAACATTAATGACTCCAGTATTCAGGCTTCTTTAAACGGCATCATCAAGTTAAATGAAAAAGTACCCAGCTTTGCCTTTGATGCACAGGTAAAAAAATTAAAACTTAAAGATATTGGATTGGCAAAACAGGATTTGAAACTTGCCGGTAATATAAGCACCAATTTCACAGGAAGTAATATCGATAACTTTTTAGGTGAGGCACATATATTTAATGTAGAATTTTTTAACGGCGAAGACCGGTTACCTATGGACTCTCTCACCATTTATTCCACACTGAGTGATAATAAAAAGTTACTTACTGTACATAGTAACGAACTGAATGCCTCACTGCATGGTGAATTTAATATTGCCGATCTTCCAACTGCTTTCCAGGTTTTTCTTAACAAGTACTATCCTTCCTATATCAATATTCCTAATCACACTCCTCAAAATGAAAATTTTCAGTTTGATGTAACAACGGGAAACATCAGTCCTTTTCTCAATTTATTTGATAAGAATATAAAAGGGCTGGATAATGCAACTGTAAGAGGCCATCTTAATCTTGCACAAAACCAGTTAAACGTTAACATTACTGTTCCGCAATTCATTTATAACAAAACAGTTTTTACTGACATTGCGTTAACCGGCATTGGAAATTTGCAAAAATTAAATTTGAAAGGCTCTGTTGGCGATGTAATGATCAGCGATAGTCTTCATTTGCCCAATTCTGAAATTGAAATAGAATCAGCCAATAATTTATCCAAAGTAAATATTAAGACGAGTGCCAGTAAAACAATTAATGCAGCAGAATTATCAGCATTGGTTGAAACAAGAAAAGATGGTTTCAAAATCAATTTTAATCCTTCGGCCGTTGTTATCAACGATAAAAGATGGACGATTGAAAATAACAGTGAACTTATATTAAGTAAAACAAGGTTGGATGCCAGTGAAGTAAAATTAAATTCAGGGGAAGAAGAAATTTCTATTTCAACTGAGCCATCGTCCACAGGATCAAGTAATGATGTAGTTATTAATCTGAAGAAAGTAACAGTAGAAGACATCTTACCATTTTTTCTGAAACAACCAAGTATAGAAGGAAAAATAAGTGGTGAAGTAAGAGTAACTGATCCCTTTAATAACTTAATGGTTGAAGGAAGTCCGGTGATTGAACAGGGAAGGTTTGAAGATGACTCCATTGGTTTAATGAAAACTGAAATAGGATACAATAATAAAAATGGCAAACTAACTATAAATGTTATTTCAGATAATGAAGACCATCGTTTCGATGTTAAGGGACTAATCTTTTTAAAAGATTCGTTGCGTAATAATTTAGATTTTGCCTTCAATCTGAATAATTCAGAAATACATTGGCTGGGAAAATATTTAGGAACATTATTTGGCGACATTAAAGGCAAAGCAACTGGTACTGTAAGGATGGTAGGGCAAAGTGCCAGTCCTGATTTGATTGGTAATACAGTTATAAAAGATGGAGCGTTTAAAGTGCTATATACACAATGCACTTATAAGTTTAATGAAGCCAATATCAACTTTGTAAAAGGAGCAATTGATTTTGGCACAATTATATTAAAAGACACTTTAAACAAAAACCATACGGCTAAATTCAGCGGAGTAATGTATCATGAGTTTTTTAAAAACATGAACTTCCAGATGAATTTCAGCAGCGACGGGATTTTATTACTTAATACCAAACTTAAAGATAATAACCAGTTTTACGGAACAGCCATTGGTAAAGTTAGCCGTGCCTACCTGCGTGGCCCGGATTATGATATGAGGATGGGATTTTATGCTGAACCTACAGATTCATCGCACATTATTCTTCCTGCCAGTGTGAGCCGTGAATCTGGTACTGCAGACTTCATTGTATGGAGACAGTATGGTAAAGAAATGAAAGCATCTGCACTTACAAGACCCGGCACCAATCTTACGCTTGATATGAATTTACAGGCAAATCCATTAGCAAAGATTGATGTGATATTAGATGATGTAACGGGTGATGTAGTAAAAGCACAGGGAAGAGGTAACCTTAACATTCATGTGGGAACAAAAGATAATTTAACAATGAGTGGCAGCTACGAAGTAGAAAGAGGAGAATACCGGTTCAATTTCCAAACTTACTGGCAATATGGTTTTGACCTCACCGATGGAAATATATCATGGAATGGTGACCCTTATGATGCTAAAATCAATATCAAAGCAAGATACAAAGCCAAGGATGTAAATCTTAGTTCATTAACCACACTGGCAGGTTCTTCCATCAAAGAGAAAAGTGATGTATATATTTTAGCCACTTTAACTAATACACTTAAAAAACCTGAAATTACTTTCCATCTTGAATTACCCGAAGGCAATCCCTATAAAAACGACATCATAGTATTAAGCACACTGTCCAATTATGAACGCAATCCGAGTGAGATGAATAAGCAGGTTGCTTCTCTCCTCCTGTTTAATACGTTTGCTGCCAGTGAGCAAAGTTTTGTATCCGGTTCTAATACGAGTTCGTTCTTAGCAGGTACTGCGGGCCAGGTAATTTTTAATTTCGTTGCCAACAGTTTAAAATCTTTATTGAGAAAATTATTAAAGGACCCTAATATTGATCCATACATCACATTAGGTAATTCAACCCTTAATATTCAAAACAACACTTTAAGTGATATACAGGCAGCGGCCAAACTTGGATTTAATTATTATATACTAAATGGAAAGATCGTTATAAAAGTAGGTGGTAACGTTGATTACAACAGTAATACAGCTATATTTGGAAATAATCGAAATTTCCTTTTCAACAAGGACATTTCAATGGAATACCTTATCAACAAACAGGGAAAATTAAGACTGATCATTTTCAACCGTGGCAATTTTGACCTGGATCGTGGCCGTTATGCCCGTACTGGTTTGGGATTTTCTTACACTAAAGAGTTTGATCTTCTTTTTTCAGACGAAAAAAGAAAGAAACAACTTGTAACTGCACCGGCAACACCAACTACGGGTTCTAATTAATCTTTTAAAATATCGTGCCCCATTTTATCTCTTTTGGTTTGCAGATATTTTTCATTGTGGGGATTTGGGCTTACTTCGATAGGAACTGTTTCAACAATTTCTAACCCATAACCTGATAAACCGGCCCTTTTGCGTGGATTATTACTAAGTAATCTCAATTTAGTCACTTTGAGTTTACGGAGTATTTGAGCTCCAACTCCATAATCCCTGTTATCCATACCAAAACCGAGATGAAGATTGGCATCTACTGTATCCAAACCATTTTCCTGGAGCTTGTAAGCTTTTAATTTATTCATCAAACCTATACCCCTGCCCTCCTGGCTCATATATAATACAACACCTTTACCTTCCTGTTCCACCCTTTGCATGGCTTTATGCAATTGTTCACCACAATCACATCGAAGCGACCCTAAAATATCTCCTGTAAAACACGAAGAGTGTACCCTTACCATAACTGGTTCTCCTTCCTTCCACTCTCCTTTAACTAAAGCAAAATGTTCGTTATTGGTCTGTTTCTCTCTGAATCCTACCAGTTTGAATGCACCATATTTTGTTGGCATATCTACCCTCACCACTTCTTCTATCAAAGAATCTGTTTTAAGACGATATTCTATCAGGTCCTTTATAGAGATCAATTTCAGATCGAACTTTTTTGCTATTTCTACCAGTTGAGGTAACCGTGCCATAGTACCATCTTCATTCATAATTTCCACTAAAACTCCGGCGGGTTCAAAACCTGCTAACCTGGCCAGGTCAATGGTTGCTTCGGTATGTCCGGTTCTTCTCAACACTCCACCCCGCTTTGCAATCAATGGAAAAATATGGCCCGGGCGACCAAGCTCTTCAGGAGTAGTGTTAGGGTCAATTAAAGCCTGAACCGTTTTTGCCCTGTCCTGAGCGGATATACCTGTTGTACAACCATGCCCCAATAAATCAACCGAAACGGTAAAGGCGGTTTCATGCAGAGATGTATTGTTGCTAACCATCGGTACCAGTTTTAGGTCATCACATCTGTCTTCCAGCAACGGGGCACAGATAAGCCCTCTTCCATGCATGCTCATAAAATTGATGATTTCTGGTGTAACTTTTCGGGCAGCAACAACAAAATCACCTTCATTTTCCCTGTCCTCATCATCAACAACAATCACTAATTTCCCATTTTTAATATCTTCTATCGCACTTTCTATTGTATCCAGCATTTGTATCAAAATTTTCTGCAAAGCTAAAGAAATACAGGGCTTTCTAATTTACTAATATGGAAATTGAAACTGTTAATAGGCGGTTGGAACATTAATTTATGGTTAATCGCCGCTTTCTTCTGTGTTTTTCAACAATTTGTTAGTAGGGTTGTGTTTTTTGTAAGGGATAATTTCCTTTCTTTGTGAGCGTAAAACTAGCTGTTTATGAGATTATCAAAAATTTTCAGTTTGCTGCTGATATTTATATTTTTCGGCAGCCTAAATGTCATTGGCCAAATAACTACAGGTAGCATTACCGGTATTATTAAAGACAGTAAGGGAGGTGAACTGGCAGGCGCCACAGTTGAAGCTGTTCACGTACCTTCTGGTTCCGTTTACCGTTCTGTCTCTACAAAAAACGGTAGATTTAATTTACCCGGATTACGGGTTGGTGGGCCTTATACTGTATCGATAACCTTTGTAGGTCTTAAAAAAGAAGAATACAAAGAAATCTACGTACAATTAGGTGAAGCCACCAAAATTGATGTGGTATTGGTGGAAGAAGGTAAAAGCCTTCAGGAAATAGTTGTTACAGGTTCGGGCCGCGGCCGTTCCCTTATTTCTAAAGACCGTAAAGGAACTTCAACCAACGTTAACAGAAGGTTACTGGCAACATTGCCCACCCTGTCAAGAAACCTGACTGATTTTACTAAACTGACCCCTCAAAGTAATGGTACTTCATTTGCCGGTCAGGATAACCGTTTAATTAATTTAACGCTTGACGGTTCTATTTTTAATAACTCATTTGGTTTGCAGCCTTTGAATGGAAGTCAAACAAACTCAACTCCAATATCATTGGATGCAATTGAAGAAATTCAGATCAATCTTTCTCCGTATAACTTAAAAGATGCGGGTTTCACAGGTGCAAGTATCAATGCTGTAACACGCAGCGGTACTAATACATTTCACGGTATAGCTTTCTACAACGAAAGAAACCAGAACCTTGTTGGTACCAAAGCCGGACTGGGCGGTAAAACCCCTTTAACAATTGCTGATTTTAAAGTACAGCAATATGGTGCCAGTTTTGGAGGCCCCATTATCAAAAACAAACTTTTCTTCTTTGCGAATTTTGAAGCTGAAAAGAGGGTTGATCCAGCCGATCTTTTTAAGGCTGATGATGGAACAAATACTGGTAAAACAAATGTAACCAGAGTTAAAAAGGCTGATTTGGATGGCTTAAGGGATTTCCTTGTTAATAAATTAGGTTATGACCCGGGAGTTTATGATGGTTATTCCTTTATTACACGTAGTTATAAAACATTATTAAGACTTGATTGGAATATTAATTCTAAAAACAAGTTCAATTTAAGATTTAATTCTTTGAGAGGTTACAGGGAAGTGCCTGTCAGCACCAGTGGTACAGTAAGTGGCTCCCGCAGGGATAATTTGTTTGCAATGAATTTCTCAAACAATAACTATGAACAAAATAATGATATCTATTCAGTAATCGGTCAGCTTAACACCCGGCTTGGTAATAAACTTTCAAATGAACTTACATTTGGATGGACTGCCAACAGAGATTACCGTAATGTAAAAGGTAAGTTATTCCCCGGAGTTGATATTCAGGATGGTTCAGGAGCAAGTGCTACAACCTATATAGCATTCGGTTCAGAACCATTTACTCCCAATAATAAATTGTTTACAGATACATGGCAGTTATCAGATAACCTGACTATGTATGCAGGTAAGCATACCATTTCAACAGGTATTAATTTTGAGTCATTCAGATATTTCAACTCCTTTACTCCACAAATTCAGGGTTATTATACATTTTCCAGCCTGGCAGATTTTTATACTTCTGCAAACGCTTATGTAGCTAACCCTAATATGGCTCAAAACCCTGTAAACGTAAGAAGATACACTCTCAATTACAGTAACCTGCAAGGCGGTATTCCCTGGAATGCTGTAACAAGACCTACTAATATTGGTGCTTATGTACAGGATGAAGTTTCTGTAAACGACAAATTAAACTTCACTTACGGAATACGTTTTGATGTTCCTTTCTTTGCAAAAACAGGATTTGTTAATACTGAAGTTGACAATTTAAATTTTGTTGATGATAACGGAAGTACTATTAAACTAAGCACATCTCAAATGCCAAGTGCTAAACTGATGGTTAGTCCAAGGTTTGGTTACAACTATGATGCCTTTGGAGATAAAAGAACACAAATCCGCGGTGGATTTGGATTCTTTGCCGGTCGCCCGCCATTTGTATTTATAAGTAATCAGATTGGTAATAATGGGGTTCAGAGTGGTAATATTCAAACAGACAATACTAAACTTTATCCGTTTAGTCCTGATGTTACAAGAAATGTTCCTACTAACATCGTTCCTGGTACTCCTGCTGTATCTTACAACGTAGCTACTACACAAAAGAATTTCCGTTTTCCACAGGTATTCAGAACTAATATTGCTGTGGATCAAAAGTTATTCTGGGGAATTGTAGGTACAGCTGAATTTATGTTTACTCAGAACATCAGTTACTATCATTACTACAATGCAAACTTTAAACCCGCAACCACTACATTCAACGGACCGGATAAACGTCCAAAATTTGCCGGCTCAGCAGCAGCACAAAGAATCAATTCAAAAATTACAGATGCTACTGTGCTTTCAAGTCGCCCATGGGGACAAAATTTATCTGCAACAGTTAAAATTGAAAAACCACTTTCAAAAGGTTTAAGCTGGATGGTAGCTTATAATTTTGGAAGAGCAAGGGATTATGAATCTGCTGCCACTATTGCCAGCAGTAGCTGGACGGGTATCCGCTCAGTTAATGGTAACAACTTACCTGACCTTGCGTTTAGTGATAACGATATCAGGCACAGAGTTATTGGAAACATCAACTACCGTTTTGAAGTAGCTAAAACTGCCGCATTACAATTCTCATTATTTGTACAGTCACAAAACCAGGGCCGTGTTTCTTATTCATACCAGGGTGATATGAATGGTGATGGTATTAGCGGTAATGATTTGATGTATATTCCGAAAGATCAGTCTGAAATGAATTTTGAACAATTTACAAGCAGTGGAACTACTTTTACTGTACAACAGCAAAAAGATGCCTACGAAGCATACATTCAGCAGGATGCTTATTTGAAAAATCACAGGGGACAATATGCAGCAAGAAATGGGGTGTTATTGCCAATGTTAACCCGTATGGATTTTTCAACTGCTTTGGATTTGTTCAGGCAGGTGGGTAAAAACAGGCATACACTTCAGTTCCGCATCGATATTTTTAATGTAGGCAACATGATCAAACATAATTGGGGTATTTCTGATATAGTAAATACAACTAATCCTGTGGTATTTTCAAAAGTGGATGCTAACAATGTTCCGGTGTTCCGTATGAACAGAATTAATAACAGTATCAACTTTACTACCTATAGAAAAGGTACTTTAATTAATGATGTTTGGCAGGCACAATTTGGTTTCAGATATATTTTCTAATCCTTAACTATACTAAAAAGATATTATAATGAAACAAAATTTAATTTTAGCTTCTCTGTTGTTAATAACGACTTACAGTTTTGCGCAGAGCAGTAATACAAAAGTTGGATATGGAATTAAAGCTGGGCTTAATTTTTCCGGAGCAACTATTAAAGACTTGACTGGTGAAAAAGTAACGAGTAGCGGAATGAAGACAGGTGTTTATGTTGGGTTTTATGCAGATGTTCCTTTAAGTAATAAATGGTTTTTTCAGCCTGGCCTTGCTGTAAGCAATAAAGGTTTGATAAATAGAGGCACTGGCGCTAAGGCTACTGTTTCTGCAACATATGCTGAAGTTCCGCTTAATTTTATTTATAAAGTTAATGGGCAAGATGGTGGCTTTTTTATTGGAGGTGGTATGTATGCTGCTTATGGTTTAACAGGTACAGTAAAGGAAAGATCTAATAGTTATAATGAGTCAACCATCCAATTCGCAAGTAAGTCTGGCATCAGTTTTAATTATTCAAAAAACAGGTTTTATCTTAAGCCCGTAGATGCCGGCGTTAGTTTCCTGATGGGATTTGAAACTAAGAGCAGGATATTGTTTCAGGTTTCGGCACAGGCAGGAATTGCAAATCAGGCCGAAAATACTGCCGGAGTTGACCTTGAGGCTTCGAAATATAAAAACTATGGATTTGGTGTTGCATTGGGATACCGTTTCTAATAACGTTTGTAATCTTTAATAATAAAACCGCCTTAACAGGCGGTTTTTTAATGTCACAATTAATTCACCATTTTAAATACCAGTTCCTTCAGCAAAGAAGCATCTGAAGTTCCACTGTCGTTAACACCTACACTGCGCAAGTTATATTCCTGCAATAACAATAAATTTTTTTGTACTGAAAGAAAGTCATAATTAACTGATGCAGTTTTATAATCTTTTACAAAGAATGGGTTTACACCCAATCCCGCTGCTATTGATTTATCATCGTTAGACGGAAGTCCGTAAACCATGTACACTTTACTGAAGAAATTATATAGCACCGGAAGTATTTGCTGAATAGGGGCTGCTTTAGGATTCCCTTCAAAGTATTGGATGATTTGAATGGCTTTTGATAAATCTTTTTGCATGATGGCGGACTGCAGCTCAAACACGTTGTATTCCTTGCTGATGCCTACATAATTTTCTATATCATCTTCGGTGATCTCTTTTCGTTTACCAAGATTTACCAAAAGCTTTTCTATTTCATTAGCTATCCGGCTGAGATCGTTTCCAATATGCTCAACCAGTAAATGCAATGCCTTGGGTTGTACAGAATATCCCTTTTCTTTTACAAAATCATTCGTCCAGCCCGGCAATTGGTTATCGTACATTTTTTTAGTGCTGAAAAATTCACTTTTCTCTTTTAGCAGTTTAGCAAATTTAGTTCTGCCATCTATTTTCTTCTCTTTGTAAGAAACTACTAAAATGGTTGATTCAAGCGGTTTCTCTGCATAGCCTTCCAGCTTCTCCACATCCCTCATCTGCTGGGCTTCTTTTAAAATCACCACCTGTCGCTCGGCAAGCATCGGGTAACGTCTGCAGGCATTTACTACATCTGGCCAGTTAGCATCTTTTCCATAAAACACCGTGAGATTAAATGCAACTTCTGATTCATTCAATATATTATGCTCAGCATAGTTAACCAATTGATCAATAAAATAATCTTCCTCTCCTTCCAGCCAGTAAATTGGGCGAAATGATTTCTTTTTCCAGTCACTCATTATTTTTTCTACACTCATGCTTGCAAGATAATAGTTTCTGAGGATTGATATTTCCAGCCGGAGTTTGATTGGAATAATTAAATCAGGCAGTAAAAATATTCTCCGCAGGTATTAAAGGCATATTGCGGAGTTTTAATAGTATTTGAGCAGTTGTCACCACATCTTTCTGGCAATATTCAACAATGCGTTTAATATCCTTTTCTTGGTAATAAACTGTTCGCACCATGCTTCCATCCATATCATCTTTTGGTGTATCAATACCAAGACAGGCAGCCAGCAACTTAAGCGATGTAAAATGTTTGTAATCGCCAAACTTCCATAATTGCATGGTATCAGCCATATTTGTTTCCCATGGTTTCTTTCCACTCAATTGCAGATATTCCGGAAGGTTGATTCCGTTAATTGTCATTCTGCGGCACAAATAAGGGATATCAAATTCTTTAATATTATGTCCGGCAAATTGAAAATCTTTATGCAAACGGCTGTACGTATTTACTAATTCTACCAACTGCGATAGAACAACCGCTTCATCATCTCCATAAAGCGATTTTAGCCTGAAGCAAAGTCTTTGTCCCGTATCTTCATAAAAAAATCCGGTGGATATACAGATCACTTTACCAAATTCAGCCATAATTGAAGCCTTTTGCAAATAAGATTCTGCAGGTGAGCTTTCTGGCATGATTTTGGAAATTTTGTCGGCCCATAGAAGCTTCCATTGAGTGCTGAGCTGATCGAAAGAAGAGAATTGAGGCACTGTTTCAATATCGAGAACAAGCAAATGTTTCATGATAAAGTAATTTTAGGAAAAAATGATGTAAAAAACTTGTTCAAAACTTCCACCTCCGCATCCCTATTACAATTTTTTGGCATGAAATTTTGAATTTAAATTTAAACATAAAAACAGAAATATGGCTTATTCTAACTATCCTTCTGCCAATCCACAGGCCGAACCTCCTAAACAAAAAGACAACAGAGCTATTATTTATGGCTTATTAACGCTTTTGCTTCTTGGATCATGGGGTTACATTGTGTGGGACAAAACCAAGCACAACGAAACTGTTGCTGCTAAAGATGCTCAAATCACTAATCTCGACTCTGCGAAAAATTCTCTCCAAACTGAATATAATTCAGCTCTAACCCGTTTGGATGATATGTCGGGCAAAAATGCTAAACTGGATTCTTTATTAAAAAGAGACCAGGCAGACATTCAGGCGAAAAACAAACGTATTAAACAATTATTGAGCAAGCAACATGCTACCGATGCTGAATTAAAAGAAGCCCGTCAATTAATTGGCGAGTTAAATGGCCGCATTGATGGCTATGTTGCTGAAATTGAAAAATTGAAAGGTGAAAACCTTCAGTTAACACAGGACAAGCAGGTTTTAACTACTGAAAAAGAGCAACTCACCAAAGACAAAGCTGATCTGACAGATACAAAAACCAAACTGGAAGAAAAAGTAGATGTTGCTTCTACGCTTAATGCATCTAACATCAACATTGTTGCCATCAACGAAAAACGTAATGGCCGTGAAAAAGAAACTACCGTTGCCAAACGTGTTGATAAATTAAAAGTAAGCTTTGATGTATTTAACCGCATTGCTGACCCGGGTGAAAAAGATGTGTATGTTGTAATTACAGGTCCTGATGGAAAAGTAATTTCTAATGAATCATTGGGTTCGGGTAAATTTACTGCCCGTGAAGAAGGTGAAAAACTATATACACAAAAGAATACAGTAGTGTTTGCTACTGCTCAAAAAGTAACTGTTGATGTTACCTGGAAGCCTAACAGCAATTTTGCTACTGGTGATTATAAAATTGAGATTTATAACAATGGTTTCAAAATTGGTGAAGCTACCAAAGGTTTAAAGAAAGGTGGTTTATTTAGCTAAACTACATTCTCGATATTATTTTAAAGTCCCGCTTAAATGGCGGGATTTTTTTTGTTGGACGGTCCCAGTCTGACAATTAAAAAAAATACATCCTTCCTGTAACATTCAGGCCGCTTACAGCGTCCCGACTGTTACGGGTTAAAACAAGGCTCTTAATGTAGCTCTTCCAATATGAACTGTATTGGCTGTACCGGCTTTACGGCCTTCATACTGGAAATTGAGTTCAATATTATTGGAAAGACGGCGGGTTAAATCAACTGTCCATAAATAGTTTTTACCGGGCAATAAACCATCAAGCATAATATATGAAACAGTGGAATTGGCTGACGGTGTAGTGGAAGTTGCACTGGTGTAAGTAATTTGATTGAATTGAAGTTTGGCCGTTATGGAAGTAGAAGAAAGTACATTATATTTCGTTTCAGTAATCAATGCATTGTTTGTTGATTTTTCTCCGTCACCTTCTGTATTCTTTCGCTGATCATATTTATAACTCAGGCTCAAACGGAAACTGGTTCCTTTTATATAACTCAACTTTGGCTCAATACTAAACTGGTTGATATTATAATTACGGTTACCAAATTTTGGATTTTGATTTACCAGTTGGTTTTTTATACCCTTTGCCGTAATATCGGTTGCAAAAGTTCTGCTCAGGTTCCATCTGAGCTTTGTTGTTAAATCCCGCAGATTTCTTGATTCTAATCCATAAGTCAGCAATGATTTTCCCTTGTTCATTAAATGCGTAAAATCAATTCCCCATTTTGAACTGAGCCGGTTAAAGAAAAGTGTATTAGAATATACGGCATTCAATGAAATTAAATTGGTATCACTTGATTGTGTAAATGGGTTGAATACATAATTCTTTTGTGCAATTTCCTTTTTACCTATCTGCAAAGAAGATTGAGTTGATATTTTTGACAGAAACAATCGCATTCCTTTTGCCTTAGCCACATCAATCACCGCTCTTGGATTGAGAGCAATACTATAGTTAAACTGTGTATAGGCAGCTTTTACATATTTATTAGTTGGTGTAAAGATTCTGATGTATTTAGCCTGGTCCTGGTAAATAGCCAACTCAAATTCGTTTAGCTGAGGAATACCATCGTTGTTATAATCCCTCCAGGTATATTGTCCCTGCCCCGCAGGTACTTCAAAAAAGCTATATTCTCTTTGCTGTTCCTGGCCTGCTCCCAGTTCATACAAAACATTTCCTGTAAGAAAACCATTCCACTCATTAACGATGTATTCTGCCCTGCCTAAAATACTTTTATCTGCTTTTTGACGACTGATGGTGGAATCAATAATATTTAACTGACGTAAAGTAGCATTGAACTTAAACTGGTGTCTTTCATTTTTCATTAACTCCAACAGCAAATTAATATTCTGACTCCGGTCTGCATCTTCCAGATTCTTTTGCACTGGTAATTTATCCCGGCGGGTGTAATAAGTGATGCCCCATTTATTAGGCGAAGCAGTATTTGATCGCAGGTATAATTGCCAAACATCAAATGAAAAACTGGAGAAATTTAATGTATCGGTAAGTTTGTTTCTGATGGGATTATGCTCAACAGCATAATTCATGCCGGCTTCCAGCTTATGAAATTTATCAAACCGCTTTTTCAAATCAATCGTTGGACGAACAAAACTTCCTTTCGTAATGCCGCTATCAAAAGATGAAATATTGAACACCGCATTCCACTCCCACCCTTTCTTATCAAAATGATGCTGCAGTACTTCCCTGTTTCCTTTAAACACTGTTCCCCGCTGATAGTTGTTGTATTCAATCTTGAAGAAATGTGATGCTGATTGTTTTAGCTGGGCAGATGCCATCAATATCTTCTCTTCATCCGGCTGAACAAAATAAGGTAAGCTCCAGTCACGGGTAAACTCAACTGATCTTAATCTTTCTAACGGACGAAATTGTTTTTGTACATATTCATACCCGGCGCTGGTGATCAAATCCAAATTCTTCTTTGCTCCGCTGTACACCCTTTGCTCGTTTTGAATGGTGAATCTGCCTGCAAAACCGGTGTTATCTTTTTTATCCAATCTTGAAAATGTATTAACGTCGTAATTGCTTAAAGCAACTTCAGTTGTAATATTTGTTTTTTTGCTGATGGCATAATCCATTCCTAAACTTATCAATTGCTGTTTCTTTGGCGCAACTAATCTTGTAACCGGTGCAAAATTTCCCTGCTTTACTCCATTAACCGGGGCAATCCATTTATACACTCTTCCGTTGGCACCATTAATATCCTGAACATAATCGCCATAACCAGCTCCTACATCAATAAACGATAAACTGTATTGCGCAAGATTAGGATCAACTGAATAAAGAAACACAGTATCATACTTCACTGCGTTAACAGTTGAATCCATCAGGCGATATAATATTTTATTGGCATCAAACACCGTATCTTTTACAATATTCGGGTACAAAGCATTTTGAACACTATCACCTATCTGGCTCAGGAAAAATTTCTGATCCTGTGATAATACCTGGTTGATGGAAGTGTTTTTTGAATCGGCATTAGAAAATGCATTTAATCTCACTTTCAGTTTATCGTTTACCTTTAATTCATCACCAAAGATGAGCTGTGCATTGAGATAATTACGATCGGCATATTCAAACTCTGCCTGTATCCTTCTGTCTTTATTGATCATTCGTTTTGGAGTAAAAGTGATTTCGGCAGTATTGTAATTGATCACATAATCCTGGTCTTCGCCTCTTTGCAATAACTCACCATCAATAAATACTTTTTCCGTTCCGGGCAGCACTATAAAAAATTGTTCACCATTGGCTCCCCGCAAACGATAAGGTCCCTGGTTGCCTTCTAATCCCTGGAAAACATTTCTTGTAAACTTGCCTTTTGCAATAGCACCACTCACCAATGTTTTATTGGAACCGTTTTTAAAAACAGGAAATGTTTGTTCGTATGATATACCTTGTAACCGCTTATAAAAATTAAGGAAGTATGAATTGCTTTGACGAATATCAATGTCCCCTAAATTCAATTGCCAGTTTTTCTTTTTTAACTGGATCAGTACTTTATCAAATTCATTTAATTGTTGAGTATTGCCATCCGGTTGGATAGGAATATTATTATCCGTGATAGCTGCCGCCAGTTCCATACTATCACCAATCAACCCATTCAGTTGAAGATTGAGTGAAGAGTTTAATACCGGATCCTGGTTGTTACCAAATGATATTCCCCTGCCAAAGCTTCCATTATAATTGATGTTGCCAAAATCAAAAGCTTTTTCATTAAAGTTGAGATAAGGATTAGTGTTGATTGGTTTGGTATAAGCATACTTTACAATCGAATCTAAATTAAACCGTTTTACTTCTTTGGTAAACCGAAAAGGAAATGCCCGGTATTCAACTGATAAACTATCGGGATGCGTTTTATGAATCCATTGAATGGTAGCATTGGCGTAATCTACCATAAACAAACTATCTGCAAAACCTGCTATTTTAAAGGTACCGGGAACAATGCTGGATGTATCAATTTTTAGCGGATTGCTGATAAAAGCCAGTTTCTTTTTACGAAGATTAGATGACACTGCCTCCTGCTGTGCATACGATATTGTTACACATAGGGATAAAACGAAAATGGTTAGTAATTTACGGGCAGTCAATTGTTGGTAGCTTTTCTCCTATTTAATGCCAAAAATGAGGATTTATTTTGTAGCAACCCTTGCTTTTAATAAATCTGGTGTTAATATCTGCGAAAGGCCAGTCATATTGTACTGAAAGAGATAATTTTGATCAGTAATTGGTATTATGATGCTTCGTACACTAACATTCTTTCTGTTTTTGAGTTTTTCATTAATTAGTGCCGGCCAGCAGGTAAAAGCGCCGACGTCGAAAATGAAATTTGATATCGGCCCCGAAATATCTTATCCATTGAACAGTGATTTTCACACTACCCATTCCATTGGTTTTGGGGCAACCAGCAGGGCTGCTTATTATTTTACTGATGAAATTTCAACCGGCATCAGGGTGGGTTATGATTATTTTATTTCAAGAAAATATGCTGGCCCTTCGGTTGACACCTATTATAATCTTACCTGGACCTCTTTCCTGGCCAATTTTCAATATGATTTTCCTAAAAACGTTTATATTGGCGGCGATGCAGGGGTTGGTTTGCTTAGCATAAAAGGTTCATCTAATTCAATGTTTAATACTTCCCTTTATATAGGAAAAGCTGTCACATTCGGAAAAAGCACTTTGGGGATTAGCTTACATTGGACGCAGGCCAGAGAGTCGAGCGATCGTAATGAAACAGTTGGAATAAGAGCAGCTTATCGTTTCAATTAAATAGCAAAAAGAAACCCTTCTGCAAGAGAAGGGTTGAATATAAATGTCAGACCGGGACGGTCAGACATTTATGATGTTAGTCCTGCCAGCAAATACTCCTGGTTCAACCGGGCAATATTGGTAATAGAAATTTCTTTAGGACAAACTGCTTCACAAGCACCGGTATTAGTACAGGCGCCAAATCCTTCTTTATCCATTTGTGCAATCATATTGATAGCACGGGTTTTTCTTTCAGGAGCTCCTTGTGGTAATAAAGAAAGATGAGATACCTTGGCTGATAAGAACAACATGGCAGAAGAATTTTTACATGCAGCCACACAAGCACCACAACCAATACAGGCGGCATTAGCAAAAGCTAAATCAGCTTTATCTTTTTCAATAGGCAATGCATTACCATCAACAGCATTACCGGTGTTTACAGAAATATAACCACCAGCCTGTATAATTCTGTCAAATGCAGAACGGTCAACCATCAAATCTTTTAATACAGGAAATGCATTGGCTCTCCATGGTTCTACTACAACAGTATCACCATCGTTAAAAGCTCTCATGTGCAATTGACAGGTGGTTGTACCCTGCCATGGCCCATGCGGACGACCATTGATAAACATTGAACACATACCACAGATTCCTTCCCGGCAATCGTGGTCAAAAGCGATAGGATCTTTGCCTTCTTTTATCAGACGTTCATTTAATACGTCAAACATTTCCAGGAAAGACATTTCAGTTGAAATATCATTCGCATCATACATTTCAAAACCACCGCTGGCATTGCCATTCTTCTGACGCCAAACTTTTAGTTTTACATTAATAATTTTGTGTTCCATATAAATCTATGGTTTGATTGTTCTATTGTTTGATTGTTAATCTTTCAATTTAAGATTTGTAAATTTAATCAGTCTGTTCATCGCTTCAGGAAGTTTTTGTAATTCTCCAAATATATAATCATACTCTTCCTGCTTCAGCAAACTTCTTACTTTCGATTTCTCATTCCAGTCAAAACACTCTTTCACAGAACCAGTACTACAACGATAAAATTTTATTTTGTCTTTTTTAAAATATCTGCCAAACCCTTCCGCTATATTAGCAGATATTGAATCTGCCGCAGTTACAAATTGTTCTCCAATAGTTCTTCTTGCAAATGAATCCCATTTTATTACTACCTCCCAAACATAGTTACTCAAATGAAAAGAAATTTTATAAGCATCAATATCATTCAGCTTTAAATATTTCGCTTCCATATAAAAAGGTTTTGATGATAAAGAATAACATCCGCTCCAATCAAAACAATCAAACCATCCAACCATCAAACAATCCGCCTTTACTTATAACTCCGCTGGCTCGGCTTCACCACCTCATAATCCAACACCTCTTTATGCAACTCCCAGTTACTATCACCTTTCAGTTCCCAGGCCGATACATACATAAATCTATCATCATGACGTAATGCTTCTCCTTCTTCTGTTTGTGATTCTTCTCTAAAGTGACCACCACAACTTTCTTCTCTTTGCAATGCATCCAAACACATCAGTTCACCTAACTCAATAAAGTCAGCAACACGATTTGCTTTATCTAATTCAGGGTTCATTTCATTTATTTCACCTGGAATTTTTACATCGCTCCAGAACTCTTTTTTCAACTGCTGAATTTCGGTGATAGCCTGTTTCAATCCTTCAGCATTTCTTGCCATACCACATTTGTCCCACATAATTTTTCCGAGTCGCTTATGCAGACTTTCAACAGTTTGATTACCCTTAATGCTCATCAGTTTTTCTATTCTGTCTCTTACCTCTTTTTCTGCTGCCTCAAATGCTGGATGTGAAGTTGGAATATTAGTGGTACGAATTTCATCAGCTAAATAGTTACCGATGGAATAAGGAATAACAAAATATCCATCGGCCAATCCCTGCATTAATGCAGATGCACCGAGACGATTGGCACCATGATCACTAAAGTTGGCTTCACCCAATGCATACAAGCCCGGGATATTTGTCATCAACTCATAATCAACCCACAAACCACCCATCGTATAGTGAACAGCAGGATAAATCCTCATCGGCATTTCGTATGGATTTTCACCCGTGATTTTTTCATACATGTCAAACAGGTTACCATACTTTTCTTTCACCACCTCTTTACCCATCTTTATCATTTCTTCATCAGATGCATGATCTAAACCCTGCTTACCAGCTTCAATATGTCCATAACGTTTTATCGCATCAGCAAAATCAAGGAACACTGCCTGCTTTGAAGTTCCTACTCCATAACCTGCATCACATCTTTCTTTTGCTGCTCTTGAAGCCACATCTCTTGGAACAAGGTTTCCAAACGCAGGATATCTTCTCTCCAAATAATAATCTCTTTCTTCTTCTGGTATCTCAATTGACTTTCTGTTATCTCCTTGTTTCTTTGGAACCCAAATACGTCCATCATTTCTTAATGATTCACTCATCAATGTAAGTTTACTCTGATGGTCACCACTCACAGGAATACAAGTTGGGTGAATCTGAGTGAAGCAAGGATTACCAAAGTAAGCACCTTTCTTATGTGCTTTCCATGCAGCGGTAACATTACTGCCCATAGCATTTGTACTCAAATAAAATACGTTACCATAACCGCCACTGCATAACAACACAGCATGACCAAAATGTCTTTCTAATTCACCGGTAACTAAATTGCGGCAAATAATTCCACGGGCCTTACCATCAATCACCACCACTTCCAGCATTTCATGACGGTTGTACATCTTAACATTACCCAATGCTACTTGTCTTTCCAATGCCTGGTAAGCACCTATCAGTAATTGCTGACCGGTTTGTCCTGCAGCATAGAACGTACGTTGTACCTGTGTACCACCAAAGGAGCGGTTGCTGAGCAATCCACCATATTCTCTTGCAAAAGGAACACCTTGCGCCACACACTGGTCAATGATGCTGGCACTCACTTCCGCCAAACGATAAACGTTTCCTTCTCTTGCACGGTAGTCGCCACCTTTAATAGTATCATAAAACAAACGATAAGTAGAGTCACCATCGTTCTGATAATTCTTTGCTGCATTAATACCACCCTGCGCCGCAATAGAGTGTGCACGGCGTGGACTATCCTGGAAACAAAACGCTTTTACTTTATATCCCAACTCGCCCAATGAAGCGGCAGCAGATGCACCGGCCAATCCGGTTCCCACTACAATCACTTCTAATTTTCTTTTGTTAGCCGGGTTAACTAATTTACAGGTTGCCTTGTAATTTTTCCATTTGGAATCTAACGGACCGGCTGGAATTTTTGCGTTCAGCATAAATCAATTTGAAAATTTAAAGATGTAATAATTTGAAAATTCATTTCATTATCACATCTGATTTATAAACCAATTCGATTCTTTTCTTTTTTATGTACCCGGCAGCATCAATTCATATCACCACCTGTTGCGTCGCACTCTTTTACGTTCTGTAATTCTATTCATCACACCAATCATTCCCACGGAACGAAACAACCATCTATTATTTTCTACCCACCATATGTTCCTACGGAACTGTTACCTTCACCCATTGAAATATTTCATTCAGCATTCAGCATTCAGCATTCAGCATTCAGCATTCAGCATTCTACCCTACCCAACCCAACTTCATACTAATTGGCATCAATGCAAAAATCAACGGCACAATAATAGAATAGCCAACACCTATTGCATTTATCAAAGAAATATAACGACTGTTGCTTAAACCCAATGTGCGGAATGCACTCTGAAATCCATGCAACAGATGATACGCTAAAGAAATACAGGCAACCACATATACAATTACCACCCACCACTCGCTGAATGTTGCTTTCATTAAAGCAAACATATCATGACTAACACGGCCATTGCTTAAAATCACTTCATTTTCCAAACCCGCATGTGTAAAACGGGAAGGGATCCAGAAATGCCACCAATGCAACATTAAAAAGAGTAGTAAAATAGTTCCCAGCAAACCCATGCTGCGGCTATACCATTTACTGCCCTTGTCCCCAAGATTTACAGCATACCCGATTTTTCTTTTGCTTCTGTTAGAAGCTTCCAGCATGAAACCCTGGATAATGTGAACAAAAAAACCAAGAAACAGTACTACTTCCATCAAACGGATGACAACCGTTTTACCCATGAAATCGGCTGCACGATTAAACATGTCGCCATTATCGTTGGCATCAAAGAAAGAAAGGTCTTTAAAGATGCAGGCATTAACGCCCATGTGTATTAAAAGAAAAGAAATCAGGAACAGTCCGGTAACGCCCATCGTAATTTTCTTACCTACAGAAGAGGTGAAGATTTGTTTCCAGGTCATATAGCGAATTAGTTATGAGAGAAATAAATTGCCGCAAATTTATGGCAGGAAGGGCAAATAACCATTAAAATATTAATCAGGAAGATTTACAGAGTTTCTATTTGAATTTACCTCTAAGACTACTTATTACAATCACATTTAATCTGCCCTATTTTAAAATAACGAAGAGGTCTGTTTTTGTCAGGCATTGCCTCCCAATAAACTACGCATAGCGAATCTCCAATCTTTAAATCATCGTATTCATTCATCAATCCGTAATAGGCAATATTATTAATATAGAATCTATACTTGAATGAACTCGCTGTCCTGCCTCCTGATGTTTCCCCATATATATAAGCAGTTATACACTTCCCGCTTCTCTTAATAAAGTGGTCAACAACAATCGAATTGAATATTGCGTAAAGGATTATTACTAAGATTAGTATTGAAATTATTTTACTAACTGAAATTTTCATTCAAATTCCTTAATGAGATATTTTTACTTTTTAATAATAGATCAACTATTTCAGTTCAATCCTTTTAATAATATAATTATCTATCGCCTGGAATAAATGCTGTGGCTGCAATGTTCGCCAGGTAGGATAATCCAGCAACTCCACATAACGATTGTTTCTTGCCCTGATAAAATCATATTGGGTTTGTTCCGGCATATTTAATATTACCACCCAGCCACCCTGCTCATTGGTTTCTTCAAACCATTCCTCATAGTAACAATCATCACTGCTGTGGAAGTTGAGTACATTCTCGGCGATCAGTATAAATTTAGAGATGCCATCATGTTCCATCTTATCAACCAAATCTCTCTTTAAAACCATTACATCATTCTCAATAGCATCATTCCACTCTCCTATTAATTCTATAATGGCATAGCCTGCTTCATAATCAGCCATCAATACTTTTAAATACAAAGTGCGGGAGCCAAAATCGTCCCACTGCGGATGGATATAATAATTGTAAACGGTTTGTGTAAACTCAAACTCAGAATAGGTACGTCCGTAAAAGGGTGACTTTTCATCTTCTTCTGCGGTGTACAGGTGTCGCCAGTTATAATATGGTTCTATGTCGTGCATGATATAGTAAAGGTCGGCACAGAAGGTCAGACCGGTTGCTCCTTTTTATTGGTCTGACCTTCGGTACCGACCAATAAAAAAGGGGTCGCAGCAATTTACGACCCCTTGTAAAATCTTTCAAAATAAAATTTATTCCACAAACAATTTTTTAACTAATACTGTTTTCTTATCACTGTTCATCACCCGCAGCATATAAAAGCCCTGCGAAATATGCTGATCAACTGCCAATGATTCCACCTGGCTGTTCATTGCTATGTTTACCTGTTTGGTAGTTAATACACGACCGGTAATATCAACCAACTGGATAGCATAACTACCTTTCGGTTGCTGATCAAAACTGATCTTTACAAAACCTTCTGAAACAGGATTAGGATACGCAGCTATCTTTTCGTTATATACTTCACGGATATCGTTGAACTGTGGTGTGCCTTTGTTGGCTCTTGTGTCAAACAGGAAATTACTACTTGCTAAATCAGACACATTCAGTTTAACACCACCATTATCTATTTTGGCAACAGACCAATCTGCAGGATTAACTTTATAAAAAGCATCAGCAGTATTAGCACTGCCCAGTACCAGCATACCATCGTCATCTACTGCAGCACCATTTACGGTATGCTCAGCAGGTATTCCACTGATCTGCGTAATAAAACCCGCCACTCTTGTTTCAATATTTACTTTAAACAAATTGTGGTTAGAAGATATTACATAAAGATTGCCTTTGGTATCAGCTACCATATCTCCACCCCAGCCGCCACAGGCATTATTGATAACATTATTATTTTTTTCACTCACCACAGAACCTAAATCAGTAATGGTAACATTTCTTCCGGTTGAAAAACGGATGAGATGCATCGCATCGTTGGTTAATGCGTATCCGTATCCATCTGCGCCCATGCACATACGGGTAATTTGATTACCTACATCTCTCACATTACCGTTTACCAGTTTGGTATCGGCAACAGAATAAAATTTTATGGTATTGCTTTTATCATTCAGATCAACCCAGCGCAGCTCATTTATCTGCATAGGTGTAAAGAAAAGTTTGTTATGAGCTTCATCATACGCAACGGCTGCTACCATGGTAGCTGTTGGTTCTGGTTTTATTGTTTTTGTTGCATAGCCTTCAACAATAATTGGAGCTAAAGGTTTTTTAGTTTCTGCATTTACCAAACTAAAGCCACTGCTCTGTTTATTAAATACTAAAGCAGAAGATTTGGCAGTTCGCAAATCAACTTCCGATATATTTTCCCATAGCATGGAACCATTCGTTCCTGTTATGGCAAAAGCTTTTGATCTTTTTTGGGCTGATACATACTGGAGGCTGAATAAAGCCATGATGATGAGTAAAGTTCTGGTACGCATACGCAACAATTTTGGTGTGAAACATTAAGTTACGATTTTTTTTAATGCACCAAAAATAGAATTGATGACCGGAAAAGAATTAATGATAATTTTCTATGGCCTTTTTTACACTTCCGTACTGAAGCAGAATGGATTTGGCTTTATTGTAATCATCAATATTAATTTTTTGCATTAGCATTTTAACTCCTCTGTCAACAATCTTTTCATTGGTAAGTTGCATATTTACCATCTTATTATCCTCCACACGGCCAATCTGTATCATTACTGAAGTAGAAATCATATTGAGCACTAATTTCTGAGCTGTACCACTCTTCATTCTTGTGCTACCAGTAACAAACTCAGGACCTACAACTACTTCTATTGGAAAGTCTGCATGCTGGGAAACCGGTGCATCGGGGTTACAGGTGATGCAACCAGTAGTAATACCTCTTTTCTGGCATTCTTCTAACGCTCCAATTACATAAGGTGTGGTTCCGCTGGCGGCAATACCAATTACTACATCTTTTTCATTTACATTATACATTTCAATATCAGCCCAGCCCTGTTCCTTATTATCCTCTGCGTATTCAATTGCTTTTAAAATTGCTTCTTCACCTCCCGCAATTATTCCAACCACTAATCCGTAAGGTACTCCATATGTTGGCGGACATTCACTGGCATCCACCACACCTAATCTTCCGCTTGTTCCTGCACCAACATAAAATAATCTTCCTCCCGTAAACATTTTATCTACAATAGCCGAAACCAATTTTTCAATTTGTGGAATAGCTTTTTCCACTGCCAATGGTACTGTTTTATCTTCCTTATTAATGTTGATCAAAATTTCTTCTATCGACATTTTATCTAAATGGCGGTATTTCGAATCCTGTTCTGTTATTTTTTGAAAAGCCATGCTGGTTGCTGGTTTTTTGTTGCTTGTTGCTGATTCTGATTTCTGATTTCTGATTTCTGATTTCTGATTTCTGATTTCTGATTTCTGATTTCTGATTTATTAAAGACAACTTTCTTATTTATTGCTTATTGCCTATTGCCTGTTGCTTATGGCCTGTTGCCAATTTTAATTTATCATTTATGATACCTTATCAATCCAGGCATTGGATTTTTTAATATTGTTCCTAATTCCAGTTCGTATGTTTTACACAATTCGTGCAGCACATCTTTAAAACCCCAGGCTACACCGCCTACAAAGTTGATGGGATATAACCAGCTTTCACGGTATTTATAAAGATGATTAAAGAAGAAATCATTTAATCCGTCTTCAATAATATTTTCAACCATATAATGACCACGGTTCTCTGCTAAAAACAATGCATAGCCGGCTAAATAGCGATTGGGCATCGGCTTTTTATACACAGCTTCCAGTATATCTATGTTTGAAACATTATACTTGTTTTCAAACTTAGCTTTCAGTTCTTCATCAAATGTGTTGTACAAATAATACTGAACAACTTTTTTACCGAGATAGGCACCGCTTCCTTCATCACCCAATATAAACCCAAGTCCCGGGCTGTTTTTTACAATCTTCTTTCCATTATAATAACAGGAATTGGAACCTGTTCCCAAAATACAGGCTATTCCTTTATTCTTTCCGCAAAGAGCTTTAGCAGCAGCAGACAGATCATGATCTGCTTCCACCCTTTTAGCTTTTGTAAATAATTGTTTGAGTATGGAACGGATCATTTTAGCATTGGCAGGGTTACCAAGCCCTGTACCATAATAATAAACTTCAGAAATAGTGAAATTTTTCAGTTTGGGAAGCAATTCTTTTTCCAGCAATTGCCGTATCTGTGCCTTAGTTAAAAAATATGGACTGATTCCCTGTGTAAAAATCGTTTTCACCTTTCCTTTGTTCACCACGCACCATTCTGCTTTGGTGGCACCACTATCTGCAATCAATTTTGCACCCATAACTTAAATCAAATTAGAATATCTTGTTATTTAAACCGTTGATGTAATCACTTAACGCAAAATGTGTTTTCTTTGCGAAATTGATTAAAACTAAGTTCTAAGTTAAACAGGAAATGAATAATAAAAAAATACAGGTCTGGTTACCCTTACTTTTTTCACTGGTGATGATACTGGGAATGTTCTTTGGTTATAAGCTTCGTGATAATATGGGTTTTAACCGCAAAGGATTTTTTGCCACTGAAAAAACAACCCCCGTACAGGAAGTCATCAATCTTATCAATGCCCGTTATGTTGATTCTGTTGGTATAGATTCGTTAGGTACAAAAGCTATCCAGGAAATATTAAGTGAACTAGACCCACATTCTGTTTATATCCCTGCAGAAAACCTGAAATCAGTAAATGAAGAACTCGACGGAAACTTTGAAGGCATCGGCGTTGAATTTGATATATATAACGATACGGTTAATGTATTAAATGTAATGCCGGGTGGACCATCGGATAAAGCAGGCATTCAAATTGGCGATCGGTTTATTAAAATTGATACTACCAATATTGCAGGCGTTCATGTTACTTCTGAAATAATGAAGAAATTGCTGAGAGGTGAATCGGGCAGCAAAGTATCTATTAAATTATTACGTGGTAGTGAAGCAAAAACAATTGAAATTGCCAGGGGCCTTATTCCTTTAACCAGTGTAGATGCAGCCTATATGATTCAGCCCGGCACTGGTTATATAAAGCTGAATAAATTTTCCCGTAAAACTTACGAGGAGTTTATGGAGCAACTGGATACGTTGAAGAACCGTGGTATGCAAAAACTTATTTTGGATTTAAGAGGAAATGGTGGTGGCATACTGGAAGACGCTGTACAGATAGCGGATGAATTTTTGAGTGATAATGAACTCATCGTTTATACCAAAGGAGCACATACTGACCGGATAGATTATAAAGCCAAAAAGCCGGGTATGTTTGAAGAAGGAAAAGTCACCGTACTGGTAGATGAATTCTCGGCTTCTGCCAGCGAAGTTTTAGCAGGTGCGTTACAGGATTGGGACAGGGCAACAATTATTGGCCGCAGAAGTTTTGGCAAAGGATTGGTACAGGAGCCTTATTCGTTGAGTGACGGATCACAGCTTCGTCTTACCATTGCCCGTTATTACACACCATTGGGCCGTAATATTCAAAAACCTTATAACAAAGGATTAAAAAATTACAGCGATGAAGTGTACAATCGTTTTCACAATGGAGAACTGGTAATTGCTGACAGTAATAAAATCGACAATGGAAAACCTTTTAAAACACCAAAAGGAAAACTTGTTTATGGAGGCGGTGGTATAATGCCTGATGTGTTTGTTCCGTTTGATACTACCAATATGAGCAATACAGTTTCTCAATTGTATGAAAAACGTACGCTTTATGGTTTCATCTATCGTTATTACATACAGAATATGAATTTCTTTAAAGCTTTTAAATCAGCACAGGATTATAATAAAGGTTTTGTAGTGGATGATAAAGTTTGGAAAAATTTTACGGATTTCGCATCAAAAGACAGCATACAGGTAACTGCTTTCACAGCTAAAGAAAAAGAAACCATTTCGCAAAGGATAAAAGCATATATGGCACAACAGCTCTTCCGCAGAGAAGGATATTTTGAAATGGCTAATCAAAATGATGAAGTAGTTAAAAAAGCATTGGAAGAGCTGAATAAAAAGTAGAGTATTAACATTTCTTTTCTCAACACATAGTTGATTTATATTGTCAGGTAAATAATTGCTGACCATAAAACAGTTTATTATGAAAAGATTTTTACTCCTTTCCTTTTTCTTATTGTTTGCTGCTGTACTTTTTGCCCAGTTTGAAATTACTGGTGGTTATTCAATGGCGATTCCCCGTGGTAAGATGAACGATTATATCAACCTTACTAATTCTGTTACGCTGCGTGGTATTTATCGCTTGCCTGTTAATTCAAAAGTTTGGGTAGGTGCGGATTTAGCCATTGGAACTTATGCTCAAAAAACAGAGCAGCAGACTTATGAGTTTACCAATGGTGCCACTACTACTACCAACGTCCGTTTCTCCAGCAATGAATTTAATGGACATTTGGCATTTGGTTACGATCTGTTGAGTGAAAGAAAGCTTGTTCCTTATATTACCGCTAAAGCCGGGATGAGTAATTTTTATAGCAGTATTTATATTGAAGACCCGCATGATGCTGATGGATGCCATCCCTTGCAGAACAAAAATGTATTTGGAGATGTAACCTTTTCATATGGTGCCGGTGCTGGCTTACGATTTGACGGTAAACAAGTTTTTTAAAAGCAGAAGTAATAACTGGGCTATTGATTTTTCATTAAACTATTTAACCGGTGGAACATTGGATTATTTGAATGTTCGCCACCTACAGGATAATGCTACCGGTACAGGAAAAGAATTCATGGTAAAATTTGTAAATGTTACCACCAATGAAATTCACGAACATAAAGTAGCAGAAGTATATACCAGCAAACTCAATCAGCTTGATTTACGGATAGGATTTTTGTATCGTCTCTAACAACAAAATAAATTATTGCTAAAGCCCCGGAATCGGGGCTTTCTCTTTACTACCAACCGTTAATATTGTACATTTGCGGCGAAACACTATTAGGAATGAACATTAAGAATAACATCCTCGAAACAATTGGTAATACGCCGCTGATAAAAATCAATAAGATCACCAAAGATTTTCCCTGTACAGTATTGGCTAAAGTAGATTACTTCAACCCTGGCAATTCTATTAAAGACCGCATGGCATTAAAGATGGTGGAAGTGGCGGAAAAGGAAGGCAAACTAAAACCTGGCGGAACAATTGTTGAATGTACTTCGGGCAACACAGGAATGGGCCTGGCATTGGCAGCTTGTGTAAAAGGATATAAATGCATTTTTGTTACTACTGATAAACAATCAAAAGAGAAAGCAGACATATTAAAAGCAGTAGGTGCTGAAGTAATTGTTTGTCCCACCAATGTTTTGCCGGAGGATCCAAGAAGTTATTATAGTGTGGCAAAAAGAATTGCCAGCGAAACACCTAATTCTTTTCATTGTAATCAATACGATAACCTGGCTAATCGTTTAGCTCACTATGAAACTACAGGCCCGGAAATATGGGAGCAGACTGATGGCAAAATCACTCATCTCGTTTGTACTGCAGGTACTGGTGGTACTGTTACCGGAACAGCCATGTATTTAAAAGAAAAAAATCCCAGCATACAGGTATGGGCAATTGATGTGTACGGTTCATTACTCACCAAATATTTCCGCACCGGTGAAATTGATATGAACCAGGTTCATCCTTATATCAGTGAAGGATTTGGGGAAGATTTTGTTCCGCAGAATTATGATATGAGTGTGATTGATCATTTTGAACAGGTGACGGATAAGGATGGTGCTGTAATGGCAAGAAGATTGGCAAAAGAAGAAGGCATGTTTTGCGGTTATAGTGCAGGAAGTTGTTTGCAGGGATTAATGCAATTGAAAAATCGTTTAAAGAAAGATGACCTGGTTGTTTGTATTTTTCATGATCATGGTAGCCGCTATGTTGGAAAGATTTACAATGACCAATGGATGATTGAGAGAGGGTTTATGGAAGTAAAATCATTTAAAGATATTATTACGTCAAGACCACATAATCGCCTGGTTACAATTGAGTCAACAGCAACAGTAGCAGAAGCTGTAGAATTGATGAAGAAATATGATATTGAAAATATACCGGTAATGAATGGCAGGGGACCGGTTGGATCTGTTTCTGAAAGCGGCTTATTTAATAAACTGTTCACCAATCCTGATTTAAAAAGCCAAACCGTTGAGTCAGTAATGGAAAAAGCCTACCCTATTATTGATTTTGATACACCGGTTGAACGCATAAGTACCTTCATCAACAAAGAAAATGGTGCGGTTTTAAGCAAGGACGAATTAGGAAATTTTCATATAATAACTAAATACGACCTGATTCAATCAATGACTAAATAAGAATGAATCAAGTATAATTTTGTCAAATCCAGTTATTTAACAAGACAACTGGATTTTTTATTTAATACATGTTAGATAAACTACCTTCTTCTTTTGTAGTGGTTTTACGAGTGTATTTATAGAATGCTTACGATAGCTGCGGTATATACCGATGACAGGAATTAGGGCAATTGTGCTCTTGTACAGTTTTATTAGGGGGAGTACATTTGTATCAGAAGTTGATTGATAAATAAATAAATAAATAAATCAATCAAACAATATCCCGGAAAAACCACCAACAATCCTAAAGAAACCAAAGCTAAACGCCTAAGAATCCAATATAATTGAAAACCGAAATCCAGTATCAGTCAACTTCTTTAGTTTTTAAATGTAATTACAACATAGAAAATCCGAATCCAAAGAAAGACATTTGAGAATCCAATAAAGCCTGTGAAAAATGTATCCTTGAAAAACTGATTCCTGTTGAAAAACCAAGACACTGTTAACCCGAATCCGTTTCTCTGAAAGACTGAAAAAGTATACCTCTGGTTCGCAGTAAAAAATTGTCCCTCGCTACGGCGGGGGATTTTTATTTATACTCATTCCTGGTCATCTTACGCTGCTTTTTTGCATTAATCGTATAACTCCACTCCCATTATTCGTAAGCTTACGATTACTGTGGTAAATACCGATTACAGAAATCAGGGCAATTGTGCTCTTGTACAGTATTGCTCCAGCTACTACTTTTGTATCAGAAGTTGATTGATCATAAGAAATCAATCAAACAATATCCGAAGAAAAACCAAACGCCAAAACATCCTTTAAAAAACCAAAACTTAAAAATCCAATAACATTGAAAAGCAAAATCCAGTATCAGTCAACTTCTTTTTAACTTTTTAATCCTGATTTTTAAAATAGAAAATCCAAATCCGAAAGAACCTGAATTATTCAATAACTTTTGAAGAAACTAAAACACTATCCTGAAAAAACCTGAGCTGTAACCCGAATCCGTTTCTCTGAAAGACTAAAAGTATACCTCTGGTTCACAGTAAAAAATTGTCCCTCGCTCCGGCGGGGGATTTTATTTTATAAATGTGCTGATCCACTCATTCTACTCAAATAAACTCATTAAACATTATTCTTCCCAAAAAGCAAGCTCCCCTTCAGTCATTCGTAAGGTTACGATAGCTGCGGTAATTACCGATGTTTTGAAATTGAGAAATAGTGCTCTTGTACAGTTATTGATGCAGATATATTTTTGTACCAGAAGTTGATTGATTAATATCAATCATCCTGATATCCGAAGAAAAACCAAGCCAAAACATCCTTTGAAAAGCAAACACAAAAATCCAATATCAATCAACTTCATTTTTTTTATTTGCGTATAACTATCCAACATCCTTTAGAAAACAATATCTGGTATCCTGGTAAACTAAATCCAATAAAAATAGCCTATGAGAAACATCATCTCATGTAATAAGTTTTTGGTAAACGTATCCATGAAAAACAAATAATCAAACTACTGTAACAAAAAACTGTCCTCCCCAACAAGTTGGGGAGGATTTTTTTATTTATCGTATTCTTTCAAAGGGCTTATCGTAACCTTACGAGTACAGCGGTAATTACCGATGATTGAAAATGGGGCAATAATGCTCTTGTGCCGGCAAGGAGCTAAGGGTATTTTTGTTTCAGTTAATATCCGAAGAAAAACCAAATTAAAAGTTCTTTAAATAAGTTTTAAAATCCAAGTCCGAAAAGAACCAACTTAATAATCCAATAATCCTTTGAACGAAACTTTAAAAGTAGTTTCTCAAACCATGGCTGTTGCTAACCAGAAGCCCGTTTTTCCAAATCCTGATAAAGGAAAAACTCCTTAAAAGAACCCTGGTACGCAAGTAATTTGCCCTCCTGTTTACAGGGGGGCATTTTTGTTTAACTTGTGCCCTTATGCAAATCGCTGATCAAACCGGTCAAACAATTACTCTCCCCACTCTTGCTAAGAAAATAATTTCCACTGTTCCTTCACAAACAGAATTGTTATTTGATTTAGGTTTAGATGAAAAAGTAATAGGCATTACAAAATTTTGTATCCATCCAAATGAATGGTTTAAAACCAAAACAAGAATTGGCGGCACCAAAACACTGAACATTGAATTAATTCGTCAGCTTAACCCGGATATCATTTTTGCTAATAAAGAAGAAAATACAGAAGAACAGATAAAAATTCTTTGTAAAGAATTTCCTGTTTACATCAGTGATATCAAAAACCTAGATGAAGCAATAAAAATGATTGGAGATATTGGCAGGATAACTGGCAAAGAAAATGAAGCCGCAGCCATTGTAACAAAAATTAAACTTGGTTTTGATAAACTAAAACCGGGAAGAAAAATTAAAACTGCTTACCTGATATGGCAGAAACCTTATATGTCGGCAGGCAATGATACATTCATCAACGATATGATGAGCAGATGTGGCTTTAAAAATGTTCTGGCAAGTAAATTACGTTATCCGGAAACAACCATTGATAAATTAAATGAATCAGGCTGCGAATTGCTTTTACTGTCCAGTGAACCATTTCCATTTAAAGAACAGCATATTGATGAAATAAGAACAGCCGGACTTAAAGGAGAAATAAAATTGGTTGATGGAGAAATGTTCAGTTGGTACGGAAGCAGACTGCTGAAAGCTCCGGAATATTTTCAACAGCTGATCGGCTCACTTTAACTGCATTCAGCCGATTTTATCTTTCGCATTTCGGCAGGGAGATTAAACAGATCACTTAGTTTTATTTTAGATCCTTTTTTATTGATCCATTGTTTTAAAGGAACTTCTTTCATCACTTCATTTGTAGAATATTTCTTTCTCAGCCGAAGAATAATTTCAATATCAAACAGCCATCTTGATACAAACTCTTTTGCAAAAACCAACGGAACGATCTGCTTTCTGAATAGTTTGGCTCCGCATTGTGTATCATACAATCCAATATTAAAATAATGATTGATGATAAACGAAAAACATCTTCCGGCTAAATGCCGTAAATAATTCTTACGGATTACCGCATCATTCTTTGGGATACGACTACCAAATAAAATCTGTATTTGCTTATGCTCTTCTAATTCCGCCACAAAATCAACTGCTGTCATTAACGGAGTTGATAAGTCTGCATCAAAATATCCCAAATAATCAAATTGCCCGTTCCCGTTCATTTGCAAAACACCTGCACGAACAGCTTCAGCTTTTCCTTTGTTTTGTTTCGACCTGATTAAAAATACTTTACCTGGATTTTTTAACTGTAATGCCTCAAGTAATTTCATCGCATCGTCTGTACTGCCATCATCCACAAAACAAAGAGTAAAATCTTTTTCAATTGAAATAAAATTTTCAAATGCCGCCATATCCAGCCGGTCAGCTTCGTTGTAACAGGGAATTATCAGGCAGGTTTGCGGCATATGGTGTATAATGATAGTCCCGGCAATTTAATTCCAATCAGCGAAAGTAATTGTCCGATCTTAAAATCAATTAAAAGAATTGTTTTTACTAATGCAGTTATAAAAGTTCCTCCTCTCCATTGACCTAACCCTTTGAAATTTGCTGCGCCTGTATTTTCTTTTTCTATTAACTGCTGCCATTTTCTTGGCAATAAAAGTGAAAAGAAAAAATAATTGCTTTTAATAGTTACCAAACCAGCTTTACTCAAACGATCTTTTAAAGAAGAAACAGTGTAACGGCGATAATGCCCCAAGTAACGATCATGAGCTGAAAACAATGATTGAAAAGCCGGAACAGTAATAACAAAGCCTGTTTCAGCAGTAATGTATTCTTCTTTCAACAGATTTTGCAAAAATTGTATTTCATCTTCTATATGCTCAATCACATCCAGCAAAAGCACTACATCCACTTTTCGGTTTGTATTTTTTTTAAATTCATCCAGAGAAGAATAAATTGTTAGTGATTTATCCGACTTAATGGTCATTTGATCATAATTTGTATCAACACAGATAAACTCTGCCTTGGTATAGTATTTTGATAATTCACCCGCCACATACATATCACCCGAACCAACATCCAGCACCAGTAATTCTTTATTAGCATCCACAATTTTATCAAGTAAGGATCTAATTACCTGCACCCTCACCTGCTCCCACGGATGCCGGTTACTGTTTTGATTTGTAATATCTATCTCTTTCAAATCCATCTGGCCGCAATGTTAGCATAAAATCCATTTCAACAGGCGATTCTTTAAAATACTTGAACAAACTATTTGCTATATTCGGGGCACATGAGCAGGCTTATTACCAAATACGGCATTTACTTCTCCATCGCTTTATACCTCGTTTTATTTTTTGTGACACTAAGCTGGTACCAGTTTAGTTTTGATGTGGATGGAACTGCCTACATGACTATTGCCAGAAGAATGTATGATGGTGACTGGTATAAAAGCATTAATGGCTTATGGAGTCCGCTGAATTCTTTTATCGCATCTTCCTACGTCAGCCAATCTGCTAATCCTGCTATTAGTTTTAAAATAATTAATGCAGTTTCTTGTATTGGTATTATTGCTGCAACAGGAATATTGCTGAAACGGTTTATTCAAAACAGCTTGCTGATTACCGGAATATTTATTGCGTTGCCGGTTATGCTGCTTAGCTGGACTCATCAGCAACTGGCAGGCGATCTTTTATCACTACTATTTATGTTGGTCTATATAAACCTCATTACATCCAAAAACTTTTTTACAAAATCGGCTTACAATATTTATGCTGCAGTCATCATGGCATTGGCATATTTAGCTAAATCATTTTGCCTGCCTTTCTTTTTAATCAATCATATCATTATTCACCTTTGGTATCAGCGATCTAATCAATCAGCAGTTCAAACAAAGTTTATTGCTTCAAGAATTTTCATCTCCTTTTCTGTTTTCTTTTTAATTGCTATTGGCTGGATTTACTGTTTATATCTCAAATACAATAAACTTACATTCAGCACTGCGGGAACTTTAAACTATAACTGGTTTTTAGGAAACGGATCAGCCACTTTAAAAGATTATGGTTTACTTATTCCGCCACCCTACCCTGATTCACCTAATTTTTGGGAAGATCCTTATTCATACTACACCACTTTTTACGGGCCATTAAGTTCGTTCAGCAATTTTGCTAAAGCCATCAAACTTGTTTTTCATAATCTTAAAGAAAGTGTTTCAGTCTTTGCAGAAATTTCATTTACATTAATAGCAGTATATGTTTATTGGATGGTGAGAGTAATAAAATCAAAACAAAAAGAAAAGTTCTTTTCCTCCAGCATTCTCTTAATTGCCTCCATCATTTTAGTAACCGGCTATTTGCTCATTCATATTGAAACAAGATATATCTGGTTAGCAGGAATTATCGGGTTAATATTAGGAGCAAAAATTTTGGAAGAAAAAGTATTTCCTTATCTGCATAACAAAAAACTTTCCTTCATCATCGCTTTACTTTTCATTGGAAGTTTCTTGTTATCACCAGCTGATAAATTGCAGGATTTAAAAGGTAATGGCAAGGATATTTATGACGCAGCTGATTTACTTACAACCAAAAACATACACGGAAGCTTTACTTCAAACTATGGCAACAACGCACAAAACTCCTGGTGTACAAAACTCGCCTTCTTATCACACAACAGTTTCTTTCTGTTATCAAAAAATGATTACTCACAATCTGCGCTAATTGATGCCATCCGGCAGAATAATATTCGCTTCTATTTATATTGCTACAATAACTCAATGGAGAAAGAAAATTTCTTAACCACTCCTCTTGCCAAAGCATCCAAACAAATCATCACCATTCCCGGAAAAGATATTTTGCTAATTCAACTTCAATAACACACGTTAGCTTATTATTCTTTTTTAAAATAGCAAATGAAGGTATCTTAGCGGCGCAAAAAAATTGCCTGCCAGTGATTTTTTCATCAACCCTAAAATTTGAACTACCAAAATGAGCAAGTACAAAGCCGGGGTGCTTTTTGGAGAAGAACTCGAAGCACTCTACAATGATGCTAAAGAAAACAAATTTGCATTACCCGCAGTAAACACGATTGGCACTAATACCATCAACGGTGTGTTAGAAACAGCTGCCAAAGTAAATTCTCCCGTTATCATTCAGTTCTCCAATGGCGGTGCACAATTCATTGCCGGTAAAGGAATGCCCAACGATAAATTACAAGCCAACATCAGCGGTGGTATTTCCGGAGCTTTGCATATTCATAATGTTGCCAAATACTATGGTGTTCCTGTAGTGTTACATACTGATCATGCTGCTAAAAAATGGTTACCATGGATAAGTGGTTTGATTGACGCAGGTGAACAATTTTATAAAGAAAAAGGTCAGCCTTTATTCAGTTCACACATGCTGGATTTAAGTGAAGAACCAATTGAAGAAAACATTCACACTTCAGTTGAATTTTTCAAACGCATGGCGCCATTAGGAATGAGTATTGAAATTGAATTAGGTGTTACGGGTGGTGAAGAAGATGGGGTTGATAACAGCGATGTAGAAAATGAAAAATTATATACCCAGCCTCAACATGTAGCCTATTCTTATACTGAGTTAAGCAAAGTAAGTAACATGTTTACAATAGCCGCTGCGTTTGGTAATGTGCATGGTGTGTATAGTGTGGGTAATGTAGTTTTACGTCCGGAGATTTTAAATAACAGCCAGGTTTATATTGAAAAAGAATTAAAGACCGGACCAAAACCAGTATGGTTTGTATTTCATGGTGGTAGTGGCTCGCCTCAGCACCAAATTCGGGAAGCGATTGGTTATGGCGCTATCAAAATGAATATTGATACGGATCTGCAATGGGCTTTCTGGGAAGGTGTGCTGAACAATTACAAAAAGAATGAAGCTTATTTACAAGGTCAGTTAGGAAACCCTGAAGGACCAGATAAGCCAAACAAAAAACACTACGACCCACGTGTATGGTTACGCAAAGGTGAAGAAACATTCATTAAGCGTTTGGAAGTAGCGTTTGAAGATTTGAATTGTATTAACAGGAATGCATAAGAAGCTGTGAGTTTTTAGCTTCGAGCTCCGAGAATATTTAAATCCCGCCTTTGGCGGGATTTTTTTTGCACATATCTAAAACAATAAAGCTTTAACCTCATAACTTTGCCAACACTTGTTAGCCTAAATAACCAGTAACAAGCAACTAACAACCAGCAACCTTAAACTTTAAACCCTTAAACTTTTAAACGATAAAGTATGCCTTCAAAAAAAATCATTGATCTGTTAGGAGACAAAGCCGAGTATCTTCTCTCCCATCAAAGTAAAACCATCAGCAAAGACCAATTGCATTTACCCGGACCAGATTTTGTTGAGAGAATATTTTCTATCAGCGACCGTAATCCGCAAGTGTTGCGCAACCTGCAGGCGATGTATGGAAAAGGAAGATTAGCCAACACCGGTTATTTATCCATTCTTCCGGTTGACCAGGGAATTGAACATAGTGCCGGTGCATCCTTTGCAAAGAATTCAATTTACTTTGACCCCGAGAATATTATCAAACTCGCAATAGAAGGTGAATGTAACGCTGTAGCCACCACATTTGGCGGATTAGGATTTTTATCGAGGAAGTATGCACATAAAATTCCGTTTATTGTAAAGATCAATCACAACGAGTTTCTCACTTATCCCAATAAGTTTGACCAGATAATGTTTGCCTCCATTAAAGCCAGTTGGAACTTAGGTGCTGCGGCTGTTGGTGCTACTATTTATTTTGGCAGCGATGAAAGCACCCGTCAAATACAGGAAGTAAGCAAAGCATTTGAAATGGCGCATGAGCTGGGTATGGCTACTATCCTTTGGTGCTATTTGCGTAACCCGGCGTTTAAAACAAAAGAAAAAGATTTTCATGTTTCGGCTGATTTAACCGGTCAGGCCAATCATTTGGGTGTAACCATTGAAGCAGATATCATCAAGCAAAAATTACCGGAGAATAATGGTGGTTACTTAGCATTGAATACAAAAGAATCTGCTTATGGTAAAAATGATCCACGCATTTACTCAGAGTTGACGAGTGAACACCCGATTGATTTGTGCCGTTACCAGGTTGCCAATTGTTATATGGGTCGTGCCGGATTAATTAATTCCGGTGGCGCTTCTTCCGGTGCCAGTGATATGGCTGAAGCGGTTACTACAGCAGTTATAAATAAACGTGCCGGTGGTATGGGATTGATTAGTGGCCGCAAAGCCTTTCAGCGACCAATGAAAGAAGGTGTTGAAATTTTGAATGCGATACAGGATGTTTATTTAGATGAAGGAATTACTGTTGCTTAATTTGATTCATCAATAATTGAAAAGCGTTCTTCTTTGAGGGACGCTTTTTGTTTTAATACCAGCTATAGATTTTCATAGCATCGCCTGTTGTGTCACAATCCTTTCATCGTTCCGGAATACTATCAGGCTTCGCTTTAAATCATAAATTCACAATAAATCATAATTCACATTTGTTCATAACTCAATCATCAAACGTTCCTACGGAACGCTTATCAATTCTATATTCTATATTCTATATTCCATCTACCCACCACAAGTCCCTACGGGACAAGTACCATGCTCCTTAGGAGCATCTCGTGGGTAGCATCATATAATTAAGAATGCATTTCGTTCCGTAGGAACGTTTGGTGACGTTGAATAATTTACATTTATAAAAAATATAAAATGCTCAAACTCCTCGGCATACCCTTCGATAAAAACTCTTCCTACCTGCAAGGCCCGGCATTAGCACCACCATTAATAAGAAAGATGGATACTGATGGTTCAGCCAATCGATTTGCAGAAAACGGAATGTCAATCGCCATCAATGAAAATTATATTGATGAGGGAGATTTGAATCTTGAATCAGCGGATGCTGCTACAACTTTCACCATCATCAAAAATGCAGTAGCCAATCATATTCAACATGGAGATAAATTAATTTGCTTTGGTGGTGACCACTCTGTAAGTTACCCCATCATTGCGGCTCATGCAGATAACTATCAGCCCATTCATATTCTTCATTTGGATGCGCATGCAGACCTGTATGAAAATTTTGATGATAATCCTTACTCACACGCCTCTCCTTTTGCCCGGTTAATGGAAATAGGTAACATCGCTTCTCTCACTCAGGTTGGTATCCGTACATTAAATACACATCAAAGAGAACAAGCAGCAAAATATAGAGTCCGCATTATTGAGATGAAAGATTTCAATATGGATTTTGTTCAATCACTTTCCTCTCCTCTATATATATCACTTGATTTGGATGTACTCGACCCCGCTTATGCTCCAGGTATTTCCCATCACGAACCAGGCGGCTTAACAACACGGGAACTTATCAGCATTATACAATCAATCTCAGTTCCAGTTATTGGTGCTGATATAGTAGAATACAATCCAACAAGAGACATCCACAATATGACAGCCATGGTTGCTTACAAACTATTTAAAGAAATAGCTGCTAAAATGCTAACAACCAGTATTTAGAACGTTTTTTTAGCAGGCATACCGTTTTTAAATAAATCTTTATATTGCACCTCCTTAAACAACAGTATATGGCTAAAGAAGAGGATATAGAGGTGAACCTGACGGGTGAGGATTTTCCTGGCGACGGACATAAAACATCCTGGTTTAAGCGTATGCAAAAAGGCATATTAACCAAAACTTCGGAGAAAAAAGAAACTCCCGAAGGGCTTTGGATAAAATGTCCCAATTGCAAATACACATGCACCGTTACAGAGTTAGAAGAATCATTATATACCTGTCCGAAATGTAACTATCACCACCGTATCGGCAGTGAAGATTATTTTGATATTTTATTTGACGATCAGCAATACACAGAATTATTCACCAGCATACGCTCCAAAGATTTTTTAGGCTTTACTGATTTAAAGCCTTATCACAAGCGTTTGGAAGATATCTGGAAAAAAACTGATTTACACGATTCCATCAGTGTGGCAATGGGACAAATAAAAGGCAATGGCATTGTGATAGCCTGTATGGATTTTGAATTCATCGGTGGTTCATTGGGTAGTGTAATGGGTGAAAAAATTGCAAGAGGAATTGATTATGCCATTCAGCATCGTGCCGCTTTTATGATTATTAATAAATCCGGTGGTGCAAGGATGATGGAAAGTGCTTTTTCATTAATGCAATTAGCTAAAGTATCTGGTAAACTTTCTCAATTAACGGATGCCAGGCTTCCCTATATCTCTTTACTCACCGACCCAACTTTTGGTGGTGTTACCGCTTCCTTTGGTATGCTGGGCGATTTAAACATTGCTGAGCCAGGCGCCTTAATTGGTTTTGCCGGACCAAGGGTTATTAAAGAAACAATTAAAAAAGATTTACCCGAAGGTTTTCAGCGAAGTGAATTTTTATTAGACAAAGGCTTCCTCGATTTCATTATTGACCGCAAACAAATGAGAGATAAGCTGGGTGTAGTGTTAAATCACTTTAAAAATTAGAATTGCGTTTATTGTTTGTAGTTTATGGTTTGTGGTTTGTTGTTATTAATAACCTTAAACTTTAAACCCGTAAACCTTTCAACTTCTTCAATGGCTGAATTAAAAAACCGTTCTGCATTTCATGAATATTTCATTGAGCAAAGTTTCAATGCAGGCATGGTTTTAACCGGAACGGAGATAAAATCCATCCGTGGAGGTAAAGTAAGTTTTAATGATGCCTATTGTTTTCTTAACAAAGGTGAATTATGGATAAAAGGATTACATATTTCAGAATACGCATTGGGTACTCATTATAATCACGAGCCGTTAAGAGAAAGAAAACTACTGCTTACAAAAAAAGAGTTGCGCAAACTGGAATCCAAAACAAAAGAAAAAGGTTACACCATCATCCCGTTAAAAATATTCTTCAACGAAAAGCATTTTGCCAAAATAGAAATCGGTCTTGCCAAAGGAAAGAAACTGCACGATAAAAGAGAATCGATTAAACAAAAAGATGTAGAGAGAGAGATGAAGCGTTTTGTGAAGTAGTTGCTGGTTTCTTGTTGCTGGTTATTAGTTATTAGTTATTAGTCGTTCATAAATTTTCATTATCAATTATCCACTTTCAACTATCCATTATCTTCCCCATCCCCATTTTAAAAAATCCGGAAAAGCTCTTGCCCAGGTGGGAACATCATGCTTGCCATCGGTCAACTCAAGATATTTTATATCATCATCAGTATAACCAACTGCTTTTAATTCTTTCATCAAATCCATTGTATCATCAATAGAATCGATGATGCCGTTTTTATTCCGGTCTTCACTTTCATCAGCGGCGCCGCATTGAAAAAAGAATTTCATCCACGGATAATGTTTTCCTTTTCTTATCTGCGCCTGCATTATTTTATCTGTCTCATCATTATATCCTTCATCATAACCTTTACTTCGCCACCACAGTGAACCGGAGAACACTCCAATCTTAGTAAATTCCTGCGGATGGTTCCATGCAATATCCAGTGCACTCAATCCACCTAATGAAAAACCAGCGTATGATTTTTCTTTAAACGTAGGAACCAAATATGTTTTGCGGATAAAAGGAAGCAGTTCAGAGAAAATGAATTTATTGTAATCTTTCGCCTTAGTGCCCCGTCCCATATAATCTAACTGGTTGGCTGTTCCGTATTCATTTTTTCGGTCGGGGCCGCAATGAATACCGGCACAGAACACGGGATTGATCAAATCTTCATTATATAAATCATCTAATATTTCTTCAAAAGGCATTTTTGGCAAGTCCTGGCCGTCATTGATAAGCAACAAACTCATCTCCGCTGGTTTAGCCACATTGGTAGGAAGATAGAAGTCAACCTTTACTTCTCTTTCGAGGTAAATAGAATCTATATATGCATTTTCAACAAGGATACCCAGCGATTTCTCTTCGGCCATAAGTTCCAAATATAGGAAAACAGTGAAATTAGGATGAAGCTAATATCAATTTTTTGTTACCACTATTACCAAACAGGATTTGTTTTTTTAGTGCATTAAAAATATATTTGGTAAACACGGTTGACCTTAGCTCTTTTCTTTTTCATTAATCGGGCTGACCACAAAACAATTTGCATATGAAAAAAATTGGAATTCTCTTTGGTAAAGAACGCTCCTTTCCCATGGCCTTGATTGAAAGAATCAACTCCAAAAATATTGAAGGTATTACTGCAGAAGCTGTTCGTATTGACAAAGTGGTGCAGGGCGATGCTGGTGAGTATGCTGTTATCTTCGACCGCATTTCGCAGGATGTTCCTTTTTACCGTGCTTTTTTGAAAGATGCCGCTATTTGTGGTACGGCCGTAATCAACAATCCATTTTGGTGGAGTGCTGATGAAAAGTTTTTTAATAACTGTCTCGCAGTAAAAATTGGTGTACCTGTTCCCAAAACAGTTATTCTTCCTTCTAAAGATCACCCGGATGATACTTCTGACCTGTCCTTTAGCAACCTTGCTTATCCAATGGATTGGGAAGGCATCTTCAACTATGTTGGCTTTCCTGCTTACATGAAACCATTTGCCGGTGGTGGATGGAAAAATGTTTATCGGTTAGATAGTTTGGAAGATTTTTTCCAGAAACATGCCGAAACAGGTCAGCTGGTAATGTTGCTGCAGGAAGAAATTAAGTTTGATGAATACTACCGCTGCTATTGCATTGGTGGCAAGTATGTACGCATTATGCCATACGAGCCACGCAATCCGCATCATCTGCGTTATGTGGCAGATTTTAAACCTTCACCGGAAAGATATAAGTTGATGGAAGATATTGTACTTCGCATTAATCAATATCTCGGTTATGATTTCAATACAGTGGAATTAGCGTTGAGAGATGGTGTTCCTTATGCCATAGATTTTTGCAATCCTGCTCCTGATGCAGATAAAGCCAGTGTAGGTGAAGAAAATTTTGCATGGGTGGTGGAAACGGTAGCGAACTATGCAATTGAAAAAGCAATGGCGCAGCAACCGGGCATGGATAATTTAACCTGGGGTGAATACATTAAGCGCAGTGCCAATAAGCAGGCGTTGATATAATGGATAATGGAAAGTTGAAAAAGGAAAATGAATATTATTCACAATTGACCATTCACCATTCACGAATTAAAACAAACCTTGTGTTTACTGTTTATAATGATGATAACGATAATTACAGTAAGGTAGAGGAGCCGGATCCTTCGCTCAATTACACCTATGCCGATTATCTTCAATGGAAATTTGAAGAACGGCTGGAGTTAATTAAAGGGAAAATTTTTAAGATGAGCCCGGCGCCTAACGTGGTGCACCAGGCTGTTTCTATGAAACTTTCCAGCAGTATTTATAATTTTCTAAAAGGGAAAAGCTGCAAAATTTTTTCTGCACCTTTTGATGTAAGGCTCCCTGTTAAAAACAAAAAAAAGGATAATGAAATTTACACAGTGGTGCAACCGGATATATGTGTAATATGTGATGAATCAAAATTAGATGAACGTGGCTGCTGCGGTGCGCCGGATTTAATTATTGAAATACTTTCCCCCGGTAATTCAAGAAAAGAAGTAAAACTAAAATTTGATTTGTATGAGGAAGCCGGTGTAAAAGAATACTGGATAATCAGTCCGGCCGAAGAAACTGTACTGGTTTATTTTTTACAGGAGGATGGAAAATACATAGCCACCAAAATGCTGGCGGCCGGTGAATATGTAAAAAGCAAAGTGGTGGAAGAATTTGAAATAGAAGTCTCAGAAATATTTTCTAACTAATTACTATGGCTAATATCAGTTACAAACACTTTACACTCGGCGTTGAAGAAGAATACATGGTGCTTGACCCGCAGACAAGGGAATTGAAAAGTCATGAACAAAAAATTGTAAGCGAAGGACAGAAAGTTATTAAAGACAAAGTAAAGGCAGAGATGCACCAGGCTGTGGTGGAAGTGGGCACAGATATTTGCCAGGATATTGATGAAGCATGGAATGATGTATCAACACTTCGCAAAACAATTTCCGGTATTGCGGATTCTTTAGGATTGTGGACAGCGGCATCGGGTACACATCCTTTTAGTCATTGGGAAAGTCAGTTAATTACTGATCATGCCCGTTACAATGAAATTGTAAATGAATTACAGGAAGCGGCCAGAAGTAATCTCATCTTTGGTTTGCATGTGCATGTGGGAATGGAAACAAGAGAAATGGCCAATCATATTGCCAACTCTACCCGCTATTTTCTTCCGCACATTTATGCATTAAGCTGCAACTCTCCTTTTTGGGAAGGCAGACAAACTGGTTATAAATCTTTCCGCACAAAAGTGTTTGATAAGTTTCCCCGCACCGGCATACCTGAAGCATTTGACAGTATTGAAGCGTATGATAATTATGTTAAGCTGCTTATTAAAACCAATTGTATTGATAATGCGAAAAAGATTTGGTGGGACTTACGGGTTCATCCATTCTTCAACACCGTTGAGTTTCGTATTTGTGATGTACCAATGACGGTTGATGAAACTATAACCATCGCTGCACTGTTCCAGGCTATATGTGCCCGCATCTATATGCTTCGTTCCAAGAACCTCAACTTTATTCAATACTCCCGTGCATTGCTCAACGAAAATAAATGGCGGGCCAGCCGCTATGGTATTGATGGAAGGTTGATTGATTTTGGTAAAGAAGAGGAAGTAAACACCCGTGCACTGATACTGGAGTTGCTCGATTTTATTGATCCTGTTCTTGACCATTTAGGTAGCCGCCACAGAGTGGCTCATGTATTAAAGATGATGGAAAATGGAACAGGTGCTGACAGGCAATTGCAGGTTTATGATACTACTAAAAACTTAGTGAATGTGGTTGATTATATTCATAGCCAGTTTTTGACAGGAGTATAAGTTTAAAAATATAATTTCGGTTGTATAGCAGGTTATGTTTTTGCTGATGGATATCAATTCGTAAACAGTTGGAACACCGATTTATTTATGATGATTAAGATAAGCGCAGATAAATCATCATTTAATCATAAAAATCTGTGTCATCTGCGTTCTATCCTGCTAAATATTTTTCAGAACCCTGAACTGAGCGTAGCAACAGGCGATGCCACAGAAAACTGCAGCTTGTCCCCAAAAAGTCTTTAAAACCCGGTTAAAGCCCTCCCTATAAGCAATTTGCTTGTTAAAAAAACGTTTAAAAATTCTGAACCCGGGGCAGCGAACTACCTTTGCCTGTCCTCTATTTTTTAACCAACTGTAAAACCCAGTGACCGAACAGGAACTTATCCACGGTTGCATCCAAATGGATGAGCGGTGCCAGCGTACACTTTTTGAGATGTACTCGGGCAAGATGCTTACTGTTTGCCTGCGTTATTCAAGAGACCGTATGGAGGCCGAAGACTGGTTACAGGATGCCTTTGTTAAGGTGTTTCGCAATATGAGCCAGTTTAAGTTTGAAGGTTCATTTGAAGGTTGGATAAGACGCATCGTCATCAACACCTCTTTAAAACACCTCCAAAAAAAACGCATTCACTTTAATGAAGTTGACGAAGACAGGGGCAACTATCAATCGGTTGACCCGTATGTGTATAGTCACCTGAGTGAAGCCGAGCTGATGAAAATGATAAACGAATTGCCTGATGGCTATAAATTAGTTTTTAACCTGCATGTAATAGAAGGATACAGTCACGAAGAAATTGCTAAGATGCTGGGCATACAGGACAGTACGTCCCGCAGCCAGTTAGTTAAAGCAAGAAGACATTTACAGCAGGCCATTATTAACGTACACAAACAACGTTTGGCTGTATGACCGACAAACTATTCGACGACTTTTTTAAACAGAAACTGGAGTATTATGATTCCGGTTCGCCCATGTATGTATGGGAAAAAGTTCGTCGTGAACTGCATGAGGCCGATGACGATAAAGGAGTCGTTTGGTGGAAGAATCCCCTTTGGCTATTAGCACTGCTGCTATTTATTGGCGGTGGTATAACTATTGGCGTTATTGGCAAAAACAACAATTGGTTTAATAAACCAACTGCTGTTGAAAATATTGCCGGTACTAAAAACAGTAACCAACAGAATGATGCTGCTGTAGTTCCTGCAACACCAAATAGTGCATCAAAAGAAAACAGCTCAACTTCATCAACTGAAAAAACGGATGATTCAAATATTACTTTAACTTCTTCTGATAAAACACCAACAATTACAAATACTGTTAGCAGTAATAATGAAAAAGTTGATATCTCTCCTGCTGCTGAAGTAAAAACTAAAAAAGCTGCGATAAGAAAATTAATTCGCAAAGCTAAACACCAATCACAGGAACCAATAGCTGGTTTACCTGTTTCGAACAAGGCCGTTGCTAACCTCAACACCTTTACAGATGATCAGCCTGCAATCAATAATCCGATTGACAGGGATGTAAATTTATCTGTTGCAGAAGGCACCAGCAAAACGTCTCTTAAAAGTTTATTGGAATCACAAAAGCTGAAGACAGCTATTCCATTTAATCCAAGAACATTTACGGGTTGCCCAACCATTGGTCCACCAAGAAGAAATGATTTGTACCTGGAAGTTTATGGTGCAGCTGATAATGTAACCCGAAACTTAACAGGAACACCTGCTACACCATCTGAATATATTGATACAAGAAAGCAGGCTGAGAAAAGCCAGGTTGGTTTTAGTGCCGGTGTACGTATTGCAAAAAATATTGGTGAGCGGTTTATTTTAAAAACAGGTTTCAACTATTCACAAATCAATGAACATTTAAAATTCATTAATACACAGGATGTAAAAACAGTTACTGTTATTACCACAAGAACAGTGACCAGCGGCGGTCAAACCGTTACCATCAGCGATACTACAACTGTTACACAGATAGGCACCAGCTACTACAATTACTATAACCGTTATCGAACCATCGATCTGCCGCTGATATTATCGTATGAATTTGGTAACAGCCGCAATTTAAGTGTTGCGATTAGCGCAGGTCCTATTTTCAATCTTACCTCCTGGTATAGCGGAAAAATATTAGATACCAGTTTCAGATTAGTGGACATCAACACCAGTGGTACACAAGGAGTAAATGCATGGAAAAAAAATATAGGAATGGGGCTGTATGGAAGTTTAAGCATTTCCAAACGACTTAATGATCAAATGCAATTATTTTTTGAACCATATATACGATACAACTTTAAACCTGTGAACATAAATGAAACGATCGTAAAGCAAAAGTATATGACTACGGGTTTACAGGTCGGTATCCGTTACAACCTGTTTCATAACAGGCAGCGCTATGTTGAATAACTGAATCTTATAATCGTTCAACTATGATCAACTAAAACAAAATGAAAAAACTAATTAGCATACTAACCATCTTAATCTTCCTTGCTTCCTGCCGCAAAGAAGATAGTTTCTCTTTTGAACCAGACCAGCACAACAAGCTTGACAGTACATGGGTCAATGCTATTTCAGATCAGTCAAAAGTTTGTGAACTGGTGAAAAACTTTTCAACTATACAACCAGTTACGGATACAACAGAATTGTTTTTGAATGATACCACTTTTATTCGTGAGGATAATTACGACATTATTATTCCTCCGGGCACATTAAAAGGTTCTTCAACAAGTGCTATTACCGGTAAAATTTCATACAATTTCATTTTAACAGAAAAACTGGGTGATTATATACGATTACAACAATCAACCATTAACAGCAGTCAGTATTTATTAAGTACAGGCGGAAGTTTTTATCTCCGTTTTTTTCGTGGTACCGAAGAACTCAATCTTATTGATGGTAAATATATTGTTGTTCGTTACAACGAACCACAACCAAGACAGAACATGAAAGTGTTTTATGGAGCTGGTGACCTAAGTTATCCCGTGCCGGTAAATGTAAGCAACGGCTGGACTCTTTCTTCTGCTAATTGTTATGTAAAACCGGTTGCAAGAAAAGTCAATACTACTTATTACTATGCTTACGAAGTTTCAACTGACCGGTTAAAATGGATAAACATTGCATCCAACCTTACGCAGGGAACAAGCCTCGTTAGTCTTAGCGTTTATTTACCCGATCTGTTCTCTAATGCAAATACACAGGCATACATCGTATTTAAAGACACCAAAACTATTGTGAAGCTGAGTGGTGATGCCGGTTCAAGAAAATTTGTTGTACTAAACATACCTGCAGGAGCACATGCTTCAATTGTTACCATTTCTAAAACTGCTGAAGATTATTTTATGGCGGTACAGGATGTAATCACTTCAGACAAACCAATACAGGTGAAACCTGATAAAGTCAATTTGGATCAAATCATCAACTTCATTAACACTTTATAGTCTATAGTTCATAGAGGTTTTTTTATAATGGCTGCTCTGGCAGCCGTTTTTGTTTGTAAAGGGTCATTAAAATATCCAAACAAGTTTAATCCACACCTGTTAATATTTAAAGCAAAATAGCAGACAAACCATTTTCTTTAAAATCACTAAGTTTGCAGATAGTATTATGAGCTTTAACGAAAACAAGACCACAAAAGTAGCCATCCTCGACCTGTATGAAGGCCATGCTAACCAGGGCATGCGTTGCATCCGTGAGATCATTAACCAGTTTGGTGAAATGAATAACATGGATATTACCTATGATGAATTTGATGTAAGGTTGAAGAAAGAAGCCCCGGATTTATCATACGATATATACATCTCCAGCGGCGGCCCCGGTTCACCGTTAGAATCTGAAAACAGCGAGTGGGAGCAAAACTATTTCGGCTGGTTACATTCCGTTGAAAGCTGGAATGCTAACCCGGAGAATGTTGTTAAGAAATATGTTTTCTTTATTTGTCATTCCTATCAATTAGCTTGTCGCCATTATAAAGTAGGTAATGTTGCCAAACGCAAATCAACCGCCTTTGGTGTTTTCCCCGTTCATTTAATGATTGATGGAAAAGAAGAACAGGTGTTTGATGGGCTTCGTGATCCTTTCTATGCTGTTGATAGCCGTGACTACCAGGTGATTCAACCCAATCATTTCCGATTACATCAAATGGGTGCCACTATTCTTTGCATTGAAAAAGAAAGACCACATGTTCCGTTTGAAAGAGCGATCATGGCCATTCGTTTCAATGAATATATGATCGGCACACAGTTTCATCCTGAAGCTGATGCTACTGGTATGACGATGTGGTTACAAACAGAAGAAAAAAAGCAGGTGGTGATTGAAAGTCATGGTGAAGAAAAATGGAAATCCATGCTGGAACATCTTGGCGATCCCGATAAAATATTGTGGACTTACGCACATGTACTGCCTAACTTTCTTCAAATAGCAACAGAACATTTATTATCAGTGGAAACAATGGCATAAGTTTTTTTGTAAAATGGTTTATCGCTATCTTCAATTAAGATAAACCATGCTGTATGATTCCTTCATTACGCAAAGCCTTTAATGAAAGTTTTACTGTTGAGCGGTATGAAAAATTTTTGACTGATTTAAACAGTCTTCATCCTGGTGCCATCGAATTTCGTGTAGCAGAAACACCTGTGTTTGTTTCAAAAGAATTTGGCAATAAATTGATTGATGCCTGCGAAAGTATTGTGGATGTAATTGTGGATACAGATTTCAAAAAACTTACCGATAAAGCCATTCCTAAAACTGATTATGTGCCCAATGAAAATGCACATACACATATGATTGCTTTTGATTTTGGTATATGTATTAATGATGCTGCCGAACTGGAACCACAGTTAATAGAAATGCAGGGCTTTCCAACCTTGTTTGGTTTCCAGGTATATTACCCCGAAGTGATACAAAAACATTTTAATATCCCTGCTAATTTTTCACAATACTTAGGTACATACAACCGTGAATCTTATTTAAAAGATTTAAAAGAAGTGATTGCCGGTAATCATCCAATAAAAAATGTAATTCTGCTGGAAATAAAACCACACGAACAAAAAACAAGAATTGATTTTTATTGTACAGAGGATTATTTCGGCATAAAACCTGTTTGTATTACAGAGTTAATCAAAGAAGGAAAGAAATTGTATTACCTGAATGATGGTAAAAAAACAGAGGTGAAAAGAATTTACAACAGGGTAATCTTTGATGATCTTCATGCACAGAAAGATACATTGGGAAATTTTGTAGATATAAGAGAAGATCTGGATGTTGAATGGGTGCCGCACCCCAATTGGTTCTATCGCATTAGTAAATACACCTTGCCTTTAATTAAGCATCCTTATGTTCCGGCAACTTATTTCCTCAATGAGATAAAACAAATACCTGCCGATTTAGAAAACTATGTTTTAAAACCATTGTTCTCCTTTGCTGGCCAGGGTGTAGTGATTGATGTTACACCCGCTGATATTGACAATGTAAAAGATCCGGAAAACTGGATTTTACAGAAGAAAGTAAAATATGCGGATGTAATAGAAACACCCGATGTTCCTGCCAAAGCTGAAATACGCATGATGTACCTGTGGAAAGATGGTGATGTACGACCCAAACCTGCTATCAATCTTGCCCGTTTAAGCAAGGGAAAAATGATTGGCGTTCGGTATAATATGAATAAAGAATGGGTTGGTGGTAGTGTATGTTTATTTGAGCACTAGTCACCGTACCTTTTTATAATTATCACTTTGTAATAAATAGGCTGCTTATATGAAACTGAGTAAAGTTGTATTGACTTTTGTTTTCGCTACATTAATTTCCACTGCTCTCATTGCACAAATCAATCATGCAGAACCATTGAACTGGTGGGTGGGTATGAAAAATCCCAACCTTCAATTACTCATCAATGGTGAAGGCGTGGGTGAAACAACTCCTTCCATCAGTTATCCCGGTGTTACTATTAAAAAAGTAAATAAAGCTGACAGCAGGAATTATTTGTTTATTGACCTGGTGATAGATAAAACAGCCAAGCCCGGTATCATTGGTATCAGTTTTAAGAAAGATGGAAAAGAAGTGTACAGCTATCGTTACAACTTATTAAAACGTCAGCAGGATGCTGCGCAATTCAAAGGGTTTAACTCAAGTGATATTCTTTATCTCATCGTTCCCGACCGTTTTGCCAATGGAGATTACAGTAATGATGTAGTGGAAGGCATGAAAGAAAAGAAGATTGACCGCAACTTTGATGGCGGCCGTCATGGTGGAGACATACGGGGCATTATTGATCATTTGGATTATATCAAAGACATGGGCTTTACTGCCATCTGGCCCACGCCTATGCTGGAGAATGATATGGAACGTTATTCCTATCACGGATATTCCATTACCAATCATTATCGTGTTGATCCAAGATACGGTTCATTGGACGAATACAAAGAGCTATCATCAAAAGCAAAACAAAAAGGTCTCAAATTAATTTTTGATGAAGTGCTCAACCATACCGGCAGCAATTACTGGTGGATGAATGATCTGCCTTTTAAAGACTGGATAAATTTTGCTCCGCCACATGCATATACTCCTTCCAATCACCGGAGAACCGTTAATGAGGATATGTATGCTTCTGAGTATGATAAAAAATTATGGGTTGAAGGTTGGTTTGACAGAACAATGCCTGATATGAATGGGCGAAATCCTTTCATGGCAAATTACCTGACACAAAACACCATCTGGTGGATTGAAACACTACAGTTGGGTGGCGTTAGGCAGGATACATATGGTTATTCTGATAAAACATTTTTAAAGAACTGGAGTTGTGCTATTATGAAAGAATATCCCAACTTCAGTATGGTGGGTGAAGAATGGAGTGTGAATCCGCTTATTACTTCTTACTGGCAGCAGGGCAAAAAAAATCATGATGGATATACCGGCTGTTTAAATACCGTAATTGATTTTCCTGTTCAGGATGCATTGGTAAAATCATTAACGGGTAATGAAGACCCATCTTACAATACGGCATTTACAAGATTGTATGAAATGATGGCGAATGATTTTACTTATGCGAATCCCAATCAAATTTTAGTAATGGGCGATAACCATGATATGGACCGCCTGTTTATGCAATTAAACCAGGATGTTGATCTTACACAAATGGCTTTGACATTTTTATTAACCATCCGTGGCATACCACAAATATTTTATGGCACTGAAATATTAATGGAAAACACCGGGCATCATAAAGTAGATGGATTAATCCGTTCCGATTTCCCGGGTGGATGGAAAGATGATGCAGTAAATGGATTTACCGGCAGGGGATTAAATGCAAACCAACTAAAGATTCAATCTTTCTTAAAACAATTAATTGCCTGGAGAAAAAATAATCCTGTTATATCATCCGGCAAAACATTACATTTTGCACCATTTAATAATGTGTACGTTTATTTCCGTTATAATAATAACAAAACAATAATGGTGGTAATGAGTAAAAACAATGCAGCTACTACTATTGACACCAATCGTTTTGCAGAAATATTGAAAGGAAGAAGTTCAGCAGTAAATGTATTGACCGAACAGGTGGTTGATATAAAAACATCATTTACCGTAAATCCAAAATCTGCAACGGTTTTTGAAATAAAATAAATAGCTAACTATGGCCAGACCGGGACGGTCGGACCATAGTCATTACAGTCCGACCGTCCCGGTCTGACTGCAACAAAGATGAGACAGGAACAGTGGAATCAAGAAAAAATAAGCACATGAAATTTATAGTACCAATTACAGTTTTATTAATGCTAAGTTTAGCCGGCAATGCACAATTACCCAAACTGGCATCAGGCACCTTAAAACGTTTTGAAAACTTTTCATCAAAATATGTGAGTGCAAGAAATGTGGACGTGTGGTTACCGGACGGATATTCTAAAGTAAAAAAATACGCAGTACTGTATATGCATGATGGGCAAATGCTATTCGATAGTGCACTTACCTGGAATAAACAATCATGGGATGTGGATGATGTTCTAACCGGCTTAAAAGACGAAAATGTAATCAGAGATGTAATTGTTGTAGCCATTTGGAACACATCCAGTCGTCATACAGATTATTTTCCTCAAAAACCTTTTGATTATCTCAGTCACGCAGAAAAAGATACGGTGTCGGCAAGACTAAAACAAATGGGAGCAACAAAAAAGTCATTCCAGCCCCAGTCAGATAATTATTTAAAGTTTATAGTAAAAGAATTAAAACCTTTCATTGACAAAAATTTTTCTACTTATACAAACAAAGAAAACACCTTCATTATGGGCAGCAGCATGGGCGGACTGATTTCGATGTATGCCATTTGCGAATATCCCAATGTATTTGGAGGCGCTGCCTGCCTATCTACACACTGGCCCGGTACTTTCAATATGGATAATAATCCGGTACCGGATGCTTTTCTAAAATACCTGGATGGTCACCTGCCCCCGCCAAAAAATCATAAACTATATTTTGATTGCGGCGATCAGACATTGGATGCTTTCTATCCGCCAATGCAAAAGAAAGCTGATGAAATAATAGCAGCTAAAGGCTATACTGATAAAAACTGGAAGACTAAATATTTTCCCGGAGAAAATCATAGTGAAGAAGCATGGCATAACCGTCTGTACATTCCATTGGTCTTTCTTCTAAATAAATAAACGGTCATCTTTATTTCATAGTTAATTTTACAAAAACCCAACTATGCAGTTTGTTAATACACTTCCCAAAAAAGAATTGTGTCCCGGTTATGTTTCAAGATTGATTCATGGAGAAAAATCAACCTTGTCATTTGTTGATATAACCAAAGGGCATAAACTTCCTGAACATTCTCATCCGCATGAACAAACAACGTATATCTTAGAAGGTGAACTGGAAATGACAATCGGCGGTGAAGTAATGGTGCTGAAAAAAGGAATGGTGCATGTTATTCCACCTAATGTATTGCACAGTGCCGTGGCACATGTGGATGCTAAAGTGGTTGATTTCTTCAGCCCCGCAAGAGATGATTACCGTTAGAAAATGATGATATGAGAAAATTAAGTTCCATTTTGATAATGTTTTTATTTATTCAAACATTATCAGCACAGGAAAATTATGAGATACAGGTGTATGCTTCTCCTACTATGACGAGAGGGGCAACCATCTTTGAACTGCACAGCAACTTCACGTTTGATGGCGGAACTGATATTATCAAAGGAGTAAGACCCACCAATCATGCTTTGCATGAAACAGTAGAAATAACACATGGCATTACTGATAATTTTGAATTAGGGTTTTATCTCTTCACCAATTACACTTCCGGTTATGGTTATCGCATAATCGGTTCACATATTCGCCCAAGAATTGCTGCACCTGAAAAATGGAAATTGCCGGTTGGCCTGAGTTTATCAGCAGAGTTTGGTTACCAAACCAAGGAATATTCAAATGAAACATGGAGTGTGGAGTTAAGACCTATCATTGATAAAACATGGAATAAATTTTATCTCTGCTTTAATCCAACACTGGGTTTCCGGGTGAAAGGAATAGAAAAACAGTCTGCTCCTGCTTTTGCACCTAACATTAAAACATCTTATGCCGTAAGTTCCAAAGTAAGTTTGGGTGCTGAGTATTATGGCGACTTAGGTGCCATCACTCATTTTGAAAATGGCCCTCAGCAAAGTCATACCTTATTTGCCGCAGCTGATTTGTTTATTGATCCCAAATGGGAAATCAACTTTGGCCCGGGCTGGGGACTTAGTCCTGCCACCGACCATTTTATTTTTAAACTGCTGGTGGGCAGAAGAATAACGCCGCATAAACATTCTTCCGCTTCATCTCAATAAACCTTCAGCCAATTTTAATATATTTGTCCTGTGAAAAGAAATCTCATCGCCATATTATTTCTTTCCATCCTCATCAGCTCTAATTCAGAGCTGCACCAATTATTTAAGATACCAGCGCTGATCAGTCATTTTATTGAACATAAAAAAGCAGATCACTCGATATCATTTATTGCTTTTTTGAAATTACACTATAAAGAAACTCTGGAAAAAGATAAGGATCACGATCGTGATATGCAATTACCTTTCAAAGCTGATAATTGCAGTTTCTTAACATTAACCTTATACCAGCACAAAACTTCTATCGAACTTAATAATAAAGAACAGATGATCAGCAACCAGCACCTTAGCGTTGATGTTCAGTTTGTCTCTTCTCAGGTGTTAAACTCCATCTGGCAACCTCCCCGCTTAGTATAATTTCTACAGATCAGAATCAGGTATGCTTCTACCCATCATCATTGCGGGTAATTGTGCATGCATATATCTTCATTCCATTTAAGAAAAAATAAATGCTGAACAGAATTATTCACTTTTCTATCAGGAATAAATTACTGGTAGGATTATTTACGCTTGGATTAATTATTTACGGAGCTGTTTCCATTACAAAACTTCCTATAGATGCTGTACCGGATATTACGAATAACCAGGTACAGGTAATTACAGTAGCCCCTTCGTTAGCTGCACCTGAAGTGGAACGATTAATTACTTTTCCTGTTGAACAGGCGAATGCCAATATTCCGGGATTAACAGAGATACGCTCCTTTTCAAGATTTGGTTTATCATTAGTTACCATTGTTTTTAATGACGATGTAAATGTTTACTGGGCAAGGCAACAAGTGAGTGAACGTTTGCAGCAGGTAAAAGATATTATACCTAAAGGCACCGGTATTCCCACGATGGGTCCTGTATCAAGTGGTTTGGGAGAAATATTTCAATATGTAGTAAAAGCAAAACCCGGTTACGAAGGAAAATATGATGCCATGCAGTTACGTACGATACAGGACTGGATTGTACGTCGTCAATTGTTGGGAACGTCAGGTATTGCGGATGTGAGCAGTTTTGGTGGCTATTTAAAACAATACGAAATAGCAGTTAATGACAGTAAACTAAAAAGCTTAAACATCACTATTGATGATGTATTTACTGCGATTGAAAAAAACAACCAGAACACCGGTGGCTCTTATATTGAAAAAGGCCCGGCAGTATTTTTTATTCGTACAGAAGGATTGATTGGCAACTTAGATGAGATTGGAAAAATTGTAGTGAAGAATATTCCTTCCGGTATTCCTGTTTTACTGAAAGATGTAGCAGAGGTGAGAATAGGTCATGCCACACGATATGGTGCTATGTGCTATAATGATAAAGGTGAAGTAGCCGGTGCAGTAGTGATGATGCTGAAAGGCGAAAACTCATCCCGTGTTATTAAGAATGTAAAAGAACGCATTAAACAAATTGAAAAAACATTACCGGAAGGTGTGATGTTAGAACCTTTTCTTGATCGTACCAAAATGGTGAACAATGCTATTGGTACGGTAGAAAAAAATTTAGTGGAAGGTGCATTGATTGTCATCTTCATTCTTGTTGTCTTTCTTGGAAATTTACGAGCAGGCTTAGTGGTAGCTTCAGTTATTCCTTTATCTATGTTGTTTGCGGTTATCATGATGAATCTCTTTGGTGTATCGGGTAATTTAATGAGTTTGGGTGCATTGGATTTTGGATTGATTGTAGATGGAGCAGTCATTATAGTGGAAGCAGTGATGCATCGCATCACAAAGAGTCACCATTTTTCAGAGATGAAAAAACTTACGCAGCACCAGGTGGATGAAGAAGTAAAATTCTCTGCCGGCAAAATGATGAACTCAGCAGTATTTGGTCAAATTATCATTCTCATTGTTTATTTACCCATTCTGTCCTTGCAGGGAATTGAAGGAAAGATGTTTAAACCAATGGCGCAAACCGTTTCCTTTGCCATATTGGGTGCATTTATTCTTTCACTCACCTATGTGCCGATGATAACTTCTCTCCTGCTCAGCAAAAAAGTTTCTCATAAGAAAAGCTTTGCAGATAAAATGATGAGCATGATTGAAAACTGGTACAAGCCTGCTTTATTAAAAGCGATTCACTGGCCAAAAACAATATTGGGTTTAGCACTTTTATTTTTCATCGGCAGTGTTTGGATAATGATGGGATTGGGTGGTGAATTTATTCCACAATTAGAAGAAGGTGATTTCGCTGTTGATACAAGAGTATTAACAGGAAGCTCCCTTAGTACTACTATTCAATCTACTCAAAAAGCTGTAAGTATTTTAATAAAAGAATTTCCTGAGATTGAAAAAGTGGTAACGAAAATTGGTTCGGGTGAAATTCCAACAGACCCAATGCCGCTTGAAGCTTCTGACATGATGATAATACTGAAAGACAAAAAAGAATGGAAGAGTGCAAAAAGTTTTCCTGAGCTGGCAGATAAAATGAGCAATGCGATAAGAGATGTGCCGGGTGTTACTGCAGGTTTCCAGTTTCCCGTTCAAATGCGTTTTAATGAACTGATGACGGGTGCCAAGCAGGATGTAGTATGCAAAGTTTTTGGAGAAGACCTTGATTCATTAGCATCCTATGCCGGCAAGCTGGGCCAGTTAACCGGAAAAGTGGATGGGGCAAAAGACCTGTATGTAGAAACCGTTACCGGCTTGCCGCAAATAGTAGTAAACTACAACAGGGAAGCTATTGCAAAATATGGGTTGTCAATTAAAGATGTAAACCGTGCCGTGCAAACAGCCTTTGCCGGAGAAAGTGGTGGATTGATTTACGAAGGAGAAAAAAGATTTGACCTGGTAGTAAGATTAGATAATACGCAGCGTAAAGATGTTACCGATGTACAAAATCTGTTGATATCAACTCCCAAAGGAATACAAATACCACTCAACCAGGTAGCAATTGTAGAAATAAAAGATGGTCCAAATCAAATTCAACGGGAAGATACTAAAAGAAGAATTACTGTTGGCTTTAATGTTCGTAACAGGGATATTCAAACAGTAGTGAATGAATTGCAGAACCTGGTACAGCAACAATTAAAATTCTCACCCGGTTATTATATCACTTATGGCGGACAGTTTCAAAACCTGCAGGAAGCAAAACAACGGCTTACCTTTGCTGTGCCATTAGCTTTACTGCTCATCTTTGTTTTATTGTATTTCGCATTCAACTCCATTAAACATGGTTTATTAATCTTTTCAGCTATCCCATTATCAGCTATTGGCGGTGTGCTGGCATTATGGCTAAGAGGAATGCCTTTTAGTATTTCGGCTGGTGTTGGATTTATTGCTTTGTTTGGTGTAGCCGTATTAAATGGCATCGTGTTAATTGCGGAATTCAACCAGTTAAAAGAGGAAGGTTTAACGGATGTGAGAGATATAGTGGTGAAAGGAACACATATCCGCCTTCGTCCGGTATTAATGACGGCTACTGTTGCTTCATTGGGTTTTTTGCCGATGGCATTAAGTCATGGTGCCGGTGCAGAAGTGCAAAGACCGTTGGCCACTGTTGTAATTGGCGGTTTAATTACAGCTACCTTCTTAACATTAGTAGTACTTCCCATTCTCTATATACTTTTTGAAGAAGGATTTAAACGCAAAAAGAAAATGAAAAAACATATTCCAGCTGTTATTCTGTTCTTCTTCTGTTCTTCCATCCAAAGCATGGCACAGAGCAACATAAAAGCAACGAGCCTGGAGGAGATGATTAAGACAGCAACATCTGCTAATCTCTTCCTTCAAAATGAAAAACTAATCATTCAATACCGCCAGCAATTGATTGGTACAGCAAAAGAAATAAGCAAAACCAGTTTATCAACCGAATACGGACAGATAAACAGCGCAGAAAAAGATAACCGTATTGGTGTAACACAAACCATTGCGTTCCCTTCTGTTTATACAAAAGGAAAAGCATGGCTGACAGAAGAAGTAAAAACAAGTGAATGGAACAGCAGGATAAAAGAGAACGAGCTGGTAAGAAAAGTAAAACTGGTGTATTACAATTGGCTATACCTGCAATACAAAAAAAAGTTGCTTCAAAATGCAGACACTATTTACAACGGCTTTTTGCAAAGAGCCGAGCTAAGATTGAAAGCCGGTGAAGCAAACCTGCTGGAGAAAACCAATGCAGAAACACAACAACTTCAAATCGCCGCCCAACTGGAACAATTAGAAGCAGATATAAAAATACTGCAAGATGAACTGCAGTTGCTTACTAATTCCAGTCAGCCAGTGCAGCCGTTGATGATTGATTTGAAACGAAAAATGAATATTGCTAATGATAGTTCAGCTATTTTAAAAAATCCGGTTGCCGGTTATTTAGAACAGCTTTCCGCCACTGCAATTAAGCAAACTGCGTATGAGAAAGCAAAATTATCACCGGATATTTTGCTTGGTTATAACAATCAAAGCATCATCGGCTGGCAAAAAAAGGAAAGCGGGACAGAAAGCTTTTATAGTTCTTCAAAAAGGTTTTCCACTTTCCAGTTAGGGTTATTGATTCCGGTTTTTAATACGGCGCAGAAATCAAGGATAAAGGCAGCACAGCTCAATGAAAAAATTGCCACAGGTAATAAAGAAGCTTCCCTGCAATTATTACAAAGCAATTACCGGCAGGCATACCAGCAATACGAAAAGACAAATAAAACGCTGACATTGTATGAAGAGAAATTGATGCCCCAATCAAAGGTGTTAATCAGCAATGCCGATATCAAATTCCGTAACGGTGAAATCAATTACTTAGAATGGGCAATGCTGGTGAACAATGCGGTTACTATTCAGTCTGATCACATCAATGCACAATATAATTTTTCAAAATCAGTAATAGAACTGGAATATCTTATTGGTAACAACTAAACTTATTAATGATGAACTATAAAATAATTATCCCTTTTATATCGGCATTTATGATTGGTTGCAGCAATCAGCAACCCAAACAGGCAGAGCCGGAACAAAAAGAAACAAATGTTGTAAGTCTTACCGATGCTCAAATAAAGAATGCAGGTATTGAAACAGGTACGGCTGAAAAAAGAAGCATCAATGGAACACTTAAACTGAATGGACTGGTTGATGTGCCGCCGCAAAATTTAGTATCAGTTAGTTTTCCATTGGGAGGTTATCTTAAAACAACCCAGCTTTTACCTGGTATGCCCGTAAAAAAAGGTGAAGTAATCGGCGTACTGGAAGATCAGAGTTTTATTCAACTGCAACAGGATTATTTAATCGGCAAAACAAAACTACAGCTATTACAACAGGAAGCAGAAAGACAAAGAATCCTTAATGAGTCAAAAGCTAACAGTGATAAAATACTGCAGCAAACAGAGGCAGAATTGCAAAGCCAGAAAGTGCTGGTAAAAGGTTTGTCAGAGAAATTAAAACTTATCGGTATTAATCCTGATAAGCTGAATGGAGATAATATAAGCCGCTCTGTTGCCATCACCTCTCCTATCACCGGTTTTGTTTCTAAAGTAAATGTAAACATCGGTAAATATGTAACTCCGACAGATGTATTGTTTGAGTTAGTAAATCCCAACGATATTCATGCAGCCATTACAGTATTTGAAAAAGACATCAACCAGTTAAAGATTGGACAGAAAGTAATTATTTCTTTGGTAGATAAGCCTGAGACAAAATATAATGCCAGCATTATTCTCATCAGCAAAAGCCTGGATGAGAACCGCAGTGCCATTATTCACTGTCATTTTGAAAAAGAAGACCATAGTTTATTACCTGGTATGTTCCTCAATGCAGCAATTGAAATAACCAATAACAATGCAACTGCTGTAATGGACGAAGCAGTGGTTCGTTATGCCAATAAATTTTATGTATTTGAAGAAAAAGCGAAAAACCAGTTTGAAATGAAGGAAGTGGAAACAGGCGTAAGTCACGAAGGCTTTACGGAAATAAAGAACGGTTCATTATTGCTCAATAAACGGATAGCGATTAAAAATGCGTATGCTATTCTCTCGCAAATGAAAAACAAGAGTGAAGAATAATTGATTTTTATTTATTTAAAAAGCAGCCGTTGCCGGCTGCTTTTTTTATTTGGCCTGTTTTAAAATTTATACTTACCTTCAATTAAATTTAGACAAGACTAAATTTAATTTTAGTGTAATGAAAATACTTGGCCTTGCTTTTATTCTTCTGTTTCCAGTACTGGCAACTTCCCAGTTAACGGAGAAAATTGAAACAGACCGTCCAGACCAGACGGAATGTCCTTATACAGTGCCCCATCATTGGGTGCAGATAGAAATGGGAATAGTAAAAGAAAAGCCGGAGCAAAAAATATCTCACTGGTCTATTCCTTCTGTACTATGGAAATATGGCATCAGCGAAAAAATGGAATTGAGAATAATAACAGAATACAGTTCTTACACCTTTGATAATAAATATACGATTGGCTTCCACCCCGTTCACATAGGATTTAAACTTCAGCTATGGGAAGAAAAAGGGTGGTTACCCAAAACTTCTATCATAGCACATGCAGGTTTTAACCGGCTTGCTTCAAAAGATTTTCGTTCATTAGCTTTTCTTGCTCCCAACTTTCGTTTTACCATGCAAAACACACTCAGTGAAAAAGTTTCGCTGGGTTATAATATTGGTGCAGAATGGGATGATACCAAATCAAATGCGGTGCTTGCTTATACTTTTGCACCCGGTTTTAGTTTAAGTGAACAATGGTATGCTTATGTGGAAGCATTTAGCTTTATACAGAAGGGTCAATCAGCACAACATAATATTGATGGAGGTTTTGCTTATAACATCAGCAGTAATACCAAGCTGGATTTGTCCGGCGGCATCGGCATCAGTAAAGATTCACCTGCATGGTATGTTAACCTTGGAGGCTCTTTTCGCTTCGCTTTGAAACGAAAGACAAATAAAGAATAACTATCAACGTAACAGCAGCCGTTATTAAAAAAGTAGTTAATGAACCAAACTTAAACCATATCCAACCAGCTAATGAACTGGCTACTAAAGCCGCAATACTTTGAAAGCCTGCATAAGTTCCAATAGCAGTAGCCACGTCTCTTTTATCCACCATATTACTGATCCATGCTTTGGCAATGCCTTCCGTACAGCCAGCATATAATCCATAACAAACAAACAAAAGAAAATAAACATAATGGTTTGTGTTAAATGCAAATCCGGTATATGTTACTGCAAACAATGCCAAGCCCAGCAGGAATACTTTTTTTAAACCAATCTTGTCTGCATATTTACCAAACGGATAAGCAAATAAAGCAAATACAACATTGTAGAAAATGTATAATCCTATTACCTGCGTATCTGTATAACCAGCTTCTTTAATTTTCAGCAACAGGAATATATCTGAGCTGTTGAACAAAGCAAATAATATTAACCCAATCAATAACCTGCGGTAAGCAGCCGGGCTTTTTTTCCAGTACACAAATGATTCAAGCAATGAAGGTGATTTCTTTTCTTCCAGCTTATCATGCTTTTTTTCTTTAATCAAATACGTAATGAATACGGCAATCATTCCCGGTATGAATGCAATAATAAAAAGTGTTTTATAATGACCGGGCCAGGCGAACAAGAATAGCCATGCCATTGTTGGACCCAGCACTGCTCCCCATGTATCCATGCTGCGATGATAACCGAAGATGGTTGCTTTTGTTTCGGCAGTGGCTTCATCACTTAACAAAGCATCTCTTGCTCCTGTTCTTATTCCTTTGCCTAAGCGGTCGGTGGTACGGGCAAAGAAAATCCACCACGCATTAGAGAACATTGCCATTAATGGTTTTGATACTGCACTCAGCAAATATCCTAACTGAACAAACGGTAACCGTTTGCCGCTGTTATCACTCAGTCTTCCGAAATAACTTTTGCTTAACCCTGCCGTTGCTTCTGCTACTCCTTCTAATAAACCAATTAATAATACTGAGAAACCAATTTCTTTTAAATAAACCGGCATGATGGGATAAAGCATTTCACCGGCAAAGTCAGTGAAGAGGCTCACAAGGGAAATCATCCACACGGTCTTTGTTATTATCTTGTTCACTGGTTGCTTGTTTCTGGTTGCTGGTTGCTGGTTATGGCTACTCGTTGTCCGCCGTCTATCGTCTATTGTCTTTTAACTTAAACCCATTTTAGTGGATTGCCGGATACAATATGTGTGATGGGTAATCCCGGTAATTTTGGCTGAAGCCATTCTGCTATCCATTGCATACCAGGTTCTTCGCTCATGGCATGACCTAATATTATCAATGAAATATTATCGCCCAACGCTCTTGCATCTCTTACATATTCTGCCGTTTCCCATTCTGATACTTCACCAACAATCAGCACATCGGGTTTATCATTGATGATGGCATTCATCTGCTCCACTCCTCCCCATGCACCTGGTAATAATGAAACTTTGCTGATCTTATCATCTTTATCACCCACAATTCTCACATGTTCAATATCCATCTTTTGTTTAAGATATTTTACTAATTGTTTTAAACTGGCAGATGGAATAGTAAAAGTCTTTTCTCCCTTATAATAATTCTCCCATCCAATTTTCTTTATCACACCATTGGTAATACCATCCGGTTTAATTGTGTGCCAGCTATCATGTGCCCGCCAGATGGTAATGTTATTATCGTTCAGCAATTTTGTTTTACGGTCAATTACCTCACTGCTTTTAGCCCATTTTTTTTCTTCAATATTACCACTGTAAAAAGTTGGTTCGTGCACAATCAGCAGGTTCGCTTTTAACTCAATTGCTTTATGTATCACTTTAATGGTGGGAAACATAGTAGTTACAATGCCTGTTACTTTCATATCACTGCTTCCGGCTTTGATGGTATCAACCGTATTAGCAATTCCTTTGAACCCGGTTTCTTTAAATATCATATCACTTATCTGACCAACTGTATATGCTGTTGCTTCAATTGCTTTATTTCCAAATACATTAACCGGTGAAGCAGCAACTACCGCCAATCCACCAACCTGTAAACCTGTTGTGATAAATTTTCTTCTTGGCCATTGTGAATTTTCCTGTTTCATTTGGAGTAAGTTTTTACGCTGTTAAGCCTGTTGCTGAATTTCTTTTCTTCCTGAACCATTTTGAACTCACCACGAATAAGATGAATCCTGAAAGTATGGTAATGATGCCAAACACCGAAAATATCCGTATCAGTAAATTATTAAAATCATCCCTGCTTTGATAATCCATCGTATGCATCATATACAGGAAATCAAATATCCGCCATTTATTGTTGCGAAACTTTTGTACCGTTCCCAGCTCACTGGATACATAAACGGTTGTTGTATTGGTTGGATGATTAAACGTAACAGCATAAGCCGGCAAAGGATTCTCCCTGTACTCATGATGTTTATTTACAGCAGTGATATATTCAACAGATTTTAATTCCGGCATGCCATTAAATCTTGCAGCCGCCACTTTTATCGCTTCTTCTTTTGTAAGCGGCCCTCTTAATTCACCTGTTTCTGCGTTGGCCAGGTGATTCATCATGTCCATATGCTCTGTATGCGTACTCATATCATGCTGGCCACTCATGCAACGAACCTGGTAATAAGGTTTACCCAATATTTCTATTAACTGAATAGTGACTAAAGAATCAACTTTATGTACTTTCTTAATTGTATCCATTACCACTGAAGGCGATACTAATTTTATATCAGAAGCAAGTAACGGCGCCTGTTTCTTTTGAAAATCGCCGTGTATTTCATCAATATTACTCCAGCTGAAATACAAGCCACCAATGGCCCATAATAAAAACTGGATACCGAGAATTAAACCTAAATAACGGTGCGCTTTGCGGATATAGAAGTGTTTGCTTTTAGCCATATGTGCCTTTGATTTGAAGTAGTGTAAATTAGTGATTTAGGAGGAAAAAGAATACATACAAACCAGTGTTATGCTTTTAGCCTGGGTTTGATATGCCTGATCCAGGCAGTAAACATCTTTAATCTTTTTTTGGAATAAAAGAATTTAGTATTTTCATAAAACCGTTAAACGAAATGCTTATGATATTAAAACTTATTCATAATATTGAAAACTTCCTGCCAATTGTTAATCCAGAAACTTTAATAAAAAAAGAAAGCGACTTGCGCCGCTTTAAATGTTTTCACAACGGAATAATCCTTATTGTGTATGAGTTGGGAAAATATCAAAATAGTAAAAGAAAAGCCCCTGTTAAGTACAAGGGCAAAAACTTATTGAGGCAAGCCTCACTACGGAATAAATCCTTATTGTGATTTGCTTCAAAACAAAAATAAAAGAAAATAACAAATAATATGAAAAAAGTTTTAGGCTTGGATATTGGCACAAATTCAATTGGAGCATCGTTAATTAATCTTCCCAAAAAAATTGAAGACTACGGAAATTCAGGAAATATTGAATGGATAGGGAGTAGAATTATTCCACTTGACGGAGATTATTTGCAAAAATTCGAGAGCGGTGCGCAAGCAGAAACTAAAGCAGCATTTCGCAGAGGTAAGCGTAGCTCACGAAGATTAAAACACCGATACAAACTTCGCAGAACAAGATTGATAAAAGTGCTTAAATCATTAGGCTGGCTTGATGAAAATTTCCCAATTGATGAATCTCGTAAATTCAAAAAGGGTATCAATGAGAATGGGTATTCTCTTAAAATAAGTGATTACTTACCTTTCTCAAAAGAAACTATTGATGAATTTGAAAACGAGTTAGGAATTATTGGACACAAAAGTAAGAAAGGCAAGAGCATTGTTCCCGAAGATTGGATTGTTTATTTCTTGCGCAAGAAAGCCTTTGAAAAAGCAATTACCATTCCTGAATTGATACGTATTATTTATATGCTTAATCAACGCAGAGGGTTTAAAAGTAGCAGAAAAGATTTAAAAGACACCAACGTTTTACCTTACGACGAATTTATAAAACGAAAAGAAAGTAACGATTTTGGCGAAAATGGAATTGAGACACAGTTTGTGTCAATCACAAAAATTAAATCAGTAATATTTAAGGAAGAAAAAAAAGATAAAAAAGGAAACGTTACCAATGTTTACACCATAGAAGCAGAAGACCCACGTATGCAAACTTGGGAAGAAAACCGCAAAAAAGAACCAGATTGGGCAAATGAAGCAAATGAAAAAGGCGAGAAGATTGCGAAAAAAGAATTTACATTTTTGGTTGTTCAAAAAATTGACAAAAATGGTAAGCACACACAAAACAAGCCACAAATGCCCAAGGAAGAAGATTGGGCATTATGCACAACCGCATTAGATGAAAAAATAAACGACTACAGAACGCCAGGTGAATACTTTTATGAGCAAATCAAAGAAGCATATAAAGCAAAGCGAAACTTTAAGGCACATCAGTATCCTGTTTACAGATGGCGTTACCAAAAAGAATTGGAAATTATATGGGAAGTGCAATGCAAGAGAAATCCTGAACTTGAAAAAATAAATTCCGACTCAAGCATTCTAAGAAAACTTGCAGAAATTCTTTACCCCACACAGGCAAAAAACAATATGCCAAAATTGGCAGAGTTTCAGAGCAAAAATTTACTGCACATAATCAGTAACGACATTATTTATTACCAACGTGAATTAAAATCACAGAAAAATTCAATCAACGAATGCCGCTATGAAAAGCGCAAAGGAATAGACGGAGAATTTTACGGATTAAAATGCATTCCACGTTCTTCGCCCCTGTTTCAGGAGTTCAGGATTTGGCAGGACATTCACAACATCCGGGTATTACAATGCGAAGTAAAAGAAAATGATAAAACAAAGTTAGATGTTGATGTAACAAGCAATTTTATATCTGATAAGGTAAAAGAGAAATTTTTTGATTTGTTCAATTCTAAAACCTCAATCAGCGAGAAAGATATTTTAAATAAACTCAAAGAAATCTATCCCGATTCAAATATTAAACTCGATATTGACAAAAAAGAAAAAAAACATTCTCACAGAATTAATCTTTATGCACGGCGTGATGAGTTAAAAGGAAACGAAACTCTCTCCCGCTATCGTTTGATTTTCAAAAAAACAGAATTTAACGGTGACGCAATTCTAAACGACAAAGAAAATTTATTGAGCCTATGGCACATTGATTATTCCATTACTTCATCGGACGAAGAAAAATCTAAAAAAGGAATCAGAACCGCACTTAACAACCTATTACCCAACAATGCAAACAAACAAAATACTATTGAAGCGTTTTGCAAACTTTCTGAATTAAAAAAAGAATACGGTTCATTTTCCGCTTGCGCCATTAAAAAGTTATTGCCTGTGATGCGTTGTGGCAAATATTGGAACGAAGAAATAATTTCAGATGCAGCAAAACAACGAGCAGAACAAATCAAAGAGCGGTTAAACGACATAAATCATAGTATAAGACGATTAAATGAAATTGCCGACGATGATGTGCAAAAACAGGTTTTGAAAAGTTTTATTGGAAAAGAAGATTTGACAAAAGGCTTGAATACTTATCAAGGCGGATATTTGATTTACGATAAACATTCCGAAAAAGATAAACCAGTAATTGACTCTGTTGAAGAATTTAGCAAATACATACAAAAAGAAATTCCGCATAACAGTTTGCGAAACCCTGTGGTGGAGCAGATTGTACGAGAAACGATGTTTTTAGTTCGTGATATTTGGAACAAATACGGACAAGTAGATGAAATACATATTGAGTTGGGGAGAGATTTAAAGAACAATGCCTCTGAAAGAGAAAAAATATCCAAAGCACAAACAGCAAACTTTGATGAAAAGCTAAGAATAAAAGATTTGCTTTATGAATTGATGAATAATGGAATTGAACAATACACAGAAGAAAATGAAATTGAAAATGTAAAGTTTGAGGTCAGACCTAATCCCGAAAGCCCTGTAGATATTGATAAATTCAGAATTTGGCGAAGTCTTTCCAAACAATCGGAATTTGACTGGACCAAAAAAGTAAAAGACGAAAAAATTCCGACAGAACAAGAAATTAAAAAATATGCTTTGTGGTTAAGTCAAAATTGCCGTTCACCATACACAGGAAAAATAATTCCATTAAGTAAATTGTTTGACATTAATCAATACGAAATAGAACACGTTATTCCCCGTGCCAAAATGAAGAATGACAGTTTTAATAATTTGGTAATTGCCGAATGGGGTGTAAACAAATCGAAAGATAAGGAGCTTGCTGCAAACTTTATTAACACAAGCAATGGAAAGTGCAAATATGGCGCCACCGAATACAAACTATTTACTTATGAAGAATACGAAGCCCATTGCAAAGACACATTCAAATTTCAAAAATCAAAACTTAAAAATTTGTTGGCAACAGAAGTTCCTGAAGATTTTATTGAACGCCAGCTAAACGACACTCGTTATGTTGGACGTAAACTTTCAGAATTACTTGCACCAGTTACCAAAAACAATAATGGGATTATTTTTACAGGCGGCATTATTACTTCCGAGCTTAAAAATAACTGGGGATTAAACAAGATTTGGAAAGAAATTATTTTACCTCGTTTTGAACGTTTGGAAGAAATTTCGGATAAAAAAGGAGAATATATTATTCACGATAAAGATGAACACGGCAATCCGGTAATTCATTTGAATGTAAAAGAAAACCCGAAATTAGATACTAAACGTATTGACCACAGACACCATGCTTTGGACGCATTAATTATTGCTGCTACCACGAGAGAACATATCCGCTATTTGAATACATTGAACGCTGCCGATACTGACGATGAAATCAAACAATACAAAAAGTCGTTGGTAAAAGGCAAAATCCGAGATTTTAAACAGCCATGGGAAAACTTTACTAAAGAAACTAAAGAAGAATTAGAAAAACTGATTGTAAGTTTTAAAACCAACACCAAAATTGTTTCGCAACCAAAAAATAGAACAGCATACTTTAAAATAGAAAACGGAAAAGCGAAAAAAGAATTTAAAGAGCAAAAAGCTAATCCCAAGTGGATGACTGTACGGAAATCGATGTTCAAAGAACCACAAGGGATTATCTATTTAAAAGAACTCTATGAAGAAAAGAACATTGCCAAAGCAATAGAAATTCAAATAGACCGAATGCGTGTTCAGAATACGACTGAAATGAAAATTGCCTCTTATGTTTATGACAAGGAAGCAAGGCAAATAATAAAGAATTTGGTTGCCCGAACAGGAATTTCTATTCAGGAAAAAGATGCCCTTTTAAAAGAAATTAAAAAGCATTTAAAGAAAAATCCGATTAAAGATGTATCAGGGAAAGATTACGAATCAATTCAGATTGCAACTTTTGAAGAATATGCAGCTAAACGAGTAATGCTTGATAAATCTTTTGACCACAAAAAGATTGATAAGATCCCATATACAAAAATTGGAAAGTCTGTTTTAGGAAAACTATTACACGAACATTTGGATTCCGATGATTCAAAAAACGAAAAAGGCGATACTGACCCGTCAAAAGCATTTTCAAATGAGGGATTAGAAATACTTGCTAAAAAAGCAGGGCGACCGATTACCAAAGTAACCATTTACGAAAAGAAAGACGAATCAAGTAAGTTCGGAAAACAATATGTAGAAGTTGATGCTGGAAGCAATATTTACTTTGTAATGTATGAAAACCAAATTACCAAAGAGCGTATAGATTTTAAATCCATAGCAACACACAAGGCCATTGAAAAAATTGTAAAGGGTGAGCCTATTGCAGAAGATAAAGAAGACTACGATAAAATCATTCTTTCTCCAGGTGATTTGGTTTATGTTCCTACAAAGGAAGAAAGAGAAGGAGCAAAAGAAATTGACTGGAATAATATCAGACATTTAACCCAACGAATTTATAAAGTAGGGAGGTTTTCTAAAAAACAATGTTACTTTTTAAAAGCAAGTGTTTCGGATTTAATAATCTCGTATGATGCGAAACAAGGATTTGGGGAATTTGGCAGTACAAACTACCAAGAATTTGATGATGAAAAAAATAAGATAACCGAAGTATGCATCAAACTCAAAGTGGACAGATTGGGCAACATCTCCCCCCCTCTAAAAAAACTTTAATTCTAATATAGAAAATCAACAAAGTATCGTGTCAGAACCCGAAGCAGCATATCAAAAGAAAAATCGGAAGTTACAATCATCCAGTTCCTTTGAAGAAAAGAACGAAGCCGGTGCCAAAGCTATGGCCCGGCTTTCCGGTGAAGAACATTTGAGGAATGCCACCCAGTTAATTAAAAGGGTTTACAGCGAAGAACTCAAAAAACCCAAAGACAGAACCATTAAATTCAAAAAGTAAAGTTCTTTTACCTTGAAAAAAAAATACCGGTAATACGTTATCATCATCTCATCTTTTCCAAAAGCGCCTCCTCCCGGCTAAAAGACAAGGCCGATATTGAAGAGCTGCAAAGAATCAACAAATACAGGGAAGGCCGGTAAAACAAAAAGCTATACTAAAAAACCTTTTCACCCGTTTTATCATTTCAAACCATTATCCTTATGATAAAACGGACCCTTTACTTTAGTAACCCGGCTTATCTTAAAACCACTAACGAACAATTAGTAATTGAGTTGCCTGAAACGGGTGAAACCAAAACCGCTCCCATAGAAGACATCGGTCTTCTTATTCTCGATCATCAGCAAATCACTATTACGCAGGCGCTGCTGGCAAAACTGCTCGCTAATAATACGGCTGTTATTACCTGTGACCATAGCCACCACCCTACCGGGATGCTGCTGAGCCTGGACGGCAACAGTTTGCAAAGCCAGAAATTCCAGGCACAGGTTGATGCTACTATTCCATTAAAAAAACAGTTGTGGCAGCAAACCGTAATGACCAAAATAAAAAACCAGGCTGCCTTATTACAAATACAAAGAGAGGAAAACAAAGTATTGCTCACTTATGCTGCAGATGTAAAAAGCGGTGACAGTGAAAACCATGAAGCTATGGCTGCTGCTTATTACTGGAAAAGGATTTTTCCTGAAGCTCTCGAGTTTCGCCGGGAACGATTTGGCCCTCCTCCTAACAATTTACTCAATTATGGCTATGCTATTTTAAGGGCTATGGTGGCGAGAAGTTTAGTGGCTTCGGGTTTGTTGCCTACGCTGGGCATCCATCACCGCAACCAGTATAATGCTTATTGTCTTGCTGATGATATTATGGAACCTTACCGCCCTTATGTGGATTTAATTGTGTGCCGTATTATACGTGGCAATGGTAAGTTTTTGGAAATGACCCCATCCATGAAAAAAGAATTCCTGGCCATGCCTGCCATGGATGTGGTTATTGACGGGCAGAAAAGCCCGATGATGAATGCCATACAACGAAGCACTGCGAGTTTATCAAAATGTTTTGAGGGGAAGAGCAGGAAGATTTTATATCCTGAGTTACAATAATGTTATTGCGGGGGAACCTACTATGAAACAGCCGCATTTATAATTTCAACTGTCTATGGCTGTAAAGAGCAGACTGCTTCGTTCCTCGCAGTGACGGGAAAAATATGTATGACCGATTTAATGCATACCGGATTATGTGGGTGTTAGTGTTTTTTGACCTGCCCACGGAAACCAAAAAGGACAGGAAGAACTATGCCCGTTTCCGCAAGGATATACTGGCGGATGGTTTCGCCATGTTCCAGTTTAGTATTTACCTGCGTCATTGCAGCAGCAAAGAAAATGCTGAAGTACATGTAAAAAGGGTTAAGGGCATATTACCATCCAAAGGCCACGTAGGTATAATGCTGGTAACAGATAAACAATTTGGCATGATGGAAATATTCCGGGGCAAAGAACTGGTAGAAGCCCCTGAAACAGTACAACAACTGGAGCTTTTTTAATCCCCTCCCGGGAGGGGTTGGGGTGGGTCAGATTCCAAAAAGAAGTTTAGGTAACTACAAATAAAAAAATGGGCCCGAAACCCATTTTTTTAATCGTAAAAAGCAGCTCAAACTTAGCCCTGTAAAGGCTTTTGCCGGTTTCAGTTGTTAAAGAGCTAAGCTACTTAATAATTTGAAAGCAAATCACAACCACTAACAGTTTTAAAAACCGTATTGAGGAGTTGTTAAAGAGCTAAGCTACTTAATAATTTGAAAGCAAATCACAACAGCCTCAAAACGTTATCCTTTTAAAGTTGCGTTGTTAAAGAGCTAAGCTACTTAATAATTTGAAAGCAAATCACAACACATAGTCACGGGAAGCATTAAACCTCCATGTTGTTAAAGAGCTAAGCTACTTAATAATTTGAAAGCAAATCACAACGTGAAGTCACTGCCTCCATAAAAAAGAAAAGTTGTTAAAGAGCTAAGCTACTTAATAATTTGAAAGCAAATCACAACGTTGCAATGAGGGTTCCCTCTGGGATTGCAGTTGTTAAAGAGCTAAGCTACTTAATAATTGAAAGCAAATCACAACTTAATGAGTAACCTGTCTGAACAGCCGTAGTTGTTAAAGAGCTAAGCTACTTAATAATTTGAAAGCAAATCACAACGTGAACTGAAGGCACACTCACCAATATGGGGTTGTTAAAGAGCTAAGCTACTTAATAATTTGAAAGCAAATCACAACTCCATGCTAACGCTGTTATCCATGAAGGGTGTTGTTAAAGAGCTAAGCTACTTAATAATTTGAAAGCAAATCACAACCCAAACTGCCATAGGCATCAATCAGTTCCTGGTTGTTAAAGAGCTAAGCTACTTAATAATTTGAAAGCAAATCACAACCTGGATCGGATAATTAGCAGTTAACACCTCGTTGTTAAAGAGCTAAGCTACTTAATAATTTGAAAGCAAATCACAACCTCACGATGGCCAGGCATTTGAAAGTGAAGTTGTTAAAGAGCTAAGCTACTTAATAATTTGAAAGCAAATCACAACCCGTGGCTTGGTTGATCGGGCAAAAAATTTTGTTGTTAAAGAGCTAAGCTACTTAATAATTTGAAAGCAAATCACAACCCCTGGACTATTGCAGGGAAAACAAAAAAGGTTGTTAAAGAGCTAAGCTACTTAATAATTTGAAAGCAAATCACAACTCAATCCCTGCTATTGCCAATGCACCTGTTGGTTGTTAAAGAGCTAAGCTACTTAATAATTTGAAAGCAAATCACAACTTATTCTTCATAGGTTTCTTCTGCAAGTTGTTGTTAAAGAGCTAAGCTACTTAATAATTTGAAAGCAAATCACAACAGT
>JACQDV010000001.1 GCA_016200915.1 Sphingobacteriales bacterium
AACCATCAGTGAAATTGTGGAAATGACACCGCATTCTATTCATGCAGTTACATTAAATGGGTTTCTATTGAAGATTTTGCTCTTTATCATGGCTTATCAAATCAAAACAATTGTTTAAAACAGGAAACTTGAATTAATTAGTAAGTACTATGGCTCTGAAACAAATTGAACATGGTTCTGAAGATTATCGTCAAATGGTAAGTCTGCGCAATGAGATTTTGCGTAAACCGTTGGGCCTTTCGTTTGACCCGGACGAACTGGATCAGGAAAAAGATGATGTACTTATTGGTGCTTTTGAAGATGGCAAAATTTTAGGGTGCTGTATGCTTACCCGTATCAATAATTCTACCTGCAGGTTACGGCAAATGGCAGTTGATGCCCGGCTTCAGCGCAAAGGTGTTGGCCATGCTTTAATGAACTTTGCCGAAAACCTTGCCCGTGATTATGGTTTTAAAACTTTAATGATGCATGCCCGTAAAACTGCTGTTGGGTTTTATGAAAAACAAGGTTACCGGGTAAGTGGCGAAGAGTTTATTGAAGTAACCGTTCCGCATCATGTGATGGAGAAAAGGTTGATTTGATATCATTTTCCAATATGCTTCTTCAGTAACTCCCTTGCTTCCTGTAATTGATTGATATTACTGAATGCTGATTTAGGCACAAGGAAAAAAGATCGTTTATCAAAATACAAGTGAAAAAAGTAAGGACTCTCAACTAATTCTGAAAACTCTCTCCAGGCCCAAATACGGCTTCCTTTTTTATTTTCCATGAAAAAATGGTTCTCATCTAAATTCACTTTAAAGTGATCCTGGAAAGTTTCTGCTTTTTTATAAATGGAGGCAGGAAGAAAAACCCAAAACGCAAACATGAGCACAATCCATAATACCGTACTCAAAAAAAATGGAAAGAACCGGATGAGATGCATAAAAAATAATATGGCTGATAAAATAGCGAACACATTCACCAGAATGATCATGAATTTTATTTCCCGCCGGGTGATGAAGTGATAACGTAATGCCTGTATTACTTCAGCTTTTGTATAAGAAAATTCTATTTGCATATCAGCCGTTTATTACAAAATCTTATTTTTTCTTATTTAACTCATTTTCCTCTACACTCCACTCCCCTAATTTATTGCCTTTAATTCCTAAAAATTCGATTGTCATTTTTCTTTCCCCTTTTTTACCACTCACGGTAACTTTTGTAAAGTTCTGTTCTTCTACCAATGTACCAGGCAATCGAACAGGGTTATTTTTTTCAGCACCCTGCACTTTACCAATACCCGAAGTTAATGGTGAGGAGGTAACATCATATAAGGTGTAGTTACCCGGTCTGTCTAATTTTATCACTTCACTGTGATGACGGTCACCTGTAAAGAAAAGCACTCCTTTAATATTTTCTTTATCTAAAAATTCAAGTAACTCATAATACTCTGCCGGATAGGCATGCATGCATTCAAAAGTACTCACAGGATTTAATACCTGGCTTCCCGTAGCAATGATTTTAAATGTTGCTTTGCTGAACAACAATGCATTTTTTAACCATTCCATTTGCTGATGACCAAAGTATTCTTTTTCTTTATTTGGCTGACCATTTACACTATCCGGCATATCATCTGCACTTCTGAAAAAACGGTCATCAGTTAAAAATATATCTGCATCACTATACGATACTTTTGAATAAACACCTTTACCATCTTCACCACAACTTGGATTATCCCAATAATTTTTAAAAACATTTCTGCTTTCGTTTTTTAAAATATAACTGCCATCAATATCATTAGGGCCATAATCATGATCATCCCAAATAGCGTAGTGCGACATGGAAGAAAGTAATGGTTGTAATATGGGTAAACTCCTGTCTCTTGATGCCCTGTACCACAAACCCCATTCACTGGCATAATCAACTTCCCTGGTGTACCAGTTGTCGCCTAACCACAACATAAATGCTGCTGGTGTTTTTCCCATTGTTTCAAAGATAGATGAATCCCCTCCGTAGGGTTTACCGGGGCGGTCAAATTCCGGTTCATTAAAATAAGCACAGCTTCCGGTTAAGAAAGTAAAATCAGGAGCCGGTTTACGCCATTGCCATAAATCTTTAGTGACAAATTTTGTTGCAAATGGAAACTTTACTTCTTTCCCATTCAACAGCAAAGTATATTGATACGCGGTATTGATCTTTAACCCACCAATTACAAATTTGATTGGATTAAATTCTTTACCTAATTCTCCTTTGTAGTTGATGATTCCTGATTCTTTACCTGTTGCCTTTTTATCAGCATTGATAGCATTAAACTTTAATGCGACTGATTTTACATCCGGAGAAACTTCCAGCCACAAACTGGCAGTTCGTAATTCAACCTGTCCTAACATAGGTCCGGAGATTATACCATTTTTTGATTGAGCTGAAACAAAGTGGGAAAAAAATAAACTAATTACAACTATGATATAACGCATCGGTTGTTTTTTTTGAAGTAATGCAAGGTAAGCGAAAGTAAAGAATGAAAAACAATATGATGAGATGATAACAAAACAGAATGGGTACAAATGCGAAAACTCTTCCTGGCTTAGGAAGAGTTAAAATAATTTTTTGTTCAGAGGATCTTATTTAAGTGGGTGGCAATGCTTGTGACCCCTGGTAGCCGCATCCTGTACGGTTACCGCTCTTGTACAACTAAAAATTGAAACAATAGTCAAAACGAGCAATGCTGCATAAAGGGTTTTTTTCATAAGGACGAATTTTAAAAACGGGTATACGGTATCATTCCAAAACTATACCATCAAGTCTTTATTTAAAATGAAAAAACACCTCTAAAAAAAGAAAAAACACCAAGTAAAAAACCGCCCCGAAGAATCGGGGCGGTATATTTTATAGAACCTCTGTTAAGTGACTTATTTATCCCTCCTTGGGGATGGTTTGGGAGGGGTTTAACTACAGCCCATACTGTTGCCACAGTTTAAACACTTGTAACAAGTACCGCTACGGATGGTAATATGTCCGCACACATTACAGCTGGGTGCATCACTTTGCATGTTTTTAGCAGCAGCATTTACTGCATCTAAGCCTGAATCAGCTTTTACTGCGCTTGATACTCTTGAAGTTTTTGCTGTTTGAGGAGCTACAGTGTTTGTAGGTGTAGCACTTACTATGCGAACATCGCTTAGCTCTGGTTTTTTATCATATTCCAAACCTCCTGGAATTTCATCCCAATCATCACTACCCATATTGGCTACTTCTGGTCTGTCTAACACATGAACTAAATCTGTACGATTCAAATATTCATATGCCAATACACGGAAGATATAGTCAACAATAGAAGTAGTTGATTTAATATTTGGATGATCAACCATACCGGCTGGTTCAAATCGTGTAAACACAAACTTATCTACAAACTCTTCTAATGGTACGCCATATTGCAAGCCGATAGAAACAGCGATAGCAAAACAGTTACTCATGCTGCGCATGGTAGCACCTTCTTTCGCCATATCAATAAAGATTTCTCCCACAGTACCATCAGTATATTCGCCGGTGCGAAGGAATACTGCTTGTCCGTTAATCTTAGCTTTTTGTGTAAAGCCCCGGCGTTTAGCAGGCAAGCTTCTTCTTTCAACAATACGGGCCAGCTGACGTTTTAATTTAGTATCAGCACTGTTTTGAACACGTTTACTTACCTCTTCCAGTAATTCATCAATGGTAAGTTTGCCCATATCTACAATTACTGATTCCGGTAAAGCTTCTGCTGCTTTTTCTTCTGCAGTATCTTTTTTCTTACTGTCGCTCTTGGTGCTGAGTGGCTGAGACAGTTTAGACCCATCACGATATAATGCATTTGCTTTTAAACCTAATTTCCAGCTCAGCATATAGCAATCTGCAATTTCTTCAACAGAAGCTTCATTAGGCAGATTGATGGTTTTAGAAATTGCACCACTTAAGAATGGCTGTGCAGCTCCCATCATACGGATATGGCCGTGTGCATGGATATAACGCTGACCTTTTTTACCACATTTATTGGCACAGTCAAAAACTGAAAGATGTTCATCTTTTAAGAATGGAGCACCTTCAACAGTCATGGTACCGCATACATAATCATTGGCAGCATCAATTTGCTCATCAGTAAATCCTAATGCTTCCAGCATATTCCACTCGAAGTTGAAATATTGTTCAGGTTTAAAACCTAAACGCTGCAAACATTCTTCCCCTAAAGTATATACATTGAATACAAATCCAATTTCAAAAGCAGAAGCAACAGCATGATTGAGTTTCTTAATTTCTTCTGCAATAAATCCTTTTTCACTTAAAGATTGTGAGTTAATGTAAGGAGCCCCATCAAAAGTAGCAGCACCCACTGCATACTTAACAATGGCTTCTGTTTCTTTTTCATCATAACCCAAATTCTTTAATGCCTGTGGTACTGACTGGTTAATGATTTTGAAATAACCACCACCACTCAGTTTTTTAAATTTCACTAAAGCAAAATCAGGTTCAACGCCGGTAGTATCGCAATCCATTACCAAACCAATTGTTCCTGTTGGAGCAATTACAGTTGTTTGTGCATTACGGTAACCATATTTTTCACCAAGCTGAACGGCTTCATCCCAGGCTTTAGTGGCTGATTTCAATAAATAATCAGGACAATATTGTGCTTTAATACCCTGTGGCTTAATGCTGAGTTTTTCATATTCATCAGCATCGTAAGCGGCGAGACGATGATTACGCATTACACGTAACATATCATCTTTATTTTCTTCATACTTAGAGAAAGGTCCTAGTATGCTGGCTAATTCTGCAGAAGTTTTATAAGCAATACCAGTCATGATAGCTGAGATAGCACCAGCAATTGCTCTTGCTTCTTCACTATCATAAGCAATACCGCTCACCATCAGCATGGAACCAAGGTTAGCATAACCCAACCCTAATGTTCTGTAATCGTAAGAAAGTTGTGCAACTTCTTTAGATGGGAACTGTGCCATTAATACAGACACTTCCAATACTACAGTCCATAAGCGACAAGTATCTTCAAAACCTTCCACATCAAAACTATTGTCTGATTCGTTGAAGAAACGACGAAGATTTACAGAAGCAAGATTACAGGCTGTGTTATCTAAGAACATGTATTCGCTGCAGGGATTACTTGCACGGATAGCACCTCCTTGCGGACAAGTATGCCATTCATTGATTGTAGTATCATACTGCGTACCGGGATCAGCACAACGCCAGGCAGCATAAGCAATTTTATTCCATACTTCCTGTGATGGAACTTTTTTCATTGTTCTGCCATCTGTTCTTGCCTTTAATTCCCAATCTTCGCCCTTCTCTAATTTTTCGAAGAACTCATTTGGAATACGAACAGAGTTGTTAGAGTTTTGACCACTTACAGTGCGATAAGCTTCTCCTTCATAATCGTGAGAATATCCTGCAGCAATCAGAGCTCCTACTTTCTTTTCTTCCTCTACTTTCCAGTCAATAAAGTCCATGATTTCAGGATGGTCTAAATCAAGGCAAACCATTTTGGCTGCCCGGCGGGTAGTGCCACCACTTTTAATGGCACCAGCCGCACGGTCGCCAATTTTTAAGAAACTCATTAAGCCGGAGGATGTACCACCACCGCTTAATTTTTCTCCTTCGCCACGTATATTAGAAAAGTTAGTACCTACACCCGAACCATATTTGAAAATTCTTGCTTCACGAACCCAGAGATCCATAATACCGCCTTCATTTACTAAATCATCATCCACACTTAAAATAAAACAAGCATGTGGCTGAGGACGTTCGTATGCTGAAGTTGATTTTTTTAACTGGCCATCTACCGCATCTACAAAATAGTGACCCTGTGGCTTACCCTTAATACCATAACTTTCATATAACCCTGTATTAAACCATTGCGGAGAGTTAGGTACACATGCCTGGTTAAGGATGCTGTACACTAATTCTTCGTAAAAAATTTGTGCATCGGTTTCAGAGGCAAAATAATCATAACGTTCACCCCATACCTTCCAGCAGTTGGCCATACGGTGAGCTACTTGTTTGGCTGAGGTTTCTCTTCCTAAGCTTCCATCGGGTTGCGGAACACCGGCTTTACGGAAATACTTTTGAGCAAGAATATCTGTAGCAATCTGGCTCCATATTTTGGGCACCTCTACATTATTCATCTCAAATACAATTTCACCGGATGGATTTTTGATTACACTGGTACGATAATCATATTCAAACATATCGAATGGACTTACGCCGTCCCGGGTAAAGCGACGGGTAAACTTCAGTCCTTTTACGGATTGCTTTTTATTGGCCATAATGTAAGTGTACTGGTTTTAGCGGTTTATTAATTGGGTTAAGTAATCGTTAGTATTTGGTAACGAAGACAACGAAAATATTTTTCCTTCCATATTGTTCAAAATCTTAGATATTAACAAACTGTGGAAAAACCCGGCAAACGCAGTGCTGGCAAGGGTTTCTGTTTTTTTCACATGGCTGGTGGCAAAAATTTTTTGGAGGATATGGAAAGATATATTAAGATATTGTTAAGTGCCTGAATTGCTCCGTGAAACGGGCTACAGTTATGCCTTTTAAAGATTTATCTATTATCATACAACTCACGGAACAGTATAAGTGTTATCACTAAATTCTTTAATGCTTTTTAAACCAACAGAAAACTTATTATTGCAAAAGGAATTAACTATGACCGATATGAAGAAACAGGAAAAAAAACTGTCCGGGAAATTTTTATTATGCGGATTTATAACGTTGGTGTCATTTTCATTGGGAGCGCAGCAACATCAATTCAGCGGATGGATGTCTTCTTTTAATACGATTAAGCTTGAAAAAAAACTTTCACTGCATCTGGAAGCACAATTAAGAAGTAATGATGAATGGGTACATACCCAAACTTTCATGCTGCGGACGGGCATAAATTATCACCTGAATAAACAGACTATCCTTACTGCCGGTTATGCCTTTATAAATAACAGAACCGTGAAAAGCAATACCAGCGGGTATTTTACCGAACACCGTTTATGGCAGCAATTAATTTTATTACAACCGGTGAAAAAAACATCCATTCAGCATCGTTTTCGTTTTGAAGAAAGATTTATTCCGCAAACAAATATGGTGAACAATGAATTGATAAAGGAAAAAACAGCAATAGCCACAAGGCTCCGTTATTTTGTTCGTACTATAATTCCATTTAAATCCACCGCTTCATTTACTAAAGGATGGTACGGTGCTTTACAAAACGAAGTATTTGTAAATATTACCAATGCTAATGCAACTAATAATAATTTCTTCGATCAGAACAGGGCTTGCGCCGGTATTGGTTATCGTTTTAATAAAATTATTGATACAGAATTGGGCTATTTAAACCAATATGTCAACGGCAGAACTATAAACACCAGTAATAATGTTATTCATTGGATAACCTTTTTAAGACTGTAAAGAAAACCGCTGTTATCTGCCAATCTTTTTGCATTTTTGCAATAACGCATACTGAAGCTGCATGGCGAACACCATTTATAATAGTTTAGTTAACAGGAAACAGAAAGGACAGAAATCATTTGCCGTACTCATTGACCCCGATAAAGTGAATGAGCAAAAGATAAATGAGCTGGTAAAGCTTTGTATAAATGCCAACGTTGATTATTTGCTGGTGGGCGGAAGTTTGGTTATCTCTTCCAATCTTGATGAGGTAGTACAACAGATAAAGAAAACTTGCAATATCCCGGTTATTCTTTTTCCCGGAAGCCCTTCACAAATTTCATCTTATGCTGACGCATTATTATATCTCTCATTAATCTCCGGCCGTAATCCTGAATTATTAATTGGACAACATGTGATTTCAGCACCATTTGTAAAACAAAGTGGATTGGAAATAATTTCCACCGGGTATATGGTGGTTGATGGTGGTGCTCCTACTACTGTTTCTTATATATCCAATGCTTCCCCTATTCCATCTGATAAGAATGAAATAGCAATGTGCACTGCAATGGCAGGAGAAATGCTGGGAATGAAAGTGGTTTATATGGATAGCGGCAGCGGCGCCAAAAAAGCCGTAACTGAATCGATGATTGAAGCAGTAGCCAAAAATATTTCCGTTCCATTAATTGTTGGTGGTGGTATTACAGACCCGGAAAAAGCATATCGTAATTGCAAAGCCGGTGCTGATGTAATTGTTATTGGAAATGCAATTGAAAAAGATGCATCGCTTATAAGAGAAATGGCACTGGCGATACACTCAGTACCGGTTAATACTATCTGATTAACTTTTTAATTTAAATTCCAGCGGGATATTAACTTTCACGCTAAAATTTCTTCCCATATTAAATACACCGGTTCTTCCGGTAACTAAATTTTCTGCTGTGTATTTTAAACGACTTAAATGATTTTGATACGCCACGTCGGTCAGATTCATTACATTAAAACTTATGCTGCAAATAGTTTTGCTTTTATTCATCAACTCCGCATTAATACCCGCATTCACTAATGTATATCCTTTGGTAGCTGTTTCGGTATTAAAAGCGGTGAAGGGTCTGTTTTGTTTAAAGGTGTTATCCAATTCTCCACTGATAGAAAAATTGCGGATAAGTTTTCCCTTCTTTAAAAAATCACCCCGTAACTGTGAGATTAACCTTGCCGGTGGTATTAATGGCATATTCTTCGTTCCATCTACCGCCTCAGAGAAACGGCCACTCACATAAGAGAAAGTATTTTCAAAGTGCAACCAATCCAAAGGATGCGGGTGAATATCTAAATTCAGTTCTATACCGGCGAGATTGGCTTTGCGTTGTTCAAATTTAAAAGCAGTGGCATTGCCTACCAATGAATCACCGCCATTTACTGATGCTAATTTTTGATAGAAAATAAAATTGTTGACGTTGTTGTCATATAAATTCAACTGAACAGAAATATGTTCATTATTGACTTCCATTCCTGCATCTGCCTGGAAACTGGTTTCTGATTTTAAATTAAGATTACCGTATTCATAACGATTAGTTCCTTTGTGTTCTCCATTAGATGATAATTCTGGTAAACTGGGAGCACGGTAACCTCTGGCAAGATTAAATCTGAATAATACATTCTTGTTAGCTTCGTAACTTAATCCTACGCTACCAGACAGATTTGAAAATGATTTAGAAAATGAAGCAAATTTTTCATCACTCCCTTCCATTGTTTTTCTACCATTAACCGTGCGGGTATCAAAACGAACGCCACCGCTTAATGTAAGTTTATCAATTTGCTTTTTGCTGAATATAAATACACCTTCATCCGTCAGATCATAATTAGGTATTAATCTTTCTTCTCCTTTATTGGTATTATTTTGCTGCATACCACTTGCACCTATAGAAGTACGCCAGTTATTTTTTTCAGGAAAATGAAATTGAATGTTCTCTGTAACCGTTTTTAAATCGAATGATAAATTGGCTGCTGATGGGTCATCAGCGTTTCCATGTTCTGTTCTTTGATTTTCCTGGAAACCAATTACGGCAGTCAATCTTGATTTACCAATATTAAAACTGTTATCGCTTACATATTTAGTATGAGTAATGTCCTGAAAAGGAACCAAAGGATTAATAGATTTAAAATCTGCATCTGTTCCTCTTACTTCTCCACCACCTGCAACAGGTTTTACAAAATATCCATCATCATCACGGTTGCCCTCCACAATACCCAATGTTTGATTAAAGCGACTAAAGATTAAATGACTGAATCCCCAGCCTCCATTGTATCCAACATATCCGCCAAAATTCCTGTCTTTAAATTTTGAGTTGAGTACATACCCGTCATACTTATTCTTATAATCAGCGGCTGCTTTATAAGTACCATATAAATTCCAGTTAAACCCATTGGTATTACCAGCTATGTTTCCATAATAAGAACGAAGCCGGTTATTAGTTTGATAGTTGGAAAAAAGATTTCCTTTAATGGTATTATTTGCAATGGGTGAATTAGTAATAATATTTATCACACCAGCCATAGCATCACTTCCATATATTAAAGAAGAAGGACCTTTTAATATTTCAACTTTAGTTACACTGAGTTCGTCAATTTCAATTCCATGTTCATCGCCCCATTGCTGACCTTCCTGTCTTACACCATCATTCAATACCACCACACGATTATAACCCAATCCACGAATAACCGGTTTAGCTATTGCCGGGCCGGTTGATACTGTGGCAATGCCACCTTTCTTTGTTAACGCTTCAATAAGATTGGGAGCTACTCCGTTAAATAAATCCTGCTTTCGTATTAATGAAACGGCAACAGGGCTTTTCTTTAATTGCGTAGCCGAAGAAACACCCGTTACAATCACTGCATCATTTTCTATTACAGCCAGCGATAAAGAATAATCTTTCTTTACATCATTATTAAACTCTACATATTCTGAAATAGTGCCGTACCCTACATAACTAATCTCCACTAAATGTTTGCCTGATGGAATATTATTTACTGAAAAATTTCCTTCTGCATCTGTAACGGCACCCGTTTTTAAATCATTAAAATAAACGGATACCCCAGCCAATGGTTTACTGGTAGCTTTATCAGTTATCTTCCCTGAAAAAACATTTTTACCTGACGCAGTAACCAATTTGGTTTTTACTGCTTCTTCAAAATGGGATTGGGCAAAAATTAATACAGGTGCCAACAGTAATAAAATTCCTGTCCCTTTTAAAATTCCTTTCTTCATTTGATTAATTCAACTTTAGTGATTACAATCGTTGGCATGGCAATGGTTAGCTACCCTGCATAAACGATAATTGACAAAATGTGCTGTTATAATTAAAACCGCGGCCGGGAACAAAAACCAGTTTTCGTATTGGGGTAAAAATTGTTTGGTGAACAGTGATATTATCCCAATTGAGAAAAGAATTAATGCTATGGAATGATGATGGTGCTTTTTGTATCCATGATATAATGAATAAGTTCCTATGGCAAAAGCCAGAATGATCATGAATGTTTCGAAATAAATATTATTGATAATGTTTACCCCAAATAAAGGGAGGCTGCTAAATAACAATGGCAATACGGTACAGTGTATAGCACACGCCAGTGAAACAGAAATGCCCAATGCATCTGTATTAAACTTGAATCGGGGATTTACATGAAATAACATATTTGCAACATTGTTTCATTACAAAATTAACCAGAGAACCTTCTCTCACCAAAATTATTATTGCAACTAAAAATGCAACAACGCAAATAAATTAAGGACAATTGGGAGTTGTTATATAACCGGGGCAAACCTGGATATCGCCATAACCCATTTTATAATTAGGTTTATCCTTTGCTGAAAGACTATAATAAATTCTGTAAATACCTCTTGGTTGAAATACCTGGCGATTAGCAACACTAAAAAAGAATTGCTGATTTCCTCCATTAATAATGAGTGCGTCTCTTACAGCGATGTTATAAAACGGATCAACAATTACAACTTTGAGTTTAGTTAGCTGAGAAGACAAACCAAACTGACCGGAAAAGCTCATGTAGTTACTGCTTGGGTTTGGGTACACAGGAAAAATTTTGGGGTTTGAAACCTCTACTGTTCCTGTCATATCAAGCGAGTCAACAAATTCAAGAAGACTGATTTCCTGCGCACTAAGAGTAGTACTAAAAGTCCAGTCTCCCGCAGGATTGCCATAGCTTCCAATTTTATTACCCAAATTATCTGTATATAAAACTCCGCTGATATCTAATGGCGTTGGCTTAGAATTTTTTTTACAGGATATGAATCCAATAAAAAGAAATAATAGAAAAACTTTACCTGAACACAATAAAGTATTTTTCATACTAAACATACTTTAGTCAATATTTTCAATGATTCCGGCTATGCCCTGTCCGCCGCCCACACAGGCTGTAACAATACCATATTTTTTGTTCAGCCTTTTCATATCGTTTGTAACCTGTATGGTTAGCTTACATCCCGTACAACCTAACGGGTGACCTAAAGCAATGGCACCGCCATTTATGTTGACAATATCGGGATTTATTTTGAGAGTACGAATAACTGCCAGGGCCTGAGAAGCAAATGCTTCATTCAATTCCACTAAATCGATTTGATTTAGATTCATTCCTGCCTGCTTCAACACTTTTGGTACTGCTTCCACCGGACCAATACCCATGAAGCGGGGATGTACACCTGCACTGGCACAAGCAATTAATCTTGCGACAGGTTTTAAGCCAAGTTCTTTCACCATTTTCTCTCCCATTACAATTACGAAAGCTGCACCATCACTAGTTTGGGATGAATTACCTGCTGTAACAGTTCCATTTACTGCAAAAGCAGGTTTCAGTTTTGTAAGTGCTTCAATGGTAGTATCAGCTCTTACGCCTTCGTCCGTATCTATTACAAAATTTCTTTTCTGCTTTTTCCCTTTTTCATCCAAATAAACTTCTTCTACATTGATTGGTAAAATACCATTCTTAAAATATCCATTCTGAATAGCATTCATTGCTTTTTTATGTGAGTTGAGAGCAAACAAATCCTGGTCTTCCCTGCTCACATTATATTCTTTGGCAACTGCTTCGGCAGTTAAACCCATGCTCAAATAATAATCGGGTTCATCCTTCGCAATGGAATAAGCCGGAACAGTTTTCCAACCCGCAGTAGGAACTAAACTCATACTTTCTGTTCCACCCGCCACAATACAATCAGCCTGTCCACTTCTGATTTTTGCCGTAGCAATAGCAATAGTTTCTAATCCGCTGGCACAATAGCGGTTCACCGTCATACCCGGCGCATGAAAACCTATTGCTTTTGCCGCTATGATTCTTCCCACTTGTAAACCCTGTTCGGCTTCGGGCACAGCATTACCAACAATTACATCATCCACTCTTTTTGGATCGAGTTGAGGAACAGATGCCATCAATCCTTTAATAACATCTACCGCCAAATCATCTGGTCTGGTAAAACGAAATCCACCACGTTTTGATTTACCTACTGCGGTGCGGTATCCGGCTACGATATAAGCGTCTTGCATGTTCGTTTATAGTTTTTAGTTTATGGTTTATGGTTTACTGTGATAGACCGGTAACAAAAAACTATAAACAATAAACCTTCAACCAAATATAGTTGTTTATGCAACTTTTCAGTATCAAAAGTAACATCTTTCATTGAACCATCAAAAACCTTGCATCAAGTTGCTTTATCTTCGCCGCACATTATGTACCAGTTACTCCGCCGCTTTCTTTTTTTATTTGACCCGGAAAGGGTGCATTACTTTTCCATGTACAGCTTGCAGTTTTTATGCCGCTTTGGTTTTGCAAGAAAATGGCTGATTAAAAGATTTTACTTTTCCAATCCATCGCTGGAAAGAAATTACTGGGGTTTGCATTTTAAAAACCCCGTTGGGCTTGCCGCCGGTTTTGATAAGAATGCAAAATATTTGAGAGAATTAGAATGCCTCGGCTTTGGTTTTGTGGAGATAGGAACAGTAACTCCGTTGCCACAGGCTGGTAATGAGAAACCAAGATTGTTTCGTTTACCGGAAGATAAAGCTATCATTAACCGCATGGGATTTAATAATGATGGTGTGAAAATGGTGGCTAAGAGGTTAAAGGAGTGGAAGGAGATGAAAGGGAACAACAAACTACAAACTACTAACTACAAACTCATCATTGGTGGAAACATTGGTAAAAATAAAATCACCCCTAACGAAGATGCCTGGAAGGATTATGAAAGTTGTTTTACTGAGTTGTTTGATTATGTTGATTATTTTGTAGTGAATGTAAGCAGTCCCAATACGCCGGGATTAAGAGAATTGCAGGAAAAAGATTCGCTGAAGAAAATTTTAACGCACCTGCAATCCATCAACAATCAAAAACAAAACCCTAAACCAATTTTACTGAAGATTGCACCTGATTTAACCCAACCACAAATTGATGATGTAATTCAATTGGCATTGGAAATAAAATTAGATGGATTGGTGGCGACAAATACTACTATCACCAGAGAAGGGTTAAGTCAGCAGTCGGAAGTCAGAAGTCAGAAGATTGGGGCTGGAGGATTAAGTGGTAAACCCGTTAAGGAAAGAAGTACAGCCATTGTACAATACATTTCGCAAAAAACAAATGGGCAAATCCCCATCATGGCATCAGGTGGAATTTTTACCGGTGATGATGCAAGGGAAAAAGTAAAAGCCGGTGCTTCATTAGTACAGGTGTGGACAGGATTTATTTATGAAGGCCCAATGATTGCAAAAAATATTTGTCAGTATCTTGCCCGCTAATTTTTTATTCATGGAAGTTAAAGTGCGATTAAACGAGCAAATCATTAATAAATCATTACAGCTGCATTACCGCTATTTTGGTTCTTCGCATAAAAGAAGGTTGATGTTAGTTCCAATCATTTTAATTGCAGTTTCTTTATATTTAATTTATACAGAAATAAAGAAAGCCTCTTTCCAGGGGCAATCTGGTTCCGGCAATTTTTTTGGTATTGGTCTTGGAATAAATTTTTATCTCGGCATATTGTACATTGTATTTGCAGTGGCCTATTATTTTTATATGCTGTACCGTATGAAAAACCTTGGCAAAACACTTTTAAAAAACCTGGGAGAAAATGTAAATTTTGATATGGAGATAACTGATTCATCCATTACTACCAAATTGGCTTCTTCCACTACTACTAATGACTGGACTGCATTTAAGAATGCCATCATTAGTACAGATGTTGTATTGCTGTACCAGCAAAACAATACATTCAGCATGTTTGAAAAAAGTTTCTTTATCAGCGAAACTGATTTCAGTTCTTTTAAAAATATTATCACTCAACATATTCCCAACGCTATTCAACACAGCTAATCATTATGGATTATTTATTTACATCGGAAAGCATCATCAGTTTCATCATCCTGGTAATATTAGAAGTGGTGCTGGGTATTGATAATGTAATTTTTGTAAGCATTATTATGAACCGGTTAAAAGAGGAGAAGGATGAAAAGAAGGCCCGCCGTGCCTGGATGACCAGTGGTATCATCATCCGTAGTTTATTGCTGATGGCATTGGGATGGTTATTGCAACAAAAAGGTAAACCAGTATTTACTTTGTTTGATAAAGGTTTTGATTTAGCCAGCCTGGTAATGCTTGCCGGTGGTATATTTCTAATTTATAAAACGGTAATAGAAATTCATCTTAAGCTGGAAGGTGAAGATCCGAATGCTGACAGCAATGGTGTAGCTATAACACTGAGTCAGGCTATTGCACAAATCATGCTGATTGATACTGTATTTTCTTTTGACAGCATCATTACCGCCGGAGGCACAGCTAAGCATGTGGAGATAATGATTGCGGCTGTAGTAATTGCTATGATCATCATGTTTTTGTTCAGCCCGAAAATTTCAGCTTTCATACATAAGCATCCCACTATTAAGATGCTGGCTCTTTCCTTTTTGGTGATGATTGGATTAAGTTTAGTGATTGAAGGATGGGCACCTGAAAAAGCAGAAGAACTTCACTTAAAAAATTATATCTATTTCGGTATGGCCTTTTCGTTTGGCGTAGAGGTACTGAATATGGTAATGCGTAAAAGGCAGGCACATCGCAGGGTGGTTGAATTGAATGAACCGCAACTGAAAAAAGAAGGTTACGATGACATGGCGAAATAAAATCAGGAAAACATTAAGTTGTCCCCGCTTCTGCCAAAAGGCTTTTTACCCAAATGCTCATAAGCTTTAGCAGTAGCCTCTCTTCCTCGTGGTGTACGTTGTATAAATCCTTCCTGTATGAGGAATGGCTCATATACTTCTTCCAATGTTCCTGCTTCTTCACCAACCGCAGTAGCAATGGTGGTGATGCCTACAGGCCCGCCTTTGAATTTTTCTATAATAGTTGAAAGAATACGGTTATCCATCTCATCCAAACCATGTTCATCCACATTCAATGCTTTTAATGCATGTTGCGTAATGCCCAAATCAATTTCACCATCATTCAATACCTGTGCAAAATCTCTTACTCTTCTTAATAAACCATTTGCAATACGGGGAGTTCCCCTACTTCTTCTGGAAATTTCACCGGCAGCATCTGTTTTAATTTTTGTTCCAAGAATATTGGCAGATCGTTTTATAATTGATTTCAGCGTTTCTGCATTATAATATTCTAATCTTGATTTGATAGCAAATCTTGATAGTAAAGGAGCAGTTAATAAACCACTTCGTGTAGTAGCGCCAATCAGTGTGAAAGGATGTAAGGAAAGTTGAATACTTCTGGCATTGGGACCGCTATCAATCATAATATCAATCCGGTAATCTTCCATCGCCGCATATAAATATTCTTCCACTACTGTACTCAGGCGATGTATCTCATCAATAAACAACACATCATTTGCTTCTAAATTAGTAAGTAGTCCTGCTAAGTCACCAGGTTTTTCTATTACAGGGCCAGATGTTTCTTTTATGTTAACTCCCATTTCATTGGCTACAATGCGGCTCAATGTTGTTTTACCCAAACCGGGAGGTCCATGAAATAAAATATGATCTAGTGCCTCACCACGAATCTTTGCTGCCTTAATGAAAATGCGAAGGTTATCAATAATCTGCTGCTGACCGGAAAACTCATCCATCACCGCCGGACGAATACTGTTTTCAAATTCCCGGTCGGCAGGATTTAAAAATTCTTTATCATTATTTAAGTTGGTATTGGCCATTGGCTGCAAATTAGGCAATTTGAAGATTTAAGCATTTGAAGATTTGAAAATGACTGAAAACAGCAAAAAAAAAATTGTTGTTTATTTGTATATACAAATATTTATCCTTTATCTTTGTTCCTTCATGAAAGCAGCAAACAGCAAATATTGTCAGTGTATGTATTTTACCAGCAATGCCCTTGCCCGTAAAATGGAAAAACTGGCTAATAAAAGCTGGAAGAGAGTAGATCTTACAGCGAGTCATGCTTATTTACTGATGCTGGTGATTGAAGAGCCGGGCATTCAACCCAGTACCATAGTAGAGCAGTTACTGTTAACACCCAGCACCATCACCCGTCTCATTGAGAAACTGGAAGAAAAAAAATTAGTTACCCGTACTACCGAAGGAAAATTAACCAACGTATATCCCACACCCAAAGCAAAAAAATTGTTACCCGAATTGCAAGAATGTCTTAATCATTTTTACCAGGCTTATTCAACCATTTTGGGCAAGGAAGAAAGTGCAAGAATGGCCGGCAACATCAATAAGCTAATTGACAAATTACCAGTTTAAATTTTTTTATATTAATATTTGTATATACAAACAAACTAAAAATTAACAACTATGAAGTATGTAATTACCGGTGGTGCAGGAAATATAGCTAAACCACTTACTTTGGCTTTACTTAAAGCCGGACATGATGTAACTGTTATTGGCCGCAATGCTGAACATCTTAAAGAACTCACCGACGCAGGCGCCAAAGCTGCTGTTGGATCAGTGGATGATGTTAACTTTTTAACGCATGCTTTTACCGGTGCAGATGCAGTTTATACAATGGTTCCACCACGAATGGATATAACTGCTAACTGGAAGCAAACAATTGGACAAGTAGGAAAGAATTATGCTGAGACCATTAAAGCAACCAATATTAAATATGTAGTTAACCTCAGCAGTGTAGGTGCTCATTTAGCTGATGGTTGTGGTCCTGTTTCAGGATTACACATTGTTGAAAAGGCATTGAACAGTTTGACCGGAGTGAATGTTAAACATCTTCGTCCCATGTTTTTTTATGCTAACCTGCTGGCAAATGTTGGTATGGTTAAACACATGAATATTATTGGAAATAATTTTGGCGGAACTGATTTTAAGTTTGCCGTTGTTGATACCAATGATATTGCAGAAGCCGCTTTTGAAGAATTAAATAATTTAAAATTCAGCGGAAGCTCTGTAAGATATGTTGCCAGTGATGAAGTTTCAACAGATGAAATAGCCAAAGAAATTGGAAACGCTATTGGTAAGCCTGAATTACCATGGGTTACCTTCTCTGATGAACAGGCTTTTGGCGGAATGGTACAGGCAGGGTTGACAGAGGAAATTGCAAAGAACTATGCGGAGATGGGTCATGCCATCAGCAATGGAACAATGTATGCTGATTACTGGGCAAATCATCCATCAACATTAGGAAAAACAAAATTGAAAGATTTTGCCAAAGTGTTTGCAGTAGTTTACAGTCAAAACTGATGATATTTTAATTTAAATGATTAAACCGGTAATGTTTTTATACATTACCGGTTTATTTTTGTGTCATGAATTTTGAAGCATTTACTAACTCATTATCACAAGCTGTTCCATCAAAAGAATTATCTGTTTATCTTCAATCATTATGGTATGATGGTAAGGGTGACTGGAATAAAGCTCATACTATTATACAGGATATGGAAGATGAAACAGGTTCGTGGATACATGCATACCTGCATCGCAAGGAAGGTGATAAATGGAATGCTAATTACTGGTACACCCGTGCCAGTAAATCAATGCCACATTATGATTTAGAACAGGAATGGGAAGAAATAGTAAAAGCGTTATTATAAATATTTATTCAGCTGCAATATCAAATCCGGATCGGGACAGTTGTTTAAATAAAATTCTTTTTCTGAAAATTTACATACACCGGGATAATCTCCTTTACTAACACGTATCTCATTAATTATTTGAAAATGCAAATGCGGTGGCCAGTGACCATTCTCTTCCGCTTTGCCAAAATGACCAATTACCTGGCCATGACTTATATAACTGCCCTCTTTTAATTTTTCAATATCTTTTAAACTTAAATGTCCGTACAAGGTAAAAAAGGGGATGCCATCCAGCTGATGCAGCAGTATTATAGTGGCGCCATAATCTCCATAATTATTATTAAAAGCAAAGCTGTGAATCATTCCACCCAGCGGAGCATATACGGCTGTTGCTTCATTGCCCCAAATATCAATTCCTAAATGCAAGCGTCGTGGTTCGGTTCCTGTTATTTCTATACCGTTTGGAGTTATCTCTTTACTGTCAAATAATTTACTACGGCTGTAAACCGTGCGGTGTTCAGCATATCCACCAATACCAAAAAGGCAACTGGTTTCTGACAACTGATCTGCTATGTATTCAGAAAACTTTTCAACGTTCTCTATAATTTCCTGCGTTAGTTCGGTATTCGTTTCAGTAAAATCCAGGTGCATCAGTTTATCCGTTTTGGGATTGAATTTTATTACCTGGTGAAAACTGTTTTGATGATTATTGATAACATGTATGAGTTGTGATGTTGTTGCCATACTACAAAGTTACCATTTGTTATATTGCAGATAACAAAAGACCATCCCACATAGTGAGATGGTCTTATCAAAATCGACTCAATTATTAAAACTTAATCAGCTTGAGTACTTGTCGCTGTTTACCCTGCATCACTTCAACCATGTAAACTCCTTTTCTCAGCTCATGACCGAAACGATAAGTCTGGCTTAAGGTTCCTTTCATTACTTTAACCAGTTGTCCATTAATGTTCATCACCCGTATATTCAACGGTGACAGTTTATCGTTGGAATGAACAATCAACTGGAAGTCTGTTTCACTTGGATTAGGCATTACACTTACCTCAAGTGATTGAGCAGTTTCTATAACAGTTGAGTTAACCGGTTGCCTGTTTGCAATTGGTGCAGCAGTAGTATTAACTACTACTACGGTGCTTCCGCTACCTACTGCTGTTGTTGGATCTGCAGCATCGCTGGCACCCGGTTGATTATCATATATAACAGTGCCTGATTTTGTAAATATCTTCAGGCGTATTTTATCTACACCTCCTCCACCAGCAAGTTGACCATCAATAACTGTCATAATAAAATTATATCCTGCCTGATCGCCTGTTATCTTACCTGAACCTTTGTATTGTGCTTTAGCACCACTGATAGCGAGATAATCAAAATTCAGTGCATTAAATTCAAGATTACCAATCTGGAACTGCATTTGTGTTTCTCCTTTTGGATTAGTTGCACCTTTAAAGTAGTTGCTGTTAAATCCATAGCTAACTTTACCTGTTGCAGATGCATTTGATTTTAATGCCCCCGTAGGCGAATTAAAGTAACCACCTCCATAAGCATATCCACCGTTTGGATCGTAGATAACTACAATTGCTTCCAGGTCTCCACGGGTATTAACATAACTTACTGCACTGGTTTGGTCTTTTATATTCATCTGCAGTTTATATACACCTGCTGCTCCAAATTTATAAGAACCGGTCGCTGTTCCATTCTTTAATCCGCTTGGCTCAGCAGTTACAGTTCCTGCAACAGAGGTACCGTCTATTAACCAACTGGCGGTATGTGTATTACCTGGCTTATCCCAGAAGGTACCAGCAAAGTTTACAGTAGAACCAATTTTATACGATGCACCACTCACAGGCGAACTAATATCATGTGACACTACAACGGTTACTGTTTTAGTGCTGCTGTTACCACAGGCATCAGTTGCTGTAATAGTAATAGTATAAATCCTTCCGGTACCATTGCCTGATCTTTCGGCTCTTAACTGTAAACTGTGACCATCTGTTCCTAAAATCCAGTCTGGGGAAGTATCTCCATCACCAGTTCCAAGAACTGGCTCATTACTGGTTACAGAAAGCGATGAAGTAACAGCACCGGCACAATTATCTGTTGCAGTATATCCAACATATACATTCTGCATTTTATGGTTTGGAGGCCATAGACATGAAGGAGTAGCTGTTGCACCAGTAATTGTTGGAGCCACATCATCATTAACTGTTATCAGTTGTGATTTTGACGATGTATTGCCACATGCATCTGTCGCAGTCCATGTTCTGGTAACCGTAAATTTATTAATACAACAACCCGGTGTTTTAACATCCGAACTTGTTACACTTGGTACACCACCACAATTATCCGTTGCGGTTAATACAGCAGCGGCGGGAACATCACCTGCGCATTTAACCGTAACATTGGCTGGAGCAGCAGACAGCACTGGTGCAACATCATCATTCACTGTTATCAATTGCGATTTTGTTGATGTATTGCCACAGGCATCTGTAGCGGTCCATGTTCTGGTAACCGTAAATTTATTAATACAACTACCCGGTGTTTTAACATCCGAACTTGTTACACTTGGTACACCACCACAATTATCCGTTGCGGTTAATACAGCAGCAGCCGGAACATCACTTGCGCATTTAACAGTAACATTGGCCGGTGCAGCAGACAGTACTGGTGGCGTAACGTCATTAACTGTTATCAGTTGTGATTTTGACGATGTATTGCCACACGCATCTGTCGCAGTCCATGTTCTGGTAACTGTGAAGTTATTAATACAACTACCGGGTGTTTTAACATCTGCACTTGTTACTGTTGGCACACCACCACAATTATCCGTTGCAGTTAAAACAGCTGCAACTGGAACATCACCTGCGCATTTAACCGTAACATTTGCCGGTGCAGCAGATAGAACAGGGGCAACATCATCATTCACTGTTATCAATTGTGATTTTGTTGATGTATTACCACAGGCATCTGTTGCCGTCCATGTTCTGGTAACTGTGAAGTTATTAATACAACTACCCGGTGTTTTAACATCCGAGCTTGTTACGGTTGGTACGCTACTGCAATTATCCGTTGCAGTTAATACAGCGGCGGCAGGAACATCACCTGCACATTTAACAGTAACATTTGCTGGTGCAGCAGATAATACCGGCGGTGTAAGATCTTGTACTGTCACCGTTGCTGAGCAACTGCTTGTATTACCACTCTGGTCAGTAAATGTCCAGGTTCTGGTAATGATCAATGCATTACTACCACAGCCGCTGCCTCCATTAGTAGTTTCTTTTAGCACTCCCGTTAATTGACCACTGCAATTATCATTGGCGGTTAATGTTGGCGCTGACGGAATATCAGCATTACATTGCACCGTTACATTGGCTGGTGCAGATGGTGCTGTTGGCGGCTCCATATCATTTACCTTAACGGTAAATGAACAGGTGGATATTACCGTATTACCGTCACGAACTTCAAATGTATTTGTTGTTGTGCCAACCGGGAATGCTGATCCGGAAGCTAAACCTGCAGTTTGAACGACAGTATATACACCGGTGCTATATATAATAGTTACGCTGCCATTACCGGAGTTTGCTCCTCCAATATTTGTTTGAGCAGTTCCTCCATTGTATGAACCACCGCCACCGCCTACAGCGTTCTCGGCACCGAAAAACCAGGCCGAACCACCACCGGAATAACCGCCGCCGCCACCGCCTGCTGCTCCACCTGAGCCAAAGCCACCGCCACCAAATCCTGCTTGTGGGAATCCTAGATAAGCACCACCTGCACCTCCGTTTACAAATGCTTTTCCTCCTGATCCTGCATAATTACCATTCTGTCCATCTGTTAATAAACCACCGCCACCGCCTACATAGTTGCTTCCACATCCACCTGATCCACCACCATTGCCACCTGAGCCGCCGGGTGAGTTGCAGGACGAATTACCACCGGCCCCACCGGAAGTTCCCGTCTGACCATGTTTAGAAGCATTATCAAAACCAACTGAAGATCCGCCGCCACCGCCGGCAACTATCAATGGGTTATTGGAAGCATCGGTAACAAATGTGCCTCCTCCTCCATTATTCCAACCTGTAGGATGCTGGCCAACCAGTATTTTCAAAACCTGACCAGGAGTTACTGAAAAAGTTCCCGTCATATTCGCTCCTAAACCTGCAAGTGCAGCACCACCAGAATTTCCTCCTTCTGCTCCTTTTGCGTTAATGGTTATTGAAGTAACTCCGGCTGGAACTGTCCAGTTTACAATAGATCCCGTATAACTAAATACCTGTGGACAATTGGTTGGCGCAACCGGTGTTGTATAATTAACTACCGCATTGCATAATCCAATCGTTGCCGGAACAACTATATTGGAGGGGCAGACAAATGTTGTCTGCGGGTTCACTGTTACTGTTGCAGTAATAGGTGCACCTGTACAACCATTAGCTGTTGGTGTTATCGTGAATGTTACAGTTACCGGTGATGCTGTATTATTAGTGAATAAACCACTAATATTTCCTGATCCACTGGCTGCAATACCTGTTGCTGCTACTGTATTATCTCTTGTCCAGTTGAATACTGTTCCATTTACACTTCCCGATAATACAATCGGTGTTAACGCTACACATGAACTCACCGTTTGTGATTGTGGTGTCGCTACTGCGTCAGGGATTGGATTAACCAAAACTGTTGCCGTAATTGGTGTACCAGAACAACCATTAAAATCATTAACCGTTGGCGTTATCGTGAATGTTACGGTTACCGGGGCATTTGTTGTATTGGTTAATGTACCGCTGATATCTCCGGATCCGCTGGCTGCAATACCTGTTGCTGCTACTGTATTATCTCTTGTCCAGTTATAAGTTGTTCCCTGCAAAGCTCCTGAAAGTACAATTGTTGTTATCGGTACACCAGAACATTGGGTTTGTGATGATGGAGTAGCCACAGCATTGGGTGTTGGGTTCACTGTTACTGTTACACAATTACTATTGGCTGTACAGATTTCTGAATTAAGTGTGCTTATTGTAACTCTTCTGTAATAGGTTGTTTGCGTTAAACCTGCCGGCGGATCATAGGATGCACCTGTTGCTGCCGGTATATTACTGAAGTTGCTTGTACAATTTGTGATGCTGCTTTGCCACTGGTAAGTTAATGACCCACTTCCGGTTGATGGTTCTGTTTCTATAAATGCTGCCGGGTCGCCGCCTGAACAAATCGGTTGGTCTGTTCCTACGGTTCCTCCTGTGACATCATTTACAGTTACTGTTACTGTTGCACAGGTGGTAGTATTACAGGTACCGCTATACCGTACATAATAGGTAGTGTTTTGAGTAAGAGCAGGTGTAGTAAAGGCGTCACCGGTAAATTCAAGTGTGCCGCCGCATGATCCGCTAAACCATTCTGTTACTGCCCCGGTTCCTTTTGTTCCGCCAGACACTGTTAATGTGGTACTGCCTCCGCTGCAAATGGTTGTTGTACCGGTAGCACCTGTTGGTGCCACAGAAGGTTGATTAACGGTTACCTGCTGCGTTACTCCGCTTGTGTTTACCGTACACGGTGAAGTAGTATTTTCAATCCGTACCCAATACGTTGTAGTGCTGGTTGGTGATACGGTAATAGTTGCATTTGTTTCTCCCACTAACGGTGAGGTTCCAACTACGACGCCAGTTCCCCACTGGTAATTAGCACCTGTTCCTAAAGTTCCTCCCCCGGCTGTTAATGTGGTATTGTCCCCATTGCATATAGTTGTTGTACCAGTTATGCTGGTTGGTGCTACGGATGGATCATTAACTGTTACCGTAACTGTTGCACAGGTGGTAGTATTACAGGTGCCGCTATACCTTACATAGTAGGTTGTGTTAGCAGTGAGAGCAGGTGTTGTAAAGGCATCACCGGTAAATTCAAGTGTGCCGCCGCATGATCCGCTAAACCATTCTGTTACTGCCCCTGTTCCTTTTGTTCCGCCAGTTACTGTTAATGTAGTGCTGCCTCCGCTACAAACGGTTGCTGTACCGGTAGCACCTGTTGGCGCAACAGAAGGTTGATTAACGGTTACCTGCTGTGTTACTCCGCTTGTATTTACCGTACATGGTGAAGTGGTATTTTCAATCCGTACCCAATAAGTTGTAGTGCTGGTTGGTGATACGGTAATAGTTGCATTTGTTTCTCCCACTAACGGTGAAGTTCCCACTACAGCGCCTGTACCCCACTGGTAATTGGCACCGGTGCCTAAAGTACCTCCTTCGGCAGTTAATGTGGTAGAGCCAGGGTTACAGAAAGCAGTTATACCGCTTATACTCGTTGGCGCTACAGATGGAATATATACTGTAAGCGAAGCGTTGGAAGAAGTAGCCACACCACAGGTATTTGTTGCCTGTACATTGTAGTTGGCAACAGCATCAGCAAGCTGAACATTAGTAATGGTTAATGTATTTGTACCCTGACCCGAAACAGTAGAACCGGAGGCCTGAAGACCATTAACCAAAGCGGTTGTTCCAATACGCCATACAATAGTTGGAGCAGGTGTTCCTGTTATAGTGGATGTAAATGAAACACTACCATCACGACAAGCTATTTTATTTGCCGGAGCAGAAGTAGTAGGTATTGTATTTACTGTTATAGTTGCCCTGGCTGTTGCATCATTATTAGGTACGTTGTCAACTTCTGTATTTACCGTTGCATTGCCTCCTGTTCCATTTGAAGTAAAGGTAGCTGTTGCGTTTCCGGATGCCTGAATTGTTCCCTGCTGAGCGGAAAGACTTCCTAAAGTGGTTGGTCCCCATGTAACAGGTAACCCAATTAATGTTGAAAGGTTGGACACCGAAATTGCTTCACTGGCTGAGTTAGAAAGGAAGCTGGTGGTTACAGTAGTAGTATTACCCAAACCAGCCACCGTATTACAAATTGGGTTAGGTGAAGCAGTTGTTTTTAACTGCAGCCATTTGGTAACTGTCATAGTACCACCGGCTGCCAGTGCTGTTGCATCATTAGTACCAGGGCCGGTATTAACACTCCACCAGTTATTATCTGCTATTGTTGTATTTACAGTAGCTCCGCCTGTTTGTGCAATAATATTTGCTAATGGAGGAGCACTTACATTAGCACAGGTATTTCCTATAAACCGGTTGTATCGTAAAGTTAATGTGCCATTGGTATTAATAACAGCGCCCCCATGACCGGTTGTATTTAATACCTGGTTATTTAAAAAAGTATTTTTCTCGACTAAATAAGTTCCTCCGCTACCACCACCTGTAGTACTTAGTGCGCCACCATCACCACCTGTATTTAATCCTACTGGCCCTGTTTGATTACCAGAAAAAATACAACCAGTTATAGTGGCTGTACCGCCCTGTGAATTATAGCTCACTCCACCGCCGCCGCCGCCGCATTTATTATTTAAAAAAGTACAATTGGTAAGTGTAAGATTGTGGCTGGTGAGAGATGAACTTTGAGAAAGGGCGCCACCGTTGCCTATTTGCGACTTGAAATTAGAAATGGTAACATTAGTAAGTGTTGTTGCAGCCCCTGCGCCACCTGCAATGATAGCGCCACCACCACCTGAATAAGGTACTGCTCCCGGAGCTGTACAATTTAATGTGATATCCTGCAAAGTAAAAGTTACTGCTCCGGTTCCTGTACTAAAAACACGGTTATCGGTAGTTTGATTAACAGTAAGCAGGTTCATACCGGGGCCTGAAATGGTAATATTATTACCATTCGCAGCATTTCCCACTATTATCTGTCCCAGTGTAAGATTGATAGGACTTGCCACTGCACCACTAAAGGTTATCGTATGTGAACCTGCTGTAGCAGTAGCTGCTTCTATTGCTGAACGGAGCGTAATATTTCCTCCTGCATCCTGGCCTGTAGAAAGGTTTACTGCATGTGTATCTCCGTTTGAATTAACAACAAAAGTTGCCGCTGTTACCCGTAAAGAGAAACCAGCAGTTAAAATAAAAAGTACAAAGATGAATGACAGATTTTTCAGATAATTAATTTTACCTGTTTGATTTTGGTACATGTGTAGCATATAAAGCTGTTTAGTTCTGTGATGAATAGTATTGGTTTCTTTATTTGGTAAACTGGTAATCACAGCACCGGATTATTATCTTATATTTTACTAATTCAATTTCTCTTTATGTTCTTGGCGGATATACACCCTGCAGTGCAATACAAAAATTCATAGTGAGGTATGGCATTAAATTATTATGGGGCTGGTTTCCTCCGGTAGTACCGGAAGCAAACGGATTCATTGTTGCATTGGGCGCACCATCTTTATACCAGAATAAATCTCTGTCAGCCCCCGGACCAGCTGACACATTGCTTACAGGTGTGGGTGAGATACCATCACTATTATTAGCCCTCATAGTATGACTATGATTGGGTAGTTCAGTTTGTATTAAAGTAACTGCATCTGAACCCCCCGCTTCGCCAAGATCATGTAATGACAAACCGGGGCCCTGTCCGGGATGCATGGGTACACTGCCCTGCAAATTGGGAAGTGCAAAATTACTTCTGCCATCACCACCATACGTAGTTCCCAATAAAGAAAACAACGCAGTATTCTGAGACAAAGGCAATAACTGCCCGTCGCAAAATGCCCAACCTTTAGGTGGGAAGTTGAAAGGAAAAATTCTTATTTCTGCTACAAATGGATCTGCCATGTTATTTTATTAATTAGTTATTTTAATCAGGTCTGTGAAGGGAATATTCCCTGCAAGGCAATACTAAAATTCAGTGCTAAATATGGCTGCATATTCAGGTGTGCCTGGCTGCCGCCTGTTGGTAATATAGTACCCGGGTCCATATTGGCATTATCATTTTGATGAAAACCGGCAAATGAACCACCGCTGGCCCAATGGGTAGTAGCGGTTGGATATTGCTGATCAGCCGTTGCATTGATAGTATTAACAAAATGAGTATGCGCAGGCAACTCAGCAACAGATAAGGTATGTGCCTGTTCACCTGCCCTTTCCCCAAGCGTATGTCCGCTGCCTTCATGCATAGGAACCCGGCCCTGCAGATTTGGTAATGCAAAATTTACTCTGCCATCTCCACCATAAGTTGTACCCAGTAAAGAAAACAAACCCTGGTTCTGGTTAATGGGCAATAACTGACCATTACAAAATGCCCATCCTTTGGGTGGAAAACTGAAAGACATAATTCTTATTTCACCTAAAAATGGTTCTGCCATTGTATAAAATTTATAATTAAGTAATTGCTTGTTTGCTCAATACATAATCCTCAGGTCTGCGATGGAAAAATTCCAAAGAGTGAAATAATAAAATTCAGACAGAGATAAGGCTGAAAATTTGTGTGCGGCTGACTTCCTCCTGTTGATGCTAATGTATTTGCAGCTAAATTGATATTGGCACTACCAGTAGCTGAATATTGCAGAAGCGATGGTTGTGCCGCCCAAAAATTATTAGCAGGGTCAGTACTGGTGCCGTTACCAGAATTGGCCCGGGGCACATGCGAATGGGAAGGTATCTGCGAAACAGTTAATGTAATTTCTTCTGCCCCTCCTGTTTCAGCAAGAGTAAAACCATTACCCATGTGAATGGGTACACGACCACGTAAATCCGGCAACGAGAAAGTCGATTGTCCATCACCACCATAAGTAGTGCCAATCAAATTAAATAGAGTTTCGTTTTCAGAAATGGGAACAAGTTGTCCTTCACAAAACATCCAGCCTGCAGGGGCAAAATTGCCGGCAAACATTCTGATTTCTCCAACATAAGGCTGCGCCATAAACAATTAGTATTGGTTAAAAAAATAAATAATAATGAATGTGCAGACACAATCATCATGCAGTAATGTAATCGTTAATGCAGAGCAGTATTAACTCATTAAGTAATATTGGATGTGGTACGGAAAGGAAGTAACAGAGGTTAAAAGAACAGGATACTAATTAGGTATAATTCATTAGTTCAAATAGGCCTTATCAGATTCAAATAAATCTTACCGTTATAAATCTAAAACTATCTTAACGATTAAAAAAAAATAATTTTAGAAACCTTCTTTCATTTTTTTTAAAATATTGCGTACATCTACGATTAAGGGTTGGTAACTCAATAACACAGATAGGTATTAGTCCATCCTGAAACTACGCCCTGTGGCGGGTTTGACACAAAATTGCTCCAGCTTGTCTCAATACTTTCTATTGCAACATTATTTTTTTGTAAATAATGGCCTTTAAGTTGTGCTTTAATAACCGGGGCAATATAATGCTGGGTTTGTTTATCCAGCTTAATTTCCCCTCTTGGTGAAGCGAGGTCGCTATTCAATAAATATTGAACGATTCCATTACCATTGCGGGAATTTATTTCAGATTCAATTACTTTTTGCAGCACCAGCGCCACTTCCCAGCCGAGCAATGAAAAAATGGAGGGAGCTTTACCGGATTGATCTAAAACAGTATCGCAAAATAGTTTGTTACTGGTTGTATTTATATTTGATTGCCAGGGCATAAATCCTTCTGCTGAAAACTGTAATTCACCGCTTTTAATTTGAAACGCTTTTTCTTCCAGCATCATTGGAGAAACATAAAGTTGCAAACGGTCTGCATCTGCATAATTATTTAATGAACTGTAAAATAAAGCAGCAGGTATATCATCGTAAATACAAAGCAGCTTGCTGGTAAGTTTATCTCCGGCTAAATATGCCAACAACTCATCAATATGAAAACTGTTGTTATATGCCTGGTTGTTGACGTAATTAAACATTATGTTGCCTCCATGTATAGTAAAATTATTCACCATCATAGCTCCATGCAAATAACCACAATCGTAAAAACTGGTTGCTACTGCTGCATTTGCACCTGGTTCACTTACTGCCAACTCACCGGTAAGCCAACAGAGAAAGGCATGATTTAAATTAAGGTGAATAATATTGCCTTGTGTTTGCCAGGATTGAGGATAATCTGCCCCGGGGTTAACTACAATAATCAATTTACCCGAAGCTTCCAGCACAGGCTTCAAAAAAGTAAGTATCTTTTGGTCGAGGTATAAAATCAATATATCTGCTTCATGTACCACCAGTAATTTTTCAACTTTTTCTTTTACTTCTTTCTCCACGCCGCCATAGCCTGCGGTTTCTGCGGTTATCTTTATAGTATCCTGTAACCTATTTAACTTTAAACAGCTTTTAAGTCCATCCATAAACTCCATACTGATAGATGGATGCATTGCAGAGCCGGGATAAAGTAGTCCAATATTCATAGAAATAGAATAAACTTTCTGTTGATTGAAAATACACAGAAGAAATTAAAGCCGACCAGATTTTCTTTGTGGTAACCTCATTACAAAAAAAATATCTGCGCAATTATTTTTTTTTCGTAACATTATGAACGCTTATCTGCCGTCAAATAAACTTACCAATTTTTTTCGTTCCCTTTCTTACCACAAATTCTATTCTATTTATCACATAAATTTTTTTCTATGAACAGCAGAAGAAATTTTTTGGTACAAAGTTCGTTAGCTACTACGGCCATGTTTTTATTAAAGCCATTAAAAACTTTTGCCGGTGAATCTTCCTTTTTTTCTTTAACAGGTATTCGTAATAATAAACTATTCTTTTTACATACCACCAACCTTGATTCATTTAATGATGCCCATGTTATTAAGTACGTTGAAGAAATTAAAATTAAACACGTCAACACCATTCTTTTAAAAGCAGCTCATCATAACGAAACTGCCTCATTAACGTATGATGCCTTTCTTGCAGAAGACAGTACAGTTTCATTTACCAAAGATCAATATCAAATCATTAATAAAGGCAACATAAGGACAGGTGTTGTTACCATTGATACAGGTGAAAATAATGCCATTGAAAAAGTAAACCGGTTAGCTGCTTATTTAAAGAAAGAAAAAAAATGTTCAGTAGTGATATGTTTATCCCGGTTAGGTTATAAAAACAATAATACTCCTGACGATATTACGCTGGCAAAACACTCAGCCGACCTTGACATTATTATTGGAGGTCACCCCGAAAATTTTCACCAGCACCCCATTATTGTTTTAAACAGCAAGAATAGTGAAGTTATTATTCATGCTTCCAGCGGACAAACGACAGGTTATGGGAAAATTGAAATAGATTTTGATGAACTGGGCAGGAAGAAAAATATCAACTTCACTGCATAATCATTCCATTTAAAAAGCATTACCGGCCGGCATCCTCTCCATATAATGATGCCGGCCATTATTTTTTATATAAACAAATCCCAATCGTTCATACCACTTTAATGCAGGATTGTTCTGCTCCACATGAAGTGATAATTTTTTATTTCGTTTGCCTGACTTTTTAATTAGCTCTTTCATCAGGTGTGTTCCAATTCCTTTTTTCTGAAACCTAGGTAATACACTAATATCCATAATTCTTATTTCACTTACTGTTTCCCATGTATATAATCTGCCTGCATCTTTTTTATCATAAACGATGATTTGGTAAACAGCGCCAGGGCAATTTTTTTTATAATCAGCCAGTTGCGCCATGGATTGCATAATGATAAAGGCCTGCTTCTGCTGCTCTGTCCAATTCGTTAAAGAAAGTTCTGCTTCCCTGGTTGAACGATAAACAGTTTCTATAAATATGGTATCCTTTTCTTCTACTGGCCGAAGGCTAATCATAGAATGAATTTAAAAATTAATACGACAAGTTGTTTTTGTTAGCAGGTTCTTAATTTTTTCAACAGTCAAAATAATATGCATCCGTACCCGTTATCCTACCATCTACTGACTATGCCGATAACAAGAAACGCCTCTGTACTGCTCATTTCAGCACTATTATTTAGTAGTTTTTGTAATGCCCAGATGATAACCGGTGTATGGAAAGGAAAAATTTCCGGAAATGGCAGTTTATTAAAGTCGCAGTATAAATTAGAGCTTAAACTGGTGCAAAAAGGCGATAGTCTTACCGGTACATCTTACTATTATGCCTCTTCCAACAATTACTATCGCTTTAAAGTAAAAGGATATTTTAATTCAGATAACAGTACGGTAGTTTGGTGGGATGAAGAGATGATTGAATATTCCACCAATAATAAATTACTGGCACCTAATGACGATGCTATGATAAATGAGGCTGACTTCAATTGCCCTGGCGGAGGAAAGATGATGCTGGATGGAACAGCCAAAAAGAAAGAAGATGATAAAGAGTTTACGCTACACTTAGACAAAACAGATGGCAGCAATTTTAAAGATGAATGGGATTGGCTGATTGATAACTACACCTACGGAGCTAATGATCCTTACATTATTGACAGTGTATGCAATATTGCTACTGCCAGTGTTTCTGAAAAAGAAGTGGAGCAACCGGTAACGATCAACAAACCTGTTGAAGAAAAAAAGCCGGTGATAAAAACTGCTCCCTCTGCTCCTAAAAAAGAAGCTATCACCAAAAAAGAACCAATAGTTATTGCACCGGTTAAAAAAGATACGGTTCCAGTTTTAACGATTGAAGAAAAATTTCTAAAAAGGGAAAAGAAAATAACTACGGAAATTCCTTTGGTGGGAGATAGTGTTGAATTACGCTTTTATGATAATGCGGAAATAGACGGTGATTCCATTTCTTTATTCCTGAATGATAGACTCATATTTGAACATATCAAACTCACCGATCAGCCTTATACTATTAAATTAGCCGTAAAAGATTTAAACGATAATAATGAGTTGGCAATGGTTGCTGAAAACTTAGGTGCTATTCCTCCTAACACTTCTTATATGCTGGCGATTGTAAACAATCAGCGGTATGAAGCTGTATTAACCAGCACTGAAGGAAGCAGTGCCGTTATCCGTTTCAGAAAAAAATCTCCTTAATCAATCTTTATCATTCACAGTATAACGCTTCACACTGCGGATCCCTAATTGTCCATCCACTACATATACCATTTTATAATCCATGAACTTCCCTTTATCATCAAGAAAGCCAACCATTACTGTTTTGTCATAATAACCTTTCTTTAGCTCTGGCTTTGGTTCGTAGCCAAGATTAGGAATGTGAATGATTTGTTCACCCGTAACTTCTTTGTACTGCATTTTTACCAGGTAGTTGAAAGTAGAATCTGTTTCAAACAGCTGTACTTTATAATACCAGTCGTTTAATGAATCTGGTACTTTTTCTGAATATTCTTTTACGGGGTTTTTATTGACGAAAGTTCTTTTTAAGACAATATTTTTATTATCTGATGAACTACAACTAATAAAAAGAATAGCTGATAAAAAAAAGATTTTTTTCATACTGCGAAAATAATAAATGAAGCGAAGCAGAGTGAGCCACTCCTTAGAGTGGTTCACTCTGTGCGTAAGGACAGGGGTGTCGGTTGGTAAATATGCTGTAATCTGCGTACTGATTAAGTGGTCATTACTCCCCATCCAATTCATGCCCATAATAAAATTGAGATTGACTAATATGTGTTTCAATAAACCTTTCCCTGCCTCCAAACCAGTCAAGCACATAATCTCGTTGAATAAATACAGGTCCTGTATTTAAAATTACCTGATAGGATGACCAATCATATAAAGTAAACTCTTTTACAAATCCATGCTTAAGGGGATTAGCATGAATATAAATTACCAATTGGGTGAAATGTTTGTCGTCGTTAACCACAATACGCTTAAATGGTGTTTCAGATAAATGCCCTTTTCTCTTATAAAGATTATTAAACGAACGCATTAGCGTTGCGTTATTAGTCAAACATATTCAATTGGTTATGATTTTGTTCTTTGAAATATTGTAATTGAGTTTGCTGAAACAGTTGATTTATGGGCATTTTTTCAAAAATGGAGATGCTCAAAATCTGTAGAATTTCG
>JACQDV010000084.1 GCA_016200915.1 Sphingobacteriales bacterium
ACCATCAGTGAAATTGTGGAAATGACACCGCATTCTATTCATGCAGTTACATTAAATGGGTTTCTATTGAAGATTTTGCTCTTTATCATGGCTTATCAAATCAAAACAATTGTTTAAAACAGGAAACTTGAATTAATTATTTTTTTCTTTTTGTTTACTACTTTTTGCATTATTAATCATTGTAGCCTTTAACTCATCAAATGCCTTCTTGCTTTTGGAAATTCGACTGATATTTATTTGAATAATTCTGTCTTTTGTTTTTTCATTAATAAAATAGGTTACAGCCTTCATATTTTAAAGGTATAAAATAATTGTAATCGCTTCTTTTATCCTCTGTTTTCATTAGCTATCTTTGCCGCTCCAAAAATTGAGCTATGTTCAACACAAGAGTGAAGATTAAGACACTGCTGGCACAGGAGCCACAAAACCTGGAAGTAACAGTAATGGGATGGGTGCGTACTTTTCGTAATAACCAGTTTATTGCTTTAAACGATGGTAGTACCGGTAATAACCTGCAGGTGGTGGCCGAACTGGGTAAGTTTGATGAAGAACTGCTCAAAAGAATTACTACAGGTGCTTCATTAAAAATAAAAGGAACTGTTGTGCCCTCACTTGGTAAAGGACAGAAGATGGACTTGGTAGCTCAATCAATAGAGGTGCTGGGTGATAGTGATGCAGAGAAATTTCCTTTACAGCCTAAAAAACATAGTCTTGAATTCTTAAGAGAGATTGCACACTTGCGTTTTCGTACAAATACCTTTAGTGCAGTATTTCGTGTTCGCCACACACTGGCATTTGCTGTTCATAAATTCTTTAATGAAAAAGGATTTGTTTACCTGCACACACCTATTATCACTGCCAGTGACGCCGAAGGTGCTGGTGAAATGTTTAGAGTAACCACATTGCCGTTTGATAATCCACCACGTAATGAAGATGGAAGCATCAACTATAAAGAAGACTTTTTCGGCAGAGCAACTAACTTAACAGTAAGCGGACAATTAGAAGGTGAATTAGGCGCCATGGCCTTTAGTGATATTTATACTTTTGGTCCAACCTTTCGTGCAGAAAATTCTAATACTACAAGACATCTTGCTGAGTTCTGGATGATAGAACCGGAAATGGCTTTTCATGATCTGGAAGATAACATGAATCTTGCTGAAGAATTCATCAAGTATATTATCAAACATGCAATTGATAATAACAAAGAAGATTTGGAATTCTTAGCACAACGTTTAGCAGATGAAGAAAAACAATTACCGCAGGACAAACGCAGCGAAATGGGATTGATGGAGAAGCTGGAGTTTGTTCTCAATAACAATTTTGAACGCATCACTTATACAGAAGCGATTGATATTTTAATTAACTCACCAGCATACAAGAAAAAGAAATTTCAATACGATGTTAAATGGGGAATTGATATGCAGAGCGAACATGAACGCTATCTGGTAGAAAAACATTTTAAGAAGCCGGTAATTGTAACCAACTATCCAAAAGACATTAAGGCGTTTTACATGCGTCAGAATGAGGATGGTAAAACAGTGGCTGCCATGGATATTCTTGCTCCTGGAATTGGTGAAATTGTGGGCGGTTCTCAGAGAGAAGAGCGATTAGAAAAATTAGAAGAAAGAATGATGCAGATGCATATTCCGGCCGCAGAATTATGGTGGTATTTGGATACCCGTCGTTTTGGCTCTGTTCCTCACGCCGGCTTTGGACTTGGTTTTGAGCGGATGGTGCAATTTGTGACCGGAATGGGCAATATCAGGGATGTTATAGCGTTTCCTAGAACACCCAAGAGTGCTGAGTTTTAGGCAGCATTTGACTGGGTTTTTACCTCTTAAATCCTAAACCACAATTATGAAAAACATTTTTTACGCTTTTCTCTTAGCAATAACGCTGATGTTATCTTATTCCTGTAAAAAGAAGAATAAAGATACCGGTAATAATACTCCTCAAAATTTTCAACCAACCACTGCTGGTTCCACCTGGACGTATGCAACGGTTAGCAACGGAACATCTTCTAATTATACGCTAACAGCAACCAGTAAGGATACTACCATCAACTCTAATAGCTATAAAGTATTTACAAATTCCGGTGGTCCTAATGAATATTTTGGTAAGGTGAGCAGCGATTATTACCATTACTCTTTTTATGCAGCCATTAACCAGGCCATTGAATTGTTGTATATAAAAGATAACCTTGCTGTTAATGCTAACTGGAAGCAAACTAAAAATGCAACCATCAATGGTGTAAATGGAACCGCTGAATTAGAGTGTGTGGTGGTGGAAAAAAGCATCAGCTATTTAGCGGGTGGAAAAACATATACTGATGTAACACATATAAAAATTAATCCCACCTTTTACGCATTAGGATTTAAGCTGACAAATAATAAAGCAGATATTCATTATTATTTCGCTAATAATATCGGTCTTATTTATAGTTCAACAGATTTGTCTGTGGCCATTCCTCTTTCCGCACCATATACTTATGCAGGAACAGTAACATTAACTTCTTATAACATCAAATAATTATTTTTCATGTACACACAACAAAGGAATGTGTGTATGATAAATTAATTGACGGGTATGTGTTCCTTTAAAGAAGCGTTCAAAAAAAACATGAGTTTTGGGGATAGTGATTAGTAAATCCAATCCGTTCTTTTGCGCAAACTCATCGATAGTTGAGGGCATATCTTTTCCTTCCAGGAATTGATAACGTGGTTTTAGTTTGAATAACAAATGGTCAAGCAACATGCTTTCTTCCGGTGTTTCAGCAGTGAAATGTTTATTCTGGTAATCTACATTCAAAACAAAGAGTTCAGCATTAAAATCTTCTACCAATTCTTTTATCAAATCAACCGGAGTTGTTTCCACTACTTTTTCAAAGTCACAGGCAAAACCGATTTTCTTAAATGGGTTAAATTTTGCACAAGCCGGAACAACAAATAAAGGATAAGTTAGATGATTGATAAGTTTCATGGTATTACTTCCAACCAGCACATCAACTATGTCTCTCTGACCACGGGTTCCAAGAACTACCAGGTCGGGATTATTTTTCTTACAGTATTCTTGGAGGCATAATAACAGGTTTTCGTTTTCAATATATATTGTTATTGGAACAACTGCTATATTCTTTAATTGCAACTCTTCTTTTAGCTTGTTGATATATTCTTCGGCTGTTTGCTTTGCCTGTTCAAACATTTCTGTGGATGGTGGAACTTCTGAAACCGGCACAGGTACCAGGTAACTGTGTATTAAAACAAGTTCAGCTTTATAGTATTGAGCTAAGGCAAAAGCATAATCAACTGCGACTTTTGCATTGTTAGAAAAGTCTGTACAGGCAATAATCTTTTTCATAACCTCTGTTTAATAACACAAGCTATCAAGAACTGTACAACTTTTTTATGAGGCGGGTCAGTGGGGAAAATGATAGTTATTACTGATGAGCCGATGACAAATATGAGTGAATTCTTGTTTTTACATTTTGCCGGATATTCATATAAAACAGGTTAATATCTCCCGGATGAAAGTTTTTAATGTTAACTAAAAAACCAAACGGAATTTTTGGTTTTGATATCCACAAAACGTTTTCATGAATTTGAGCACTAGTTGCTTGCGGAAGTAGTTTGTTAAACCTCCACAGTATAGCCGCTTTATTTAATTGCTTGCTGGCATATACTGTGTCTGATGTCCAGGTCAAAGGATTTGTTACAAAAGAAGGTGTTGTTTCTTTTTTAACATAAAAAGGAACATATCCTTTTTTTAGAGTTCGCCAGCTAACAAAACAGCCGGTAGAAGTTGAATCTTTACATGGTTGAAGTTGTGTAAAATAATCTTTGGAAACTGGCATGCCTATGAGATAGGCGATGACTAGTTGGTTTTGTAATGCCTTGCGTTCGAAAAATTCTTTTAATAGTCGGCCCGTATGCAATGTACCCTGACTGTGTGAAGCAATGATAATTGGTCGCCCGTTATTATAATGTTGCAGGTAATATTCAAAGGCTGATTTAATATCAGCATAAGCAGTATCGAAAACTTTAGCAGCCTCTTCTTTGTTCATATCAAAAAAGGCAGAGATATGGGCTTGTCTGTACCGTGGGGCGAATATTCTTGCGGAAGAATTAAATACACTTGCCTGGTAAAGAATAGAAGTATAATCTGTCTTTGCATTTAATTCTGCGTCATTGATATCAGCATTGTTTTGCCCCTCGGGGAAATCTTTTTGCATATAGGTTGTTGGATGAATAAAAAACACATCAACGGATGTATCTATTACTTCGTTTTTTAAGGGAGAAGGAACACTATCGCCCGGATCTTTTTTACCAGGATGAGCAGCCCAATAATAAAGATTGGAATAATCGGGCCGGTCTCCGGGTATATTCGTTTTATAAGTTTTAGAAAACTTATAATAGGATGGGGTGCAGGAACTAAAATAAAATAGAATCAGGGTAAAGAATAAGTAACGGTAATTTCTTGTGAGTAATAACATAGTTCAATATCAAAATTAAGCTATATGAGGTGGATTTAGCAAGAAAGCCTACTAATGTATGCCCAATGGCTAATTCTTTTTTTTCAGCCGCAAAAAGCATTTATATTTATCTCTATACTCAAACGATTGTAATCTGACATTACTTCGGCATATACCATTTCTACGGACTGTATTTTTATATAGCATAACCGCTTTCGGTGGGCCACAAGGGCATTTAGGAATGATGATTAAAATTTTCGTGGAGAAAAGAAGGGATGTAACCACAGAAGAGCTAATGGAGTTTAATGCTTTTTGTAATCTTTTGCCGGGACCATCATCAACACAAACAGTAACATTAATTGGGTATAAAAGAGGCGGTGTACCATTAGCGGTTTTAACTTTACTCATTTGGATACTTCCGGCTTGTATTTTAATGGGTGCCCTCTCTTTTCTTCTCCATTATATTGATAAAAACGCATTGAGAAATGATATTTTTAAATACTTGCAACCGATGGTAGTAGGTTTTTTGGCTTATGCTGCTTACAATGCTTTTAAAATATCAATTAAGAATACAATTACAAGGGTCATTTTAGTTGTTGCGGCTCTGTCTACCTACTTTTTATTTTCAACACCATGGATATTTCCGGGTCTTATTGTTTTAGGGGGCATTGTAACCAACTTTAGCAATAAAAGGATTCCAGATCATGAAGTAAAGCCTAAAAAAATTAAGTGGAATAACATCTGGATGTTTTTGGTGTTGTTTATAGTAGCTGGTTTTTTGAGTGAAACAGCGAGAAAAGAAAATTGGGAGAGCCGCAAAGCATTTAACCTTTTCGAAAACTTTTACCGTTTTGGAAGCATAGTGTTTGGTGGCGGCGATGTTTTAATGCCGATTATGTATGAGCAATATGTTGTTAGACCAGAAAGCAAAAGAGTGCTGGAAAAGAACAGGGATGTTATAAAAATTGACAAAGATGATTTTTTAACCGGGGCGGGAATTGTAAGGGCTATGCCTGGTCCTGTGTTTTCTATTTCCTCTTTTACTGGTGGAATGGCTTTGAGAAATGAAGGGAAAAACATGCAGTTGATAGGGTGTATAATAGGTGCCGTTGGTATGTTTTTGCCTAGTGCTTTATTGGTTTTATTTTTTTATCCTATATGGAATAACCTAAAGAAATATGTTGTAATATATCGGGCTCTTGAAGGGATTAATGCAGTGGTAGTTGGAATAATGGTGGCCTCCTTTTTCTATCTGTTAAAAGATATTTCCATTGAAGGGTTTTCCATAAATAATTATATTAATATCGGAGTTATATTATCAACTTTTGGATTATTGATATTAACTCGCTTTCCTCCACCACTGATTGTTTTGTGTTGTTTGCTGCTGGGATGGCTGTTTTAATTACTTATAATATCCGCCTTTTATTATTTCGTCCATTACAGTGTCAGGAACAAGATAACGTATGGATTTCCCCGCCTTAACTAACTCACGTATATGAGTAGCCGAAATTTGAAGCAAAGGAGCTTCTACTATGGTAACCGAGGTGTTGAGGGTTTCTGTTATTTCAAAACCAGGACGCCGGTAGACATAAAGGGGGTAATTTTTAAGAATAACGTCAGCGTTTTTCCATTTGGAAATATTTTGAAAACTATCGCTTCCCATGAGAACAACAAACAGAGTTTCGGGGTATTTCTCTTTTAAATATGCGAGTGTATTAACCGTGTAAGAGGGTTTTGGTAAATTGAATTCAATGTTGCTTGCTTTTAATTTTTGTTCACCGTCAATTGCTATATTTATGAGATGTAATCTTTGGTATTCATTTAATAAGGCAGACGATTGTTTAAATGGATTTTGGGGGGAAACAACAAACCACACCTGATCTGTGTCTGTATTTTCAACAATGTGATTTGCTATAATAAGATGACCATGATGAATTGGGTTAAAAGAACCAAAGTAGAGAGCAACTTTCATATTATTGAATATCAATTATTTATTTCCGTTCAACCCAAATTTTCTCAGCTTCTTCCAGACGAAGACTTAGTTTATAACCAGCTATCAGAATAGATATCGGATCCCTCATTGGAGCAATCTGTTCCACAATAATTTTTTCCCCAGGGACGCAGCCCATTTCCATAAGTTTTAAGAAAATATCGTCGCTTTCGAATGAATGGATTATTACCGTCTCTCCAACCCCAATTTTAGATAGTTTTTCCATCAGAACGCAAATGTAATTGAGTGATATTGATATGTTCCTGATTTTTGTCTTTTAATATATGGGCTTAGTAACATTTAACTATTTGGTCGAGAAAAGAAAACCAAAACAGGTTCGAATTCTGAAGAGGTTTTTGCCTGAAATTTTTAGTCAAGAAGGTAAAAGGCTTAAGACCATTAATTACATTTTTTGTTCAGACGAATATCTGCTCAAGATTAACCAGAAATATCTTAGTCATGATTGCTATACGGATATTATCACATTTGAATTGAATGATAAGGCTAAGCCCGTTATTTCAGATATCTACATAAGCGTTGATAGAGTTAGGGAAAATGCTCACAACCTAAATCAGAATTATCAAACCGAACTAATTAGGGTAATTATACATGGAGCCTTACACTTATGCGGCTATAAGGATAAATCAAAGCGGGATAAAGAATTGATGAGGCAAAAGGAATCGCATTATATTAACTCGTTCGAATATACTTTTTCACGTGGAACACATAAATAGAGTTTCATGTGAAACACAACTTTTACAGTCGTTTTTAGTGGTTAATTTTGCGGCTCAATGTTTAAGGAATACGATATAATAGTGGTAGGAGCTGGGCACGCAGGCTGCGAAGCCGCCGCCGCCGCCGCAAATATGGGTTCAAAGGTGCTTTTAGTTACCATGAATATGCAAACAATTGCACAAATGAGCTGTAACCCTGCGATGGGAGGCATAGCAAAAGGTCAAATTGTTAGAGAAATCGATGCTTTGGGAGGGTATTCGGGTATTGTAAGCGACGAAAGCATGATTCAATTTAGAATGCTTAACCGTTCTAAAGGTCCCGCCATGTGGAGTCCACGTACCCAAAATGACCGGATGCTTTTCTCTGCCAAGTGGAGAGAAATGCTGGAAAACACCCCAAACCTTGAGTTTTACCAGGATATGGTAAAGGGGTTATTGGTAGATAGTGATAATTGTGTTGGCGTAATAACAGGGCTTGGCCATGAAATATCGGCCAAGGCGGTAGTTCTTACAAACGGCACATTTCTTAACGGGGTAATACACATTGGGGAGAGGAGATTTGGGGGCGGGAGAGTAGCAGAGAAGGCTGCAACTGGGATAACAGAGCAGTTAATTGATTTGGGATTTGAGAGTAGTCGTTTAAAGACTGGAACTCCCCCGAGGATTGACGGAAGAAGCCTTGATTATTCAAAAATGGAGGAGCAAAAAGGAGATGAGGAAATTACTGGCTTTTCTTACATAGAAACTACAAAACCGTCAGCTCAAAATCAAAGAAGTTGTTGGATTACGTATACTAACAAAGATGTTCATGATATCTTAAAAACTGGTTTTGACAGAAGCCCAATGTACCAGGGTCGTATTCAGGGTATCGGTCCAAGGTACTGCCCAAGTATTGAAGATAAAATAAACCGGTTTGCCGAGAGGGACAGGCACCAATTATTTGTAGAACCTGAGGGCTGGAACACGGTTGAGATTTACGTAAACGGATTTTCTACTTCATTACCAGAGGAAGTTCAATACGAAGCACTTCGTATTGTTCCCGGTTTCGAAGACTGTCGCTTCTTCAGACCAGGATATGCTATTGAGTATGATTATTTTCCCCCAACACAGCTAAAATATTCACTGGAAACAAAACAAATCCACAATCTTTTCTTTGCAGGTCAAATAAACGGCACAACTGGTTACGAAGAGGCGGCTTGCCAGGGCTTAATGGCAGGAATAAATGCTCATTTAAAAATCAACAATCAGGAGCCATTTATTTTAAAAAGAAGCGAGGCTTATATTGGTGTATTGATCGACGATTTAATTAGTAAAGGAACAGAGGAGCCATACAGAATGTTTACAAGCCGGGCAGAGTTCAGGACATTATTAAGACAAGATAATGCCGATTTACGGTTAACAGAATTAAGTTATCGTATGGGTTTGGCTTCGAAAGAAAGAATAGAAAAAACAATTGCAAAAAAAAATGGGGTTTCTAATATTAAAAACATCCTTTCACAAATAAGTATTGAACCCACAGAAATAAATGATTGGTTAAGCTCAATAGGAGACACGCCATTATCTCAAAAACAAAAAGCTGTACAAATATTGCTTAGACCTGCAATTGATTTAATAGCAATGGTAAATGCGGTTGATGGGTTAAAAGACAAACTTGGTTCATGTGACGAGGATCAATTAATGCAAGCAGAAATTCAATTAAAATATGATGTTTACATTAAAAAGGAGAAAGAATTAGTAAAACGAATGAATCAATTAGAAGACCTGGCAATACCAGATACATTTAATTATGATAAACTTTCTGCACTTTCTAATGAAGCCCGTCAAAAATTTAAACGCATTCGTCCGCAAACATTAGGACAAGCCTCCCGAATCTCAGGAGTTAATCCAAGCGATATACAAATATTAATGGTTTATATGGGAAGATGATGCTTAAATCCCTGCACCGGAAGTATTGATGAAATTCACCAATGCAGCTGTATTTTTCAAGTTTAACTTCTTTAAAATATTATGCCGGTGAACTTCTACTGTTTTTAAAGAGATTTCCAATTGAGCAGCAATTTCTTTAGATGAAAGACCGTTTTTAATAAGTTGAATTATTTCAATCTCTCTTTCTGATAATGCGTTTAAACCCTGCTTTTCATTTTCCACCAATGCCTGATCAGAAAGAATTTGTTTCATTTCATCGCAGATATACTTATTACCTGAATAAACTTCTACAATGGCAGTCAGCAGTTCATTAACAGAAGAATTTTTAGTAATGTAGCCTCTGGCTCCCATCTTCATGATCTTTTTTACATAAAGAGGTTGATTATGCATTGAAACTGCTAAAATTTTAGTTGTAGGGGCATATTTGCGAATTTGCTCTGTAGCATCAAGACCATTCATTTCCGACATATTAATATCCATTAAAACAATATCAGGTCTTTTTTCTTTTGCGATTACTACGGCCTCTTCTCCTGAAGCACACTGATCTGTAACGGTGAATCTGCTATCGTTGTTGAGGATATAACTCCAGGTATCACGTATGAGCTTATGATCATCTGCGATTAAGATGTTTATTTTTTCCATAGAATTAGTTAAAACCAGTTAGCGAATTACATAACTACAGCTTAAAGATAAACTATTATAATCAAAGTTTTTTTTGATGAAAACTAATTTATTACATCAAACAGAAACATAATATGAATCAAACACAGAAGTTGTTTAATCAAATGCTGATATACTTTAAAATGACACGTTTAAAAACAAAACCCCCGAAATAATTCCGGGGGTTTTGCTCCTCAGACTGGACTTGAACCAGTGACCCTCTGATTAACAGTCAGATGCTCTAACCAACTGAGCTACTGAGGAGTGTACCCATTTTATGGATGGGGGTGCAAAAATAGGGAAAAATCGTTTTCAACAAACTGTTCACAGAAAATAATGTAAAAGATTACCAGCCAAAAAGCCCTTTACTTTTTTCAAAACCAATGTACACCCCATCTTCTCTTAATTCAACTTTATAGGTCTTAAGAAAATAACCTTCACCACTTATATTTCTCCCTGTCTCAGGATTAAACCGGTAGCGATGTAATGGACAAACAATACTTCCATGAATATCAATAAACCCTTCAACCAAATGCCCTCCTGCATGAGGACATTTTTGAGTGCAGGCAAAAATTTGATCTTCCCTTTTTACAAGGCAAATTGTTTTTCCATCAACAATAACTTCGGCTAATTTATTTTCCTGAAACGGAATTTCATTAATGTTGTCAGCTAATTTGTACCAGTTGAATTGCTTTTCACTCATTAATAAAAATATTCAGTTTTGTAAGGATAGCGAATCTGGTAAAGCTCTTTTACTTTGTTAAGAATGGTAGTTCTTAATTCTTCAATGTTTTTCTTTTCAATAGCAGAAACAAACACACAATTGCCATTAGTTTCTCTTTCCCACCGTTCTTTTAAATCAGTTAGAATTTGTTGTTTCACTTCATCCTCCAGCCATTCATCAAAAGTGCCTTTTTCATATAAATCCATTTTGTTGAAAATTGTAATCACCGGTTTCTCTGCAGCACCCAATTCTCTCAACGTATTATTCACAACTGCAATTTGGTCTTCATATTGAGAATGGGAAATATCCACTACATGTAAAAGAATATCACTTTCTCTTACTTCATCTAAGGTGCTTTTAAAACTTTCAACCAAATGATGAGGAAGCTTGCGAATAAAACCAACAGTATCACTTAATAAAAAAGGAGTTGTATCAAACACTACTTTTCTGGTTGTTGTGTCTAATGTGGCGAACAATTTGTTTTCGGCAAATACATTGCTCTTACTAAGCAAATTCATAATGGTTGATTTACCAACATTGGTATAACCAACCAGGGCAATACGTATAAATTCCCCCCTATCTTTTCTTTGCGTAAAAGATTGCTTATCTATTTCGGCCAATCTTTTTCTTAGTAATGAAATTTTATCTTTTACAATACGACGGTCTGTTTCTATTTCTGTTTCTCCCGGGCCTCTTGTACCAATACCACCACCCAAACGCTCAAGGTGCTTCCACATACCTTTTAATCTTGGTAACAAATATTGATACTGTGCTAATTCAACCTGTGCTTTTGCCTGTGCTGTTTTAGCTCTATGAGCAAATATGTCTAATATCAAGTCTGATCGATCAATGGTCTTTACATCCAACGCCTTTTCAATATTAGATATTTGGGAACCTGTTAATTCATCGTCAAATATTACCAGTGTGATATTTCTTCCCTGTATATATTCTTTTATTTCTTCCAGCTTTCCTTTGCCTACAAAAGTTTTGCTATCTGGGTGTGATAGTTTTTGAATGAATTTTTTTACAGCAAAGGCACCGGCAGTTTCAGCCAGGAAAGCTAATTCATCCAGGTACTCCTGTATTTGTGCTTCAGATTGGTTGTTATAAATCAATCCTACCAATACAGCCCGTTCTTCTTTTTCTATTTTATTTTTCTTTTCTATCAAACAAATTAAAATTTACTGGCAAAGGTAGTTTTATAAAAAGAAAAGTCCCGCCATTGGCAGGACTTCGTTATGATATCTTAAAAAATTAAAGCCCACTGATTGTTATACCAATGGTCATTGGTTTAACGTCTGCCGGTCCGGCTCCATCTTTAATAAACTGGTTTAACTGGTAAGAAGCATATAAAGAAAATAATCCAAGCCCAACCCTTGCAGTGGCAGCAAAGCGAAGGTTATTAAAGTGATTACGGTCATTTATTTTATTAATATAGCCACCCTGATTATTGGCATCTCTTGTAACTTTGGCTTTGGTATGAGCATTTACCATTGTTCCAATTGTTACTCCCAATGCAGCTTTCAGGCTTTTATTTGGGTTTGCCGGGTCCTGTGTAAAGCGAAGCTCAACTGGTACTTCTAGATAGGCTGTGGTAAGTTTGAATTTTTTATAATTGGTTATAGTGTCTTTTGTAAAATGCAATGCATCATTACTTTTTAAATCAACATTGGTTTTTTTGAAAAACAAATTGTCTGAACCCACGCCCACACCCACACCTACACTAAATTGAGGATTGGTTTTAAAAGGCATATCATACATGAAATACATGTTAAAGCTCCTTGAAAAACCATTGGTGTTGATGCTGTCTGGTCTTTGCATCCAGCTATGTACACCATATTGAATCATCAAATGATCTTTGGAAGATAAATCCAATCCGGCCCAGCTCTTTTTCTTTTTAGGTGCAGGTGACTCCTGTGCGTTACTGATAAAAAAACCTGCAAGTAAAACAACACTTAAAATAATTTTCTTCATACAATTAGAATGATTGACAAAAGTAACGGCAACCCGGTTAATGAAAGGTTAAAGCTACTTGTAAAAAAATGGCCTGCAGATCGTTACTACAGGCCTTTTATTTTGTGGATCCTGTTGGGATCGAACCAACGACCCCCTGATTATGAGTCAGGTGCTCTAACCGTCTGAGCTAAGGATCCTTCTTCCGGGGAAGAAATATTTTGAATTAAATAAATTAAAGAACCTGTTGTAAAAGGACAATCCCTTTTTAGCAGGCCGCAAAGATAAAAAAATCAGTGAAGTAAGGTGCATTATTTTAGAGAGATTATTTAACCTCTTCAAAATCCAAATAATCTTCAGATGGTGCTTTGTGATTATTATTGGTATTAGCAGATGTATTGTCTGTTTGTTGCTGAAACATTTGATCATGCTGTTCTCTAAATGCATTCATCTGACGCCTCATTTGCCTGGTGGCACCAACAACCGGTAACACAAAACCAAAGATGAACCGGTATAAAATGTAAATGCCAAGAATAAGTAAAACGATTTTCATCTAACAAAACTATTAATAAACAAATATTCCGGCTGTTAAAATCGGTAAATGGTATTTTATTCCTTCTTAAACAGTTTGTCAATCAGGTTATCCAACCCATCCGTAGCCTTCTCTACTAAATGACTCACAATTTTATCGATGGCCTGTTGTAGTCTTTCGTTTCTGAAAAAGGCACCCGATATACCGGCCCCCAAAGCATCTTTTAAACCCTCCTTTTTTCCGAAAACACTGTTGCGGGCCATGCGGCCATAATTTTCTTTAAGATGAGTAAAGTTGTCATCCATCTTATCTTCCAGTTTTTTGCTGTGCAGCTTAAGCCGGTAGATTTCTTTTTCTAAACTGTCGAGGTTATGTATGCGGGATGATTTCATGGCATTATAAATTAGGTTCATAATCGTTTTCCTGTTCAGTCTGGCTATGGCTGATGATTCCCCTGATGATAGGATTTATAAAAAGTTGTCGCCTGAAAATAGCAATCAGAGCAATTACTACTATCATTATAAGAGTGGTTAATCCAAAACCAAGTACATTGCTGTTAAACATACCAGAAAACCAAAATCCCAGCACAATTCCTATAAAAATGATGACCAGGAACAAGAGGAAGATGGAAATAATGGTCCACAGCAATAGCCCGGCCGTTTTAGAAAAAGTCTTTATAACCTGTAGCCGGTACACCTCCATCCTGGTTTCAAAATAGTCCTTCAGTATATCCTTGTTTTCGCTTATAAATTCGCCAAAATCTTCAGCTTTACTCATAAAAAACGGTTTAGAATATAAATTTAGCTATTCATCACTGTTTAATTGCTGATTTCAGGCATTGAAAACTATGAGAAAAATTTGTGACGTATAGCTTTCCTTCCGTACATTTGCGGCGGATAATGAATCAATGGAAGGGAACGGAAGCGTTCCCTTCTTCTTTTCCCGGGTATGACGAACGAGACATTAATCAGCACAGTAGAGAATATGTTGGGCGATATCATCGGCCCTCATCCAGATATGTTTTTGGTGGAAATAAGAGTAAAACCTACCAACAATGTAAAAGTGTTTATAGATGCAGACAGCGGCATTTCTATTGAAAAATGCATTAGTGTAAACAGGGCCTTGTATAAAAAAATGGAAGAAAGCGGCTTGTTTCCAAATGGAGATTTTTCGCTGGAAGTTTCTTCACCAGGCCTTGATGAACCGTTGAAATTATTTCGTCAGTATAAAAAAAATATTGGCCGGAATGTTGAAGTGATAACTAAAGACGGACAGCGAAAAGAAGGAAAACTTTTAGAAGTTAGTGAAGATGGATTTATTGTAGAAGAAACAAAGGGTAAAAACAAAAAGAAGGAAGTAATAAACCATACTTTCTTATTCGATCACATAAAAACAACAAAAATTCAAGCAGTTTTTTAACAACAGCCGCCGCTGCAAAGCCGGCTCTAAAAATTTTGTGTTATGGCAAGTATCAATTTGATTGAGAGTTTCCAGGAGTTTAAAGATGCGGAAAATATTGACCGCCCCACGTTAATGAAAGTTCTGGAAGATGTATTTAAAACGCTTTTGCGTAAAAAATATGGTTCCGATGAAAACTTTGACGTGATTGTAAACACGGAAAAAGGTGACCTGGAAATCATTCGTCGCCGTATGATTGTAGAAGACGGTTCCGTAAACGACCCATTAGCTGAAATTGAATATAAGGATGCTGTTAAAATAGAACCTGATTTTGAAGTGGGCGAAGAATTGTATGAAGAAGTAGAAATCCTGGACTTTGGCCGCCGGGCTATCCTTGCTGCCAAGCAAACACTCGCCAGTCGTATTGGTGATTTGAAAAAGAACGTACTGGTTAAAAAATATGAAGACCGCATTGGTGAAATCATCAGTGCAGAAGTTTACCAGGTATGGAAGAAAGAAGTGTTGTTATTAGATGAAGATGGAAGCGAATTGATTCTTCCCAAATCAGAACAAATTCCGCAAGACTACTTTAAGAAAGGAGAAAACATCCGTGCAGTAGTGAAGAAAGTGGAATTGAAGAACAATACACCGGTAATTATTTTATCCCGTACACATCCAAGCTTCCTGGCTAAATTATTGGAGATAGAGGTACCCGAAATATTTGACGGATTAATTGTAATTAAAAAGATTGTTCGTGACCCGGGTGAAAGAGCAAAAGTGGCCGTTGAATCATACGATGACCGTATTGACCCTGTTGGTGCCTGTGTGGGTATGAAAGGAAGTCGTATTCATGGTATCGTTCGAGAATTGAAAAACGAAAACATTGACGTTATTAACTGGACCAACAATATCCAGTTATTAATACAACGTTCATTAACTCCTGCAAAAATTTCTTCAATGGAAATTGACCAGGAAAATAAAAGAGCAGATGTGTATTTGAAACCCGACCAGGTTTCATTAGCTATCGGCCGCCGCGGGGTGAACATTAAATTAGCCTGTGAACTCACCGGATATGAAATTGATGTTTACAGAGACGATGAAGGACAAGAAGAAGAATTTGATATTGACCTGGATGAATTTGCTGATGAAATTGAACCATGGGTTATTGAAGAACTGAAACGGGTAGGTTGCGATACCGGAAGAAGTGTTTTGAACTTAACCGTTGCAGAATTAGAACGCCGTACCGACTTGGAAAAAGAAACAATTGAAGAGATAAGAAAAGTGTTGCAGGAAGAATTTGAAAAAGAATAAAAATCGTAGTCTGTTTTGTGAGTCGTGAATAATTTTGCTCACGGCTCATGATTCACGACTGACGACAGCAATACGATAACATAAAATTTTTGAATGTCAGAATTAAAATTACCACGTTTATTAGGCGCTGCCAAAGAGTTCAATATTGGTAAAGACACTCTTATTGACTATTTGATAGCAAAAGGATTTGCCGGTAAAGATGAATTAAAAGATTCTTCCAAATTAACGGAACAGCAATACCGTGCCTTGCAACAGGAGTTTTCCAGTGATAAAGCTGCCAAGGCAAAGAGCGACCAGATTGAAATACCAAAAGGTAATATTGGAGAACGCAAGAAGAAAGAAGAAGAACCGGTGATTGCGAAAAAGGAAACGAAGAAAGTTGAATCAGAAACAGCCCCCGCTCCTCCTCCACCAGCGCCTGAAGTAGTAAAAGAAACAAAAAAAGAAGAACCGGTTGAGGCGCCAGTAGCAGAAGTGGTAAAAATTGATGTACCCGAAATTGAAAGACCTAAAGTTGTTGATAAGATTGACTTAGATGCGATAGATTCATCAACCCGACCAAAGAAAGTAGTTAAGAAAAAAGAAGAACCGAAAAAAGAAGAACCGGCAGAAAAACCAAAGAAGAAAAAAGAAGAAGCAAAGAAAGAAGTTCCGGCACCAGAGCCAGAGAAACCCGCAGAAGAAGAAAAACCATCAGAAGATATTGTAATTGAAAATATAAGAGCAGAAAAACTGGAAGGACCTAAGATTTTAGGAAAAATTGAACTTCCGGTTGATAATGATACCAGACCGAAGAAAGAGGATGCTGACAAAGAAAAACGTAAACGTAAACGTATTCCTATTGAAAAGAAAGGTGCTGGTGGTGGTGAACAAAAAAGGGAAGGTTTTCAAAGAACCGGAGATAGAAAAGGCCCGCCACAACAGGGGCAAGGGCAGGGACCCGGGCAGGGTCGTGGTGATAACCGTCGTCCTCAACAGGGACAAGGGGGTGGTGGAAGATTTACTGTTGAAAAACGTGGTGATAGAGGAGACCACAGAAAACGTGAAGAAAAAGAAATTGACCAAAAAGAAATACAGGATAAGATTAAGGAAACACAAGCCAAGCTGGCTGGAGCAAGCAGAGGTGGTAAGAGTATTAAAGCAAAATATCGTCGTGCAAAGAGAGAAGAAGCAGCTGAGCAAATGGCTCATGAAAATATGGACGATAACAAACTACAGGTAACGGAGTTTGTTACAGTAAGTGAGCTGGCTAATTTGATGGACGTAAGCTTTGCTGATGTTATCAGCAAGTGTATGGGTTTAGGTATTATGGTATCTATCAACCAGCGTTTGGATGCAGAGGTAATTGAGCTGGTGGCAAGCGAATTTGGTTTTGATGTTGAATTCATTGGTGTAGATGATGCAGAAGAAATGGAGGAAGTAGATGAAGAAGATGCACCGGAAGATTTACACCCACGTTCGCCTATCGTAACCATTATGGGTCACGTTGACCACGGTAAAACTTCTTTGCTTGACTATATCCGCAGTGCAAATGTAGTTGCCGGTGAAGCCGGTGGTATTACACAGCACATTGGCGCATACCAGGTAACATTAGCAGACGGAAAAGAAATTACTTTCTTAGATACGCCAGGTCACGAAGCGTTTACGGCCATGCGTGCCCGTGGTGCCAAGGTTACAGATATTGCAGTTATTGTTGTTGCTGCGGATGATGCAGTAATGCCTCAAACCAGGGAGGCAATCAGTCACGCACAAGCGGCTGGTGTTCCAATGATATTTGCCATTAACAAGATTGATAAAGACGGAGCAAATCCTCAAAAAATTTACGAGCAACTTTCTCAAATGAATTTGCTGGTGGAAGAATGGGGTGGTAAATATCAATCGCAGGAGTTATCTGCCAAGAAAGGATTGAACGTAGATAAATTATTAGATAAGATTTTGCTGGAAGCAGAAATACTCGACCTGAAAGCAAATCCTGATAAAGAAGCAAGCGGAACTATCATTGAAGCAACACTCGATAAAGGTCGTGGTTATGTGGCTACCATGCTGGTACAAAACGGTTCATTAAGAGTGGGCGACCTGTTGGTGAGTGGTCAGCATTTTGGAAGAGTAAAGGCAATGTTCAATGAAAGAAATCAACGCATGGAAGTAGCAAGACCAGCTGATCCGGTACTGATATTAGGTTTGAATGGTGCCCCACAAGCAGGTGAAAAATTTAAAGTGTACGGGGACGAAGCAGAGGCAAAAGAAGTGGCAAGTCGTCGTGCACAAATTTTACGTGAACAAGGTATCCGTGCTAAAAAACATATTACACTGGATGAAATCGGGCGCCGCTTAGCGTTGGGGAACTTTAAAGAACTCAATCTTATTATTAAAGGTGACGTGGATGGCTCGGTAGAAGCGTTGAGTGATTCATTACAAAAATTATCTACTGAAGAAATTGGTGTAAGAGTAGTACATAAAGCCGTAGGTCAAATTACAGAAAGCGACGTGTTATTGGCAACCGCTTCAGATGGTATCATCATTGGCTTTAACGTTCGTCCTTCCGTACAGGCGAATAAACTGGCAGAAAGCGAGGGAGTGGAAATTAAATTATACTCCATCATCTATAATGCTATTGAAGAAATTAAGAGTGCGATGGAAGGGATGCTTGAACCAACTGTTACCGAGAAGATCGTTGCCAATGTAGAAGTAAAAGAGGTTTATCGTTTTGATAAAGCTACCGTTGCCGGATGTTTTGTATTAGACGGTAAAATAACCCGTAACTCAAAAATCAGGCTGATTCGAGATGGTATTGTGGAATATCCAAAAGGCGAAGGTCAACATGCAGAACTGGGATCATTAAAACGCTACAAGGATGATGCGAAGGAAGTAGTATCGAATATGGAGTGTGGATTAACTATTAAAAACTATAGTGATATTAAAGTGGGAGACGTGATTGAGGCATTTGAAACAGAAGAAGTAAAGAGAACGTTATAAGAAGAGCTATGAGTGTTTAGCTTTGAGCCACGAGATAATGAATATATGTTTAACCTATTCTCGCAGCTCATAGCTCGTTACTCGCAGCCTTCATCCAAACATTTGTTAAAACAATCCATATATCCTTTTCAAACAAAAAGAGAAAAATATTTTTGAGGCTTATTTACAGCGTATGAAATCTTTCATCAGTAGTTTATTCATCTTGTTGACCATTACTTCTTATGCACAGCCTAAGAAAGTGCTGGCCGATAAAATTGTAGGGGTTGTAGGCGACCGCATTATTTTAAAATCAGATATTGATAACAGTATCGATGATGCTAAACGCAATGGCCAGGATGTACCACCGGATGCTAATTGCTATATTATGCAACAGGCATTGATAAGAAAAGCACTGGTAATACAATCAGAAAAAGACTCTGTGCCTGTAGGTGAAGAGGAGATAGAGCAGGATCTTGAACAACGTATCCGTTACTTTATTCAGCAATATGGTGGTAAAGAGAAATTGGAAGAAATTTCCGGAAGAACGATCTATCAGATCAAAGAAGATTTCAGGCAAACGGTAAAGGAACAGCGTATGGCTGATGCGATGCGCAATAAAATTGTGGAGAATATTAAGATCACCCCTGCAGAAGTAAAGGCATATTTTGAAGCAATTCCAAAAGATAGTTTACCCTATTTTGAAAGTGAATTAGAAGTTGCTCAAATCGTTTTGTATCCTAAGCCAAACCGTGAGTTAGAAAAATATGCACAGGAACAGTTGGCCGAATATAAAAAACAAGTGGAGTCTGGTTCCCGGAAATTTGAAACATTGGCAAAACTGTATTCAGATGATCCTGGTACAAAAGACAATGGTGGTTATTTTGAATTTAACCGTAACGACAGAAATGTAGATAAGAACTTTATTTTACAGGCATACAAATTAAAAGAAGGACAAGTTTCTCCGGTATTTAAATCTCAATTTGGTTATCATATTATTCAAATGATAAGCCGCAGCGGTGATGATATGGCTGTACGTCATATTTTAAAAATACCACCAGTAACACAGGATGAAGTAAATGAAGCCATCATGAGATTAGATAGTGTTCGTTCAAAAATTGTTGCCGGTGTACTGGATTTTGGAGAAGCGGTGGGTAAATACAGCGAAGATGATAACAGCAAATTCACTGCTGGTCGTCATCGGGGAAAAGACGGATCATCTTTTGTAACAATTGATGAACTGGATAAAGGTATTGTGCAGATGCTGGATAAATTAAAAGTGGGAGAGATATCTCAGCCTACAGCGTATAAAGATGAGAGAGATAAACAGGGAGTGCGAATTGTTTATTTAGTATCAAAAACACAACCACACCGGTTAAATATGAAAGATGATTATAACCGGATTGCACAAAATGCATTAGAAGAAAAAAAGGCTAAGCATATGACCAGGTGGTTTGAACAGCACATCCCCACGTACTACATCATGATTGATCAAAGTTACCAGGGATGCAATTTGCTTGATATCTGGCTGCATTATGCAACCAAACAATAGTTAAGAAAAGGTCACGGGCAACTGTGACCTTTTTCTTTATAATAAAATTTTTAAACAACATAACTTTGCGCTTTCTTTTAAATATCCATGAGTGACGCAATAAAGCATGAATGCGGTTTAGCATTTATACGACTTAGAAAGCCCTTCTCTTATTACCAGCAAAAGTTTGGTAGTGTAATGTATGGCCTTAACAAGCTGTACCTGCTAATGGAAAAACAACACAACCGGGGGCAGGACGGCGCCGGTATAGCTACAGTAAAATTAAATGTAGAGCCCGGCTATCCATTCATGCACCGTATGCGCAGCAGTGCCAACCAACCCATAGCTGACATTTTTCAATCCTTAGGAAAAGAAATAAAAGACCTGGAAAAATATCAACCGGATTTGATGAAGCATCCTGGTTTGATAAAGGGTCATGTAAGTATGCTGGGCGAATTATTATTAGGGCATCTTCGCTATGGTACACAGGGAAAAAATAATATAGAGTTCTGTCACCCATTTATTAAAAGAGATATTCGCCCCGGAAGAAACTTAGTATTAGCCGGAAACTTCAACTTAGTAAATACAGAAGAGCTTTTTGGATTAGTAGATATTGACCCGGGAGAATTTCAAAAGCAAAGCGATTTGGCTGCCATGATGGAAGTGGTGCATCATTTTTTGGAAAAAGAAGAAGAAGCGTCACCCAATAATCCTGATATAGCCAACGTGTTGAAGAAATCATTTTCATTGTTTGATGGCGGTTACCATGTTGGCGGATTAATTGGAAGTGGTCAATGTTTTACTATAAGAGATGCACACGGCATTCGCCCATCTTATTATTATATCAATGATGAAGTAATTGTTGCAGCATCAGAAAGAGCAGCGATAAGAACAACCTTTAATGCAGGCGAAAACGAAGTAAAAGAATTAATGCCGGGACAGGCATTGATAGTTGATGAGAATGGTGAATACAGGGTTGAACAAATATTAGAACCCAAAGAAAGACGGGCCTGTAGCTTTGAACGTATTTATTTTTCAAGAGGGAATGATGAAAAAATTTATAAAGAAAGAATTCGTTTGGGTTATAATTTAAGTGAACAGGTATTAAATGCAATTGAAAACGATTTACGTAACACCATCTTCTCTTTTATTCCTAACACAGCTGAAGTTGCCTTCTTCGGTTTGCAAAAAGGGGTGGAAGATTATCTTAATGAAATAAAAATTCAGCGCATACTCGGCTGGGGTAAAGATTATGATGATGAGAAACTGGCAGAGATGATTGGTCGTCGTATCCGCATTGAAAAGATTGCTATTAAAGATGTGAAGATGCGTACGTTTATTACGGAAGATGTAAGCAGGGCCGATATGGTGCAACACGTGTATGACATTACCTATGGAACTGTAAGACCAGGTGTTGATACATTAGCTGTAATAGATGATTCTATAGTAAGAGGAACAACGCTTCGTGAAAGTATCATCCGTGCAATGGGAAGACTTAAGCCAAAGAAAATAATTATCATTTCATCTGCCCCGCAAATACGTTACCCTGATTGTTATGGAATTGACATGAGTAAACTGGGTGATTTTGTTGCTTTCCAGGCCGCAATTGCATTGATGAAAGACCGGGGAATTGAAAACCGTTTGCAGGAGCTATATGAAAAATGCAAACAACTGCAAAGAGATAATCAGCTCGATACAGAAAACTTCGTAAGACAAATTTATAAACCATTTACCACAGAAGAGATTTCAAAAAAGATTGCACAGTTAATTACGCCGCCCGATTTTGCAGTGCCGGTAGAAGTGATTTATCAAACAATCGAATCACTGCACGAGGCTTGTCCCAACAACACAGGCGACTGGTACTTTACCGGCAACTACCCTACTCCCGGAGGAAACCATGTGGTGAACAAAGCCTTTATCAATTATATGGAAGGAAAGAATGTGAGAGGATATTAAAGCTATTTGAAAAAGACAATTTTAAAATTCTTGTTCACTAAACAATATATTGGCAAAATCTTTGTGCCAATTTTAGTACCCGTTTTTAAAATCCATCAACAATTCCTTATCCACTGTGAATTACTTTTTTGCTTCCTTTGTTTTATACTTTTATAATTTGGCAGAAAATTGCTGAATGAAAACTGTTTTACTCGTACGTCATGCTAAAAGCAGCTGGGGCGACCCGCTGATGGTTGACTTTGAAAGACCATTAAATGAAAGAGGAAAGAAAGATGCTCCGGCCATGGCAAAACGGGTGAAAGACAGGAGTTTTAAGGTTGAGGCGTTTATTAGCAGCCCTGCTAAAAGAGCTAAGAAAACTGCTAAACTGTTTGCAGAAGTTTTTAAACACGGTGAAGAAAAAATTATTTACAAGTCAGAATTATACCACGCAGACCCGGTAACTTTTTATACCGTAATTGAACAGGCAGATAATAACAGCGAATCCATTGCCATCTTCTCTCACAATCCCGGCATCACCTATTTTGTAAATGAATTGACTGAAGTTAAGATAGATGAAGTTCCCACCTGTGGTGTTTTTGCCTTAAGTGCCGATTGCAGCAAATGGAAAGACTTTAGAAAAGCAAAGAAGCAATTTTTGTTTTTTGATTATCCCAAGGCGATGAATGCGGTAACGGCGAAGTAAAATTTATTCTTCTGCCTGATTACTCTTCCACCAGCGATAGCCTATTACTCCACCGATTAGAAATGGTGTCAGCATTAAATAAATAATAGCTGAGTTTAATCCTTTGGCTGGCTTTACTCCTAATTGAGAAGCAGTTTTAGTACAAATAGAGCATTGGGCATTCGCCTCTATAAAAACAGTGCTGAACAAAATCAATAATATCACCAATGCCTTTTTCATTCCAAAATTTTATACAAAGGTAGGATGTAATTGAAACCACCGTTACATCCGAACTGGCTAATTTTTGAATTTTACAGGTTTCACACAAACAGTTTGCTGCCCGGTTTACACATTTCGTAGCTCCAAAACCGCCATTTGCCGGAAAACACTTTTCTCAGGCAGGTATATTATTCAAATTTGTGTTGTAAATAAATTTTATGAACATCGCCGTTAAAATAACATTGATTTTGGCACTGGCTTTAACTATGAATGGAAATGGTATGGCAGAAGGGAATAAAACAATGAGCGGAATTAAAAACGAAGAAAAGATGAAAACGGCAATCACCAGCGGGCAGAGCAACAAAAGCTCAACAGAAGAAACAGATGACCATTATCTCTTCCCGCTTTCAAACGCAATTTTAAACAGGCTATAAATTTTCTCCCGGTTGGTTTTAGGTATGCCCCGTCCGTAAGCGGGGTTTATGTTTTTTAAAATACCTTAAATTTAATTGGTGAAACAGCCTCTCAAGTAAACCACATTTCTGTTTTGTTACGTCAGCGTTTTTAAATATAAAATGAGTGGAAAAAAAATAAAGAGTCCTTACAAAGGACAATAGATGCAATAATAAAGATAGAAACCCATAAAGGAAAATCTGTTTCTATTGGAGAAATAGCAGAAAACGTTTTTATCAAAAAAGAGAAACTACTTGCATACCTCAATGGGGATGAAGAAATTCCCAAAGATTTAGAAGCAAACCTAATGTCTTTGTACAGAATAGAAAGGGTTATTGTTGAACATATAGTTAAAATGAAAATCAATTTCCCAGATGATGAAGAAATAAAAGATTAAAAAACTTCGCTTCACTTGATAGTCAAAAAGCAGACTTATTGGTTGAATATTTAAAACTATTTTTGTTCTAATGCATATCGAACACCTCGCCATCTGGACAAAGGATATTGAAAAAATGAAATCTTTTTACTGCAAATATTTTAATGCAGTTGCAGGAGATAAATACGTAAATGAAAAGAAACAATTTCAATCATATTTTCTATCTTTTGAACATGGACCAAGACTGGAGTTAATGCAAATGACTGGTGTGCCGGAATCAGCCAATGATATTGATAAACAATTCACCGGCTTAATTCATTTTGCTGTTTCTGTTGGCAGCGAAGAAAAAGTAAATGCGTTAACAGAACAACTTATTACAGATGGGTATGAATTAATTGATAGTCCGAGACGAACGGGAGATGGTTATTATGAAAGTGTAGTTCTGGACCCGGAAAAAACCGCATTGAGATAACTATATAAACATCCTTACTATATAGCCTTTTCCAGTTTCTTTTTAGTATATAAAGGACGAACCGGTGCCGGAGTAGGTGTACTGTCTTCCGGAATATCATCAGCTTCCAGTTCAATTCTCCTGGTAATATCATTTAAAGAAGTTAGTCGTTGTACGGTATATGGTATAGTATCTAAACCCGAAACAAATTTGAGAATGTAATTATAAATACCAATCAAACTTCCGGCCATTACACCGGTACCTAAAGTTGTATTCGTAACGAGTAATGCAATACCAATTACCACCATTACCAGTATTTCCATCACACCAAAGTTCCATGCTTCCTGGTCAGAGATTCTTATTTGCCACTTGCGTAAGTTTTCATAATGCTTTTTAACAGCAAGTTTATTACCGGTAGAAATAACATCAACCTGCTGCTCCAGTTCATCATTCTTATTCCTGTTTAAACGCTGCATTTTTTTGCCATAGAAATAACTCATCGTCATTACCGGTAATAATATGGCTAAACAAACCAATACAACAGCACTGTCGTAGAAATATAGCAATACTAATGAACCGAATATATTATAAACGGCTTCTATCACATATACCAAATCAAATTCTAAAAAGTCAACAAACTCTCTTGCCAATGTAGAGTGTGCACTGAGCTTGGAAACATCTTTTTGCTGGTAACGACGACTCAAAAATTTTGTTACGAGAGAAGTGTAGATGGCTGAATACGTTCGGGTATCATACATGTGACGAATCGTCCCAATCACCAGCCAGCTAAAATGCACTACTGATAAGATGATTAAACCATGATAACTTCCTTTGAGTAAATCGTTCACCGCTTCACCCAAAAAATAAGGTCTTAATAAAGAACCTAACATTTCCAACGAAAACAAGATGTACGTAAGCAATAATTGCAGCCGGTGCTTCGTCATCAGTCTTTTTAAAATTTCAAACCTGGACATAACCTTTCCTTTTGATTCTTTTAAATCACCGAACTAATGGGTCAACAGAAAACAGTTCAACTGTTTCCTTCAGCAAATAATGGTTAGTAAGACTTTTGAGTTTACACTTTGTTTAAGTGACGGGCTTCTTCCTCTCTTTTTGTAACCGAGTTTTTTGGAATCCCGGCTACAATGCCCTTGCATTTGGGAGAACCGCAGCGGCAATCGAAGGCTTCCATATGTTCATCCAGGAAGGATGTGTAATCAAGAGTTAGTTCTTCGCCTTTTTTTATATCTCTGATGGAAACTACATTCAAACCATCATAGGCGGTATTAGGGTCACAACTGTGATTTTGCGGAGCCCATTCCGCGGGGTTCTCGTCCCATAGCAAAAATACCTCTTTACTGAGAGGATAAGCATAGTGACGGAAAATTTCTTTTTCCTCACGGCTCCAGGTTTCCTCTACATGGCGGCGGGTAGCAATGCGCTGGGCCATCTCTTCACCCTTGAAGATCAGTTCTTTGGCTTTAATTTCCCGGTTGGCGTAGATACCGAAACCGGCAATAGCATTGCCCTTTATATTATATTTTTTCTGCTTTCTTTGGTGCCGGGCTATGCCTTCGGCAATGATGTGTTGCAGGAAACCGGCCTGACCGATTCCATCATGTTTGAGGATATAATCGGCAGAACCTTCATATCCATCTGTATAAAAAACAGAACAGGTAAAATTGATTTCTAAAAAGTAAACTTCTTTTTTATCATTCACTCTAAAATCCATTCGTGCATACCCTACGCCTCCAAAACTGCGGAAGATGCGTTGAGCTGCATTGCGTAGTTTGGTTTCTATCTCTGCATCGTTACAGGGAATATTTGCTTCGGGATGAAGCTCTGATGTTTTTAATGCATAAGTTTTGAATTTATTTCCTACGGGAAAAATGAATTCAATTGGTTTGAAAACAGTGTATTCTTTTTCGTTGCTGGCATTAGCAGCGATGAGTACAGTAAATTCTCTTCCATCAATATATTCTTCCACCAGCAACTCATCATATTCGCCTGCTATTTGTTCCACCTTTTGTTTTAGTTCATCAAAGTTGCTCACTCTTGATTTTTCATCCACACCCAAACTATCACCGGCTTTAGCAGGTTTTACAAATAGTGGGAAAGAAAGATGTTTGCATGCTTCTTCCACATTATCTCCTTTTTTTAATAATGCATATAGCGGAGTTGATACACCTTCAGTATAAGCTACGTACTTCATCAACTCTTTTGGAGGATCGTATAAAGAAGCAGATGGACCGGTATAAGGAAGATTTAATAAATCGAGTGAATGAATAACATCAATAGATGGAACCTCCCATTCTAAATAACCTTCGCACAAATTAACAAACACATCATAACCCTTACTTTTGAGTTCCTTTAATTGCCTGTAAGTAGTAAGCTTATTTAAAAATACATTGTCAACCGTTGCACCGGGTAATAATGAAGATAAGATACGGGGCGGGTCATAGTTTTTATAATCTACCGAGGTAGTTGAATAATCGGGCTGGAGTACACAAACTTTCATGGTAAGTTTTTAGATAAACTTCAATATAATTTTAAATATTGCAAGTATATGCGGTGTTTAACTTTAAGGTTCTATTCCTAATATTAAAAGAGGTACAGGCGGGTTATTTCGCCCATGCCTTAAAACATTGTACACTTCTCCTTCGTAATAAGCAACTCCGCTACTCATTTGTAATTGCATCTTTTTGGTAGGTAAGACTTCAATACCCAGATTAATTACACCCCCCGAATAAAAAAGTAAATGTTTAACAAATAAATCAAATGCTACAAAAGCATATTTCCCAAACTGTATTTCAACAGCAATTTGGTTTTTTACAAAATCTGTTTGCTTATATGAAGAAATTGGCTCATCAACACCATTAGCAGTTAGAAACTCCTTTTGTTTATCGTATGGTAAATTAATCAACTCAGAAAGAAGTTTTGGATTGGTGGTAACATAATATTGATACCTCGTCTCGTGCCAGCCTAAAGCATTGAATTTTTTATTGAAGGTGTTGTTCAGCTCAACGGGACTGTACAACATTCTGCCTGCCATAGTTTTTTCCTTACTTTTTTTTGTCATGAAATTTGAGGCATCTATACCCTCAATAACATCAATTATTTCTCCGTATATTTTTTTATGATGAACAATAAGGTACTCTTCGCCGTTTAAATGCGAATATTTCTGAGATATTTTCATCAATGTCCATTTAATATGTTACCGTTTTTCAATCTAAGTTGTAGCCATTCTTCTGGCATCCGGGCAACCTTATCTTTTTTGGATGGTTTGTGTATAGGCTTATTGACTGGTCTTGATTTTAATTTGCCATCTTTGAGTTCTAATATTCTTTCGTTAGTAATCCTGCAATATTCTTTTTCTTTTTCAAAGGCCATAGCCTTTCGGTTATTTTTAATAGCACCAATAGCAGTAGAACCAACACCGGCAAAAGGGTCAAGCACCCAGCCTCCTTCATTGGAAAGGGCTAAAACACATCTTTCAACGAGTTCGATTGGAAATTGACAAGGATGTATAGTTTTTTCAGGATGATTAGATTTTACGTTTGGGATGTTCCATAATGCCTTATCCCAATCCGTCTCAATTATTTCCCATATATCACTCGGATTCTTTCCAAGAGGATTCCCTGATAACTGACCTTTCTTCGGGCCTTTAAAATGTCGTTTGCCCGGATATTTAGAAGGAATGCGAACGTTATCAAGGTTAAAAATATAATCATCAGTTTTACTAAACCATAATATTGTTTCGTATCGTCCGCTAAACCTGTTGCTGGCATGAAGTCCGTGTCCAAAATACCAAATGATTCTGTTCCTGAGTTTTAAGCCGAATTTTTTAAAAATCTGATAATAATAAATATCAAGAGGGAAAACCTCTCCTTTATCAACATAATTACCAACCTGCCAACACAGGTTTCCATTATCAGATAAGGTTCGCACAAGTTCACCTATTATTGCCTCTTGGGTTTCAAGGTATTTTTCTATACTTGTTTTGGTTTCGTATGATTTACCAACATTGTATGGAGGTGATGTAAGAATCAAATCAAACTTGCCATCCTCTACTTTTTCAAGTAGTGTGAGACAATCACCATTCTTTACAACGTAATTTGTTTGGAGGGAAGTATAATCAAAAAGGGGTTCTTTCACTTTCATTTTACCCAAGTTATTTAGCAAATATAGTCAAACGGGTAATGTATAAAACTGTATTAGCTTTATGCTTATTTATCCAATGCATCGGTAATAATCTCTTTAACTAATTGCGTAAATGTTTTATTGGCAAAACGAAGGATAGCACCGATAGAAGTATAATCTTCATCTTCACTCAATCCGCATTGGGCATTTACTTCCAGCACATAGATTTTACCGGTTTCTTTATCCTGCCGCAAATCAATTCTTGTATAGCCTTTACCACCTACAGCACAATAAGCATCGAGGCTTAGTTTCATTATTTCTCTCTGTAATCTTTTTGATGGCTGTGTGTATTCATAAAAGTCGCCGTTATTGGGCATGGGGGCTTCGTCTTCATATATTTCCCATAAGCGATCGAAGGATAAGAACTTTTCTTTATCCGGTAAGGACTCATGAAAAACTCTTTCCACCGGCGGATACACAATACATTTTTCAGGTTTGGATGAATCACCTACAATCATCACGGTATATTCTGGCCCGGCAACAAACCCTTCAGCTAATATTCCACCATTAGATAAGTTCCATCCACGATAACCATCAAACATCCGGTCAATCTGTTCATGCAACTCATCTTTAGTTTCCACTACATTCTTAATACCCACACCCATACTACCACCGGATATGGATGGTTTTACAATAATGGGATTGCCTAATTTTTTAAAGATGCCATTTAGGTATTGCTTTCTTTCGTAAATGGGTTTCCAGGCAGGAGTAGGGACACCGGCTTTATCAAAAGCCTCTTTCATTAATATTTTGGAAGTGGTGATGTCGTAAAACTGTTCATCGGAACCAGTAAAAGGTAAACCTTTTGTTTTTAAATAACGGATAACAGATACACCGGGTGCACCATTAATTTCATCACCATCACAAATGTTAAATACTACGGTTTGTTTATTGCTTACAATACTATCGGTATGGATAGAGTCAATTACTTCTTTGTAATTATCTATGGTAACCGGTTGCCAAACCCATTCCATTTCTAATTCTTCAAATACCCGGGTGTATTCAGCAATACTTTGAGAGAAGTCGTAATAGTACTGGATATTGGGATCATCTGATTCCACATGTGGAGCCAGCACCCATACCTTTAACAGGTCGGTAAGTATGTCGGAGGCACTGATAACCTGTTTATGCCCTTTTTTCGGAAGCCCTTTCATTCAATTGTTGTTGTATAAAATCGGTAAAGCGGTATTTCGCTAATTGTTCTGCATTTAAATAAGCAGCGCCTTTTATTTCACCCAAACAAGCTGCACTTCCGCAATAGCAATTAAAGGGCTGGGCCATATTCCATTCAGCGGAAGGATAAAAGAATGAAAACTCTTCTTCTGCTTTAATGGGATTGATGCAAACTAATTGCATGGCAGTGGTGTCGAAAAAAGCATTCGGTTCGCAACTGTGATTGATGTATTGCAGGAACTCAGGCTGTAAAGTAATATGCCTGGTGGTACCAGTTTGTACCGTTAAATAGGTTGGCTCGGTATAAATTCCTCCTGCATAAAATTCGCTGATGATATCTCCGGGTTGAAAATCTCTCAATGAAACCAATGTGTTTTGTCCATTGGAGAAACTTCTTCTTACTTCTGAAAAACCATGATGACTGATTATTTCATGTGTTGCCGCTAAGGCAGATTGGGTATCCATGCAAGTTGCATTTGGGTTAGTAATGTAAGTTTAATCCGTTTTTTAATGGATTTTATTGATATAATATAAATGTATAAAAGGATTTAATAATAATAAAATATTATAGCAATAATTATTCAATAAGTGGATTAAATGTAGATAAGGTAGTGACGAATGATGATAGTATTGGTTATTGAGTTGTTATTAAAGAAGCATTGATTGTTTTAAATTATATGGATTTAATTGAATAAAGATTGATAGCTTAACTGTTTTCAAATTGTAAATCATTATCAAAAGTTTCATCTAATTGAGTCAATGCTAACATAGCCAATATACAAACAGGAAAAGCAATAATAGCAGCAGTTTTCCATTCGGCAATAGCAAAGGAACCAGTTATCCAGGTAAACAATGCGCCAAATGGTATTACCCATCCACGAACCAAGTTTAATCCACTGCTGGTTACCAATGTACGGATATTGGTTCCAAAGTTCTCTGCTGCCAGTGTAAATAACTGTATTACAAAACCAACACTTAATCCCAATCCCGCAAAAGCGATATAACAAACGAATACGGAAGATCTACCTGCAGTAAAGAATAATACCAGCATGATAAGATGAAGACTTAATAAAATATAAATAGACTTTTTACGGCTTCTAAGCCATTGACTGATCAATCCCCCCAATACATCACCAAAAGATAGGGAAAAGAAAAAAGCAATAATCACCGTTCCTTTATCAGGCAGATGTTCCATGTTCATACTTTTAGCAATATAATTGGAGAACTGCATCATTACGCCGTTTACATACCAGGCCGGGATACCAGCAATCAAAATGCAAAGGAATTTCTTTAGATTAGTTTTGTTTTTAAGAATGATGAGAAAACTTCCTTTTGCGTTGCTGCTATGTTTGCTGATGGTAAACAAACCACTTTCCACCACACCAATACGAAGTATCAGCAATAAAAAGCCCAATACTCCACCAACCATATAAACGGTTTTCCAGTCATAACTTCTTCCAATGATAACGGCTACTATGGCGCCCAATACACCAAAGCCGGCAATAATAGCCGGACCCATTCCTCTTTGGTCTTTTCTCATTTGTTCGCTTACTAATGTTATACCAGCGCCTAATTCACCAGCCAATCCCAAACCAGATAAAAAGCGACAAGCACCATATTCACCCGGCGTATGTACAAATGCATTCAATAAAGTAAAGGTTGAGTAAAGAATGATGCTTCCGAATAATACTTTTAATCTTCCATACTTATCCCCTATCACTCCCCATAGAAATCCGCCAATGAGCATTCCAAACATCTGCATGCTTTGTAAATAGTTGATGTTTGATTGGATAGCATCTTCCGCTACATTAATAGAACGCAAACTGCTTTCACCAATAGCAGCCAACGCCATTATATCGTAGAGGTCAACAAAAAAGCCAAGTGCGGAAACAATAATTCCAAGGGTAATAGCTTTGTTACTGATAATAATTCCGGCATTCTGACTCATTTCAATAGTTTGATTTCGCTTAAAAGATATTAAAATAATCCATGTGATATTTAGAAGAAGTAAATAATATAACTCATCACGATTATTAATGCGCTTTCTTAGATTTGCAGGATGCAAAAGCCTGTAATTTGTATTGGTGCAGCATTAGTAGATGAATTATTTCATGCTAATGACACAATGCTTCTCTCCACCACCAATAATGCTACTGTTACTAAAACAGCAGGGGGAGTAAGCCGCAATATTGCTCATCAATTATCATTGTTAGGCGTGCCGGTACAACTCATCAGCGTATTTGGTAATGACAGTGATGGTGATTGGCTGAAGCAAGTAAGCATGGCAGCCGGTGTAAAATTAGATGCTGCCATAACAAGAGAAGGATTGAGTGGGAAATACACTGGTATCTTAAATGTGGATGGTTCTTTGTTCTCTGCCTTTTTAACCAATGCAGCCAATCAATTGATTACTCCAGAACATTTACAAAAACATAAAGACCTTTTAAAAATAGCTTCCTACATTTTAGCCGATGCCAATATTAATATAGATACGGCAGAATGGTTGCTGGCCTTTAGTAATGAAACAGGCATTCCTTTTATTATTGAGCCGGTATCTGTTCCGCCAGCTAAGAAATTCAAAGGAGTTAATCTTTCTGGGCTTCATTTGATTACTCCGAATGAAGATGAATTACCAGTGCTTTGTTCTGAAAAATCATTTCTTACACAAATGCAGGTGGAAGAGTTGCTGAACAAGGGCGTACAAAAAATATGGCTGCATAATGGTAAGTATGGCTCAGCATTGTATTCAAAAGAAAAATCTATTTCGCTTCATGCCTGTGATATTGAAGTGGTGGATTGCACTGGTGCTGGCGATGGCTCACTGTCTGGTTTTATATTAGGCAAACATTTGGGCAGAGAGGATATGGATTGTTTAAAGATTGCCCATACTTTGTCAGCAGAAATATTACAGGTGAACGGTGCTATTGCCACTCATCTCAACCAGGAAAAATTATTGCATCTCGTTTCTAAATATTATCCTGTTTCATGAATCCCCTTTTAGTAATACAACCCGAAGTTGCAGCCGCATTAAAGAATAATCAGCCGGTGGTGGCATTGGAATCAACCATTATATCACATGGTATGCCTTATCCAAAAAATGTAGAGACAGCAATGATAGTAGAAGATGCCGTAAGAAAAGAAGGAGCAATACCAGCTACGATTGCTATTAAAGATGGAAAATGTTTGGTGGGTTTATCCAATGATGAATTGGAATTTTTCGGTACGGAAAAAGATGTTTGGAAAGTAAGTCTGCGGGATATGCCTTATGTAATCAGTAAAGAAATACCGGGTGCAACAACTGTTGCTACCACTATGCGTATCGCTTCCATGGCTGGTATAAAAATTTTTGCAACAGGCGGAACAGGCGGTGTTCATCGTGGCGCAGAAAACACCATGGATATATCGGCTGATTTAACGGAGATGGCTAAAACCAATGTAGCAGTTATTGCTGCCGGAGTAAAATCAATATTAGATATAGAATTGACATTAGAATATTTAGAAACAATGGGAATACCGGTGATTACATTCGGACAAGATGAGTTCCCCAGTTTCTATTCAAGTAAAAGTGGTATCAAATCGCCGATGCGAGTGGATTCAGCAAAAGAGATAGCGAACTTATTAAATACAAAATGGAAGTTAGGATTGAATGGTTCGGTATTAATTGCCAACCCGGTTCCTGCTGATCAGGAAGTTCCGGCTGATGCAATGGAAGTTTATATACAGGAAGCATTAGCTGCTGCCGGCAAAGCAAACATTAAAGGCAAAGAAGTAACTCCCTTCTTATTAAAGTATATAGCAGAGCATACACACGGTGAAAGCTTAGAAGCCAATATTGCTTTGGTAATTAATAATGCAAAGCTTGCGGCGAGGATTGCCGGGGAGATGAATTAAAAACCCCAACATTACTGCTGAGGTTTTAAAGCTTGTGGTGTGGGGCGGGATCGAAACTTCGGGGGAACCGTGTTTTCAATGTATCTCAATTCCATATTTTTCTGTTGGTGATGGAGTTTTTATAACTCTTATTCATATTGCTTTAATTGGGCTGGCTAAGTATTTGTTGGGTGCATTTCAAATTTTCGTTTCCATCACCCACCCCATTTAAACATATCGAAGTAGGCATTTAGCTACTCCATTTTTAGTTGATTAACAGTTACTGGCTGATGATACATCATCCTTCCAGTTATGTTGTGAAAAATTCTTTCTACTGCATTGCACCGGTTAAACCTGTAACAAAACTCATCCAGA
>JACQDV010000081.1 GCA_016200915.1 Sphingobacteriales bacterium
CCCATACAATGTGATAATCGCACTTGTATACTACATGGCTTTGCTTCTTATATTTGCTCATTCAACAAATTTACACATACGGCATAGCCTAAAGTACATAACCACCGCCTTAGGCGGTGGTTTTCTGAGGTATAATAAATCTCAAAAAACTTTTATAACAACTTGAAACCTGCAACTTGAAACTTGCAACTTGAAACCTGCAACTTGAAACTTGCAACTTGAAACCTGCAACTTGAAACTTGCAACCTGAAACCTGCAACTTGAAACTTGCAACATGAAACCTGCAACCTGAAACTTGCAACCTGAAACCTGCAACTTGAAACTTTCCATTATCTTACACTCATGTTTTTTTTAGGTATAGATATAGGCACCGGATCCGTTAAAGCCGTACTGATCAATATCAATGGAGAGATCATTGGTACTGCCCAGCAACATTATCCCACCAACGAGCCAGAAGCAGGCTACCGTGAACAGGATGCAGATACAGTGAAGAATGCAACGTTTAGTGTAATAAGAGAGATCATTGGTAAATGCAATCAGCCACAGGAAATAAAATCTATTTGTTTTAGTGCCGCCATGCATAGCATTATGGCAGTAGATGCAAATGGCCGACCATTAACGCCGCTTTTATTATGGAGTGATACCCGCAGTACAGAAGAAGCAGATGATATTCGTTATGAAAAAGATGCTTCCATCATTTATCAAAAATGTGGCACCCCTATTCACCCCATGCTGCCATTGACCAAGATCAAATGGCTGAAGCGGAATGCAAAAGAAGCTTTTGCTGCAGCCTATAAATTCATCTCTATCAAAGAATATATTTGTTTTCATTTATTGGGAAGGTATATCATTGATTATTCTATTGCTTCTGCCACAGGTATGTTTGATATACACGAATTAAAATGGAACATAACCGGGTTAAATAATGCCGGCATTACTTATGAGTTGTTATCTGAACCAATTCCTACTTCTGCATACACTAATAAATGGAGAGAAGGAATAAAAGCGGAATTGAATCTTCCCAACGATATTATGTTTGTTGTGGGAAGCAGCGATGGTTGTTTTGCTAATGTAGGAAGTCATGTTATTCCTAATCGTGACCTGGCTATCACTATTGGAACAAGTGCTGCTGTACGCATCACTTCACCTGAACCATTTATTGATGCAGATGAAAGTATTTTCAATTATGCACTCGCCACTAATTTATATATCAGTGGTGGCGCCAGTAATAATGGAGGCAATGTAGTTAACTGGTTAAAAGATTTTTTAAAGGATAACACGTTAACCGAAGCAAAAATCTTAGAAAAAGCTTTTAAGATTGATGCAGGAAGTGAAGGATTGATCATTCTTCCTTATTTGTATGGTGAACGGGCTCCGGTGTGGGATGCGAAAGCAAAAATGATTGTATATGGCATGCAGGCTCATCATACACCCGATCATTTTTGCCGGGCGATGATTGAAGGTGTGGTGATGAATTTATATTCTATTGCTGAAAAATTAATTAAACCGCAGCCAAGCATCAACCGCATTATTGCCAGTGGTGGATTTATTCAATCTCCAAAATGGGTGCAGATGGTTGCTGATGTTTTTAATTTACCGGTGCATGTATTAGATAATGCTGATGCTTCTGCATTGGGTGCCGCTATTTGGGGAGGTTATAGTTTAGGATTAATGTCGGAACAGAATCTTAAGGTGTATCCTGCTGCTAAAATTTATCAGCCCGAAGACTGGAGCCATGATTTTTATATGGACAATTATGCCATATTCAAAGAACTTTACAGCAACAACAAATATTGATCATCTCAACTTTTCTATATGCAAACAGGATTGATTGGTTTAGGAAAAATGGGTTATCCATTAGCCTTTAATATTGCCAGGGAACATGAAGTCATAGCTTTTGATGTGAATGAAAGTTTAAGAAAAAGTATTTCAGCAGAAGGAATTGCTACAACTGATTCATTAGAATCATTAATTCAATCATTAAAAGGAAGAAGAGTATTGTGGTTGATGGTTCCGGCAGGAAAAATTGTTGATGAAATCATTGCTCAACTCATTCCTCTACTAAAAGCTGATGATATTGTGATTGATGGTGGCAACAGTTTTTTTAAAGATTCTGTTCAACGGGCAGCACTATTAGCTCAGCATAAAATTCATTACCTCGATTGTGGCACCAGTGGCGGCACCAGTGGTGCTAGAAACGGTGTGTGTGCCATGATTGGTGGTGATAAAGATGCATTTGATTTTTGTAAGCCATTATTCAAATCGATTGCGTTGCCTAAAGGTTATTTGTATTGTGGCAAAAGTGGTAGCGGGCATTTCACTAAGATGGTGCATAATGGCATTGAGTATGGTATGATGCAAAGTATTGCTGAAGGTTTTGCTATGATGCATGCCAGTGATTATGATTTTAATTTAAAAGAAGTAGCTGAATTGTGGAACCAGGGTTCAGTAATCCGCAGCTGGTTGATTGAATTAACTGCGAATGCTTTCGCCAAAGATGCAAAGCTTGATAAAATAAAAGGCATTGCTCATAGCAGCGGTGAAGCGCAATGGATGGTGGACACAGCCAAAGATATGAATATGGAAGTGCCGGTAATTGATTTGAGTTTGCAGTTAAGATATGCTTCACTGCAAAAAGAAACGTATGCTGCTAAAGTGGTAGCGGCGCTACGAAATGAGTTTGGCGGACATGCGGTGGAGAAGGTTTGAGGTTTTTAGTTTTTAGTTTATGGTTTGATTGTTGAATTGTTTGATTGTTAAATTTATTTGGCTTCTTCTTTCTTATTGTTAAGAATAGATAATGCTCCTGTTGGGCATTTGGCTACCTGCTCAGTGATGGTTTGTGCATCGGCTCCACTCACATTAATCCACGGATGTGCTTTTAAGTTGAATACTTGAGGTAGCTGAGTAACACATCTGCCCGAATGTTTACACAACTCAGGGTTCCATACCACTGTAACATCATCGTTCTTATACTTAATATTTTTATCTACTTCTTCTTCGTGAAATACAAAGCTGCGGACTTTTATTTCTCCTTCTAATATTTTAGAGATGGGACAATGCGTCGCTATTTCCAGCAGCCTGTCTTTTTGTTCTGCGGGAATGGGCTTGGTAAATGAAATATCTCTGTCAATAAACGTAGTGGTCTTATCTGCTTGTTTTGTTTGAAACATATTTACATTCACACTAATCTCCGGTATATCCCATCCTTTGCGGTCAATATACATTCTCAACGTTACAAGCGTACAGGTTGCCAGTGATGATACTAGTCAATTACCACCGCCAAAGGCGGTGGCTTGAAGAAGTAGCCCAAAGGGCTAAAACCCAAGTTCAGGCTGCTTGAAATCATTTTGATCTTCCTCCTCTCTGCGTTCTTCTTCTTCCTGATATTTTACATATCGCTTAATC
>JACQDV010000087.1 GCA_016200915.1 Sphingobacteriales bacterium
ACCATCAGTGAAATTGTGGAAATGACACCGCATTCTATTCATGCAGTTACATTAAATGGGTTTCTATTGAAGATTTTGCTCTTTATCATGGCTTATCAAATCAAAACAATTGTTTAAAACAGGAAACTTGAATTAATTATTAAAAACTTATCTACCATCTTCTTCTTGCCCATTGTCCCGGAACCCAAAACCATCCTCCTCTTGTTCTCTTCCAGTGACCGGTTATCCATCTTTCCCTTGCTCTTGGCAAATACCAGTAGCCCGGTTGATATTCATAAGCACCGCCACGCCATACCCAATCCCCATCAACCCATACATGCCTCGGGCCGGGAGCTGCTATTCTAACAGCAACCGGTGGCTCTGGTCTTACTCTGACGATGAAACGTTGTGCATTAGAATAAACTGATATAAACAATAACAGGAGTAACGAAAAAGCAGTTTTATAAAAAAATATTTTCATACCCAAGATTTTTTATAGGATTGATTTCACTGGAAAAAGTTTAACGATGGTTTTGTTGTTTCCATGTTAATACAAAAAAAAGATGCCCCTCTGGGGGGCATCTTTCAATTATACTCTTTAGCTTTTATTAAGCTGTTACTTTACCTTTTACTCTGGCAATTACTTCTTCTGCAATGTTATTTGGTGCAGGAGAGTAATGACTGAACTCCATGGTTGATGTAGCACGACCAGAAGATAATGAACGCAATTGAGTAACATAACCAAACATTTCGCTCAATGGAACTTTGGCTTTAATTACTTGAGCATTACCTTTTGTATCCATACCTTCCAGCATACCACGGCGACGGTTTAAGTCACCGGTAACATCACCCATGTACTGGTCAGGTGTTACTACTTCCACTTTCATGATTGGTTCGAGCAATGTTGGTTTTGCTTTGCGGCCGGCTTCACGGAAACCGGATTTAGCACACAATTCAAATGACATCGCATCAGAATCCACATCGTGGTAGCTACCATCAAATATTCTCACTTTCATATCCACCATTGGGTAGTTAGCTAATACACCATTGGTCATAGCGGTTTCAAAACCTTTGTTGATAGCAGGATGAAATTCCTTCGGAATAGATCCACCAAAGATATCATTCACAAACTGGAACTTCTTGCCGGGGTTTTCTGTTAACCATTCCTGATCAGCTGGGCCGATAGTAAAAATAATATCCGCAAACTTACCACGACCACCAGACTGCTTCTTCAATATCTCTCTGTGCTCAATAGTTTGTTTAAATGCTTCTTTATAAGCCACCATCGGTGCACCCTGGTTTACTTCTACTTTAAACTCACGTTTCATACGATCAACAATGATCTCAAGGTGTAATTCACCCATACCACTTAAAATCGTTTGACCAGTTTCTTCATCAGTCCTTACACGAAGTGTGGGATCTTCTTCTACTAATTTAGAAATCGCCATACCCATTTTATCAACATCGGCCTGTGTTTTAGGTTCTACTGCTAAAGAGATTACCGGCTCAGGAATAAACATATTCTCAAGCGTAATCGGGTGATCTTCGTGACACAATGTATCACCGGTCTTGATCTCTTTAAAACCTACCGCAGCACCAATATCACCAGCTTCAATAAAATCAATCGGGTTTTGTTTGTTAGCAAACATCTTCATGATACGGCTGATACGCTCTTTCTTACCACTGCGTACATTCAACACATAAGAACCAGCATCTAAGTGACCGGAATAAACCCGGAAGAATGCCAAACGACCCACGAAAGGATCAGTCATGATTTTGAAAGCTAATGCAGCAAATGGTTCTTTTGCATCTGGCTTACGAACCAGTTCTTCACCACTATCAGGATCAGTTCCTTTAATCGCTTCGATATCTAATGGAGAAGGCAGGTAACGGCAAACAGCATCCAATGCAGTTTGTACCCCTTTATTCTTGAAAGAAGAACCGCACATCATAGGAACAATTGACAGATCTATTGTTGCCTTACGTACCGCTTCATGAATTTCTGCTTCAGTAATCGTATCAGGATTATCAAAGAATTTTTCCATCAGGTGATCATCATATTCAGCAACGGCTTCTACTAATTGAGCTCTCCATTCTTTAGCTTCATCCAGCATATCAGCAGGAATATCAATTTCATCAAAAGTCATTCCTTCTGTTTCCATATGCCAGATGATACCTTTCATCTTAATTAAATCCACCACACCTTTAAAATCATCTTCTGCGCCAATAGGTAACTGCAACGGCACCGCTTTACTGCCGAGCATTTCACGTACCTGCTTAACCACATTTAAGAAGTCAGCGCCGCTACGGTCCATTTTATTTACAAAACCAATGCGGGGTACATTATAACGGTTAGCCTGGCGCCAAACAGTTTCGCTTTGTGGTTCTACACCATCAACCGCACTAAACAACGCAATCAAACCATCCAGTACACGCATAGAACGCTCTACCTCTACAGTAAAGTCCACGTGACCCGGAGTATCAATGATATTAAAGTTATATTTCTTAGTATCTGGAGTTGCCTTACCTAATACAGTAGGGAAATTCCACTGACAGCTTACCGCTGCTGAAGTAATAGTAATACCTCTTTCTTTTTCCTGTTCCATCCAGTCGGTGGTAGCAGCACCATCGTGCACTTCACCAATCTTGTGAATCATACCGGTGTAACGGAGAATACGTTCGGTAGTAGTTGTTTTTCCGGCATCAATGTGTGCCGCAATACCAAAGTTTCTTTGAAATTTTAAGTCTGCCATGACTATTGATTTGATTTATTGTTTTAAACGTTTATGTTTTTAATTTTTATTTTTTGTTTACCAGCTTCACCGCTTTTACCGGCTGCATTGGCGTCGCACTCTTGTACTCTATAATCTTTATTGAAATTTTCGAGGCTCAGACCTGAGCACTCACCCCGGAATTATTGCTCCCCCTTTAAGGGGCTGGGGGGTTCGATATGTGAAGATTAGACTCTCATAAAACGCCAAATCAGAAACATCCTTATTCCACTGTTACCAAAACCACAATATTGGTGATTCCCTTTGGCGGCGCAAAAGTAAGAAAATCCGGTGGAAGTATAGAAAATCTTTACAATTAATTTTTCATAAAAAAATCCCCCCCAACAAGTTGGGGAGGATTAGCTTTTCATAATCAAACCACTTGGCATTTTAAAAAGTTGTACCAAGTATTATTCTCATTATTCCTTCATCGTATCAATTCCATTCACATTTCTGTAAGACTAACCCGGGCATCAATTCCTTAATAACAAATATATTTTTTGAACCTATACCGTTTATAATTAAACCAGCTTGACCGTTACTGACACACACAATAATCCTTTTCCACTTATAAATGGTCAATTTATAAGAAGAATGTTTTTTGGTTACAGAAGAATGATTGTTTTAAAAAGAGTAAGATTGATTATTCAGAAGGCATGTGTTTTACATGCCTTCTGATAATCTATTTAATGTTATTGAATCATTACTTTATCTACCAGTACATCGCCGGTTTCCTTTACATTAACCCGTATAGTGTACATACCCGGGCGGAGATTCATTAACTGGAAGCTCTTAAGACTGGTAGCATTCCAGCGCTGAACTTCTTTACCTGTCAGGTCACTAACAGAAATGTCAACTATGCCAGTTCCGTCAGGAACAGTAATTCTCGGCTGATGACCAGGGTTAGGATAAACAGTAATATTGAAGTTCTTAGCGTTATTTCTGATTGAACGGATTTCGCTGTAATCTGAATGCCCATCGAAATCAACCTGCTTAATACGGTAGTAAACCTGGCCAAGACCAGTTAAATTATCTGCGTCATCAAAAGTATAATCTAATACAACACCGCTATTACCATATAAAGCTTTTGAAGGAACTGTAGCTATAGTTTTAAATCCGCCGCTACCACTTCTTCTTTCAATACGGAATTCTTTGTTGTTTATCTCCTGAGCTGTCTGCCACTTCAATGATACTTTTCCGGTTGATTGCTGAGCATTAAATGAAAGGAATTTCACAGGCAATCCACCATTAGCAGGAATTGAAATATATACAGTAGCAGGATCTGTTTGATTGGTTGGGTCTTTGATTTGATAATCAAAATGAACAACTGTATTTGATGGAGCAGGAACACCATTTCTTACATACTGGAACGTACCATTGCTATTGAAAGTAAGCGTACCATAGGTTGCAGTATTACCCAAGCTTAATAATGACCAGCTCATAAGCGCTTGCGGGTGATTATCCGGATCAAAATCAAATCCATCATCTACAGCATTATTACCTGGTCCGGTCAATAGTGAACGTGTTTCATATCCTGCCGGGGGGGTATAAGCGATATTAGATCCGTAGACATTTGCCTTATAAGTTTGAGTTGTGTTATTGGTTGGAAGGACAAATGCATCATTATTAGCTACAGGGAAGCATGACCCTAAACCAGTACAACCAGATAATGAATAACAGAAATTATCTAACACATATTTTGTACCTGGTTGATTACAGTTGCCCTGGGCACCAAACTTGAACAAAATCTTAAAAGAGCTAACACCTGCAGGAAGTTGTATTACTAATGCATAGGCACCGCCATTAGTTAATACATATCCCGTAGAAGAAACCAGTAAATTACCCCCGGTTGGAACAGTTGTGCTATTATAACTACTGGGAGTAACATAAATATCGCAGGTAGTAGCACACAAAAACTGACTAGCCCTTGAAGCACAAGTAAGATTGGCATCAAATGGCCAAATATCAAAACTGCTAATTACTTTGGCACCTGCAGTTGGTGAAGTAATTGTTGCCGTTAAAACGCTGGCTGGGTTATTTCCACCTACGCCAGGTGTAAGAATACCGTTTTCGGTGGTACAGGCATTGTCGGGATTAGGATAGCTGCCAATTTTAGCACCCTGAGATAATGTCCATCCGCTGGGAGAAGAACTAAATGTTTCGCAGAAAGGAATTGTTTGTGCGTTAAGGGTAACGCAGGATAACACAAAAATTCCGAGTAAAAACTTTTTCATACCAAAGTGGTTTTAATTTGAATAAATAATTATCAGTGGCCTTCAGAAGGGCTGAGGATGTTAGAAAAAGTTTTTGATAGAAATGTGGATTACAGTATGGTAAGCAGCCACTAAGCCAGTGGCTCAAGCCTTATAGGGGTGGGGGATTAAAACTTTAAATGGGGTATATCCCAAACGGAAAATTCGTAGGAAAGAGGAAACCTTTTTGGTTTTTTAACTACAATTCGGAGTTATTGTGATAAAGTGGCGAAGATTTTTTAAGGAACCTTGGAGAACACTAATTTGATAAGACGAAAATAGTTTGTGTTTCATGTAAATCATAATTATTTGGTGAAAACTTATGCACAAAAGTTGCAAATAGAACTAACCCTTATTTTCTTGTCCTCGCCCATTTAACTGCTAATGCTAATTGTTGTTCCGGGGTTAGATTTGTGTTATCCAAAATAAGAGCATCATCCGCCTTTTTTAACGGACTTACTTCCCTGTGAGAGTCAATATAGTCTCTCATTTCAAGATTATTTTTCACTTCTTCAATGGTCACATTTGGATTTTTTTCATACAATTCTTTAAACCGGCGTTCCACTCTTACTGCATTATCTGCCGTCATAAAAATTTTCAACTCTGCATTGGGAAACACTACCGTACCTATATCTCTTCCATCCATAACAATACCTTTCTTCTCTCCCATTTTCTGCTGCTGGGCCACCGCAAATTCTCTCACGATTTTAATCGCCGCCACATCACTTACTTTTTCTGCTATTACCAAATCTCTGATAACATATTCTACATTTTCTCCATTTAAAATTATTTCTGATTTATCACTCGCAGGATTGTAGTCAAATTCAAGATGAATATTTGCCAGGGCTTCAGCAACTTCTCTTTCATCAGTCCAGTCAACATGGTTACGTAAGAAATATAAGGTGATGGCCCGGTACATGGCACCACTGTCTATATAGATATATCCTAGTTTCTTTGCCAGTTGTATCGCTAATGTACTTTTTCCGCAGGACGACCAGCCATCAATGGTGATGATAATTTTCTTTTCTTCAGCCACAGAAATGATTTGTGCAAAAATGCAGAAAAGATTGTTATCACTAAAAGAAAAAAGCCATCCTGTTTTAGAATGGCTTTGCACAAATATGATTTATTAAATTATGCTTTTGATTTCTCTGTTCCTTTATCTTTTGCTTTGCTCTTAAAAGTGAATACCAGTTTCTGGTTTTCTTTATCTAAATCAGCAATCAACACATCACCTTCTTTAATATGCATATTGAGTATTTCTTCTGCTAATGGATCTTCCAGGTACTTTTGAATGGCCCTGTGTAATGGACGAGCACCAAATTGCTGGTCGTATCCTTTATCAGACAAGAATGTTTTTGCTTCTTCTGTTAACTCCAATGAGAATCCAAGATTGTTCAACCGCTTCAACACACCTTTCATCAAAATGTCGATGATTTCGAAGATATGATGTTTTTCCAATGAATTAAAGATCACCACATCATCAATACGATTTAAGAATTCTGGTGAGAATGTCCGCTTAAGGGCTTTTTCAATAACAGCCTTGTTGGCCTCATCCTGGTTTTGAACGCGGCTGGCAGTGGCAAAACCAACACCCTCACCAAAATCTTTCAACTGGCGAACACCGATATTAGAGGTCATGATGATGAGTGTATTTTTGAAATCAACTTTTCTGCCCAAACCATCTGTCAATTGTCCATCATCTAATACCTGTAATAAAATATTGTAGATATCAGGATGTGCTTTTTCAATTTCATCTAAAAGAATTACAGAATAAGGTTTACGACGAACTCTTTCTGTTAACTGACCACCTTCTTCATATCCAACATAACCGGGAGGGGCGCCAATTAAACGGCTCACGGTAAATTTCTCCATGTATTCACTCATATCAATACGAACAAGGGCATCATCACTGTCAAACATATGTCTTGCCAGTGCACGGGCTAACTCGGTTTTACCTACACCTGTCGGGCCGAGGAAAATAAATGTACCAATCGGTTTCTTCGGGTCTTTTAAACCAACACGATTACGCTGAATAGCTTTCACCACCTTGCTGATAGCTTCTTCCTGTCCTACCACAGCACCTTTTAAATCTTCTGCCATCTTGCGCAACTTATCTGTCTCGGCCTGCACCATTCTGCGAACAGGAATACCAGTCATCATGCTTACTACTTCAGCAATATCTTCTTCCGTAATTGGATAACGTTTATTCTTTGATTCTTCTTCCCACTGAGCTTTTGCTTTATCTAATTCTTCACCCAAACGTTTTTCTGTATCTCGTAAAGAAGCAGCTTCTTCAAAACGCTGACTCTTTACCACTTTATTTTTTTCCTGCTTAATATCTTCAATCTTTTTTTCAAGGTCAAGGATATTTTGAGGAACATTGATATTCTTTAAATGAACTCTAGCACCCACTTCATCCATTACGTCAATTGCTTTGTCAGGTAATAAGCGATCTGTTACATAGCGATCACTCAACTTAACACAGGCATCAATAGCATCATCTGCATAGTTCACATTGTGAAACTCTTCATATTTAGGTTTGATGTTATTGAGAATTTGTATGGTCTCATCCACAGATGGCGGGTCAACCATCACCTTTTGGAAACGGCGGTCTAAAGCACCGTCTTTTTCAATATACATTCTGTATTCATCCAGCGTTGAAGCACCGATACATTGGAGCTCACCTCTTGCTAATGCTGGTTTAAAAATATTGGAAGCATCTAAAGAACCACTGGCACCACCAGCACCAACAATGGTATGTATTTCATCAATAAATAAAATCACATCCCTGTTCTTCTCTAACTCATTCATAATGGCTTTCATTCTTTCTTCAAACTGGCCACGGTATTTAGTACCGGCAACTAATGCAGCAAGGTCTAATGAAACCACTCTTTTATCATACAACACACGGCTAACCTTACGCTGAATGATACGCAATGCCAATCCTTCCACAATAGCTGTTTTACCAACACCAGGTTCACCAATTAATATCGGGTTGTTCTTTTTACGTCTCGATAAAATTTGAGATACCCTTTCAATCTCTTCTTCACGACCCACAATTGGATCCAGTGCATTCATTTCGGCTAACTTGGTAATGTCTCTTCCGAAATTATCCAGCACAGGTGTTTTACTTTTTGCACCTGCTGCTTGTTTTGATTTAGACTGATAACGGGCCTTTTCATCTTCAAAATCTTCTTCACCGGGGTCATCGTATTCTGCTTTCGGAGGGTTGTTAGGTGATTGTAAAACGCCTAATTCGTTTCTGAAAATGTCGTAATCCACGTCAAACTGATTTAAGATTTGTGTAGCAATATTTTCCTTGTTCTTGAGAATGGAAAGCATCAGGTGTTCTGTTTCTACCTGCGGACTCTTTAATGATTTTGCTTCGAGTACGGTTACTCTAATTACTTTTTCTGCCTGTTTAGTGAGCGGCAGACTGTTTATATTAGCGATGTTCTTTCCTGTTTTATCTTTTACTGCCAGCTCTATTTCCTTTCGCAATTCATATAAATCTACATTCAGCGTTTTTAAAATTTTGATGGCGGTATTCTCTCCCTCCCGAATCAATCCTAATACCAGGTGCTCAGTTCCGATGAAATCATTCCCCAACCGGAGAGCTTCTTCACGGCTGTAGGATATGATTTCTTTTACTTGTGCCGAAAAATTATGATCCATTTAAAAAGTTTTATTGGTTTTTCGTTCCTTACAATAATAAGAAATATTTTTGACTTGCTTTGTCCCTTAGTTATTAACGGCTTGTGGACGAATCAATTACTTTTATGAATGTCAAAATTGATACCAGGGAAAAATTTCATGTCGTAACACCAAGCGATGCCTCCATTTCTGCAAATATGACAGCAGAACTTACCTCAAAGATGCTTGAATTGGCGGAAGGGCCGGTAAAAAACGTTGTGTTAAACATGAAAGAAGTGAAGTCGGTTGATGCGGCTTCGGGTGAAGCGTTGTTGAAAACACAGCAGCAATTTTATGAAAACAGTTCATCATTTGTAATATGTGAACTTACCGAAACTGCAGAACAACAATTAGACGAAGCAGGATTACTGGAAGACATGAACACCACCCTTACCGAAAGTGAGGCTTGGGACATAGTGCAGATGGAAGAAATAGAAAGAGAAATGATGGATGATTGGGGTGAAGAGGAAAGCTAATCGTATTTTAATTTGGGAGGTGTCTTTCTATATGCTTTGTGTCCCTTGTGTGTTTACTTTGTGCACTTTGTGGTAAATAATCTTTAACCACTAAGAACACAAGGAACTTACACAAAGAGCACAAAAATTAAGACTTGGATTACTTCATTGAAATATTTTAATTGACATATGCTGGGCATAACCATATTGGGAAACAATTCAGCCTTACCGGCGCATGACAGGCATCCTACAGCGCAACTGCTTACTACGCCTGAACATTTGCTGCTGTTCGATTGTGGCGAAGGAACACAAATGCAATTAGCCCGTTATAAAATACGCCGCAGTAAAATCAATTACATATTTATTTCCCACCTGCATGGTGATCATTATTTTGGTTTGCCCGGTTTGTTAAACAGTATGGGTTTGCAGGGAAGAACACAGGAACTGCATTTGTTTATTCCTGAAAAATTAAAAGCGATACTGGAACTTCAATTTGAAGTTGCCAATGCTGTATTGCCCTTTAAAATTCATTACCATTTTTTACAGGAAGATGGTGTGATACTGGAAGAAAAGAAATTTACTGTAAGCTGTTTTAAGACTCAGCATCGTATTGAATGCTGGGGATTTTTATTTAAAGAAAAGAAACATCCACGAAAGATATTGCCGGATGAATGTATCAAACATGAAATACCTGCTGCTTTTTATGAACGATTACATTGGGGCGAAGATTATATCAATAAAGATGGCGAAGTAATAAAAAATGATTGGGTGACAAAGGCTGCAACTCCGCCCAGGTCGTATGCTTACAGTGCCGATACTATTTTTGATGAAGGTTTGGTGGAGAAAGTAAAAGAAAGCAGTTTATTATTTCACGAAACTACTTATTTAAAAGACCAGGAAGAAAGAGCGGCTGCCCGTTTTCACTCCACCACTGTACAGGCTGCTATGATTGCTAAGAAAGCAAATGTAAACCGGTTGATCATTGGACATTTCAGTAGCAAGTATGATGAACTGGATGAATTTGAAAAAGAAGCAAAAGAAGTTTTTGAAAATTGTGAGCTGGCGATTGAAGGAGTAACGTATTTGTTGTGATAGGTCTATTCAATTTTGCTCAATAGTTTTTTGGCTTGCTTTCTAACAACTGAAATTGGGTGTTGTAATAGCTCTATTAGTTTTCCTTTTATTTTGGGGGGCTTAAATTTTTGTAGTGCATTAAGTGCTTGTAATACCACATCATCATCTTCAAGAAGTAAAATCAGTACATTTTCAATTTCTTCTTTCGAAGTAGGCATTTAGCTACTCCATTTTTAGTTGATTAACAGTTACTGGCTGATGATACATCATCCTTCCAGTTATGTTGTGAAAAATTCTTTCTACTGCATTGCACCGGTTAAACCTGTAA
>JACQDV010000079.1 GCA_016200915.1 Sphingobacteriales bacterium
ATTTCGGCGCTTATATCCGTATGAGCTACTTAACAGAGAATGGCATTACTCCTGAAGCATTAAGTCAGCATCATATTGGCCCGATCATTTTCAGAGAGGAATGTATTTTCAGAAGAGAAATAAAATTTAAAGACCAGGTAACGATCACCTTAGAATTAGCAAAAGCCAGGAAAGATGTAAGTCGTTGGACAATGCAGCATGAAGTTATTCTGAATGAAAAAACATTAGCTGCTCAAATAACAGTGGATGGAGCATGGATGGACACCCTTCATCGTAAACTCGCCACACCACCGGAAGAATTTATAGCAGCATTTGATGCTATTCCCAAAGCAAAAGATTTTGAATGGGTGTAGGAATGATTACTATTTGCCTTCGCAATAAGTTTTTAATCTTTCCAACCCATCTTCCAGAACAGGCCCATAGATTTTATCTAATACAATGCCTTTCAGCTTTGCCCACGGATACCACTTAATATGCACATTCATTCTCCATTCCACTAATACAAACTGTGCTTTTGGATTCGTAAATAATTTAAATGAACCGGGAGAAAGATTATAACCGGTCAACTCATTTTCGGTAAGCACTTCATCAGCTTTTAATTCTTTGATCGTGATCTTTCCTTTCTTTGAAACATCACTTTTCACATTCCATGCATAAGAGGAATTGATTTTACCGGGAGTGGAATCAATTTGAATGATAAACAAACTATCGGCAGCAGACCATGGCATCCATTTCTTCCATTCATTTACATTGCTGATGGCTTCATATATTTTTTCTTTAGGTGCATATACCTCAGCTATACGGGTAACTTTTACTGTAGAAGGAATCAATAAGGAGAATAATGCAAAGATGATCGCTAAAACAATCAGCCCCGCCACCAACATTTTTACATTTCGGATCATAGAAAAGATTAAGTCATTAAAATCAGGATTCCCACTTAAATACTCTGGCAGCAATAATAAACATAATTATTCCCCATGCTGCCAGGATGAGTACTTCGGTGGGTGTTTGCCAGATATGTAATCCTTCAAAAGAAATTTTTCTCATTGCATCATTCAACGCAGTAAGCGGAAGAAATTTGATGAAGCCCTGCATGCCTGCAGGTAATGCTGATTTAGGAAAAAAGGTGCCGCTTAAAAAATATTGCGGGAACATAAAAAGGTTAGCATAAATGGGAATCACATTCTGGTTTTTGGCTATGCTGCTGATAAAAAATCCAAAACCCATAAACACGATGAGACCAAGAAAACTTAAGGCAATTAATTCAAAAAAAGTGATCCACCCGTTGGATAATGTAAAGCCATAAAAGAATTTGCCAAACAATATCAGCACCAATGCTGTTGCTAATTGAAATAAAATACGGGCAATACTTTCTCCCGCAACAATATACCCTTTCTTAATAGGAGTGGAGTACATTCTCTTCAGCACCAGTGTTTCTCTTAAACTAAAAAACACAAATGCCACACCAAACACCGCCGCACCAATTAATGAAAAGCCAAGCATACCGGGCAAATAAAAATCGATGAGTTTATATTGACGACCGGGAACTTCTTCTGTAGAAACTTTTGCAATGCTTTTGGTAGAAGGAAAAGCTGCTTCATCAATTTTAGCAATCACACTATTTAAAATAGTGGTGAGTATATTCAGATCCTGCTTTTGAACGGCAGAACTTGTTTTTAAATTCAGTACATAAGGATTAGTGCTGTCGCTGCTTTTATTAATACTGATAAGTGCGGTAATTCTTCCTTTTTTTAAGCGATCCTGTATATCCGCATCATCACTATTAATAATTTTTAAAGCACTTACATTTTTAATAGCTGCGTAAATCACATTGGTGGTATCACTACTCTTATCAATTGCCACATCTAAGGTTATGCCTCCGCCACCGCTTAATGCTCCAAAAATAACAATGAGTACTATCGGGAAAAACAAACTGAAGAAAACAGCCTGCGGACTTTTAAATATTGCTTTAGTGCTTGCTTTAACAATAGACCACATGGCGGTCCATTGATTGTATGGTTTGCTCATAATGCTAAATAAGGCGCAAATCTATTGGATAATTCAGCCCCTGCAAAAACATTTGTGGGGGCACTTCAACTTTTCGCAATACAAAGCTTTTTTGAATTTCAGTTAAAAGTCTTTTTATCCCCTCCACGGGAGGGGCAGTAGTGGTTTAAAATAAAAGACGATTTAACTGGGGTGGGTCGGGATACGAAAATTTGAATGCATCCCATTTGTGTTATCCGCTATTTTATGCATCTTGCCGACTGATTATAATTATGGCAAAATTAGTTTTATTAATTGGAGGCAATATGGGCGATCGCAGGAAAAATCTTGCTGCAGCCACTAAACAAATTCATAAACGGATCGGTAAAATCATCCGCTCCTCTGCTTATTATGAAACAGCTGCCTGGGGAAATACTGATCAGCCTGATTTTTTAAACCAGGTATTGATTGCTGAAACAAAAAAGGCAGCATCTGCTGTAATGCAGGAGATATTGAAGATAGAAGAAGAGTTGGGCCGCATCCGTACGGTGAAGAATGCACCACGTTTAATTGATATTGATATATTATTTTATGATAAAGAGATTCATACAGAAGATGCACTCAGCATTCCGCATCCGCAAATACCTAACAGGCGTTTTGTTTTGGTGCCGTTAAATGAACTGATGCCCAATTTCAAGCACCCGGTGCTTCTTAAAAGCATTCATGAGTTATTATTGAAGTGTAAAGACAAGCTGGAAGTAAGCAAAGTGAGTTGATTACACAGAACTTTTCCACAACTTACTCATTCCAAAATTTTAATTGACCCGTATTTACTTATTTTGGCCCTTGGCGTTTAACGTTTAAAGTGTAAGGTTTAGAGTTGAGATTCTCTCAGCAACAATATCCTTAAAAATCAAACCTTAAAGTTTAAACTAACAATGAACTACCATTTCATCACCATAGAAGGCAATATCGGCGCAGGAAAAACAACCTTGTCTAACCTGCTGGCGAAGCATTACAATGCACGACTCATATTAGAAGAGTTTGCTGATAATCCTTTCCTGGCTAAGTTTTATGAGAGTCCGCAGCAATATGCTTTCCCGGTGGAATTGTTTTTTATGGCGGAACGATATAAGCAGTTAAAAGATTTGATTCATACCAAAGACCTTTTTCAAAGTGTTACTATCTCCGATTATCTATTTACCAAATGTTTACTCTTTGCTAAAGTGAACTTAGTTGAAGATGAGTTTCGTTTGTACCAGCGTTTATTTGAAATTATTCACCAGCAGTTAATTCAGCCGGAGATATTGATCTATTTACATGCACCGGTTAGTAAACTGCAGGAAAACATCCGCAAACGCCAACGCAGCTATGAACAAAATATTCCGGATGATTATTTGTTTAATATTCAGCAGACTTACACACACTATATCAAACAGCATAATATAAAAACACTTTTTGTTGATGCCAGCAATGCTGATTTTACCGGTAAGGAAGAACATTTGAAGATCATTACCGATGCATTAGAAAAGGATTATGAACATGGACAATACTATCTCACCTTACCTTAGCTGTGGTGGTAACCCGTTTGTTTCTTAGTTTTGCATCCATTACATGAAACCAAGGTTTAATCTCCCGCAAAGTTTATCACCTCTCCACGAAAAAGAATTCCGCTTCTTTGTAACAGCCCGTTTCTTTTTAATTATGGCCTTGCGTATGGTGGGCACCGTGGTGGCGTATGAATTATTCCAGATAACAAAGAGTTCATTTTCGATTGGTTTAGTTGGTCTGTCAGAGTTTGTGCCGGTATTTTCATTAGCATTATATGCAGGACATGTAATTGACCGCTCAGATAAACGAAAAATATTATTGCGGGGAGTTTTTTGTTATAGCCTTTGCATACTTGCATTGATTGTAGTTACTGTTCCTGCAGTTCAGCAGGTATTCAATAGACATTTGCTGGAAATATCTTTTTATGCGGTGATATTTGGTACGGGTGTTACCCGTGCATTTGTTGGACCTACTACTAATGCGATCATCTCCCAGTTGGTACCAAGAAATATTTTACCACTCGCTGCTAATATCAGTTCATCCACCTGGTTAGTAGCCTCTATTCTTGGTCATGCTTCCGCCGGATTTTTTATTGCATGGTTTGGGGTGAACATTACTTTCACCATCATATTGGTATATGCAGTAATTGCAGCGATCGTTATTTCTTATATCAAACCCAAACCAATCGTAGCAAAGAATATTGATATCGGTGCATGGGAAAGTGTAAAAGAAGGATTACAATTTGTACGCAGTAATAAAATTATGCTCGGCGCTATATCGTTGGACCTGTTTGCTGTATTGTTTGGCGGTGCAGTGGCATTGATACCTGAGTTTGCTAATAAAATATTAAATGTTGGCCCTATTGGTTTTGGCTGGTTAAATGCAGCGATTGATATTGGTTCTGTCATTGTCATCGTTACGCTTACCTTTTCACCCATGAAGAAACACCAGGGCTACAAATTATTTATGGCAGTAGCTGGTTTTGGTTTGTGTATCATCACTTTTGGATTCTCTACTAATTTCTGGTTATCTTTTTTTGCAATGGTAACGGCCGGTGTGTTTGATGGTATCAGTGTGATTGTTCGGGGTACGGTGTTGCAGTTAACTACTCCTGATGAAATGCGGGGAAGGGTGGGATCAGTGAATTCGATGTTCATCAATTCTTCCAATGAACTGGGACAATTTGAAAGTGGTTTTACTTCAAGAATAATGGGCACTGTCCCTGCGGTAATTTTTGGCGGAACGATGACCCTGCTGGTAGTGATCATTACCTGGTTCAAAGCTCCTAAACTGCGTAAGTTTGAATACTAAGTGCTAAGTTTTTACTTCTGAGTTATTGTATCCTTCGTAACTTACAAAAGCAAACCTGAAACATTAAACGTTCAACTTTAAACTTTCAGTTATGATCTCCTACGACACCGTTTCAGAAGCCGTGAATGGGCTCAAACAAAGAGGCTACAATATTGATTTTAATATGGAATATGATTGCATTGTTTGTCATGAAACGCCGCTATCATTAATGCCCAATGAATTTGAGATAACCGAAGTGCACCGTTTTGAAGGCGATACCGATCCCGCTGATGAAGCAGTAGTGTATGCCATAGAAAGTAAGCATGGTGAAAAAGGAGTGCTGGTAAATGCTTTTGGTATTTACAGCGATAGTGTGAGTGATGAGTTGATTGAGAAATTGACGGTGCAGCATAATAATTAATGCTGAATGCTAAATGCGGAACGCTTACTGCATATTTATTTACTTTACCAGCAACGAGTAACTAACAACCAGCAACCAGTCATTAATGAATATTGAATTACTTCTTCAACATATATCCAAACACATAAGCCTTACTAATGAGGAAGAAGAAATTTTAAAATCATTCCTTCATTCCAAAAAAATAAAGAAAAAACATTTTTTATTACAGGAAGGTGAAGTGAACAAAACAGCTACTTTTGTTACTTCCGGCCTCCTCCGCATTTATTCTATTGATAAAAACGGGTTTGAGCATATTCTGCAATTTGCCCCACCCGGCTGGTGGATTGGTGATATGAAAAGTGTGCTCACTCAGCAACCGGCGACGCTGAACATTGATGCTATTGAAGACACAGAAATAATATGGATCAGCAAAGAAGATTTGGAAAAACTCTATGCTGCAGTTCCAAAATTTGAACGGTTCTTCCGCATACTGGCTGAAAATTCTATTGCTTCTCATCAACAGCGATTGGTAAATAATCTCAGTCTTTCGGCTGCAGAGCGGTATAATAATTTTTGCCAGCTTTATCCATCCTTAATTCAGAATCTGCCGCAAAAGCAAGTGGCATCTTATATTGGTGTTACACCCGAGTTTCTTAGTAAGATGCTGAGTAATCTTTCTGAAAAGAAATAAATCATCCCTGGTCATTTAATGTTCAGGGCTAAAGCCCAATGTTATATATTTCATTGCCCCGGCCTTAAGGCCGGGGCAATGAAGCTCAGCCCACATCCTGGGCTTTAGCCCTAAATTTATCAGGCTATAAATTTTCTTAATCTACATTAAGTTCCCTGCTTAACCTTCATTATTGGATGGAGAATGTTGTTGGTTGTAGTTTTGTGTTCATTAAGGAAATGATATTATGACAACAAACATTTTATTAGTTGGCAACAACGAAAAACAATCAAGCAACTGGATCAAACTTTTAAATGATCACAATGAATGGAAAGCAGCACATGCTTTAACAGATGAAGAAGCGATTGAAAAATTTCATCAATACCATTTTGATATGGTAGTGCTCGGTAACGATCTTTCTGCAGATGCAGTAAAGAAGCTGAACAAACTATGTACGTTTCAGCAAGAGAATGTAATTGTGTTAAACAACACAGTTGATCTTGCAGAAAAGATAAGCGAAGCATTGAAAGCACAAAAGAGAAGTAATACCACTTTCTCGTTTGTAGATGATGCTTTGAAAAACGCCGGATTAAATATAACCATACAATAAAACAAAGGAACTTTTATATGAAAAGACAAATTGAAAGAGTAATACCAAAACCATCACGACCCGGAATGGTGGGCGATGGATTCAGGGTGTATAATTTTATTCCCGGTGGTGTGTTGCAAAGAAGGATTAGTCCTTTTTTAATGCTTGACTTTGCAGCTGAATTTAATTTCACTCCCTCTGAAAGAGAAAGAGGTGTGGATGTTCATCCGCATAAAGGATTTGAAACGGTTACCATTGCTTACAAAGGAAGTGTGGCGCATCACGACAGTGCAGGTAACAGTGGTATCATCAATTCCGGTGATGTACAATGGATGACGGCCGGTGCAGGTATCTTGCATAAAGAATATCATGAAAAGGAATTTTCCAAAAAAGGCGGACCATTTGAAATGGTTCAGTTGTGGGTGAATCTTCCTAAAAAAGATAAATCGGTTGCACCGCATTACCAGGCTATCACAGCTGATCAGATGGGTAAATATAAAATTCCAAATGATGGTGGTATTGTAAATGTAATTGCAGGAAATGTAAACGATGTTAAAGGGCCTGCTGCAACGTATTCACCGGTTAATTTGTTTGATATTAAATTAAACAAAGGAGCGGAATTACATTTTACAATCCCTGCTGCTCATAATGCTGCTATGTTAATGATCAACGGAACAGCAGTAGTAGATGAAACAGCAGTGGCTGAACATAGTTTTGTGTTGTTTAAAGATGGGGGTGAAGAAATAACTATTAAAGCAGATAGTGATGCTGTGATCTTATTCATGAGCGGCGAACCTATTAATGAACCTATCGCCAGTTACGGACCTTTTGTGATGAATACACAGGAAGAAATTTATGAGGCGATTGAAGAATTCCAGGCTGGTAAATTCGGTAGCTTAGTATAGAGCGATTGCCACACCAGTCAGACCGTCCCGGTCTGACTGTAAAATACAAGTTTATGAAAAAAGCAATTGCACACATTTTATTGGGAAGAGAAAAACAGATCACCAAAGAAGAAACTGTTTTACAACCATTGCCTCATAAAGATTTTCGTTTTGCCAATCCGTTTATTGTGATTCATCATTTAAAACCGGAAACGATAATTGCAGGAGCTGAGTTTAGAATTCATCCGCATCCGCATCGTGGTTTTTCTCCTGTTACATTTGTGTTGCAGGGTGAAGGTTATCATAAAGACAATGCTGGGCATGATGAAACAGTAAAAGCAGGAGATGTACAATGGATGTTTGCGGGCAAAGGTTTGTTGCATAGTGAAGGGCCAACAAAAGAATTATTAAAGAAAGGTGGTGTGCAGGAATTTATTCAGCTTTGGATTAATGCACCTAAAGCACATAAATGGGATCAGCCGTTTTATCAGTCTGCCAAAAAAGAAGAATTAATACCGGTTATCAACGATGAAGGAGTGAACTTGCGGTTAGCAACAGGAGAATACGATGGTAAGAAAGGACCCATCAACAAAAGTCATACACCGGTTGTTTCTATTGTAGGTGAGATCAGTAAAGGGAAACGGGTACAGTTAACGGCCACTCCCGGCTGGTGGACCTTGTTATACATTGCCAAAGGAAAGCTTTGTATTGACCAGGAAAGTATTGATCAGTATCACTTAGTTGTTTTTCAAAAAGAGAACGAAGAGATTGTGATCTGTGCTGAAGAAGATACACAACTATTATTTTTATCGGCCGAGCCAATTGATGAACCGATTGCAGCAAAAGATAATTTTGTAATGAATACAGCAGAAGAAATAGAACAGGCGATGAAAGACTATGAAAATGGTGTATTTGGCGTACTGGAATATTAATCACCCTTCTTTGCGCCACTTTGCGTAAACTTATGCATTCCCTTTGCGGTTAAACTATTTTTACCGCAAAGAACACAAAGCAATCGCAGAGATACGCAAAGATTAAATACAAGTTTATGAAAGAAGAATATCAGCAACTGGAGCTGGTTAAGAACACAACCCTTAACCGTTTTGAAATGAAAGTAGGAGAGAACCTCGCAATCATAGAATACAAAGAGCTGCCCGGTAAAATAGCGTTATTGCATACAGAAGTGGAACCGGCATTAGAAGGTAAGGGAGCCGCTACGGCTATTATTGAAAAAACATTGGATTATATTGAAAAGAATAATCTGAAGTTAATTCCGCTATGTCCTTTGGTAGTGGCTTATATCAAACGACATCCTGAATGGAACAGAATTGTTGAGACAATTAATAATTAAACGAACCAACTATGCAGTATAAATTAGAAAAACCGGTTCATGGAACCATTGGTACTGAAAAATATAAATGCGTAGTTGAATGGCGCAACGGAAAATTTATTGCCGATGAACCAGAGAACAATGGAGGAAAAGATGAAGGTCCTGATCCTTATACTTTATTATACCTCAGAAAACCACCGCCTAAGGCGGTGGTTATGTACTTTAGGCTATGCCGTATGTGTAAATTTGTTGAATGAGCAAATATAAGAAGCAAAGCCATGTAGTATACAAGTGCGATTATCACATTGTATGGG
>JACQDV010000007.1 GCA_016200915.1 Sphingobacteriales bacterium
AACCATCAGTGAAATTGTGGAAATGACACCGCATTCTATTCATGCAGTTACATTAAATGGGTTTCTATTGAAGATTTTGCTCTTTATCATGGCTTATCAAATCAAAACAATTGTTTAAAACAGGAAACTTGAATTAATTAGATGATTATAATAATTATTGATTAATACTTTCATTTTGCAATATTGTAAACCTTACTTAGCTTAGCAATGATTCATTATAACCATCATGCTTATATCATATTGTAATAACCTCATATCTATTAGATATTTGCTCCCCCAAAAACAAGGTTTTGAATTCTTCTTTTGGATTAGAGATTACTATTTAGTAAACGGTTTACCCAATAAATCGTATATCAAAATATTGATTTTAAGTAAATTAGTTATTAACTCCGACAAATATTTGGATGTTCCTAAAAATCACCATAGCTTTGTCTTAACTTATAAGTTAAGTTGGAAGTAGCTCTTTTAAATATACCGTCCTTACAATTTCATCGGGTGCATTATTATACAGTGCATCTGGAGGGGAGAGATACTAACGAATTTCGAGATTTCTTTAACCGCATGAATAGTAATGAAAAAGGCAAAATTGAATTAGCTGAGATCAACAGGTATATTCAGCAAATTGGAGAAGTGCTTGGTGCTTTTGCAAAACATTTTAAAAAAGAAGATGCTGCGGAAGCATTACCACCTCCGTATTATTTTATCGAAACTGATTCCCCTGGCGATTATGGCTTACGTCTTTATTGCATACGTCTCACCCCTTCCGTTGTAATACTATTAAACGGAGGTAGGAAGACAACGCAAAAAGTGAAAGATTGTCCTAATTGTTATCCGCACTTTCAATTAGCAAGGAACTTAGCTAAAAAGATTGATCAGGCAATAATTGATGGAGATATTGAGATTGACGAAGAAAATAAAGAAATAGTCGTTTATGAAGATTACATTTTAAACCTTTAATATCTTATAACATGATTAAGAAAAAGAAAGTATTGCTTGCAGAGGACATGCCTGAATTTCAGGCTTCCATTGACAACATGCCTGCAGATAGCAAAATATTTGTAGACAAGTCGTTGGAAATAGCTCATTATATATTCCAGCTTATGGAGCGAAAAGGCTTAAAGCAAAAAGATTTAGCTGAAAAAATGGGTAAAACCGAAGCAGAGGTGAGTAAAATATTAGGAGGTATGCATAACCTTACACTTAGGTCTATTGCCAAGTTAGAGGCGGCTTTAGAAGATACCATTGTTTATACACCTTTGAGTTTTTCTTTATTCGGGAAAAAAATTGGAGAAACAATTAATGAGGTAACTAGTAAAGTCCCTGAAAAGAAGTCACCCAAAATGACTTATGATTACAGTTGCAAAGTAGTTCATCTGTATAAGAAACATGATGACAATAATAATAATGGAAATACCCTACAGGAGGCAATATGACGAAACAGGTAAAAATCGAAGCGGACAAAATACACATACTTAACATTAGAACATTAAGAGGCAATATCGATTGTCCTATTGATGCAAATATTGATAATGTGTATGGTCACGTATTTGGGTTTGATCTTAAAACTGCCTTGCAATCTCAAGACAATATGGTGGGGTTAAAACTCCAGGTCGATATTGAAGCAATAGATGAAGCGAATGAAAAACTACCGATAACTGGCTCATATACCCATGAAATCATTTTTAAAATAGATAATTTGGATGATTTTATTGAAAAGGAAAATGGAGGTGAATGGATCGATGCCCGGCTTGGAAGTACCTTGGTAACTATTATCTATTCTACTGTTAGAGGTATTATTTATAGTAGAACACAGGGAACTTCGTTGGGGATTGTTATATTACCAGTAATAGCTCCATTAAAGCTCATGGGATTTGATGAACTGCCAAATGTGCAAGAAGAAAAAGAAATAATTTCAGATGCGAATGCAAAACTCGTCAGAAAAACGAAAAAAGCTGCCAAAACAAACAAGTAACTGAATTGTTTACTTGGATTTGTTAAATAATTGAAAATTGGTAGCTTTTTTGACGGATAACAAAGTTCTTAAAAATAAGGAGGCCCCGGAGGCCAAGGCCAGCGGAGCCAACGAAATGGAAAAGAAAGGTTGGGGAACCTGGCGTCGTAAGACGCCACCCTTTTCCAAATTAGTTTAAATTTTGTGCGAAAATAGGGAAGCAGGTTTATAGTTACTAATTTCTGCTATTTTTTTATTTCGGTATTAAGTTACTGAATTCTCACTCCCAAAGCCAAATTTTCCTCCTTGTTTTTTTGAGTTTGACGTAGCGTAAGTAGTAATTAATTATTTATACACGAATTCCGTGCCATTACTGTTGGTGTCATAACGACAGTAACAAAGGTGTATTGTATGATTAACCAAATAAAAGGAGGTTATTATGATTAGTATTCAATGTTCAAAGCTGGAATCGATAAGAAGTAATCCGGCTGCTTATGGTCAGTTATTGGCAGATGGTAACGCTGGTAAGCCCGGCGGCAGCCACGGCATGTTTGCATATGTGCAGGATATGGCAAGGCTGGTACACGTCAATGAGCTTACTGTAACGGATGCAGTAAAAGAGTTACACAACAAATTCATTCGTTTTGCGCCTACTAATGAGAATAAAACAAAGCAGGCAAATCTTGTTGAACAGTTTGTAAAGTATTGCCAGCAGTTCGACAAACAAAACTTTGAATTTATCGATGGAAACAGATTAATGAAGTGGGATCTCACACCGGATACGAGGCTAACTGGACGTACCCCGTGGGTTGTTGCAAATGAAAACGGGTATTTTAGTTTCATTCTTTCTGAAACGAATTTTGATTGGAGATCACAATTGAGATTTCCGTTATTTCAGCATTACCTGGTAAATAATACTATTGAGTGTGATATCCGTGAGATGCAGGTAGGTATTTTTTCCATGTCTTCTAACAGTTTTGAGTTTAAAAACTTTTCTGACCGGGAACTGAGTCTATTGGTTAAAGATGCTCGGTCTATTTGCACAACTGTTTACACTGAATTTATTAAAAGAAAAAAATAACAATTCACATTATTAAAAACCATTAAAAATAAATCAATGAGCAAGGAAGAAAGAATAGAATATCTTGAAGAAGAAAGAAAAAAAATCTGGGAACGACTTACTTATATTGAAGATTTAGTAAGTAAAAAAACATCAGATTATGAAGCAGATGCAAAAAATTCATCTGAACAAGCTGCCGTTTTTAAATCTGAAAGTGAAGAATCTAAAAATATAATTGTAGACAATTTGGCCTTTACAAACAAAAAACTTGAAGAGTTAAAAACTTCGTATGCTGAATTTGATCAGTTGTTTGAAACAATTAGAACAAAATCAGTTTTAATTGAAGAAAAATCAAATTCAGTAATATCCCTTTATGAAAAAACTGATAGTCAATCTAAAACAGTTGAAAAGCAGATTTTAGAAATTGAAAAGATTTTTGAAAGTAAACCACTGTTAGATGAAAAGTTACTTAGATTAAATGAGGTTTTTAATAGAGGTGATGATTACGATTCAAAGTTAGGGACACTCCATAAAGCCATTACAGATAGAAAAAAAGAAATTGATGAATTGTATTACGAAATAATTGGATATACTGAACAAAATGGGAGTGGCGAAGAAATAATAGTGAAAGGGTTAAAAAATCAATTGGAAGAATCGTACATTTTGCTAACCCAAAAAATAGTTAGTGCAGAAAAAGATCTTAGCACTTTAAAAGATACTACCATATCAAATTATGAAACTTTTTCAGCTAATAGAGAGACGCAATTTAATACCGTTATGAAAAAGTGGGAAGAGGAGTATTCCAATGTACTAAAACAAATAGAGAATCTGCTCCCAAACGCATTGACTACTGGATTGAGTTATGCATATTCTGAAAAAAAAGAAGCAGAAGAAAGAGAAAACATAAATCATTCAGCAACCTTTAAATACGCAATTTATGGATTAGTTTTTGTCTCATTAATTCCATTCATAGTAGCAATAGTTTCCATTGTTCAAAAGGATACGTTACAGACAGTCATTTACAGAATTCCTAGATTGGTTCTCGCTATATTGCCTTTATACTTACCTGTTCTCTGGTTAGCTTATTCTTCAAATAGAAAAATGAATTTGGCAAAGAGACTGATTGAAGAATATAGCCATAAAGAAGTTTTAAGTAAAACATTTGAAGGATTATCAAAGCAAATAAATAATATTGATGATAAAGATGTGTCCTCAGACTTACGGATAAAGTTACTACATAATATTTTAGAGGTTAATTCTGAAAACCCTGGAAAACTTATCTCAGATTATAATAAGACTGACCACCCATTAATGGATGCTCTTGATAAAAGCATTAAATTAACTAATGCAGTAACAAGATTATCTAAAATTCCCGGGTTTGCTAAACTGGCTTCAACATTAGAAAAAAAATCACAGGCGATTTTGCAAAATCAAGAAAAGATGGCCAATGCGGGTCTCGAATCGTTAGTAGATGATCATAAAACCGAATAAAAATTACTTTAATGTTTCTAAAACTAGTAACTCTATCGAAGATGTAAAGATTTCATATTTCAATAAATTTAAAATTCACTAAAATGTCATCATTTAAGATTTCTAGAGTTTGGAAAAATCAGAACAATGTTATTACTCATTATGCTTTCCACACTATTGGTGCTGACTCAATCTCATTGGCACAAAAATTTAGTAAAGCCCTGGCGATAGTCCTTTTGGAAACTCCGGGTAATAACGCTGTCACCTGGATATGGAACTATTCAGCCGCTAGCTTTCAAAATGGAGCAACCGGTAAATATTTGCGTTCTAACAGAGATAATAAATTAACTGATAACTTAGGTCATTTAATTGATTTTGACTGGATAGCTCATTAAGCCAACTAGATTTTTGCCAAACATTGAATTTCTGGAGTATCATCGCAATTCGATTTTCTTAAAATAATAATTTCTTATTAATTCCTAAATTATAAATTGCATTATTAAATCACTTTATGACTGAATTAGATTATATATTAAACAGCGGTTGTCATAATTACAATTCTGAATTTACTTTAAAAGATGGGAGCAAAATACCTGGTGTTATAATGAACTTTTTCAATGAAACGGAACCAGATGTTTATTATTATGTAGCTACAAATAACCTAATATCGTTCAAGGAGTATGCTGAGAGAAACGATGTGACAATGATGAGAACTCTTTGCAAAAAAATTGAACTTTCTGAAGTTATTTCATGCGTAAGATTATTTCCGAACTAAATTAACGGCATCAAATATTCAAGATTTTTAAATCCTATAAATTATAACATTCTTAAAGCCTCCACAATCAAAACGATAATCACTGCTAATAAACCAATAACTATCATAGGTTTCAACCTATTCTCCCAAAAATTATCCTCATACTTTTTCATCCAAGCAAGTAAATTATTACTTGCCTAAAAAGCACCCGTAGTAATACGGTATTTTATTTCCTCTTTGAAGTTTTTTTAGAGGGTTTATTTCTTTTATAAATAGCAGGTGCATCCTCAGCCACCATTGAAAACTTATACTCATCCGCAGTAGATATCAGTAATAGTCGCACATCAATTTGCAAAAATTCAGCTATTCGGTATAGGTCGGGGATAGATGGTTGATTTTTATTAGTACACCAATCAGAGACAGTCGTGGCATGTACATTCATGTACTTTGACAACTCTTCACTTTTCTTATTATGTTCAGCCAGTTCAGCTTTGATCCTGTTATATCTAACTATTGAAGCCATAGAATTTGTTAACAGTTCAAATATATGTGCTCCTAAATAATTGGATTTTAAGTTATTATATTTATAAAGACATATTATTAAGGCTTTAAGACTAATAATTTATTTATTTAAACTATTTTTCTATCTTTGAAAAGGAAATGGAAGAGGCCTGACTATAAATTACGTCTTTCTTAGCTTATTTGAAAATATCAGTTACTGAGTACAAGAATAGTAAATATAGGATTCGAATGCATATGCAATTCAATCACCAATAGGAGAGTAGTAAAAATTAAAGTAAATTAGAGAAGGCTATTATAATGCTTTTTTAGGAAGAAAATCTTGTGGACTGCATTTCAGAATTTTAGCCAGTTCGTTTAGGTGCTTAAGATTATAATGTGATGAATACTTATAACTTTCAACCTTTCCAATAAATCCTACGGACATACCAAGCTAATAAGCTAAATCGGCTTGAGATATATTTTTCTCAAGTCGTTTTTCCTTGACACGATCAATAACATATAAATCAATTTTTGATTTTACCACTTGCCTATGAGTAAGCACCAAAATTGTGAAAAGCTTATGTGGTGCACAATCGCCTATAGGCAAGTATTTAATAAATGAAGAGATATAACAATTCAGATAACTAATAAAGTTTAACAATGAGCCAAATCATCATCATAGTAAACCAATATTACCCACTATTATCCCGCTACGCCAGGCGAATGGTCGGTGACAAATTCGCCGCCGAAGACATCGCCACCCAAGTCCTCGAACAATGCTGGGAGCTATCATCCTTATGGCAACAGCCAAAACAACTCCGTACCCACTTACAATCCGCCACTCGCATACAATGCCACAAATGGCTCTTAAATCAGGCCCTTCAAATTCGTAAACAAAAACCAGCAACCAACAACCAGTAACTAAAAACTCATAAACCATGATCATCTTCAACCCCCAGCAGCATCTCTTCAAAACCCACTTCACCCAAAAACCAAAAAACCCGGTATAAGTTCCCGTATGCAATCGGTAACTAATACATCAGGGTTCTTTAGTTATTCACCACTATTCCTAATTCCCATCCCGGCAAATAACTCCCCTCCTTGCTAAGGAGGGGACAGTTCAGAACGAGTTCTGAACAGGGGTGGTAAAAAAAGCAAAAAAATGAAGCCATTATTCATCCTGGCATTCCTATGCCCCTACCTAACCATCGCCCAGCTAACAATAGGCGACAAGCTCCCATCCATTACATTGTCCAATATCACCAACTATAAAACTACCTCCATAAACCTGCAATCACTCAAAGGCAAGTCAGTGATAATAGATTGCTGGGGCCGCTACTGTGCTCCCTGCATTATCACACTGGGCAAGCTCGATACTATCCAAAAAGAATTCAGCAGCCAGTTACAGGTAATCACCGTTTCAGAAATAACAAATAAGGAGGAGCTGTACAAAACCCTCGGCAAATACAGGCAAACTAAAAACCTTTCCTTACCAGTAGTCCTGGGCAATAAACAGGTGGTAAAATACTTCCCCTACAAACTAATATCCCACATCATCTGGATTAACAAAGAAGGAGTTGTAAAATCTATCACCAGCTCAGAGCAAATCACCAAACAAAACGTCCAAGCCTTTCTGAAAGATGAACCCCTGAACTGGCCCCTAAAGCAAGATGAATTAGACTTCGACTACACTAAACCCTTATTAGGTATTGTCAACCCAGCCACTCTCCCCCTCAGGAGGGGGATTAAGGGGGAGGTGTTGTTTTACTCCGCTTTCACCAGCTACATAGATGGCATCGCCCCACCCTCCGGCACCTACGAAGACACAGCAACAAACACCACCCTCACCAGTTTCTACAACTATCCATTACTCACACTGGCACAAATCGCATTAGACTATTCCGCCGGTGCAGATAGAACACAATTCGAATTAATCGTAAAAGACAGTTCCCGTTACATTCCCGCAAAAAACACCTCGGAGGAGCAATGGAATAAATCCAATACCTGGTGCTACACACTAAGGCTTCCGGCAGGCTTTACACCACAGCAGATACAGCAAAGAGTACAGCAGGAAATAAAGCAATGGCTGAGTACAATGGGTATAGAAGTATCAACGCACACAGTGTGGGTCAATGAAAAACCACAGTCCCGTTATTGCATCAATGAGTTTCATGTCACCACTGGTGAATAATGGCAATCCGTATCCCTGTGAAAACGCCAATCAAAAACCACATCCCAATTACTCCCTCTCCTTAAGGAGAGGGCCGGGGTGAGGTGAATTACAAACACTCAAAAAAACAACTGCAATGAAATACCTCTTATTATTCCTCTTTTTCTCTTTCAATCTCTTAGCCTCTTCCCAATCCATCAAAGGAAAAATAACAGATGAAGAAGGCATTCCGGTTCCATATGCAACAATCATTATTAAAAGCACAAACACAAAAATAATTTCCAATCAATCTGGCTCATTTAGCATTCAGCGTTCCGCATTAAGCACTCAGCAATCAGATACATTGCTGATCTCTGCAACCGAATTCACCCCACTAACCTATCCATTCAACATTCATCACTCAACATTCAACATAACATTATCCCGCAAGTCAAAGCTCTTGGAAGAAGTCACCCTCAACACAGGCTATCAAAAGTTACCAAAGGAAAGAGTCACCGGTTCCTTCACCCAAATAGATAACAAAAAATACAACGAGCAGGTAGGCCCTAATGTACTCGACCGGTTAAAGTACATCAGTAACGGTGTTATACCGGTCTCAGATAGAGTAGGTATTGCCGCAAAAAGTCCATTATTGATTCGTGGTCTTAGTACACTCACCATGTCAATTCAAAAACCACTGGTAATAGTTGACAATTTCGAATACCAGGGCGACATCAATAACATAAATCCAAACGATGTAGAGAATATAACTTTCTTAAAAGATGCTGCAGCGGCATCCATTTGGGGTGCAAAGGCAGCCAATGGTGTTATTGTCATCACAACAAAAAAAGCAGCTTACAACAAACCGTTGAAAGTAGATTTTACCACCAACATCACTATAGCCAATAAGCAGGATTTGCATTATCTCAAAACAATCTTACCATCCGATTTTGTCGACGTAGAAAAATATTTATATGATAAAGGCTACTACAACACAGCACTCCGTTTCCCCAAATTCTTTTCTGTAAGCCCGGTAGTGGCAGCACTCAATCAAAATCGTTTGGGCAATTTATCAGACGCAGATTTATTACAACAACTCAATACTTATAAAAATCATGATCTGCGCAGTGATTTTGAAAACCTCTTTTATGATAAAATGATCAATCGCCAATATGCAATCGGCATTGGCGGCGGTTCACCATTTGCTACTTATAATTTCTCATTGGGCTATGATAATAACAGCGGTTCACTAAAAGAAAAATTCAGTCGCATTACCGTTAAATCAGATAACAGTTTTCGTCTTTTAAAAAACCTCGAACTGGCAACCGGTATCTATTACATACAAAGTCGTTTCAAAACAGGAGCACCGGTTTGGGGTACCATCAACGGCAAAAGAGGAGACTTGCAACCTTATACAAGATTTACAAATGACAACGGTAACCCATTACCGGTTTACAATGATTGGTACGATAGATCATATATCGATACATTAGGCGGCGGTAAACTATTAAACTGGCAATACTTCCCGGCCACAGATTATCAGTACACCGATAATACTACGGATACAAGAGACATCAATGGCACAGCAGGCATAAAATACAAACCATTCTCTTTTCTTTCACTCGATGTAAAATACCGCTACCAGCAGCAAACAACAGACAATAACACTTTATATGGAGAGCAATCTTATTACACCCGTGATCTCATCAACAGCTATTCACAGTTAGATTATAGTACTGGCACAGTAAACCATCCCATACCACCCGGCAACATACTGGATAAAGCAACCTCCCGTCTAATTGCACAAAATCTCCGGCTGCAGGCAGATATAAATAAAACAATTGGCTTACACAGCATCACCTTTCTCACGGGTGCCGAATGGGGTGAAACAAAAACAAATGGGGAAAGATTCCGCACCTATGGTTACAATCCGGAAAACCTCAACTGGCAATATGTAAACTATACCACTACCTATCCGCATCTGGTATTTGGTAGCCGCAATTTTATTCCCAGGAATACCGGCTTCACACAAACCAATTATCATTCACTATCGGTGTACATGAACGGGGCATATACATATAATAACAAATACACCGCTTCATTCAGTGCCCGCAGGGATGCTTCTAATCTCTTTGGAGTAAATACCAACGACAAATGGAAACCGTTATGGTCTGCCGGTCTCGGTTGGGACATCTCCAAAGAAAATTTTTATAAACTCAATGCAGTACCTTTTCTCAAACTCAGGCTAACCTATGGCAAACAGGGTAACCTCGATCCTTCAGCTGTAGCAGTTACTACTGTTGCCAACCTGGGTATTAACCCATATACAAATACTCCTTATGGTCAGGTGGTAAACTTTGTAAATCCCGATTTACGCTGGGAACAAACAGCAATGTTAAACACAGGTATTGATTTTAAAATTAAATCCGGTCGCATCTATGGTAGTATAGAATACTATCAAAAAAAGATGACTGATCTCTACGGTAATGCAGTAATTGATCCTACTACTGGTTTGGGCTCATCTACCATCATCAAAAACGTAGCCTCCATGAAAGGTCATGGCCTCGATGTTCAGCTCAATACAATAAACATCAATAAAAAATTCAAATGGCTAACCGAATTTATTTTCAATACTTATAAAGACAAAGTAACAAAGTCTTCACCCATGCCTGAGAAAGGAGGAACCTTTGCCGGAGGTGGTTTACTCGCTATAGAAGGCTACTCACCCTTTTCACTCTTCGCCTTCCGCTCCGCAGGCCTCGATCCTGATAACGGCGACCCACGGGGTTACATAAATGGGCAGCCTTCCAAAGACTACAATAGTCTTATCTATGAGGTTAAATCTTCCGATCTCAGGTACATGGGTTCACTCTTGCCAACAATCTATGGCTCTGTCGGCAATACCCTTCAGTGGAATAATCTTTCACTAACTGTTCGCACCGTTTACAAATTTGGCTTCTGGTTTCGCCGGGAGTCAATACGTTACTCCACACTCGTCAGTCAAAACAGGGGTCATGCAGATTATGCTCTACGCTGGCAGCAAAAAGGCGATGAATTAAAAACAACTGTTCCATCGTTTGTATATCCTGCTAATCAGCAGAGAGATTTCTTTTATTACAATTCAGACGTTCTCTCCACCAAAGGAGATCATATAAGATTGCAGTACATCAATCTTTCATACAACGTCAGCAAACAGCAATGGAAAAAACTCCCTTTCACCAATCTGCAGCTATACATCATAGCCAATAACCTCGGCATCCTCTGGCGTGCCAACAAACAAAATCTTGATCCAGACTATCCCGATAACACCGTACCGCCATCCAAATCATATGCAATCGGCCTGAGAGCCCAATTCTAAATATCCCCTCCCGGGAGGGGTAAGGGGTGGGTCATAAGGTCTTTAAATTAAAAACCTCTTCAATCAAATTATTAATCATAAAATCAAACAAAATGCTTTCAAAAAAGATAAATAATAGAATTACCAAAGCCGAAGTTACAGTAGCACAAAAGTCCAGCAGCTCTGCTCCCGAAAACGGGCTGTATATCGTTTTCGGGCGGCTTTTTTTGTTACTTTTTTTTCCGCAAAAAAAAGTAAATAGAAAACATGAGCATAGGGAAATCTGCAACTCTTTATTAACCTCAAACTCTTATACAATGCTTATCAAAAAACTAATATTAATAGCCCTGCTACTGTCACAAATGAGCTGCAAAAAATTTCTGGACACAAAATCCAATCAAACCCTCACCACTCCATCCACAGTAGCAGACTTGCAAATGCTGCTCGACACCTGGTATTCCATCAATCAGCGGGACGCCAACTCTCCGCTAATAAGCGCAGATGAATATTACTTAACAACAGAAGATTGGTTAACACTCGAAGAATATGAGCGAAATACTTTTACCTGGCAGCCAGCTAATTTATTCGTTCCCGGCACAGGTAACGATTGGGCTAATAATTATAACATCATCTATAATGCAAATACGGTGTTGCAGGAAATAGAGAAAATAAAACCAGTTAAGCAGGCCGAGTGGAATAATGCAAAAGGTCATGCCTTATTTCTTAGAGGCAAATCATTCTTTCAACTATTAACCATATTTTCTCCTGCCTACGATGAAGCGACCGCTGCTAATGACTTGGGAATTTGTTTGCGTTTATCACCCGATTTTAATATTCCCTCGGTTAGAAGTACTGTAAAACAATCCTTTGACCAGGCAATAAATGATTTACAGCAGAGCATTCCTTTGCTACCATTAAAACCTATACATCCGTTACGTCCTTCAAAAGCCGCTGCTTATGGTTATCTGGCACGTGCATATTTATACATGCGTCAGTATGAAAAAGCAGGTTTGTATGCAGATTCGGCATTAGCAATTCAGAATACATTAATAGATTATAATTCACCTGTTCCCGGTTATTTCGATCCAAACACTGATTTTCCGTTTTCACGATTCAATCCGGAAGTCATTTATTCGTGTGGCACCGGCTCACCATCATCTGTGTATTACGGTTATACTGATACAGTTTTAATAAAAAGCTATGATGAGAATGACTGGCGAAGAACTTTATACTTCGCCGGTCCGCAAATTGGTTCTTTTAAGGGTAGTTATGAGGGCACGGAAGATCTGTTTGATGGTATCGCAGCTGATGAATGTTTTTTAATTAGGGCAGAAAGTCTGGCTCGTGCCAATAAAAAAGAAGAAGCATTAAACGATTTAAACCATCTCTTGCTGAATCGGTATAAATCAGGCACATTTTCACCGGTCACTGCTATTACGGCTACAGAAGCATTGAATATTATTTTGATGGAAAGGCGTAAAGAATTATTCCTGCGTGGCCTCCGCTGGCAGGATATTAAGAGACTCAATAAAGAAGGAGCAAACATTACCTTGAAACGCACAGTAAACAGCAAAGAATATTCATTACCACCTAATGACTTTCGCTATGCATTACCAATCCCCGAAGATGTAATTAAAATAACAGGCATCCCTCAAAATCCAAGATAAATTCATAATCCAAAGGCTGTTGTTATTTACAACAGCCTTTACATCTTACATCAAACATTATATCACGGTTTCCGATAAGTATAGTTTGATGCATTGGTCACAAAATTGGTGGCACCATTAGGGTCACTCTGGTTTTGCAAAAACAAAGCAATCTTTTGTGGCATCGTCAGACTGGGATCAGTTGATAATCTGCTGTCATCAATCTTTAAAACACAGGTATGAGTACTGCCATTGGTACAAGGATTGCTTCCGGGATTACTTGTACCCAGGGAACTCCAGTTGCCGGAATTTTCATAATCTGTCTCTCCATAACTGCTGGCAGTATATTGAAAGTAATCATAAGTGATCTGAGGTTTTACATTACCCTTTTTAATAAAGGCACTACCGGCAACAACAATGGCAACAACAAACACAGTAGCAAATAAGGAGATCATTCCACTTTTTTTCATAAATCAGGTTGCTTTTATAATCTCAAAAAGCAGTAAACTTTTAAGTAAATAATATTGCCTACTCTCTCACAGGTTTTCAGCATCTCCTGCTTTTCTGATATCACTGCAGTAAAAAGGAAAAGAATAAAAATTGAAGTAATTACGATATAAATATAATAGCAGCATAAAGCACAAGTCAACCGTACAACTACCTCTTTTCACCCGTGCTGCTACGGTATTTCACCTTAAAAAGCTCCCCTCCTTGAAAAGGAGGGGACAGTTCTGAACTAGTTCAGAACAGGGGTGGTGTTGAATGCTCTTAACAACCCATCCACAAGTATTAGCTGAGATTACTTACTTCATCCAACCATATTAGGCGGGTCATGATGTACGGACGATATATGGATAAAGCATAGACAATGTATGGATAGTGTATTAGCCATTAATTACTGCCATCCACAGCCAACCGCAATAAATATTACCAGCCATATTTTCCTGCCTAAATATCATTTCATTACAATCCGCCTTTACCTTTGCACCCGTTATGAAAGCCAATCCATCTTCCCGTCCGGTTGCAATATGGTTATTAGTCGGAGTGTTTATGATAATAGTACAGGTATTACTGGGTGGCATTACCCGGCTTACAGGTTCAGGTTTATCTATTACTGAATGGAAACCTATACTGGGTGCATTGCCTCCCATAAATGAACACGACTGGCAACTGGCTTTTGACAAATACAAACAAATTGGCCAGTTTAAATTTTTAAATGCAGACTTTACTTTAGCTGATTTCAAATCCATTTATTTCTGGGAATGGTTTCACCGCAACTGGGCAAGGTTTATGGGTGTGGTGTTTGCAGTACCATTTGTAATTTTTCTTTTGCAAAAGCGCTTTAAAAAAGAAATGATCAAACCCATGATCATTTTGTTTATACTCGGTGCATTGCAGGGCTTAATTGGCTGGGTAATGGTAGCCAGTGGTTTAAATGAAGAAAATCTTTATGTAAATCATATTCGCTTAGCCATTCATTTTATTTCGGCATTGGGTTTATTGTGTTATGTGTTTTGGTTTGCCTTACAGTTATTGGTTCCCAAAGAACAAATAAATGCTAATTCTTCTTTAAGAAAATTTACCTGGCAAATAATTGTTGTATTGATTCTGCAGCTGACCTATGGTGCTTTTATGGCAGGTCATAAAGCAGCCACCATATCACCCACCTGGCCCGATATGAATGGTTATGTATTTCCACCCAACTTATATAAAGAAAGTCCATGGCTCGCCAACTTCACCGAAAACAAACTAATGGTGCAGTTCATCCATCGTGGATTGGCTTATTTGTTATTTGTTTTAATTGTGATGTGGGCATGGAAGGCCTATAAACAAAATTTCTCTTCTCTCTTTAATAAAACCAAATGGCTGCCATTAGCTATTGTGTTGTTACAAGTGGTGCTGGGAATCCTGACCGTGTTAAACAGTCCCAACATGACACCGAGGCATTGGGGCGTATTTGAATGGTATGCACAATTGCATCAATTAGTAGCAATGTTTTTGCTGATGAGTTTGATCTGGATCTTGTATTTGGTGCGAACAGAAAACAGTAGTGCATCAGCTTGAATTTTTCACGCAAAGAAATATAAGAAGCAAAGACGCAAGGTTTTTTTGCGGCTTAATTTCTCTCTGCGTCTTGGCGTGAAACTCAACAATACATAAGGCGAATTTTGAAACTGATTCACTACTCAGAAAACTAGTACATCGGATTTGCAAATGCCATTTTGTACATTTGTTTATGGCCAAATTAAATTTTATCAGCAGGCTTATAACTGTTCTGTGTTATTTTTTACCTGTTACTTTCTTCTATTTTGGCTGCAATGGGCTTTCATCAGAAATAGCATACAATAAGCATGATGTATTTAATATTATAATTGATTCAAAACAGTCTGTAGTTGCAGTATCAAATGACACTTCGTTAAAGACAACTCCGATATCTATTGCAGATTCTTTAAAACAATTACCGGAGAATGCTAAAGATTCAATAATAAGCGAAGAACTCAGGCATGATACAACAGGTAAAAAAGATTTTTTAGCAAGAGTAATATCTCCGGTGAATCATTCTTTATCGGCAATTGGAGTAATTGTTATTTATAAAACAGTTTTTGGCAAAATTGTTATTTGTGCAAGCATGGTCATTTCATTGTTTCTTTTATTTGGAATCAGACTGATCAGGCGAAACGAGAAATTAATAATGGGACTTAGTATTATAAATGTTGCCTGTGTTCTTTTATTTGTGATAGATAGTTATTCCAATAAAGTTGATTTATTATGGGGAGCCTGGGTCTTATTGTGCTCTGTACTTATTTCCTTCATCATACAAAAATTTTCTTTTAAAAAGAATCAGGCAATGCATTCACAATGATGCATTTCAAATTTTCGCAGCACTTGAATTTCTATTTTACAAATTGCAGGTTGTTTATCCCCTCCCTGGGAGGGGCAAGGCCATCTAAAATAAAATTATGTTTAAAAGGGGTGGGTGATGGAAACGAAAATTTGAAATGCACCCGATTCACAATAAGCGGATAAACCCCATAAAAAATTTCCTACCTTGTAATAACAGAATCGCTTGCTGAACGTTTATATAGCATACGCTGTCTGTACCAATTGCTGCCTCTTATGAAAGAATTCTTCATCGGACTATATCGCTCCCTTCCTGTTCAGCTGGTATTACTGCATTTCAGAAGATACCAGGTGTTGTTATTATTTTGGCTGATTGTAGTAGGAGCTGTGTCCGGAAATTTCATGAAGAATTTTGGAGTGGATTCTTTATTCCTTGCACCCGAATATTTAGGAAAAGTAAACTGGATCAGCACGGCTATTACAGGCATAGCCACCGGTGTATTTTTTATGAGCTGGAACATCACCACCTTTATCATGTTCAGCCGCCACTTTCGTTTTTTAGCCACCACTTCCAAACCATTTTTAAAATACTGTATTAATAATGCTGTTATACCTGCAGTGTATCTTATTTTTTATTTTGTATGTGCCATACAGTATGAGCATTACAAAGAAGATCTATCGGTTGGTGAAATAATTTCATTAACCGGTGGGTTTTTAGCAGGATTAATTTTATTACTGCTTATTTCATTCGCTTATTTCTTTAGTGCCGACAGAACGATCATCCGGCAAATGGCGCCCATAATGAATGATCCCAAACAATTATTAGAAAAAGAAGGTCATCACCGTTGGAGTCCGGGAGTTTTTCATGTTGAGTGGTATTTAAGTGGCCGGCTTCGTTTGCGTAAAACAAGAGATGTTTCCCATTACAGCCGTACATTTTTAGAAAGCGTTTTTAAACGGCATCACTTTTCTGCTATCATATCAATATTAATGGCGTTTTTGTTTTTGCTGGGTTTGGGATTTTTTATGGATAATAAAGCATTTCAGGCACCGGCTGCTGCCAGCATACTCATCTTCTTTTCTATATTAATTGCAGCAGTTGGTTCATTGTCTTACTGGTTAGGTAGTTGGGCTTTTCCCTTTGTGATCGTGTTGATCATTGTTTTTAATTTTTTATTCCGTTATGATATTATTGATCCACGTAACAGGGCCTTTGGTTTAAACTATGATAACAAAACAGAGAGACCAGGATATAACCGGGATGCTTTACTGCAATTATCATCAGCGCAAAACATGGAGAAGGATAAACAACAAATGTTACAGGTGCTGGAAAACTGGAAGAAGAAACAGGGAGTGAAAAAGCCGGTAATGTATATTCTTAATTTCAGCGGTGGTGGTAACCGCTCTGCCTGTTTTGCCATGAATGTATTACAACATTTAGATAGTGTAACACATGGCGAACTGATGAAAAGAACATTTTTAATGACTGGTGCATCTGGTGGAATGCTGGGAGCAACTTATTTCCGTGAATTATATTTAAGAAATATACAAGGAGCAAAATATGATTTGCAGGATGATGCATTGCCCGATAACATCAGCAAAGATTTATTGAATCCTTTATTTTCTTCTTTTATTTCAAGAGACCTCATTGCTCCGGCAGAAAAATTTAACGTAGGGCCATATCGTTATGTGAAGGACAGAGCCTATGCATTTGAACAACAACTTAACGATAATGCCGGCGGAATATTAGACAGGCAATTGAAAGATTATGAACCATTGGAAAGAAATGCAATTATTCCGTTAATGATCTTCAATTCAACAGTAACATTGGATGGAAGAAAGATGATGACGAGCACACAACCCATCCGTTTTTTAATGCGTACACAACCTGATACAGCCAGTGGTGTTTATGGCGAACCGGATGCAATAGACTTTTGCCTGTTCTTTCAAAAACAAAATCCTTACAACCTGCGATTGCTCACTGCTATGCGTACCAATGCAAGCTTTCCGTATGTGCTGCCAAGTGTATGGTTGCCTACTAAACCGGTTATTGATGTAATGGATGCCGGTTTAAGAGATAATTACGGACAGGAAACCACTTTGCGTTTTTTAGATGTTTTTAAAGATTGGTTAAACGTTAATACGAGTGGCGTAGTTCAAATCCAGGTTCGTGACCGTAAGAGTGGCGAATGGCAAAATGATTTTGGTGATCCCGGAATATTACAGGCTATCACCAAACCTGCTACTATTCTTCAATACAACTGGCATAAACTTTCTGATTATTACCAGGAAGAACTAACGGCTTATGCTGGTAACAGTTTTCAATTTCCTTTTCAGCGGGTAGTATTTGCTTATATACCGGAGCAGCAGGAAAAAACCGCTGCACTTAATTTTCATTTAACCAATATAGAAAAGAAAGATATTGCAGAAGCGATGCACTCACCGGTCAATCAGCAGGCATTACAGATCATTCATAATATGCAGATCGTTACTAATCCTGCACCACCTGTTAAGAAGGCTGAATAAGTTTGATAGCATTTCGCACCACCTTTACTTTAAATTCTTTGGCTGAATCTTTTGGATCACCATCAATATGAAAAGGAGCCGCTGATAAATTCTTTATGGTGAGTGATGGTGTTTGAAAATAGATGATATTCTTTTTGTCGGAATAATCATTCACATTTTGCAAGGCATTAATACCAGCAAACTGTGCCAATACTGATAATGGCAGCATCAGCTTGTTCATCTTTTTTACAATAACGATATCTAATAATCCATCACTCAAACTTGCTTTAGGTGCAATCTTCATATTGTTGCCAAACTGGTTGCTATTAGCAATACAAATAAACCAGGCACTGGTGTCAAAACTTTTTTCTTTCGACTGAATACTGAAATTGTAAGGATTTGCTTTAAAATAATTAATAGCCGAAACTTTTATATACGTCTGCAATCCACGTTTTTTTTGTTTGGCAAAATCATGTGCCACCTGTGCATCAAAACCCAACCCGCAAAGCATACAGGAAAAATCATCGTTGATGTAAAAACCGTCAATAAACGAAGCTTTGCCATTAAACACAATCTCCAATGCTTTAACCGGAGCAGCAGGAATATTGGCCGCTAAAGCCAATCCATTACCACTGCCCATAGGAACGATGCCGATATTAATTTCAATATTTAATAATGCTGCTGATACTGCACTTACCGTTCCATCGCCTCCGCAAACAACAACATCTGTCACCCCATCTTTACTGATCTTATTTTTTAATACTTCGTATTTACCGGTTTTATCAGTATCCATTATTTCAAATGAAATGCCTGCTTCTTTTGTCTTGCGTTTGATCAGCTCTTTTAATTCAGCTTTGTCTTTAGTGCCGGAGATGGGATTGATGAGATAAACTATTTTTCTTGCCATGATAAAATTGCCAGTATGATATATTATGCAAATTTAACCGTTTGATTCGTGTATATTTGCAATCATTCAATAACAAGTATTGAAAAGAAGAATTAAATATTACCGGCTTATCTTTTTTCGTTACGACCTCCCCGCCGGTCTTTCTGTTTTTTTGGTTGCCCTTCCACTTTGTCTGGGTATTGCGTTGGCATCCGGCGCTCCTTTGTATGCAGGCATTTTATCAGGTGTTATTGGTGGTATTGTGATATCGCTCATCAGTAATTCGGCTTTGGGTGTGTCTGGTCCGGCTGCGGGATTATCAACTGTAGTAGCGGCAGCAATTTTATCGTTTGGCGATTATAAAATTTTTTTACTCTCAGTAATGATTGCAGGTTTATTCCAGTTGGTGTTGGGATTATTAAAGCTTGGTGTAATTGCCAACTATTTTCCATCCGCTGTAATTAAAGGAATGCTGGCAGCCATTGGAATAATTCTTATCTCCAAACAAATTCCGGTTGCAATAGGATATGATCAGCCTGATTTCTGGACCAGCGGTTTTACTAGTTTATTTGAAACAAAAAACTTCTTTGGCAATATCCGCAACTTTGGCATACATGCCACAAGAGGGGCTATTATTGTAACCTTGGTTTCATTACTAATTCTTGTTTTATTTCAGAAAGGATATATAAAGAAGGTAAAACATGTTCCGGCGCCATTGGTGGCTGTTATTGCAGGGATACTCGTCAATTATATTTTCAGTTTGGCAACAGCAGGTTTAACACTGAAGCATACGCAACTGGTAAACATTCCTTCCAATATTTTCAGTCAAATTACTTTTCCTGATTTTACACAATTGTTTTCAAGAATGGATGTCTGGAAAACAGGAATCATCATTGGATTACTGGCCACCTTAGAAACATTGCTTTGTGTGGAAGCAATTGATAAGCTGGATATACATAACCGGGTAACTTCAGTAAACCGGGAGTTACTGGCACAGGGTGTTGGTAATATCGCTTGTGGTTTGCTTGGAGCGATTCCTGTTACGGCGGTCATAGTTCGTGGTTCAGCGAATGTGGATGCCGGAGGACGAACAAAAATGTCAGCCTTTACGCATGGTGTGTTTCTTTTACTTACCGTTTTATTAATTCCATTTGCGCTGAATAAAATTCCATACGCTTCATTGGCTGCTGTATTATTAGTGACAGGATATAATCTTACCAAACCAAAACTTTATAAAAACATGTGGAGTTTAGGATGGAAACAATTTTTGCCATTCATCTTCACCATCGTCATCATTTTACTGACTGATCTTTTAGTTGGTGTAAGTATTGGTTTGCTGATCTCAATCTACTTTATCATTCGTAATAACTTTAAAGCCGAATACAAGATTCAGAAAAGAAAACAGCATGAAACAGAAGTATTCTATATCAAACTGAACAGCAATGTTACTTTCCTGAATAAAGTAAAACTAAGGGATGCCTTAGATAAAATTCCTGAATACTCGGTATTAACGATAGATGGAACTGAATGTAATTTTATTGATTACGATATACTGGAGATCATCAGCGAGTTTGAAAACAAAGCTCATGACCGGCATATAGAAGTTCATCTCAACGGAATACAAAAAGTAAGTGTTACTGCCATACACTAATTATTACTGAACAGTTACAGAGCATAACAAATATCTCCTCACTCTTATCGAGGCTGCGATTTTAGGATCTGAAGGTTTTGCCATCGTATAAATGAAATATTTTTTCCCGGCTTCCAGTTTCTTTAATAAAGTCTGAATGAGTATCTGCTGCGTATTTGCTTTGGTGCTTTTACTTAATTCTGTTATTACATTATCCTTCTCGTCAGTAACAGTATAAGTTCTTATCCATGCTTTAGCTTGTTTCATATCTTTGATGGTGAGCAAGGCTTTTGCAGGATAGCCAGCCTTTAGTTTTATGACTAATTCTTTGCTGCTGTTATCTTCTTCGTGGTTGATGGTTAATTGTTTTTTATTATTTAATGAAATTACATGTTGCGCATTTACTGCAACTCCAATTATCATTAATAAAAACAAACCGAATATTTTTTTCATATCAATAAATTTAATCTTACCATTTATCGCCATTGTTGGCCGCCTGACCAACAATAAAACTATCGCCATTGTTGGTCGCCTGACCAACAATAAAACTGCTACCATTTCAATAAAGCACTGGCCCAGGTAAATCCACTTCCAAATGCGGCCAGACAAATTAAATCACCTTCTTTAATTTTTCCTTGCTGCCATGCCTCGCATAAGGCAATGGGCACAGAGGCTGCTGTGGTGTTGCCATACTTTTGAATATTGTTATACACCTGTTCATCTCTTAATCCTAATTTCTTTTGAACAAATTCGGCAATACGCAAATTGGCCTGGTGCGGAATAAGAAGTGTGAGGTCAGAAGTATGAAGATTATTTTTTGTTAATGCCTCCATTATCACTTCAGGAAATTTCACCACTGCTTTTTTAAATACCGCCGGCCCATCCATATTTGGAAATACCTGTGCTTTATCAATCATGCTATGACTAAAAAACATTTGTGCAATTTCAGCTTCATCAAAATCAGCCAGCTTTTGATCTGTCCAGTGATTGGCATGTGTGCCGGGATTATACATCGCTAATATTTCAGCCGCTTCACCATCACTATGCAAATGTGTACTTAAAATTCCAGAAGCACCATCTTCTTTTGCCGGTTGCAATACAACAGCACCGGCGCCGTCACCAAATATCACACTCACATTTCTCCCTCTCGTACTAAAATCCAAACCGAATGAATGTTTTTCACTGCCGATCACTAATATGTTTTTGTACATACCTGTTTTTATAAACTGATCAGCTACACTCAACGCATATACAAAACCGGAACATTGATTGCGTACATCTAATGCACCAATTTCTTTCATCTTCATTGCTCTTTGTACCAGCACACCACAACCGGGAAAATAATAATCCGGACTTAAGGTAGCGAAGATGATGAAGTCAATATCCTGCGGAGTAATGCCGGCTCTTTCAATAGCAATTTTAGCAGCTTCCACACCCATCGTAGCCGTGGTTTCGTTGGTGCGATGAGCATAACGGCGTTCCTTAATTCCGGTACGTTCCTGTATCCATTCATCACTGGTGTCCATATATTTTGTAAGATCATTATTGGTCACTATATGCTCCGGAACATACATACCAATGCCGGCAATTTTTGAACGATACATAGCAAGCGAATTTTAGCGGATAAAATTAGGGAAAGAACTGCAATGAATAGCTGTCATTAATCAGTATTTAATCATTGTTTTTATTGAGGCTTTGTTTGTAATTTGAGTAACCAATTAGTTGTATGGCAAATTTCAATAACCGGATACGACAGGTACTGCTGATTGTTTTGCTTGTTGTACTGGCATTTTTGATCACCAGAGAATTATATGTTTTTCTCCCCGGCTTTTTAGGAGCGGTTACTTTATATATATTAAGCCGTGAGTGGTTTTTATATCTCACCGAAAAAAGAAAATGGAACGTTAATCTTTCTGCCACTATTTTTTTAATTGGTTTTTTGGTGCTGATTGGTTTGCCGGTATATATAACCGTGGTATTAATGACACCAAAAATTGAACATGTTTTTAATAATTCCCAGGAAGTGATTAAAGGTATTCAGGCAGTGTCTGCTCATTTAAACGAATGGACCGGCCGGGATTTATTAACAGATGAGAATTTTGCTGACATGCAAAAGCGTATTGCCAATTTCATCCCGGCTTTTCTAAACAGCACAGCGATAATTGCCGCCAACCTTGGTATTATGCTGTTTGTTTTCTTTTTTATGCTGAAGAATGCACGGCAAATGGAAAAATCATTGGGTGATTTTATTCCGCTGAGAGAAGATAATGTGAATATACTGGCTGCCGAAACAAAAAATATGGTTAAGGCAAATGCCATCGGTATTCCGTTAATTTCTATCGTTCAGGGAGTGTTTGCACTGATCGGTTATATGCTTTTTGGTGTAACTGATTATGTGCTGTGGGGGTTTATGACCGGCGTATTTGCCTTCTTTCCTATTGTAGGAACAATGATTATATGGGTTCCTTTAGTAGTGTACTTATTTGCCAACGGTCATAATGGACAAGGAATAGGATTAACTATTTATAGTTTGCTTGTTACCGGTAACGTAGATTATCTTGCCCGTATAACTTTAATGAGAAAGCTGGGAGATGTACATCCATTGGTAACAGTGTTGGGTGTAATTGTAGGATTGAGCTTGTTTGGTTTCTGGGGATTTATATTCGGCCCTTTACTGATCAGTTACTTTTTGTTGCTCTATAAAATTTATACCAGCGAATTTGGTCCGCTGCATGATGACAATCCTCATTATCGTGGTTGATAGCGGAAACTTGTTTTAACTTTGCAAAAATTTGGCATTATGAGTTTGCAGAAAGATATTCACCAGTTGCGAAATTTCAGGAACGAATACCAGAAGGCGATTGTCAATATTGTGTTTACCCATAACTGGCTCACAGAAAAAATGAAATCATTTTTGGATAAGGAAGATATTACTCCCCAGCAATTCAATATTCTTCGCATCCTCCGTGGTGCATCACCTGAGCCGCTTTCCACCTTACAAATAAGAGAGCGGATGCTGGATAAAATGAGTGATACCAGCCGTATTGTTGATCGGTTGGTAGCAAAAGAACTGGTTAAAAAAACTTCCTGTAAAGCTGATAAACGTTTAGTGGATGTGGTAATAGCAGATAAGGGAAGAAAATTGTTAGAGAAGTTAGATGAACTAAGCGATGAGATGGACGGAATAATTAACAATTTAACTGAAGCCGAAGCCAAAACATTAAATAAATTGCTGGACAAAGCAAGAGGATCTTCCAATTAATTTCACTTCAAACAAATTATTTGCACATGCAGCCTATGAAGATTATGTGGCTACTGATTTCTATTTTTTCTTCACTATATACTTTCGCTCAACCAAAACAAGAATTCCGTGCAGCATGGATCGCTACGGTTGATAATACTGACTGGCCCAGCAAAGAAGCAGTTGGTAATGTTGAATTACAAAAGAAAGAATTTATTGATCTGCTGGATATGCACAAACGAAATGGATTGAATGCAGTGATCGTACAAGTCCGTCCGGCAACTGATGCTCTTTATCATTCGCAATACGAACCATGGAGCGAATGGTTAACCGGTGTACAGGGCCTGCCACCAGTTCCTTATTATGATCCATTGCAATTCATGATTGAGGAAACGCATAAAAGAGGATTGGAATTTCATGCCTGGTGCAATCCTTACAGGGCAGAATTTAAGATCGGAGTGTCAACCATCAGTCCATCACATATTACAAAGATTCATCCCGGATGGTTTTTGGTATATGGTGATAAACGATATTTTGATCCGGGTAATAAAGAAGCACAGCAATATGTAACAATGGTGATCAAAGATATTGTGAGCAATTACGATATTGATGCTATTCACCTCGATGATTACTTTTATCCATACAGAATTGCCGGTGTTGAATTTCCTGATGCTGATTCTTATAAAAAGTATGGTAATGGAATGAGTAAAGAAGACTGGAGAAGAAGCAATGTAGATTCTATTATTGTGTTGCTGAGTAAAACGATTAAGCAGGTAAAACCTAAATGTCAGTTTGGTATATCACCTTTTGGCGTATGGAGAAATAAAGACAAAGATCCAAATGGCAGCGATTCAAAAGCAGGTCAAACGAATTATGATGATCTGTATGCTGATATTTTATTATGGTTAAGAAAAGGATTGATTGATTATGTAGCTCCGCAATTGTATTGGGAGTTTGGACATAAATCCGTTCCGTTTGAAGTAATGCTCAAATGGTGGAGTACACATACGTACGGAAAGAATTGTTATATCGGTATTGGATTGTACCGTACCGGTGCCAATGCAGCATGGAAGGATAGTACGCAGTTACCAAGACAAATTGAAGCCATTCGCAAAACATCAAATGTGAGTGGAATGATTTTCTTCAGCAGTAAATCTTTTTTAAATAATCCCAATGGATGGAATGACAGTTTGCAGCAGCATTATTTTAAAGAACCGGCAGTAGTTCCCGGAAGACATTAAGGCGTAGTTGCCTGAGTAAAAATCTATTTTAATACCTTTGCCTCACAATAAAATAACAGCATATGCCAGGTTTTGAATTATGGGGCGCCGAAGAACGCAAAGAAGTTAATGATGTACTGGAAACAGGAATTTTAATGCGCTATGGATTTGATGGTCCACGCAAAGGAATATGGAAAAGTAAAGAACTGGAAGAAGCTATTTGTAAAACATTTGGATGCAACTATGCTCAGTTAGTAAGCAGTGGTACAGCAGCTTTAACTACGGCTATTAGTGCATTGGGCATAGGCGCAGGTGATGAAGTAATTATGCCTTCTTTCACTTTTGTTGCCAGTTTTGAAGCGGTGTTAAGTGTGGGTGCTATTCCGGTAATGGTTGATATTGATGAATCATTAACGCTGAACCCTGAAGCAGTTCGTAAAGCCATTACTCCAAAAACAAAATGTGTTATGCCGGTACATATGTGCGGCAGTATGGCTGATTTAGATGCATTGCAGGCAATATGCAAAGAGCATAATTTGATTTTATTAGAAGATGCCTGCCAGAGTATTGGCGCCAGCTATAAAGGAAAAATGCTGGGATCAATTGGTGATGCAGGAACTTTTTCATTCGACTTTGTAAAGACAATGACCTGTGCAGAAGGTGGTGTAGTAATGACGAATAAAGAGGATGTTTACATAAAAAGCGATGGATACAGCGATCACGGACATGATCATAAAGGTGCAGATCGTGGTGCAGATCTTCATCCATTCATTGGATACAATTTCCGCATTAGTGAATTACATGCAGCAATTGGTTTGGCTCAAATAAAAAAGCTGGATACTTTTCTCTCTATACAAAAGAAAAATCATGCACAGTTAAAAAGTATATTAAGCACTGTTCCGGAAATTTCATTTCGTGTTATTCCCGATCCTAATGGTGATAGCTGTACTTTCTTAAGCTGGTTTCTGCCAACTGAAGAGATTACAAGAGCTGTGGTAGCTGACTTAAAAGAGCAGGGAATATTAGCGGGTAATTTTTACTGGTATGATAATAACTGGCATTATATCCGCAAATGGGATCATTTAAAAAATTCTATTACATTAAATGCATTGCATCCTGACCTGAAACAGGCGGTAATCAGCAACACATCCAAAAACTTTGCAGCCAGTGATGCCATAATGAGTCGTTGCGTATCTACTGCAATAAGTTTATTGTGGACAGATGAACAGATCGCCGAAAAAGGAAATAAAATTGTAGCTACAGTTAAGAAAGTGCTGGCTAAACAAAAAGCAACAGTGTAAAAGTCTTACAAATAATTATAAACTGAGCCATCATTAAAAGTGATGGCTTATTTTTTTCCTTCCAGTTTGTTCACATAATCAAGTGAACCTATACGGAACCTGAATGGAATCGTTGTAATCTTTTCCAGCTTTAATTCCTGTTTACAAAAGAAACCAAGATGACTGGCATAATAATCTGAGGGAAGCCCATTTACCCGCAAAGGGGCATAACATTGAGTATTTACAGGAATTTGTACTTTTTTTTCAGCTATAGGTTTATAAATAATGGGCATAGCTGTAACTTTCTTCAAAACGCTATCGCCCAGTTTTAATGGAAAGCTTTGCTGGGCCTGCATTTTAAGGCAAACTGTTAAAAAAAGAAAAACAATTCCACAAAAATTGTTCCAAAACTTCACTACCTGTATGTTTGTAGTGTAAATTTACAACGTTAAGTTGAAACAACAGCATGGCATTAAGTCAAAGTTTACAACAAAAATTACTTCAGAAACTATCACCACAGCAGATTCAATTAATGAAATTGCTGCAGGTACCTACGGCCAATTTGGAAGAAAGGATCAAAGAAGAGTTGGAAGAAAATCCCGCCCTGGAGCAAAGTGAAGAAGACCATGACGATCATTATACCGAAGAAGTAAATGACGAATTTGACAGCAGCAATGAAGAAGAATACGATTTGGACGGAAGCGCAGATGAGTATGAAAATATTGATGTAAGTGAATATGTGCGGGAAAGCGACGATGATATTGCGGATTATAAATTAAGAGATGATAATTACCCTGATGACGAGGAAAGAAAAACGATACCGGTGAGGGTGGAAACGAATTTGCATGATTCATTGGTGGAGCAGCTTGGCTTACTGAATTTAGATAGCCGAATGCTGCAAATTGCAGAGCAGATTGTGGGCAGCATTGATGACGATGGTTATCTCCGCCGAGAGAATTCTGCTATAGTGGATGATCTGGCTTTTCGTCAAAATATTGAAAGTAATGAACAGGAAGTGGAAGAGATCATTCATTTGATACAGCAGTTTGATCCTCCGGGTGTGGCAGCAAGAGATCTGCAGGAATGTTTGTTATTGCAATTAGACCGTATGCGGGGTGAAGGAAAAAAAGTGGAGATAGCAATGTCGGTTTTGGAAAAGTACTTTGAAGAGTTCACCAAAAAGCATTACGAAAAAATTCAACGTGGTCTTAATCTAAGTGATGAAGGACTGAGAGATGTAATCAACTATATTATCAAATTAAACCCTAAACCTGGTGGCAATGTTGGCGAATTGAATAAAAATGAAAACTATGTAGTGCCCGATTTCTTTATTCATAATAATGCTGGTCGGTTAGAATTAACGCTTAACTCACGGAATGCTCCGGATTTACGCATCAGCGAAGGGTATAAAGAGATGCTGAAAGAGTATGATCGTGGTAGTAAAAAAGACAAACGGCAGAAAGAAGCGGTACTTTTCATCAAACAAAAAATCGATGCAGCTAAATGGTTTATTGATGCAATTAAACAAAGACAAAATACTTTACTCCATACCATGACGGCCATCATGGAACATCAACGGGAGTTTTTCTTAACCGGCGATGAAACTGTCTTGCGACCGATGATCTTAAAAGATATTGCAGAGAAAACCAACCTGGATATTTCCACGGTCAGCCGTGTGGCCAACAGTAAATTTGTACAAACTGAATTTGGAACCTACCGGTTGAAGTTTTTCTTTAGTGAATCACTAAGCACCGAAAGCGGGGAAGAGGTATCAACAAGGGAGGTGAAAAAGATACTAAGCGATATGGTTGAAGGTGAAAGCAAAAAGAAACCGCTCAGTGACGAACGCCTCACTGAATTACTGCAGGAAAAAAGTTATAATATTGCCCGTCGTACAGTAGCAAAGTATCGTGAACAATTAAACATACCTGTTGCCAGGTTAAGAAAAGAACTATAACATGTCTGAATTACTACAAGTGAATGATAAAGGTGAGCTGCAGGAAGAAGCATTACCAGTCTTTTCTTTTCCATTATACCTGAGGATACCTGCAATTATTATTAGCTATCTTTTTCATCCATTGTTTTTAATTGGGTTAATGGGGTGGTATATAATTTTTCATCATCCTACCGCTTATCTTGGTTATGATGATCGCATAAGATTATGGCGTTTTTTGATTATTTGTGTGAATGGAATTTTTTTCCCTTTGGTTTCTGTGCTGCTGTTAAAAGCTGTTGGTTTTGTAAAATCCATTTTGCTGCCCACTCAAAGAGACCGGATTGTTCCCATTGTTATTACCAACATCTTTTTCTTCTGGACATTTTTGATATTTAAGAACTTTGATGATTCTCCGGCTATTATGAAAGCAATGACATTAGGAGTGTTTTTAGCTTCCTCTTCCGCCATTCTTTTAAATATTTATCTAAAAATAAGTTTGCATGCAATTGGCGTGGGAGGCTTAGTTGGGCTGGCACTATTATCTCTCTATAAAGAACCTTCAGTTGTTTCTGCATTACCACTTACGGTTGCATTGTTGATAGCAGGCTTTGTTTGTACCTCAAGATTGATTGCTTCTAATCACCGCCCGGTTGAAATTTATCCTGGCTTTATTGCAGGATTGGTTTGCCAGTTTATTAGTTGGTGGATTATGGCATAAAAAAAGTCCCGCCAATAAAAGCAGGACGATGAATAGTTGCTTACTGCTGAAATAAGCGATTTTAACTGTTTACCAGTCTTGATTTTTTTAAATATTGTTTGGTAGGATGATAGATGAATAAACAACTGCCATCCTTTATATAATCAATTACTTTCTTAGTATCTTTTTCAGGAACAGCGGGACAACCAAGGCTTCTGCCTAAATGACCGGTTGAACGAATAAAAGATTCTTCAGCGTAATCTGAACCATGCACCACAATATTTCTTGCATAAGCTTTATCATTAATGCCCGGTTCTTCACCTTTTAATTTTAACGCATAACCTTTTTCTCCCCAATAACTATTTAATGTTCTGTAAAAACCCAGGCTGCTTTTATTTGATGATGGTTTATTGGAAAAAGAATTGGCATAAGTCATTCCTGAGCTACGTCCATGAGCCACTAATGTATTCAATAAAATTTCCTGGTTGTTTAAATCAAGAATGTATAATCGCTTTTTATTGGAAGGCTTAGAAAAATCAACGATAGATAAAATTCCATCACGGGATATTTCACTGATGCTTTTTAGTTTTTTATATCCTTTTAATGCTAATTGAAAAACATTTTTGGATAAACCGGCAGCAGCAAGATTCATCCCCTGGTATAAAGAATCAACTTCCAGCGTAAACGTGGTACATACTTCATAAGTTTTTTCAGCAACACCATTCTTATGCTTGTCAGACAAAGAAGATTTGCCACTTGAAATGAATACAGGAAACTGCAGTAAAAGGCAGAAGGTAATTAAAAATGCTGCCAGGAATCTGATGGAGATTTTTAACATAGGTACGGTCTTTTTTAGGATTCGGATTGACAAAATAAAAACTTTTTCAAAATCCGCATAATAAACGGGAAGAGAATTTCATTATTGTGTATAATTAATTTTTTGATCCTGAAAACCAGCGGTTAATGAATTATTACATTGAATAATTACGGTACTTTGTGGTATTAAATGACTGCCTATGCTACTTAAAAAAACTTGTTTTCCAATGCTTGTTATTATTTCTTTTTTGTTATCGGGTGTATCAGTATTTGCTCAGCAAAGTCCCACAGAAAAATTTTTACTGCAGTTGCATGAAAAAAAATTCCGGTGGATGACAGAAAAGAAACTGGATTCTTTGCAAACCATATTAGATGAACGCCTGGTTTATATTCATTCAAACGGATGGATGGAGACTGGTAAGGAAGTGATAGATGATTTAAAAAATGGCAAACTAACCATGAACAGCGTTAAAGTAAATGAGGCAACCGTAAGAGTATTTAAAAACAATACCGGTATCGTAAATGGTAAAGGAGTATTTAATGTGGTAGTAAATGATAAACAGGTTGAGCTGAGTTTGTATTATACAGAAGTGTATATCAAAAAGAAAAATAACTGGATGCTGGTAAGCCGGCACGCCTGTAAATTATAGGTCAAAAATATTTTATGAATCTTGAAATAAGTAATCAGTTTTTTATTGTTGGTGGAGCAACAGCTGGTTTTGGTAAAGCAGTAGCTGAAGCTTTGTTAAATGAAGGAGCGAATATTATTGCCGTAGCAAGAACAGAAGAAAAATTACATGCTTTGCAAACAATGCATCCATATAAAGTGGAAATTATTGCAGGAGACATAACGCAGAGTGAAACAATTAAGAAACTAATAACGATAATTGGTGGCAGACAAATTCATGGTGCATTAATTAACGCAGGTGGTCCACCAGCAATGACGGTAATGGAAACAAAACTGGAGGACTGGGATAATGCCTATAAAAATGTGGTGCGCTGGAAAATTGAATTGACACAAGCGTTGATTCCGGTAATGGTCAATAATAAATATGGAAGACTGTTATATATAGAAAGCGCTTCTGTAAAACAACCAATGGAAAATTTAGTGTTAAGTAATTCAATGAGACTGGCAGTAGTAGGATTTGTAAAAACACTCAGCCAGGAAATAGCATATGAAGGAATTACTTTAAATATATTGGCACCCGGATATCATGCAACATCAGCAATGGATCGTTTGTTTAAAAAGAAAAGTGAACAAACTGGAGTGAGCATTGATGATGCAATGCTCCAATACATCAATCAAACAAGAGTTGGCTTTTTGGGTGCGGCAGAAGATTTTGCTTCACTCGCTGTTTGGTTATTAAGTCCGCACAGTAAATATTTAACAGGACAAACTATCAGTGTAGATGGAGGCGTGATAAAAGGGACTATGGGTTAATCTTTTGGCATCTGCACAATACTTTCAAACAGATAAATTAATGTAACTTCATCCTCTTGCAGGTGATAACACCTGTATGCTTAGCCAAACATTCTTTTGAATGTTTACTCTACGATTGTTGCCGCAGTGTGTACTAAAATTTAATTATGACAGCAGAACATCAGCGACTGGCGGTAAATGCAGGAAAAGAAATTCCATTAGCACAATGGGGACCGTATTTAAGTGAGCGACAGTGGGGCACTGTGCGGGAAGATTATAGTGAATATGGTGATGCCTGGCATTATTTCCCTTTTGATCAATCGCACAGTCGTACTTATTTGTGGGGAGAAGATGGATTAGCAGGTATCTCTGATCTTTTTCAAAACCTCTGCTTTGCTGTTGCGTTGTGGAATGGTAAAGATCCAATAATAAAAGAACGCTTATTTGGATTAGGTAACAGCCAGGGTAATCACGGTGAAGATGCAAAAGAACTTTATTATTACTTAGATAATATTCCAACACATTATTACATGGAATATTTGTACAAGTATCCGCAATTAGAGTTTCCTTACGAATTATTAAAAAGGGAAAATAAAAAACGCACTAAAGACGAACCCGAATATGAATTGTTAGATACAGGAGTATTTGATAACAATCAATACTTTGATGTGCTGGTAACCTATGCCAAGCAGAATGCACAGGATATTTATATTAAAATTGATATTACCAATCGCTATACAAAAGCCTCAGAGGTCACCGTGTTACCAACTTTGTGGTTTTATAATCGATGGTCCCATGGGGGAATCGATAAAAAGCCTGTTATTAATTTAGTTGATAAAACTTCAGTGAAAGCTTCTCACCAGCGACTGGGTGATTATTATTTTTATTTTCAGTTACCCAATGAAAAATGGTTTACCGAAAATGAAACGAATACTGAAAAAATAAATAGCACTCCTAATAAAACTGTTTTTGTAAAAGATTTATTTAATGATGCTTTGATCACTGGTGAAAACACGGCAGCATTAAAGAAACAAACAAGCGGAACCAAGTTTAGCCCTGTATATAAAATGAAGGTTAATGCAGGAGAAACTAAAACTATCTATTGCCGGCTGTGCAATAAATCTGTTGACAATCCTTTTCTAAAAGGGTTTCAGAATATTTTCTCTGACAGAAAAAAAGAAGCAGATGATTATTATGCAGCTATTCTTCCCAAAGGAATGAGTGCGGAAATGGCAAGAATTCAGCGGCAAGCCATTGCCGGTTTGTTATGGAGTAAACAATATTATCATTTTGATGTGGAAAGATGGTTGTCTGCTACAGATGGAATAAGTGTGCCGCATGATCGTCGTATAAAAGGCCGCAATAATGACTGGAAGCATTTAAAAAATCAGGATGTCATTTCTATGCCGGATAAATGGGAATATCCCTGGTATGCGGCATGGGACCTGGCTTTTCAATGCATCTCCATGGCGGTGGCTGATCCAACTTTTGCCAAACATCAGTTACAACTCATCATGCGGGAATGGTATATGAAACCCGATGGACAATTGCCTGCATACGAGTGGAATTTTAGCGATGTAAATCCGCCTGTACAGGCTTGGGCAGCATTACAGGTGTATTATATCGAGAAGAAACAAAAAGGGAAGGGTGATATAATTTTTCTGAAAAAAGTATTTCAAAAATTCCTGATCAATTTCACCTGGTGGATCAACCGTAAAGATGGAAATGGAAATAATTTGTTTGAAGGTGGCTTCCTTGGGTTGGATAATATTGGAGTGTTTAATCGTAGTCATCATTTCTTTGAATCAATGCAGTTAGAGCAGGCAGATGGAACGAGCTGGATGGGAATGTATGCATTGAACATGATGGATATGGCTTTGGAAGTAGCCAATGAAGATCCTGCCTTTGAAGATACGGCTACGAAATTTTTTGAACACTTTGTTTTAATTGCAGAATCATTAAACCAGCATGGATTATGGAATGATGAGGATAAATTCTTTTATGATATTCTTTGTATGCCCGATAAAGAGCCGCTGCATTTGCGCATACAATCTATTGTAGGGATCACTTCATTGTTTGCTGTTTCAACTATTTCCGATTCATTGATTGATAAACTCCAGGATTTTAAAAAACGTATCAACTGGTTTGAAAACTACCGGAAAAAAACCGGTAAGTTCTGGCCAAATGAAGAGCACAGTAAAAGGGATGAAACATTATTATCGTTAGTGCCGAAAGAAAGAATTGTTTTTTTGCTGGAGAAACTATTGGATGAAAATGGTTTTTTATCTGATGGCGGTATCAGGGCATTATCAAAGTATCATGAAAAGCATCCGTACAGTGTTACTATCGACGGACACGAATATTACATTCAATACGATCCGGGAGATTCTACTTCTGATCTTTTTGGTGGTAATAGTAACTGGCGTGGGCCTGTGTGGATGCCGATCAACTATCTTATCATTCAGTCTATAAGAAAGTATGGCGAATTTTATGGTGATGATTTATTGGTTGAATATCCTGCCCGTTCTGGTAATAAAATTAATCTTACTCAAGTAGCAGAAGAGTTAACAAAAAGGGTGATCAGTTTATTTGAAAGAGATGAAAAAGATGAACGAAGGATTTATGGTGAATACAACTGGTTTTATAAACTGCCGGAAAACAAAAATCTTGTTTTGTTTTATGAATACTTTCATGGAGATAACGGAAAAGGATTAGGAGCCAGCCATCAAACAGGATGGACAGCTTTGGTAGCAGAACTGATCAGTTATTTTGGAAATAAAAACGGGCATCTCATATACGATGAGAAAGTGATCATTGAAGATGAAGAATAAAATGGTTTAAGTAGTTTTGATAAGTATGAAAAAAATAAATCCGGTTTACTTAGCAATTGCTTTGTTACTTGTAATTATTATAGTGTACAGTTGTCATCGTGGCCCATACGCTGCTACCAACAAATCATACAAAAAGCAGGTTAAAGCATTTTCAAAGATTATTAGAAAGTATCCGCTTGAAGATTCTTCAGGAACTGCATTTATTGGTACAACTAACATGACGATGCGTAAACCCAATTTTGTGATTATTCATCATACCGCACAAAATAGTTGTGATCAAACATTTAAAACATTCACCCTACCACGTACTGAAGTAAGTGCACACTATGTTATTTGCCGGGATGGAACGGTCTTTCATATGCTGAATGATTATTTAAGAGCACATCATGCCGGTGTGGCCAAGTGGGGAAATAATACAGATATTAATTCATCGAGCATAGGAATTGAATTAGATAATAACGGATTTGAAAACTTTAGTGATGCACAGATAAACAGCCTGGAAGAACTGTTAGGAAGATTAAAAAGAATGTACAATATTCCTGCTGCTAATTTTATTGGGCACGGCGATATTGCACCTACAAGAAAGAACGATCCCAACTGGCGATTCCCCTGGAAACAATTAAGTGAAAAAGGTTTTGGTATGTGGTGGAATGATACTACAAATATTACTGTGCCGGAATACTTTGATCATCTTTCTGCATTAAGAATTGTTGGCTTTGATGTAAAAGACACGAACGCAGCTATCATTGGTTTCAAACGACACTGGTTACAGGACACCACAACAAAAATGACACCTGCATCAGATAAAATATTGTACCAGCTTTATAAAAAATATCAATAGCATGGAGTTTGGAAGAGTATCAGAGAGTGAATTGGATAAAGTTAATTTTAACCTGCCGCCAGAACCTGCAGAAAATAAATTGATATTGGGCGGGAAAAAGAAAGATGCAAAAGTTTATATCGGATGTGCTAAATGGGGGAGAACAGAATGGGTTGGTAAAATTTATCCGCCTAAAACAAAGGAGAAAGATTTTTTAAATCATTATGTAGAGCATTATAATTGCATTGAATTCAATGCCACACATTATAAAATTTATGGAGCATCCGGCATTGCTAAATGGGCAGAGAAAGCAACCGGTAAAGATTTTTTGTTTTGTCCAAAGATGTACCAGGGTGTAACACATCGTGGCCCGCTGAAAGGCAAGGAGTTTATCAATACAGAATTTTTAAGAGGGGTAGCAGCATTCGGTGAACATTTGGGTCCCATCTTCGTACAGGTAAGTGATACTTTTTCTCCCAAGCGTAAGAATGAATTATTTGATTATTTAGGCACATTACCTAAAGACATGCAATTCTTTTTAGAAGTCCGTCACCCTGAATGGTTTTCTAATGAAACTATCAGCAAAGAATTATTTCAAACACTTACTTCTTTAAATATGGGAGCAGTAATTACCGATACTGCCGGAAGAAGAGATTGTGCACACATGCATCTAACCATACCTAAAGTATTCATTCGTTATGTGGGCAATAGTTTGCACCCAACGGATTTTATAAGAACAGATGCATGGATAGAAAGAATGAAGTTGTGGTTAGATAATGGAATGGAAGAATTGTATTTCTTTATGCACATGCATGATGAAGCGTACTCGCCTGAATTAACAGTTTACTTAGTAGATAAAATGAATGCAGCCTGCGGATTGAATTTGCAAATGCCAAAGTTTATTGAGCAGCAGCAATCTTTATTCTAACTGAGTTTAATGATGAGTTGTTCTAAAGCAATTTCTTCCAAAATACTTTTAACTGAATTTTTATTTTCATCATAACTCCATTTAATCAGCCTTATCATTCCATCAGCAATTTCAATCCCGGTTATATCACCATCGCTGAAACAACAGCAACCTGTATTAAAATAAGTTGGTTTAGCTGAGTGGTAGTTTTTGTCAACATGATTATAGTCGTGCTTCCTCGAGACAATTTCTAGTTGTAACCTTTGCCTCTCTTCAATATTATTGTTGTTAATGGCTAAGGCCAACTGTTGGTATAATCTTTCTAAATGCGTTAATGATTCAAATACCGGTTGATGGGTATGCCCTGTAATCAGCAGCAAATTATTTTGTGCTGCACTCCATTCATACATCATGCTGTTATGCACTGTTTTTAATTGCTCACTTACAGCAGGAGTGTTAGGGTTGATATCTAAATAAGCTTGTAATGGTGCCCATATTGTTCCTACAAACCAGGTGCTGAATTTATTTCCATCGCTTTGTGCATCGCCCTGGTGGCCATGGGTAAGAAATATTTCTAATAATTTATTACTGATAGTTGACTGCAGAATCAGCCCTTCATAAATTTTTACTTCTTCATCATAAATCTTCTTTAATTGCCACCCGGCAAACGGGTCGTTGTTCCAGTATAAATCATGGTTGCCAAAAACTTTGGTGAATGCTTTTCGATGAAGAAATAATTTCTCTTTATCAAAAGAAAGAACATTATTCTTTTTAACGGCGAACAACGTATTCTCCCATAGCTCTTCATTGTCTCCCAGTGAAATAAAATAAAAACTATTCTGATTATAATAATCCAGTGCCGACAGGTAATTCTTTTCAGCAAACATAAAATCATCACTGCCATTTTTTGCACCTTTATGCTGGTCGGAAAAAATAATAAAGCGGCTGTTGCTATTTAGTTCAAGCAGTAATCCCTTTTTACCGGGATTTTCTTTGATGTTTTTATAGAGATTACTCAATGCAGTATGTATTCTCTCTCTGTTTGGGTCAGAAGAAAATTTTTCTGCCAGCCAATTAACTGGTTTCCGTAATAACCATTGAAAAAATTTTCGCATTGCTGCGGTAAGTTAAGAAAATGCTGCTTCCCATTAATGTACTTCGTGTAACTCATCCCAGCGGGTGGTATATCTCCCGCTGCGCAATTCCTGGCGCATCTTCCAGTCACGGGTGGTGCCGCTGGCTGCAAACTTCAGTACATCATCCCGCTGACTGAAATTGATATTATCAATCATACTCATCAGTTTGCGTTCACAATTTTTTGTTTGAGTTAAAAACAAATTTCCCTGCACTGATTCGTCCGGCACAATACCACTGAGCATCACACCAGATTTTTTATAGAGTTTACCATGTTCATATAATTTATCTACTAATTGAACAGCTGGTTTAATTAATTCATTAGTAAAAGAAGTAGCAACCGGCAATGTAGTATAAGTACTGATAGTTCCACCACGGTTAAAACCCAATGAATGATTTTGTTCTTTAGCAACTACAAACACACTTACAATTTTTGCCGCCCCATTCTGCCGGCGCAATTTTTCCGCTGCTCTTGAAGTATAAGTAGCTACTGCTTCTTTTATATCATTGATATCTCCCACGGGACTGCCAAACATTCTTGTGGTAGCAATCATCTTTTTACTTACCAATTCGTCTTCCATTTCTCTCGAGGAAATACCTTTTAGCTCCCTTATCAATCGTTTACCCACCACACCACCTAAATACTTATGGCCAAACTCTTCACTCATATTGCTCAATTGCAATGCATCATAAATACACCAGTCCTCTTTTAGTTTAACAGCATACTGGCGACCCACTCCCCATATATCATCCACCGGTGTTTTTTGTAATGCTTCAATTATTTTTTCTTCTGTATCCAGAACAGTAACACATTTCGTTTTTTCTTTATTTTTCTTGGCTAAACGATTAGCGAGTTTAGCCAATACTTTAGTTGGCGCCACACCAACAGATACTTTAATACCTGTGTTTTGTTCAACTGTTTCTCTCACCTGCTTTGCTATTGCCTGTAATTCTTCCACAGGAAATATATCAAGATTTAAAAACGCTTCATCAACAGAATACACTTCTATACTGTGTTTACCTAACAGCATACGCAGTGTTTCCATTACCCGCCAGCTTAAATCACCATACAAATTATAGTTACTGGAAAAAACAGCTACCTTATGTTTTTCTATTAACGGTTTTGCCATAAAATATGGTCCCGCCATTTCTACACCCAGCTTTTTTGCTTCATCACTTCTTGAAATAATACATCCGTCGTTATTGCTGAGCACAACAACCGGTTGCTTATCCAAATGTGGTTTGAATAAACGTTCGCAGGAACAATAGAAATTATTACAATCTACAATAGCGTACATGCCAACGGAATATTATTAATGGTCACTTTATATTGCTCCGCCCTTTGCATTGCTCCGTCCTTTGCATTGCTCCGTCCTTTGCATTGCTCCGTCCTTTGCATTGCTCCGCCCTTTGCATTGCTCCGCCCTTTGCATTGCTCCGTCCTTTAGGGCGGGAGATAATAAGGACATATATTAATGGGCTTTAGCCCTCAATACTTCAAACCCATATTTCTCCATAAACTCATTGTATTCTTCTTCAAATGTTTTCTTCTTATGGTGCTCTTCCTGGTTTTTAATATACTCTCTTACCTTATCTACTCCCGATTCACTAACCGATACAGCAAAATAATCGTCCTGCCATTCAAATTTCTGTGCTGTTAAGTTGCTGTTATTTATCCAGTAAGAACTCTCACCTTTTATAAGCTGAACAACTTTAGCAACTGTTTGGTCAACAGCTAATGAAATAAGAATATGGACATGGTCGGTATAACCATTGATAAAATCAATGTAAATATTTTTTTCTTTAGCGTTTTCCCGGATGTGTTTAAAGAGTTGTGTTCTTAGCTCTTTGTGTAATACAGGTTCTCTTTTTTTAGTAGCCCATACTAAATGAATCCAGATTTTTGTAAAACTCATAATTAAAAGGTTTGTGGCTAAAGCCAGTTAAAAAATTTTTATCATTTTAGTCTCCGGCCTTCAGCCCAGAGAATGAATAGAATAAACAACCACACCCCACACCACAAAATCACTAAACTCTGCCAGGTTAATCGGTTTATAGCGATTGTTCTCCGGAATTAAATAAGCCGAAGAAAAGTTTTTCAAAAATCGCCGCACTAATAATTCTCCATTCAGCACTGCTACAATAATTTTTCCATTGGCAAGTTTCAGACTTCTGTCAACAATTAAAATATCATTTTCAAAAATGCCTGCTTCATGCATCGCATCGCCTTTCATACGAAAGAAAAAAGTAGCCGGTTTGTTTTTGATTAACTGTTCGTTGAGATCAATACCTCTTTCCATATAATCATCCGCCGCCGCACCAAAGCCGGTGGCATTAGCAGTATGAATATTTTTTTGTTTATAATCTTTAGAGCCTTTGTAGGCAGAACCGTAAAAAATTTCCCCATCCATAAAAATAATTTTTGTAAAGCTAAATAATTTAGTAAATTAGTGCTAATAAAATGAGTAAAATATTTTAACCATATTTTGTTCATTGATGTACTACATATATTATTATACAATGCTCGTTTTTCCCTCTCCTGAAGGAGAGGGTTAGGGTGAGGCTAAAAGGATGGGTTATGCAACTACAAACTGTTACTACGGTAACCATTCCCGGTTATCGCATATACGAGTACCTGCTGGTATTAAATCCGCATGAGGAACTGCGGAATAAAATTATGAAAGTAAAACAGGAGTTTTATGAAAAGTATAAGGCTCCTACTGCCATCGGAGGAAGACCGCATGTAACGCTGGTCAACTTTCTTCAGTATGAAATGATGGAAGAGCGGTTGATTAACCGGTTAAAGGCAATCGCCATGGGTTACCATCCCATTAAAGTGGAGCTGAAAGATTACGGAAGTTTCCCTTCGCATACTATTTATATTAATATCACTTCAAAAGTTCCCATACAAAACCTGGTAAAAGAAATTCGCCATGAATCACAGCGGTTGATGAAACTCAATGATGATAACAAACCACATTTTATTATGGAGCCACACCTCACTATTGCAAGACGATTACAGCCCTGGCAATATGAAAAAGGCTGGCTGGAGTATTCGCACCGTCATTTCACCGGGAGATTTATTGCCGATGCCATGCTGTTATTAAAACGGCCTGTTGGTGAAAACCGTTATCAAATAGCAGCACGGTTTGATTTTGAAAATTTACCAGTGAATACGGTTCAGGGAGAATTGTTTGGATAAGCGATAAAGAAGAAATATTTGTTGACGAGCCTTAGTGCTACCACCAGGCACTTGTTGTGTCACTTCCCGCAAACATGCGGGATACGTTCTGTACTTTATTCATCATCTGTGTTAATCCGTGCAATCTGTGAGAAACAAAAACTATAAACATGAGCAACCAACTAAAGCAAGACCATTATAAAGTTAAACCTAAGAGTCATGATGCTTCCAACGCTTCCCCGGAAGGGGAAGCTAAAGAAGATAATTATCTTCATGGAAGAGGAGCACAAATCAATACCAAGAACCGGTTCTTAAAAAACGAAAAAACAAAAGAACATATTGAAGGCATAGATGACTGGAGCGAAGAAAATATACCCACACAATATTTAGAACAGGAAAGTAAAACCATCGTCAACAATGTAGAAAGCCCGGATGTGGGCATGAGCTATAGTATGAATCCGTATGCAGGCTGTGAACATGGTTGTATTTATTGTTATGCAAGAAATGTACATGAGTACTGGGGCTACAGTGCAGGACTGGATTTTGAAAGGAAAATCATTGTAAAAAAAAATGCGCCGCAACTGCTGCGTAAATTTTTAATGAAACCAAAATGGGATGCTACTCCTATTATGCTCAGCGGTAATACCGATTGTTATCAACCGGCTGAACAAACTTATCGTTTAACAAGAGGGTTATTAGAAGTATGTAATGAATTCAATCAGCCGGTAGGAATACTCACTAAAAATTCCTGGATACTGAAAGACAAAGATGTGCTGCAGGAAATGGGAAAGAAGAATATTGTATCAGCTATGGTTTCTATTACTTCTTTTAATGAAGATTTACGAAGAGTGATGGAGCCAAGAACCACCACTGCCAAACAAAAGCTGAAAGTAATTAATGAATTAAGCAGTGCCGGTGTTCGCATGGGAATTATGATGGGTCCAATGATACCAGGATTGAATGAACATGAAATGCAAAGAATAATGAAAGAAGCAAGAGACAACGGGGCTACTTTTACAGCATATACTTTTATAAGACTAAATGGAGCGATTAAATTTTTATTTCACGATTGGTTGTATAAAAATTTCCCCGACAGGGCGGATAAGGTTTGGCACTTAGTAGAACAAAGTCATGATGGAAAAGTAAATGATACCCGGTGGGGAGTAAGAATGAGAGGCGAAGGAAATATTGCGCAGCTGGTAGCACAGCAGTATAAAAAGTATGGAAAGCTTTATGGCATGAATGCTGAAGACTGGAGTTTGGACAGAACAAAGTTTAGAGTGCCGGGTGGGCAGGGCCGGTTGTTTTTGTGAAATATTAATAATTAATTATTTTTAAACATCCTATTTTTATGCTGTGATAGTTGAAATGTCAAATAAAACACATCAGGCACGTTTAGGTGAAGGTATATTCCTTACATCTGATGTAGCTGAAATTTTGCAATTGCCCTATTCGAAAGTTAGGAGATGGATGATTGAAATGTGGGATAGCCGTTTTGCAGATAAGGGAAGTTATTCCTTTGGGGATACCGGTAATAGAGCAGTAAACTTTTATACACTTATTGAATTTTTTACTTTTTATCAACTAAGATTAAAAGGGGTTAGTGCACAAAAAATTCAAAGAGCACATAGTACAATTTCAAGGGAACTTGGCACACCATACCCTTTTGCTACAAATATCAGAACTGACGGTAAAGAAATTTGGTATGAGTATTTAGATGAACTAGTTAATGCTAATGGGAAAATGCAAATGGATTTTAAAACTATTTTAAATCCTTTTTTGCATAAAATTGAATTTGGGAAAAACAATCTAGCCGAATTATTCTATCCTTTAGAGAAGTCACGAAATATCGTAGTAGACCCTAAACGCCAATTCGGCCAACCAACAGTCAATGGAAGAAATTTGCGAATTGAAACAATAAAGAAGATGTACGATGGCGGGGAAACAAAAAAGAATATTTGTTTGCTTTACGATTTAAAGCCATCTGAAGTGGACGATGCTTTGAGATATTATAAACGAGCTAGCTAATGTATTTCTTATTTGACGAAAATGTTCCATTCAAATTTGTACAAGGATTGGCCTTAATCGAAGAATCAAATCATAAAAGTCCAATTAAAGTAAAGCTTTCACACCCACGTTCTCTTGGCAATGAGGGCGCCTCAGATGAAGAACAAATACAAATAGCTGGACGAAATGATGGTGTTATCATTTCATTTGACAAAGACTTTAAACATATAAAAAGCTATTTTCCTCTTTATAAAAAACATAAGGTTGGTGTAGTTTTTTTGAAACTTTCTAAAGAGGAGTCTAATTATTGGGGAATAGTAAAGTTAGTTATTAATAAATGGGAAGAGTTAAAGATAGTTCTGAATGACCATGAGAAGCCATTTGCATATCAAGTAAGTAAGCATGGTATTCAAAGATTTGAATTCTAAATTCAGGAAGAACTTATGATGAAATGCCAACTATTGAACAATTAGAAGAAGTAGTGATGTAAAAATATTTTTTAAAAATTCTTCATCAAAAATTTGGCAGCATCAAAAAATTAGTTTCATCTTTGCACTCGCAAATAAATTAAATAACAACAAATGCTACGCACAGTGATACATATTGAAAGAGCGAATTGGTTTAGTCCCAAGGGTGACTATACTGTTTGCGGGGCAGCTGTTGCTGATGAATAAGTTTACTAAACGAATTCAATATAACACAGGCCCCGACAGTATCGTCGGGGTTTTTTGTCTGAACCAGGATTGAATGGATTTAGAGAATGGTAAAGAAAAAGTTGAAGAAGGTTTATGCAATTCTATATGTAATTGAATCTGTGTAAAAAGAAATAAATATATGCTGAAGCAATTCAAACATAAACGATTTAGTGAAACTGTGATGACGTTACCACCAGTCATAGGCCAATGGTATGCCCTTGAGCAAAGAAGTATTGTGCCCTGTGGTAATGCCAGTGATAACATAAACTGCCGACCGTATTGTGCCTGCACATAAAATAATATATGTAGTAATCAAACCCGGTCGCAGTGAGTGACCGGGTTTTTTTATGAATAAAATTTTGAGTGATGGATATGATGATGTTATTCCACATACTGATGTTGTTTATCAAATTGATGAATGCACTTGTTAAAGATGATAAGCCAAAAGCAAAATAATAAACTGAATATGTGCAGAAGGAGGATAAAGCCCGCCTGAACGAATTCATTCGGGCAGGCTTCCCTCACAGGTGCAGTGAGGGAGCTTTTAAAAGTGTTAACCATTAAACCAAATCAAAGGCAACAGCAATGTTGCCAATTTATAGGAGCATTCCGATTGGCCGGATACTTCACCTGGAATGAAGAGGCTGTCCCGCCTCAGGCGGGATCTCCTATACAACAATGGGCTGTCATGTTCCAAGGCAGGCGAACAACATTTGCAATGTTATTGGAAGGGTTCGATTCCCTTACGGTCCACATTGGTTAGTTGGTGTAACGGCTAACATTTCGGATTGTCTATCCGGAGCTATGAGTTCAATTCTCATACGAACCGCAAAAAATATTGTTGGATGGTGTAACGGTTTAACATACCAGTCTTTGACACTGGTGGTAAGAGTTCAAATCTGTTCTCAACGGCAATTGTCAGAACCTGGATTTTTAAGATTAAAAGATTGTGAGGAAATAAATCCATTGAATCCATTAAATCAAATAAATCATGGTTAAGACAAAAATTGGTTCGTAGCTCAATTGGCAAGAGTATCCGGCTTTTAACCGGAGGGTTGTGAGTTCGAGTCTCACCGGGCCAACAATAAAATAAAATTGACCGATAGCTTAATTGGTAAAGCGGCGGGATGCAGATATGAGTTCGAACCTCATAAGGTCAATGACTGGATGAATAGCTTAATGATAAAGCAGTCGCCTGTTAAGCGACAAGATAAAAGTTTGAATCTTTTTTCATCCGCAATGTTTGTAGTGAGTGAATTCGATAATGAGAAAACAGGAATCAGTCAAAATTCATTACAAACAAATGGGTGCTTTGGCAGAATGGTTTTTATGTACCGGAGTGAAATCCCGGACATCGTGGTTCCCTGTCTGCCGACAGGCAGGAATTCCACGGGGCACCACAGAGGAATTAATAATGAATAATTATAAATGAAAATTATGTGCACTCGTGTAATGAAATAGCAATAATGATGCTGCCCTTAATGGGTAACAATTATTCTATTACTATTTCAAAATAAAATAAAATGGAAACACAACAGAAAATAATAAACAGCAACAGTGTATTTACAAACTCTTACTTAGACGGTAAAGCTTTGTACATGTACTGCTTTAACAGCATTCCTTGCATCAGTTTTATTAACCACATTAATGGGGAAAAAGCTTTTGAAGCAGTGAAAGAAAAGTATTCAACCATGATACAGTCTGTTCACAGCAGCCGTTATCATGAAAGAAAGAAAAAGAGGATGGAATTTGATGAAACGGTTATTGTGCTGAACAATCAATGTGTACTGGAGTTTAATAGCCGCTATTGTGAGATTCTCCACAACTATTCATCCAATGAATTTGTGGAAGAGTTGATTCAATTATTAAAAACGTTTAAGGAAAAACAACGCAGAAAACCATTGGAGATAAACCTGATTGTAAAGAGTGGCAGTTATATGGAGTTAAAAGCAATGGAAATAAAACGTACCAAGCTTGACCTGGATTTATATTATGAAGATGATTTTAAAGAAACAGATGAAATAATAAGAAAGCGCTTGAACCAGAAGAATGACAAAGGTATTGTTCTGCTGCATGGTTTACCGGGTACTGGCAAAACAACTTACCTGCGTTACCTCATTGGTAAAATCAACAAAAGGGTAATGTTTTTGTCGCCTAATATCGCTGGTAGTTTGGTTGACCCTGAGTTCATTGATTTGATGGTGGATAATCCCAATAGTGTGGTGATCATTGAAGATGCGGAGAACATTATCATGGACAGGCGCAGTAATTCTAATTCGGCAGTAAGTAACCTGCTGAATATTTCAGATGGATTGCTGGCCGACTTTCTGAATGTACAACTCATCTGCACCTTTAATAATTCACTCACTTTAGTGGATAGTGCATTGATGCGTAAAGGACGACTGATTGCTAAATACGAGTTTGGTAAATTAAGCGTAATCAAAGCACAACGATTAAGCAATCATTTGAGAATGAACAACACCATCACCAAACCAATGACTATAGCAGAAATTGCCAATCCAGGAGAGAAAGAACATTACACAGGAAGAACTGAAATTATTGGGTTTAAGCAACAGCTAATTGAAAATTAAATAACGCCCCTTTAGGGGAAGGGGTAAAACAACAAATGCAATGGAACAGCAAAGGCGATGGCGCCGGTTAGATGGAACAAGGATTAAACAATCTATTGAAGACGAAGTGCGGCAGGTATTAATTCGGGAATTCAATGCCGGCATTCAACTGAAAGTTTGCATCGGAACCGATAGCCAGGTAAAGGGAAAAGAAACAGAGTTTGCAACGGTAATTGTATTCATCCGTAAAGGGAAAGGTGGTTTCATGTACATACACAACGAAATCACCAAACAAAAGATGAGCATTAAAGAACGGATGCTTACCGAGGTGGCAAAAAGTATTGAAGTAGCGTACGCACTATGTAACCTGTTCACTTTATATAATGTGGATATGGAAGTACATGCGGACATCAACACCAATCCCAATTTTAAAAGTAATGATGCACTCAAAGAAGCGATGGGCTACATTATGGGAATGCCTGCCTGGATGACCAGGTCAGACAGGGGTTTTGCTTTCAAAGCCAAACCATTTGCCTTTGCCAGCTCCAGCTGTGCTAATAAAGTAGTGCAATAAGTTCTTTACAATATTGTTGATGTGAGTATCAACGAAAAAAGGTATAGGCTATTGATGAATGTTTCAAAGCAACATAACGGTGCAGAAGTAGTAACTATCTGTATGCTGTTCAATAGTACATATCACCAATTACGCTGTATGTCGAGGGTTCAACTCCCTTCCGGTGCTTGTCACCGGTAGCTCAGTGGTAGAGCAACAGAAAATACGCAGGTTCGAATCCTGCTCTCGCCAATGGCGGGATAGCCAAGTGGTCAAGGCAAAGCACAGTGGATGCTTGATTCAACAGAAGCGCCTCACTTCTATAAAAAGGGGCACCAAAAAATAAAGCCGGTACTATTTACTGACTTGCTCAGGCCTTCAGGCCTGAGAATAAAGTAACCAGGAAATTACCAGCAGGCTGTTGTAAGCGTAATGAAGTTTATTTCACTTCATCAGTAATAGCGAATGATACAAGTATCATAGCAAGGTATTGAAGAACTGTTATCAACAATAGTACGCAGCACAGCTTCCGTAATCAATGGTGGTTAATACTGCTGGCTTTATTAAAAAAAATGAATTAACAGCACATGCTGAAGTGTAAAAACTAAAAAAGATTTTATAACAACAGCCCTCGTTTCCTCTCCTCAAGGAGAGGGAACGAGGGTGAGGCAAAAAAACAAATAACATGCAATGTGTAAAAATTAATGCTTATCAAATTGCCCTCGTGTTTAAACGTGGTGTATATCAGCGTATGCTCAAAGAAGGTAACTACTGGTTGTGGAATGAACAGGTGTATAGCTACGATGTAACCAAACCATTCGCAGCACCGGTAGAGTTAAACATCCTGTTGCAGGATGCTGAACTGGCCGAAGCATTGCAACTGGTAGAAGTAAAAGACAATGAAATTGTATTGCAGTACGAAAACGGTTTGTTCAAACAGGTACTCACTGCAGGTCGTTACACTTTCTGGAAGAGTGTGATTCAATACCAGTTCATCCGTGCAGATATAAGCAAGGTGGAAATTGATGAAGCCTTCGACCGCAGCGTATTGAGCAAAGCGGCTATGAGCAACTATGTACGCCAGTACGAAGTACAAAACTTTGAAAAGGCCGTATTGTTTGTAGATGGTAAGTTCACTAAAGTACTGGAACCGGGTGTTCATTACTGGTGGAAGAACAGCATTCCTGTTAACGTAGGTAAAGTGGATATGCGCCAGCAACAATTAGAAATTAACGGACAGGAAATCCTTACTAAGGATAAAGCGGCTTTGCGTATCAACGCCTGGGCACAGTACAAGGTTGCCGATATTGAAAAAGCCCTGTTGCAAAACGCAGCGTACGATAAACAATTGTACGTGGCTTTTCAACTGGCACTGCGTGAATATGTGGCCGGCTACAGCTTTGATGAATTGCTGGAAAAGAAAGAGAGCATTGCTCCGTTCATTTTGCAGGCAGTTGCTGAAAAGGCCATGGCGTTGGGTGTGGCCGTAAATGGCTTTGGTATCCGTGATATCATTTTGCCGGGTGATGTAAAAGAGATCATGAACCAGGTATTGATTGCGGAGAAAAAAGCACAGGCCAATACCATTATGCGCCGTGAAGAAACTGCCAGCACCCGCAGTTTGCTCAACACTGCCAAACTGATGGAAGAAAACGCTATGCTGTGGAAACTGAAAGAGATGGAATACGTGGAAAAGATTGCCGACAAAATCAGCAATATCACTGTAAACGGTAATGGTGCATTGGTGGAACAGTTGAAGCAGATCTTTGTGCCGCAGAAATAAAATCACATCCGGTATCATTCCGGTGCCGGATGTTTTTATTTAGTAGGAAGATATTTTGGAACTTAGCTATAGTGCTGCTATGTAGCTTCGGTTGCGTCGCACACTTTAAGGTTCGGTAACTTTACTGAGCAAAACTTTTTGAATCATATGAAAACAAAAAAAGAGAAATTAAAAGTTAATAGAGATAGATTTATTGAATCTGTTTATCATATTGTGTTTTATGGAAATACGGCGAGAAGTTTAAATGCATTGTTGTCAAGTGCAGGTGACAGAGTTGGTGAAGATGAAACAATGATACTTAGATATTCTATTCAATCTAATGTGATGTTAATGTTCGTTTCTTTTATGGATGAGTTAAATAAATATCTTTTTGAATACAATGCAGAAGATATAGAAACTAAAGCTCGTGTTGACGCATTTAAAAAAATAATTGACCCTATCTTAAGTAAAACCAATAATTGGACCGATTTGAGAAAATTTAGAAACAATGTCTTGGCACATAATTTCAGAATCGATTCAGATGGATATAAAAGCGTTCATCTTACTGGTAAGCTAAGTGAATATAATATACCAGAGAGCACAATTGACCTGGCAACTTTATTGAAGTATATTGACAGTATCTCTAAAATAACAGAACAAATTTTTCAAAATGAATATAGTGAGGCTATTGCGCTTGTAAACAGGTTTAATAAATCACCAAAGAAAATTAATCAGTCGATTGAAAAAGAAACAAATGAGGTTAATAAAGTTTTGATAGAGGTGAACAAACGCATTAATGAATATAACAGAAGCATAGCGTAAAGAATTTTATCATGAGCAAATTAAAATTAACAGGAAAACAAATAAGAGCCATTGGTTATCCCGAGGCTTAATAATTTAAAAAATAAAGACAATGAGTTATATAGTAGTAGATGTAGAATCCGATGGCCCCATTCCATATAAATATTCAATGGTGTGTTTTGGTGCCGTGGTTGTTGAGCCATCACTCAGTAAAACATTTTACGGAAGAATAAAACCTATTTCAACAGAGTGGATTCCTGAAGCTCTTGCAGTAAGTGGAATAACAAGAGAAGAGCATGAAACTTTTGATGAGCCGGGAATTGTGATGGAAGCATTTTCAAGATGGTTGTCTGAAAATTCAAGAGGCCGTCCAATTTTTATCAGCGACAATCCGGCATTTGACTGGCAATGGATAAACTGGTATTTCCATACTTATTTGGAAAAAAATCCATTTGGATTTTCTGCCAGACGTATTGGCGATTTATACTGCGGAATGAAAATGGATGCAGGATTAAATAATGAATGGAAAAAATTATTCAGAAAAACAAAACACGACCATAATCCGGTTAATGATGCCATTGGAAATGCAGAAGCATTATTGGCTATGAAAGAAATGGGATTAAAATTTCCATCAACTTAAATTAAGTGGAATTTACCACCCATCATCATTAAGCATGTTTTGTAATTCATCGTCATCAGGTTTAATATAGACGCCGGTAAGGATATGATAGGCTTCAATAAAATCATTGGCCAACGGGTTTTCACGGTGCATGAGGAGTGCATTGAGTATATCAATACCTCCGGCACGGATGGAACCTTTTAGTTGCAGGTAGTTGCCATCATTAAAAATTTCAAACCAGTGATTGAACTTATGAAAACGGGCTTTGTGACGATTGTCAATAGTGTCACATATGTAAATGACAGTATTTTCCTTTTCGTTTAAAAATGCTTTAACAATGTCCACAACAGTAACGGCAATTTTTTTGTCTGGCGGAATTTTTTGCACACCTTCTGGTTTCTCTTTTAATTCCAGGTTAAAACCAAAAACGTTGGCGGCTAAAGCGGGGTAATCAGAAAAGGCAGCTGAAAAATCAAAAAAATAACAATGGTAAACACAACCAATGCTGCTGGTGAAAGTATAAACTCTTTCGCTAATTTTTGATATCAGGTAATGTTGCAAATTTGAAACCGGCTTTTTCAAGTTCTTCAAAAGTTATACCGTGTTCACGGGCGGCAGTAAGATACTTGCTCATTTCAAGGGCAACGAGCAATTTTTCTTTGCCCTTTGCCTCTTTGGCTTTTTGAGCAAAATATTCAGCAGTACGCTTTTCAAAACTGGTATTTTTTATGGGCTGTTTCATTAGCTATTGCAATTTACAAAAAATAAAAACCTTTGCCAACAGGCAATAATAGTATGAGCAAATTAAAATTATCAGGAAAACAAATAAGAGCCATTGGTTACCCGGAAGGACCGGTAGTGAGTGTGGCTATGCATGTAATGTGTACCAAATTCAAACATCATACAGAAACAGCAGCATTAGATATATTAAAACAAGTATTAAATGCCCCTGAAAATTATTTGAATGATGAAACACTCAAACAAATCGCAGAAAAATTGATGCCCGAGCCGGAGGCAGAAGGACAAACTATTTCCTTAAATCAAACCGGTATTCAGTTTAATGTATTCGGACAGGAGCATATCGAAGAAGGCGCCATGCATCAAATGTACCAGGCAGCTAAATTACCCATCAGTGTGGCAGGAGCTTTAATGCCCGATGCACACAGTGGTTATGGTTTGCCTATTGGTGGTGTACTGGCAACAGAAAACTCTGTGATTCCTTATGGTGTGGGAGTAGATATTGGTTGTCGTATGTGTTTGAGCATTTACGATATTGACCCAAAGGAACTCACACAAAGAGAAAACTTCTTTGCAAGAGAACTTGCTGAAGCTACTTTGTTTGGCAGCGGACAACAATTTGACCAGGCATCTAATCATGAAGTAATGGAGAATGAATTATTCTTTCAGTTACCATTATTAAAAAACTTACATGGTCGTGCATGGAAACAATTGGGTTCTTCAGGAAGTGGTAATCACTTCGTGGAGTTTGGTGTAATTGAGATTGCAGAAAAAGATGCTGTACTAGGAGTAGAAGCAGGAAACTATGTTGGTTTGTTGAGTCACTCCGGTTCAAGAGCATTGGGTGCCAACATTGCCAATCACTATACAAAACTCGCCATCAGCAAAAGACGTTTGCCACAGGAAGCAAAAAATTTGGCATGGTTAAGTTTGGATGAAGAAGAAGGAATTGAATACTGGAATGCAATGAACTTAGCTGGTGATTATGCTTCTGCCTGTCATCATGTGATACATGAGAAAATTGCAAAGCAGTTGGGAAGAAAACCAATGACGATGGTGGAGAACCATCACAACTTTGCATGGAAGGAAACGTATGAAGGAAGAGAAGTAATTGTTCACCGTAAAGGAGCTACACCTGCAGGTAAAGATGTATTAGGAATTATTCCCGGTTCTATGACGGCACCCGGTTTTATTGTAAAAGGTAAAGGTGAAGTAGCTTCTGTTAATTCAGCTTCTCATGGAGCAGGAAGAAAGATGAGCAGAACAAGAGCAATGGAAAGTGTAACCGATAAACAATTCAAAGATGAATTGCAGAAACATGGAGTAAAGTTATTGGGCGGAGGAAAAGATGAATCACCATTTGCATATAAAGACATTGAAGTAGTAATGCAAAGTCAAAAAGCATTGGTGGAGGTAGTAGGTAAGTTTACTCCAAAGATTGTAAAGATGGACGGAGCACAACATAAGAGTTGGCGTAAGAAAAAAGAAGAAGAAGTGATGGGAGAGTAGTAAGTAATAGGCACACAAGATTTGTAAAGTTAATAGGATAAGCCCTGTCAACTTTTTTTATAATGAAAAGTTCACGCAAAAGCGCAGAGACGCAACGTAAATATTCTTTGCGCCTTTGCGTCGTTGCGAGAATAAATCAGCACAATAGTAATACCGAACGTACAAGTGAGTGACACAAGCGGCGATGCTATAAAAACCTGTTGCAGGTAACCAAAATTTCTTCAGTAATTAAATTAAGCTTCCCTTATCTTCGCTTTGAAAATTTCATTCCTCTATGCTTCCTAAGTTTAAACGTGTTCTCTTAAAACTTTCCGGCGAATCTTTAATGGGTGATAACAATTTTGGCCTCGACCCGAAAGTGATTGAGCAATATGCCCACGAAATAAAACGTATTACCGATTTAGGTGTACAGGTGGCCGTGGTAATTGGTGGCGGTAATATTTATCGTGGTATGAATGAACATGAAACCGGTATTGAAAGAGCACAGGGAGATTATATGGGAATGCTGGCTACCGTTATTAATGGTATGGCTGTACAGAGTATGCTGGAAAAAATTGGTGTATATACCCGCCTGCAAAGTGCCATTAAGATGGAACAGGTTGCTGAACCATATATCCGTCGCCGTGCAGTTCGTCATTTAGAAAAAGGAAGAGTAGTGATATTTGGCGCCGGAACCGGTAACCCATATTTTACTACTGATACTGCCGGTTCATTAAGAGCGATTGAAGTAAATGCAGATGTAATATTAAAAGGTACAAGAGTGGATGGTATTTATAGTGCAGATCCTGAAAAAGATCCAACTGCTACTAAGTTTGATAAAATAACTTACCAGGAATGTATTACTAAGAACCTGCGTGTAATGGATATGACAGCCTTTACTTTATGTATGGAAAATAAATTACCCATTATTGTATTTGATATAAATAAACCAGGCAACTTATTAAAAGTGGTTACTGGCGAACGTGTGGGTACAACAGTAAGTATTTAACTGATGTGTAACAACTTAATTTACAGGGTAACTCTTAGCAGTTACCTTTTTTATTTGTTATTATACAGTTTTTGTTGATAACAATATTGCAAGGGTTAAACTTATTATCTAAATTTATGTCACACTCCAGCCACATCCTTCTCAAAAACCTCTGAATTCCAATTTCCCGGAAGCCATAATAAAGCACCTAAACAATTTATTATGCTGTTACAAGTTTCCAATCCGGGCAGTATGAGCATAGTGTCCTTATCGTTCATCTTGTGGTTGATAGTTGCACTATCAGTTGCCACTGCTGCTGTTATCTATTTCATTAAACATTACAACAAATCAATTTTGTGGGCACACCAAATGATTGACCCGTTGCAGCATGGGTTGAACAGGTGGAACCGCCAGTTAAATGATTGGTGGCAGCAAAACAGGGGCATGCATTTCTTTCAAAAAACAAATCTTTTTGATGGTAACAGCACTTATCGCCAAAGAAAAGCAGATAATGATTCATTTGCTGAAGAGCTGATTGATAACCTTTTTACAGAAGACAAAAAGAAAGAAGAGAATCTTGAGCTTAACCGCTTAAAAGAAGAAAATGAATTACTATTAAAGCAACAGGTACAGTTAAAGCTGGAACTGCATGCTGCTAAAACACATAACCAGCAATTGCTGCATGAAATAAATGAACTGTTACAGTTTCGCCAGTTGAACCAGCAATTACAAACAAGAATAAATACGCTGCAAACTGAATTGAATAATGCAACAACCCGGTTGATGAAAAGTAATGAAGGGATGGTGCGGTTAAATGATGAAGTAAATAGTTTATCAGGAATAGAAAAGGACTGGATAGATGCAGTGAATCATGCAAAAGATTTGGAACTGCAAGTGCAGAAGATTGGAATTTTGGAAGCTGAAATAAAATCACTGGGAGCGGAAAGAGAATGGTTGCTGATTCAGTTACAACAGATCAAAACAAAACAGTTGCATGAGTATGAAATGCTACAGGAAACCTGCAATGGTTTAGTAGAAGAAAGAAACCTGCTGCAAAATAAAATGGTGATGCTTGAAAGTGAAGTGGGAGTTTTATCCAGAACGCTTACTAATAATAAGCAGCATCAAAATGAAGATGTATTGTGGGAAACTAAATACATCACTGCTGCCAAAGAATTAAACATGATGCGTTTTCAATATAGCAGCATGGAAAATGAAATATCAGCATTAAGGAATAAAGAACAATTATTAAGAGAGAAGGCTAAACAAGCCGATGGATTAGCAGCCCAGTTAGAAACAAAGCAAGACGAGATCATCCGTTTGCAAAGACAATTGTATGAGTGCAGAAAGAAATAATTAAATCAACCTGATAAAAATCATGCGTTCAATTCCTGAACGCATTTTTATTTTTCACAATTCCCCCTCAACTTTGCAACATGACAGATATAGCTTCTATACGCAAAGATTATACGCAGCAAACGCTGAATGAGAATGATGTTTATTCAGATCCATTTAACCAGTTTACTAAATGGTGGGATGAAGCAGTTACATCGGATATAGACGAAGTAAATGCAATGACGCTGGCTACTGCATCATCAGATGGTATTCCATCGGCAAGAATTGTATTGCTGAAAGGATATGATGAAAGTGGTTTTGTATTTTATACCAATTACGATAGCTATAAAGCACAGCAGGTGGCTGAGAACCCAAGAGCCACCTTATTATTCTTCTGGAAAGAACTGGAAAGACAGGTAAGAATAACCGGCATCATACAAAAAGTTAGTAGTGCTGAAAGCGATGAATACTTTCAATCAAGACCGGAAGGAAGTAAAATTGGTGCCTGGTCATCACCACAAAGTCATGTAATTGAAAACCGTGAATGGTTAGAAAAAAGAGTGGATGAAATGGCTGCTAAGTTTGGCGGTAAATCAATTGATCGTCCTGCTAACTGGGGAGGTTATAGGGTGAAACCTGTTTCGGTAGAATTCTGGCAAGGCAGAAGCAGCCGCTTGCACGACCGTATTCAATATACTTTGATGGACAATGGCAGTTGGCAGATAGAACGATTAGCTCCTTAATTGAAACGATAAAAGTTAATAAGTTGACAAGGATAGATATAATTCCCTGTCAACTCATCAACATGTTAACTTATTTCTCTTTTTTAGGAGCTGCTTTTTTTGTTGTTTTAGCAGGTCTTGTTTTACCAAAAGATCCTTTGAAAATTTTTCCTTTCCTGGTTTTTTTATCACCTCTTCCCATAAAACGTTTTTTTTAATGTTGAATTAAATGATTGCATTAAAAGCAAGAAACATTGATCTCTTGCTTTTCCCGGTACTTTAATAAATTATAATTTGGCAGCTAACTCTTTGCCACCTTTAAAGCGGGCAACTTTTTTAGCTTTAATCTTAATTATTTCACCGGTTTTGGGGTTACGTCCGTTACGGGCACTGCGTTTAGATACGGTGAAAGTACCAAAACCAACCAGTGTAACTTTACCACCACCTTTTAATGTTTTTGTAACTGCTTCAATAAATGAATCCAGTGCATCGTTCGCCTGAGTTTTTGTAATGCCAGTGTCTTCTGAAATTTTCGCAATTAAATCTGCTTTGTTCATAATGAAATAGTTTGATTTTTTAGCAGCGACAAATTTATAGGCTTTTTGCTTACAGCAAAATTTTTTTTACCTGATTATGTGTAAAATCAATCCTTTAAAATCCGCATGGGGCAAGGGTTTGCGGGGAATAAAAAACAGCACAAACTGTTTCACTTTTGAGTACTATAATGAAATTCAGGCTGGTAAAGGGTTTTATATGTGTGAAGTTGAAAACTTTGACTGCTGTAGAATATAAGTCTTTTAGATAAACAATTGTATTAAGTTTTTTCTTTTCCACAGCTACTGCACAGTTTCCATTAATGTGCGGAAAGCAACAAGACGGTCGCCCCATTTATCGGTTAATTTTCTCCGCATAACAGAGGCATACTTGCCAATATACTCTTCATAATTTTCTTTTGATTTTGCGAAGTACTGAACAATGAATGTTGGTCCGTCTGTTTCATCCTGTTCCAGTAAACGATAAAACCTGAATGAGTCAAACAAACCCGTAGCCATTACATCCGGAATATGCACTTCTTTCTGCCATTGAAGCCATTGAGGAGCTATTGAGGGCTCAACTTTTAATGTAATATTATAAACAACCATATTATTTTGTTTTTACCTCCAGATATACAGGACAATGATCACTATGTTTTACATCCGGATATATCTCTGCATCTTTTAATTGTTTTTTCAACGGTTCTGTTACCGTAATATAATCAATACGCCAGCCTTTGTTCTGTGCTCTTACAGTTGGAAAACGCTGACTCCACCAGCTGTAACGATGTGGCTCCGGATGAAACTCACGAAAAGTGTCAATCCAGCCACTATCCAAAAATTTTGTCATCCATTTTCTTTCTTCCGGTAAAAAACCTGAAGAGTTTTTATTTCCTTTCGGATCATGAATGTCTATTTCATTATGAGCAATGTTATAATCACCACATAAAATTAATTTAGGATGTTTCTTTTTTAATTTGTTGAGATAAGTATAAAATTCATCCAGCCATTTGTATTTGAAATCCTGTCTTTCTTCGCTGCTAGTGCCACTGGGGAAGTATGCATTGATCAATCTTATATCACCAAAATCTAACTGAATCACTCTTCCTTCATCATCACTTGCACCATGACCATTGCCGAATTCTATATGATCGGGTTTGATTTTTGTAAAGACTGCCACACCGCTATAACCTTTTTTTTGTGCACTAAACCAGTAATCGTGGTAACCAAGATCGGTGAACTGTTTATGGTCAACATTATCTTTTAAAGCCTTTGTTTCCTGAATGCAAACGATTTCGGCGGGATCTGTTTTTAACCAGTCAATAAATCCTTTTTTCATTGCAGCTCTAATACCGTTTACATTATAAGAAATGATACGCATAATCAGTTTTAATTATTCTTTAAATAAGTAACTTACGCTTCTTCAAACCGAAATTATGCGAATTATCTCATTGTTTACAGCCTGCTTTTTAATTCTTTTTACAGTATCAGCAAAAGAAATTTCTTCTCCTTCAGGAAAAATAAAATTGAATGTAGAACTGAACCAGGCAGGTCAGCCGTTTTATTCGGTTACATATAATAACAAAACGGTTATTCAATCTTCAGCATTGGGTTTTGTATTGATCAATGGCGATAATTTTTATTCTGGTTTTGAAATACTGGATGATGCAATCACTTCGGTTGATGAAAACTGGAATCCTGTTTGGGGTGAAGTAAAGACCATCCGCAATCATTATAACCAGTTTACATTAAAACTTCATCAGAAAAAGTCTGATCGTTTAATGAATATTGTTTTTAAAGTATTTGATGATGGTGTAGGATTTCGTTATGAATTTCCACGTCAGTCAAATCTTGTTTATTTCATAATTGCTGATGAAAGAACTTCTTTTAATCCTACAGGTGATCATAAAGCTTTCTGGATTCCCGGTGATTATGATACGAATGAACAAAACTATACTACTTCTAAATTAATCGAAGTAGATGCATGGAAATCGGATATGGTTTCAAATGGCGGCAGAGCATTGAATGTACCTGATCAGTATGCAGTACAAACACCTTTGATGATGAAGACAGTTGATAGTTTGTACATCAATATACATGAAGCAGCACTGGTTGATTTCCCGGCCATGCAATTACATGTAAACAGGAACGAACATCAACTCTATGCTAAACTGGTACCCGATGCTTATGGCAATAAAGCTTATTTACGTACACCATTTTCAACTCCATGGAGAACGATTATTGTGAGTGATAAAGCAACAGATATTCTCAGTTCAAAAATGATTTTGAATTTGAATGAACCATCAAAGCTTGAAAATAGTTCATGGATCAAACCAATGAAGTTTATAGGTATCTGGTGGGAAATGCAAACCAATAAAGGAAGCTGGAATTATACCGATAAAGCGGATTCATTAGATGCGAATGGCAAACCTTATCCCAATGGAAGGCATAGTGCCAATACGGATAATGTAAAAAAGTATATTGATTTTGCTTCCAAACATGGTATAAAAGGTTTATTGGTTGAAGGATGGAATACTGGATGGGAAGCATGGTATGGCAACTGGTATGGACGCCATTTTGATTTCGTAACACCTTATCCTGATTTTGATGTAGAAGCTATAGAAAAATATGCAGCAGAAAAAAATGTGCAGATGATCATGCACAATGAAACCAGTGCTGATGCAGCTACCTATGATCAGCAAATGGATACAGCATTTAAATTTATGAATCGTTACGGTTATCATTCGGTAAAGACAGGCTATGTAGGACAGATAATTCCACGTGGTGAACATCATGATGGACAATGGATGATCAATCATTATTTACGCTCTATCACCAAAGCAGCTAAGCACCAGGTGATGATAGATATACATGAGCCGGCAAGACCAACCGGTTTGCACAGAACCTATCCTAACTTTTTAGCTTGTGAAGCAGCAAGAGGAAATGAGTTCAATGCATTTGCTGAAGGAAGTCCGCCGGAGCATGAAACTATTTTACCTTTTACAAGATTGATGGGCGGACCAATGGATTATACTCCCGGAATATTTAAAATGAAAGGTTATGCTGCTGGTGCACCAAACAGGCACATGCATACTACAATTGCCAAGCAATTGGCTTTATACTTAACAATGTATAGTCCATTGCAAATGGCGGCCGATTTACCGGAGAATTATGAAGCAAAGCCGGATGCGTTTCAATTTATAAAAGATGTTCCGGTTGATTGGGATGATAGCAAATATTTACTGGCAGAACCGGGAGATTATATTGTAGTGGCAAGAAAAGAAAAAGGAACGGAGAACTGGTATATGGGAGCGATAACAGATGAAACAGCCAGGAATTTTATTGTACCATTAAATTTTTTAACTGCCACTCAAAAATATATTATCACTATTTATCGTGATGCTGATACTACCAGCTGGGATAATAATCCCGAAGCATATACCATTGAAAAGTTTGTGGTGAATAATGCTACCAAACTAAAATTGAAATTAGCAACCGGTGGCGGTTGTGCTATTAGTATAAAACCCGCCAGTAATGAAGAAGTGAAAGGATTAAAAATTTACAGATAATGGTGAGTTGAAGAAAACGTGTTTATTTAACTATGAACTCCTGCAAAGAAAAAATAAATTCATTTGCTTCTTTATTGCAAGACGACAAGGTTGGTGAACTTTCATTGCAACCTTTCCCTCAGAAATATCTGCTGTACCTTCTTGATAATATTGATTACTATTTACAAACCTATGCTCATTTGCTGGACCTGGTTATTGTAAACAGCAGTAAGCCTATTGCTAACATAACACTACTTGACCAAGGATGTGGAAATGGTTTACTGGGATTATTTGCAAAACATTGTGGTTTTGGAAAAGTATTAATGAATGACCTGGATAAAGATTTTATTGAAGCGGCTCAACAAATCTCAAACCAAACAGGCTTATTATGCGAAGACTTTATTACTGGTGATATAGATGCAGTGATTGAAAATGCGTTAATAAAACCGGATGTTATTGTAAGCACAGATGTGTTTGAACATATTTACGATCCATTAAAATTTTTGAAACTGGTAAAAGAATGGAACAACGATGTGATGCTGTTTTTTAAAACACCATCTAATCCTGCCAACCCTATTTTAAATAACCGGTTGAGAAAAATGCAGCAAAAAGATGAGTGGGAAGGTGGTACTGCTAACGATTATGCCACATTTGGGGAACAGCATTTGCCTTATCGTAGTATAAGAAAAAATATTATTGAAGAAACCGGTATAAAATTATCAGAAGATGAATTCAATAGGTTGATTGAGCTAACAAGAGGATTGAGGAAAGATGATATAATTACTGTAATTAATGTTTATTCTCAACACAAGGTTTTTCCGGTTAAACCGTTACATCCTACCAATACTTGCCACCCATTAACAGGAAGCTGGACAGAAAGATTATTAACGGCCGGGCAGTATGAAAAAATATTCAGTGAAGCCGGGTTTATTTTAAAAATTGAGAACGGATTCTATAATCAATGGAAACATAATCAAATCCACTCATTTATTATGCGAATGGCTAATGCAGTGCTAAGTATAATGGGTAAATATGCTGCTCCTTATATTGTTTTAATTGGGAAACCTTACAATAATTAATCCAAAATTGGTCTTAACCATCTTGTAGCTTCATCAATACTCATGCCTTTTCGTTTAGCATAATCTTCCAACTGATCCTGCATAATTTTTCCAATACCAAAATAATTACTTTCAGGATGAGAGAAATACCAGCCGCATACGGAAGCTGCCGGATACATTGCCAGTGATTCAGTTAATGTGATGCCGGTATTTTCAGTAGCTTTTAATAAATCAAACAACTTCAGTTTTTCTGTATGGTCCGGACAGGCAGGATAACCCGGTGCCGGACGAATACCTTTATAATCTTCTTTAATCAATTGTTCATTACTTAATGCTTCCTCTTTGGCATAACCCCAATGTTCTTTTCTCACCTGTTCATGTAAACATTCAGCAAAAGCTTCTACCAAACGGTCAGCTAATACCTGCAGCATGATTTTGTTATATTCATCATGCTGCTCTGCAAATTTTTTCAAATGCTCTTCCAAACCTGTTATGGTGACGGCAAAGCCACCGATATAATCCTGAACATTGGTTTCTTTTGGTGCAATAAAATCGGCTAAAGAAAAATTAGGTTGCCCAACTGCTTTTTTCATTTGTTGACGGAGGAACTCAAGCCTCACCCCCTGCCCCTCTCCTGCAGGAGAGGGGAGAAAAACAGTATCAGCATTATTGCTGTAAGCAGCCCAGAAACCAATTACACCATTAGCTGTTAACCATTTTTCTGCCACTACTTTTTTGAGTAATGCATTCGCATCGTTAAATAGTTTCTTTGCTTCCGTTCCAAATATTTTATCTTCTAACACGGCAGGATATTGTCCCGGCATTTCCCAGGCAATAAAGAACGGTCCCCAGTCAATATATTTTGCAATAGTTCCTAAGTCAAATGATTTAAAAACTTTTATTCCTTCAAAAGAGGGTTTTACAGGTTTATGTTTTTTATAGTCAACATAATTTTTGGTAATCAATGCTTCTGAATACGGTAAATAAGTTTTAGATGTTTTCTTTTTATTGAAACTATCTCTTAAATCATCGTACTCTTTATTGATTGAATTGATGAAGGATTGCTTTTGTTCTTTATTTAATAAACTTCCGGCGACAGTAACACTTCTTGAGGCATCCAGTACATGCACTACTCCATTATCATATTGGGGAGCAATCTTTACGGCTGTGTGCATACGGGAAGTAGTAGCACCACCTATCAGCAATGGCTGTTTCATTCCTCTGCGTTTCATTTCATGTGCCACATGCACCATTTCATCTAACGAAGGTGTAATCAATCCTGATAAACCAATAATGTCAGCTTTTTCTTTTTGAGCAGTTTCCAGAATTTTATCTGCAGGAACCATTACTCCCAAATCAATTACATCATACCCGTTGCATCCCAACACTACGCCTACAATGTTTTTGCCAATATCATGTACATCACCTTTTACTGTTGCCAATAAAATTTTAGCAGCACCGGCTGTTTCTTCATTCACCGTACCGGCAGCGAGATGTGCCTGTTTGCGTTCTTCTTTTTCTAATTCTATGTACGGTGTTAATATGGCCACACTCTTCTTCATCACTCTTGCACTCTTTACTACTTGAGGCAAAAACATTTTACCGGCGCCAAATAAATCTCCTACTACATTCATCCCATCCATCAGCGGACCCTCAATTACTTCTAATGGCTTAGGATATTTTTGTCTTGCTTCTTCTGTATCAGCATCTATATATTCAGTAATACCATTGACTAACGCATGTTTTAATCTTTCTTCCACTGCTGTATTTCTCCATGCTTCATCTTTAACTTCTGCTTTGCCTTTTGCTTTTACTGTTTCGGCAAAAGCAATGAGTTTTTCTGTGGCTTCGTTATTATCATTATTGCGGTTAAGAATAACATCTTCGCACAATTGTCTTAGTTCCGGTTCTATTTCATCATACACTACTAACTGACCAGCATTCACAATACCCATATCCATACCGGCTTTGATAGCATAGTATAAAAATACAGAATGCATAGCTTCTCTTACATGATCATTGCCACGAAAGGAGAAGGAAAGATTGGAAACACCACCACTGATTTTAGTAAGCGGCATTTTTTGTTTGATGATACGGGTGGCTTCAATAAAATCAACTGCATAATTGTTGTGCTCTTCCAAACCAGTGGCTACTGCAAATATGTTTGGGTCGAAGATGATATCCTGCGGGTCGTAACCAACTTTCTCTGTCAGAATTTTATAAGCTTTCCCGCATATATCCACTCTTCTTTGCAACGTATCGGCTTGTCCTTTTTCATCAAAGGCCATTACTACTACAGCCGCACCGTACATATTGCATATCCCGGCCTGCTGAATAAACTTCTCTTCTCCTTCTTTCATGGAGATAGAGTTCACTATGCATTTCCCCTGTACACATTTTAAACCGGCTTCAATAATTTCAAACTTGGAGGAATCAATCATCACCGGAATCTTTGCAATATCCGGTTCGCTTTGCAATAAGTTTAAAAAGGTAGTCATAGCCTGCACACCATCCAGCAATGCATCATCCATGTTTACATCAATCACCTGTGCACCGCTCTCTACCTGTTGCCTGGCCACACTTAATGCTTCTTCGTATTTATTCTCTTTAATGAGACGGGCAAATTTTTTAGAACCAGTAACGTTTGTTCTTTCGCCGATGTTGACGAAGTTGGTATCGGGACGAACTACCAATGGTTCTAATCCGCTGAATCTTGAATATGGTTTGATAGTACTCATTTTATTTTTTTACCACAGAGGTACTCAGAGGTATGCACGGAGTAACACTGAGGTTTATAGTATTAATCTTTTAATTCCTTCCTTTAAATGTTTTGTATGAAAATTAAGTAATAAACCCACTTTGCAGCCGGATAATTTAAGATAAGTCAATACCTGTGCAGTATGAATATCATTCAAAGCATCCACTGCTTTAATCTCTATTATTACTTTGTTTTCCACCATAAGGTCAACACGATAACCAATTTCCAGTTTTACTTCTTCATAAATTAACGGAAGCGGTTTTTCCTTTTCAGTGTAAAATCCAATTTTATTCAACTCATAAAACAGGCATTCTTTATAAGAAGATTCCAATAAACCCGGACCTAATTCGCTATGAACTTTGAAAGCGCATTTTAGAATTTGTTCTGTTATTGTATTTATCTCCTGCATTTCTCTGTGTAAACCTCCGTGTTACTCTGTGGTTAAACTTTCTTCCAGCACCGGCAGCGGTCTCGGTTTAATATTCTTTACATGCTCTGCAATATGTTTAATATGGTCAGGTGTGGTGCCGCAGCAGCCACCTACAATATTTACCCAGCCTTCTTTGGCCCAGTCTTCTAAATAATGGCCAGTGTCTTCCGGCTTTTCATCGTATTCGCCCATTGCATTGGGTAAACCGGCATTGGGATAAGCTGATACATAGCAGGAAGCAATTTGCGATAACTCTTCAATATGCGGACGCATTTCTTTTGCACCCAACGCACAATTCAATCCCACACTTAATGGATGGGCATGCATGATGGAAGTATAGAATGCTTCCAATGTTTGTCCGCTTAAGGTGCGACCACTTGCATCGGTAATGGTACCGCTAATCATTATTTCTTTTTTCAACGACGGATTTTGATGGAAATATTTTTTGATGGCGAAGATGGCAGCTTTTGCATTGAGCGTATCAAAAATGGTTTCAATTAATAAAATATCTGCACCACCATCCACCAATCCTCTTACCTGCTCATAATAAGCAGCTACCACTTCATCAAATGTTACGGCACGATAGCCGGGATTGTTTACATCGGGTGATAAACTTAATGTTTTGTTTAATGGACCAATGGCACCGGCAATCCAGGCAGTTTTGCCGGATTGATTAATCGCTTCTTTGGCACATTTTACTGCTGCTACATTTAATTCGTAAGCCAGCGATTGCATTTCGTAATCAGCCATGGCAATGGCGGTGCTGCTAAAAGTATTGGTTTCAATAATATCTGCACCGGCATCCAGATATTGTTTGTGAATGGCGGTGATGATTTGAGGTTGTGTAATATTGAGCAGGTCATTATTGCCCTTTACATCGCAATGCCAGTTTTTAAAACGTTCTCCACGATAATCGGCTTCGGTAAGTTTATACCGCTGAATCATGGTACCCATAGCACCATCAATTATGAGAATACGTTTTTCTAATTCTTTCCTGATATCGTTCATATACCACTGCTTTTAGCTTATAGCTTATAGCTGTTGGCTTTTGCTGCGTAGTGATAAGAATGTACAAGTGAGTGACACAACAAAAGCTTAATAGCATTGCTAAAGCTGGTTACAAAATAAATCTATGCTGAACTATAAACGGTGGGAAACTATGAGGGAGTTTCTTTGCGTTTATTAGTTCTGATGAAGGCCGAACAATAAACAAATCCGCCTTTGATGTGCAAATGTACTGTAAGTTTATATTATAAACAATTTACTCGCCACCGAGCCATTGTTTGAAATCACTGCTGCGTTCGGTGCTTACAATGGTTTCAATTTTACAGGGCGGGTTGAGTTTTATTAAAACCCTTGATTTGGAATAGGTAAGCATTTCATCAATGGAATGAATGCCGACGATAAACTGGCGGTTGATGCGATAAAATACTTTGGGATCGATGAGGGTTTCTAACTGGTCGAGGTTATAATCAATTACATAACGCTTAGCATCTTTGGTAACCATAAAATTGGCTCTTGCTTCGGTATAGAAGTAGGAGGCATCATCGGTATTAATGGTTTTGATATGCTCACTATAACGAACTACAAAACGCTTTTTATAATCCTTCTGCGCATTCTGGAAAGAGTTGATGATTTTATCTATATCAATTGCCGGCGCAACTTTAGGCTGATGCTTTTTAAATTTAGCAATAGCATTTTGCAGGTCTTCTTTCTTCACCGGTTTTAATAAATAGTCAACGGTGTTTAGTTTGAAAGCTTCCAACGCATATTGGTTATAAGCTGTAGTGAAGATGACAGGGCATTCAATACTCACCTGTTTCATTATTTCAAAACTCAATCCGTCAGCAAGATGCACATCCATTAAAACCAAATCAGGTTGTGGATTGGATTTAAGCCATTGTACCGATGATTTAATGCTAACGAGTGAATCAGCCACTTCGCTTTCAGGAGTAATTTCTTTGAGCATTTTTTGCAGGCGTTTAACTGCTGCTTCTTCGTCTTCAATAATGAGGATGCGCATAATTTGTGTTTTATAGAACGGGTAATAATACTTTAAATGTTTGATGGTTGTTTTCCACCCTCACCTCTTTGCCGGAGAGCAATCGATAACGGTGAATAATATTTGGTAATCCGATACCGGTGCTTGGTTCTTTATTTATTTTTTCATTGATATTGTTTTGCACCACCAGGTAATCATTGCTGCGGAGTATTTCAAAAGTTAATGGTGTTTCTTTTGAAATAGCATTGTGCTTAATAGCATTCTCAGCAAGCAGTTGTAATGTTAATGGTGGTATTTGAATATGTTTTATATCTTCTTCAGAAAGACTGAGTACATAATTCAGGCTGCTGCCAAAACGTTTTTGCTGAATAAAGAAATATTTGTTGATGAGTGATAGTTCCTCTTCTAACGGAATTAATTCATTTTCTCTTGTAGTTACAATCGTTCGGTAGAAATCAGAAAGCTGTTCAACATATTCAATGGCATTATGCGGATTTTCATCGATTACCGAGATTAAAGTATTAAAACTATTGAACAGGAAATGAGGATTTACCTGGTTCTTTAAGGTTTCAAACTGAAATTGAATTTTTTCCTGCTGTAACTGTTGTAATTTCTGCACCTCTCTTTCACGGTACTTGATAATGCTGTAAAAAATTAAAGCTAATACAATCGCCGCCAGCAGCAGGAACCACCATTGCCTCCAATAAGGCTTGTTGATGGTGAAGGTATAAGTTACCTCCTTAGCCGCACTGAAATTATTATTTAAAGATGCCCTTATGTGAAAGGTATAAGTACCTGCAGGAAGTTTGGGGAAAGAGGCAAAATGATCTTTGGTAGTAAACCATTCATTGTTGAAGTCATCCAGCTTATACTGAAATTCCACTTTATCAGGATCGCTGTAATACAAGCCGGCAAAATTAAAAGTGAAATTATTCTGATCGTAGCTAAAAGTATTTCTATTATGAAAATCTATAGATTGAAGAAAGAGTTGTACATCATCTAAAATAGTTACCACCTGTGCATGGTCTTTATTCTGCCATGGATTATAACTAAAGATCCCTTTATTACTGCTGAAGTAGATATTGCCATTGCCATCTTTAGTTATACAGTTGAGTGTAGCATTAGGTTTATCTAAAACATTTTCGTTGCTGATGTAATAGATATTGCCTGTTTCGGCATTTATAATATCCACTCCTTTTTCATTGGTCACCAAAATGTTGCCGTGGTTATCTGCTTCAATTGAAGCGATAGACAGATAGCTTAATCCCTGCTGAATGGCATAGTTAGTGAATTGCTTTCCATCAAACTTATACAAACCGACAGCACTAGTACTAAACCAGATATAGCCTTTGCTGTCTTCTGCGATTGAATAGATCACCTCATCTTCAAGACCATTTTGTTTGTTGTAATTTTTAAAAACATTGTTTTCAAAAACAGTAATACCTTTTCCATCAGTGCCAAACCACACTCTTTTTTTAGAGTCAACAAATATGGTGTAGATATAATTAGTACCGATGCCACTTACCTCATTGTAATTAGTAAAATGATAGCTACTGCGAATAAAAGCATTGGCGTCCGTTAAAGTACATTTAATAGCACCAGCAAGACTGGATATCCATATATCATTTCCACTACCAGTAATAGAAAGAATGCTCCCATTGGAAAGCAGGCTGTCTTCATTAATATTCCGGTAAGAGCCATCAGCAGGGTTTAGTACAAAAATGCCTTTACCCATTGTACCGATCCAAATGTTCCTGTAAGCATCTTCGTACAAAGAAGTGATCTCTGTTTTTTCATCAATGCCTTTAATGGGGAAAGATTTATCAATGGTAGCGGAATTATTATTAATGATAAAACGTTGAATTCTTTTATCGCCGGTTGCCCATAAATAATTTATTCCTGTGGCTGATTGAGTGTATAGCAGTGAATGGATTTTTTTAGTATCTACTTTATCATCCGGAATAATTTTTTGAGCACTGGTGCTGTTGACAAGACTTAATTTATTATCATAACACACCCATTCATTACCTTCTTTATCTATTAATGTTTTAGCATATTTGCCTGAAGCCACAGCATTCTTGTTTAGTGCTGCAACTGGAATCCCCTTAGACGTTGTGATAGTTCCATTATATAAACCGTTTTCAGTAGCTGTAAGAAAGATGTTGTTATGATAACCAATGCAGTTAATTTGTTCGGCCATTATATCAATGCCAACACTTTTGTTTTCAACCGGATTGTTTTTGTTAAGCCAGAATAAACCTTTATCCTGTGTGCCGATTAAAAAAATATTGTTACCACAGCTCTTTACTACACGGGTAATATTGTCGGGCAAACCATTGGCGCTGGTAAATTTGCTGACCCTCTTTTTATTTCCCTCCCAATAACAGAAGCTTAATCCCTGGTCAGTACCCGCCACAATATTTCCATCATTGTCTAACTCGAGGTCATAAACATAATTATCAGTAAGCCCATCATCCGTATTCCAGTTAAATAATTTTTTGTCTCTGTAACAATAAATGCCCTCACCACTGGTGGCGATCCAAATATTATGCTGTTTATCAGCGATAATATCATTAATAGCTTTTTTGGGCAACCCTTCCTGTGGAGTAAATTTTTTAGACTGGTTGTTTTCAATAATATAAATATGACCGGTCCTTAATCCAACCCATATTTGATGATTGATTTCACTGATACAGGAAATTGAGTATTGCTTTAGGGTGTCTTCTAAATTTATTTTTTTGAAGTTGATTCCATCAAAACGGTAAAGACCTTCGTTGGTACCACAATAAATCCAGCCCTGTGATGTACTTAAGAGCCGGGTTATTTTAATGGTACGGTTGTTTTCTTCAATGCTAAATGTTTTAAGAAAGGGCTGCTGCGCAAAAGCCATGCTTACTGCTAATAATAGCAGTGCTGTCAGCTGGTATTTGATATGTTGAAGGTAACAACGCATTATTGCTTTGGTAACAGTTCAGCTATTACTTCCACTTTTATTTCATTCGCCAGTTTCTCACTTACTACTTTAGGAATTAAAATTTTATGGTCGCTCAACAAAACTGTAAAATTTGATTTGATAAGTACAGAACCCTGTTTTATCTCCACCTCACTTTTAATGATCCTTTCCTGTTCAATGCCGTGGATGGATAAAATTCCTTTTGCTCTTACAATATATTTTCCCGGTGTATTGAAATCTATATCCTCAATGATCTTTCCGTTGAATGTAGCTTCAGGGTAACTTTCACTTTCCATGTAATTTTCATTAAAGTGCTCCCGCTGCAACGGACTGTTGAATCCCTGGAAGGAACGCATCCTTACTTTAAAAGAAAATGTTTTTTTATCAGTTTCAACTGCTCCTTTTAATTCTTTGGAAGAAGCACGGATCAGTTCAAATGGCGCATCCGAACGAAAACTTATCGTACCGTTACTGGTTATGAAAATAGTAATAGCTCTGTTACCTGCAATGCTGCAGGTAATAAGCATCATTACAACTGAATATTTTATTGCTTTGTGAATTTGCAAATTGAACTGCGTTGAATTTATTTTTGTTTTGATTTCTTTAAATTAAAGACACGGGAAATATTGAAACCAAACAGTACATCTCCTTTCTCCCACTTACCAGTGGTTTCTCCAATAAATGTTCTTTCAGTCATGCCGGTAGAATTGGTGAAATGTAACTGAAATACATGACCTCCTGTTTCAATATCGAATCCTACAGATAAGGAATTTGTACTGCCATCAAATTTATAGCCCGGCAACTGGTAATAATATTCTGCATTAATGCTGATGCGTTTGGTTATTTTTTGACGACCACCAATACCTATTGCAATAATATCGTTAGGGTCGGTAGCTTTTTTAACCAGGTTATAATGTATTAATGTAGGCATCAATTGTAACGAGAAATTTTCTGAGAACTTGCGGCCAACAATTATTTGATGGGCAAAATATAAACGGGAAGTGAAATAGTTTTTCCGGTTAGGATCATCCCATTTCATTGTTTGCACCATAGCCGATGATACGATGTTGAGCGATACCGGCATTTTATGTTTACCGGTTGATTGCCACAGTAATTTGTATTTAAAAAAAAACATCGTATTGTTTTTGAAAACTGCTTCTGCCAAAACCCAGCATCAAACGGTCAGTGATTCCATAATCCAATCCCCAGTGCATAGACGCATTATCTAAACCAAAGAATTCATAAATCCCTTTGTTAAGTGTTCCGAAGCGGTGTGATATACGCAGGTCCAGCACACCCTTATAGGTATTCTCTACCGAATGCCCGTTGATTAACCGTGTAGATTTAAAAGCAGAGTACACTTTTTCAGTTTTTCCTTATCCTCTTTTTTAGTTTCATCATCCAGCATTTTGGATAAATCAATATCCTGTGCCAGTATTGAAGAAAATACAAAGCAGGTAACAATCGTTGTAATAGTTTTGGCAATCATGGTCAATAAAATTTATCAGCCTTTATAAAACTGGTAGTCGCAATCTACTTTTACCTCTACAGATTCAGCTACTTTCTTGCTTACAAAAGACGGAACGCTAACATTATAATCTTTAAGTACCACTGTAAACGTTGCTTTACTGTTTACTTTTTCTCCTGTTACAGTAATGGTTCCTCCGGTACTTACTTTTTTGGTAACACCGTGTATGGTGAGGTCACCTTCCACCGTAATAGCATAGGTACCATCTTTTTTAAAATTCACTTTACTTAAGTCGGTTATTTTTCCTTTGAAAGTTGATTTGGGATAATTATCACTATCCATATAATCTTTGTCGTTAAAGTGCTGCTGCATGGAAGCTTTCTTAAACTCAAAACCTTTTATCAGCATCTGGAACTCCACATCACCGGTTTGTGAATTGATCTTACTGGCTACAGCACTGTTTTTTGCATCAATATTTTCCAAAGGGGTTGATGAAAAGAAAGATACAAGTCCATTTTTTGTAAAGAAAACAGATTGTGCATTGGCAGTAGTGATTCCAAGTGTAACAAAAACAGACAGAAGAATTTTTTTCATTGCTATAAATTTTTAATTATTAGGTGCTCCGTTATTAATCCATATTCTGAATTTAGAAATAGTGCAGTTAGAAAGTGGGGCAGCGTTTTGGGGCATGGCAATAAAGCCAGACGAATGCGCAATGGAACCATACAGTTTTCCATTAAGGGCAGCGGTTCTTACATCCGTATAAGTATCCAGTTTAATATTGCCTGAAGGAAAAGCCCCTCCGTGGCAACTTATACAGTTAGATGCTAAAACCGGTACAATGGATGCATTATAGGTAACAGCACCGGTATCGCAGGTGGCTCCATATAAGTTTTCCTCTTTGTCGTAATAACAACTGCTTAAAAGAACAATGGCAGTTATGGCAATTAATATAGTTTTCATTTTAACAATCAGTTTTGTGGTGCACCGGCATCAATCCATTTTTTAACCTGGGTTATTTCACAGTCAGATAATTTGCTACTGGTATTTGGCATAGGAATAAAACCAGGCGAATGACTTATAGAACCATATAGTTTACCGCTAAGCGCTACCGTTTTTATGGTAGAATAATTAGTATAATCCAAACCACCGGCAGCGGTACTACCACTATGACAACCCTGGCAATTTCTTTGTAATAATGGTTGTATAAAACCAGAATAAGTATATAGGTTAGGATCACAAACAGAAACACATGCAGTGTTTCTTGCGCCTTCATCAATCCATTTCTTAATAATATCTTTTTGTGCCTTGGTTAACTGCAAATGCGTAAGAGGTGGCATGATATCTCCGGGGTCACTGGTGGTAATAGCCTGATAAACTTTACTGCCGGATGAATTACCGGGGATAATTCCATGTTTTATAATATCATCATACCTGTCAAGTGAATAATAACCATCACTAATGTAATCATGACAACCGGCCTTAGCACAATAACTTTGAAAAATGGGTAATACATCTCTGGTAAAACAAACACTGGCTGAACCAGTAAGAAGAGTGTCGGCGGGAGTTGGGTCTTTTATTACCGGCGTAACCAATGGTTCGTGTTTGCAGGCATAGATGCCAGCAAGAAACATAAGAGTAACCGCAACAACCTTTTTCATATTTATTATTTTACTACGGTGCAACGTGTTATATAAACATCCATCATGTAACCGGTGCAAAGACCTTTTAATGTAACATTGGTGCCTTGAGTGATTGCCGCATCCTTTTGATCCATTGTACAATTAATACTGTTCATCGGGTCGCTGGTTTTTAATGTAACCACCATCTGGCCTTCCTGGTTTGTAGTTACATCTTTTACTTCGCCTTTTACTGCAACGACTTTATCAAGGTATTTTTTATTAGCATCCGCTTCCGATTTATTATAATCATCCAGCAGCGATACTGCGTTAACTGTAATTGCTTTTTGGTCTGAATAATTTTCCGGCCCATCCGTGTACATACGGTAACCTTTATAACCGCCTGCGGCAGCTACTGCTACTACAACTATGAGTATTATTTTTTTCCAGGTTTTCATAACGCTATTATTTTAACCACTAATGTACCTGTACAAATGTGTAAAGGGTGATAATAATGACTGGTTACGGAAAAATATTAACCGAACAGGAATAATTCGGACCTGAAAATTAACTGAAACCGGTTACAGAATAACTGATTTTGGTTAGTTATAAGAAAATTTTGGTAAGTAAAGCAAGCCTATTTGGTATTCATATAGCTATCTACCGGCAACCGGTTTTGCAGGCTGCGGGCAAGGGTGAGTTCATCCGTATATTCCAGTTCGCCGCCAAAAGCAATGCCCCTGGCAATAGTGGTGATTTTTATATTGATGCCTTTAAGTTTTTTCTGTATATAATAGATAGTAGTGTCACCCTGGATGGTGGGGTTAAGGGCGAAAATGAGTTCTTCTGTTTTTTCTTTTTCAATACGGGTAACCAGCGATTCGATTGCTAATTGATCAGGGCCGATGCCATCCAAAGGAGAAATGATTCCGCCCAATACATGATATAGGCCATTATATTGTTGGGTACTTTCAATGGCAATTACATCACGGATGTTTTCTACTACGCAAATCATTTCCTGTTTGCGGGATGTGTTGGAGCAGATATTGCAGATCTCTTTGTCGGAAATGTTATTACAACGATTGCAAAATTTTATTCCAGCTCTCATTTTGGAAATCGTTTCCCCGAAAAGATTTACTTCTTCAGGTGATTGTTTTATGAGATGCAACACCAGTCTCAAAGCAGTTTTTTTGCCAATGCCTGGTAATTTTGCAAATTCATTTACTGCGTTTTCAACTAAAGTGGAAGAGAAAAACATGAGGCAAAGTAACGGAATAAAAAATCTATTGCTTTAAATCAACAACGTTTTCATTTTCCCAGTTGGCTTTAACGGTGAGTTTGGCTGCAACCGGTACTACTCTCTCCGGTTGTTTATGTACACCTGAGAATTTCCCCGGATCCCAAACACCATTTTTATTATCATCATATAAAACCCTCAATTCATAATCACCCGGGTTAACTAATTTTTCACTCCATACAGCCTCAGTAATCACTACTGATTTCACCACTTTATCCTGTGATACAAATTGTAATACAGGGTTTTTAGTTTTATCAAGATTAGTGAACTTTAAACGCAAACTTCCATAGTCTTCGGGTTTCTTTGCTGCAAAAATTACTGTATCAATTTTGGTTAACTGGTAACCCATCGTATCCGCAGCAAAATCTTTTTGTAAAATAAGCTGGTAAACCATGCCCGGCTGCCATTGATATTGAAGCGTAATTTTTTTATTGGATGTATCTTTTATCCACTGATAGTTTTTAATAAGGTTATGTGAACTGTCAGTAAAACTGATTTTAGTTGAATCAAAATACTTTAACGGTTTACCAAAAGTAAATGCAAATGGTTCAATCAAGCTTTGGTGCCTGTTTTCAAGATTGTTATTATAGATCAATCTCTTTTCTGCTTTGGTGATGCCGCTTGCAGGTCTTGGTGTTTCTTTTTCTTCTGCATAAGCATAAAGTGTAACAGGAGCGGTGGTATCGGTCATCTCAATAAACTTATCAGCAAATGCAAATGTTTCTGTTGGTGAATCATATTGTTTATTGCCATTAGCATCTTTCAAAGCATATAAGGCAAATTTACCGGCTGGTAAATTAGTAAATCGGAAAGTTCCATCTCCTTTTAATCTTGTATAATAAAATGGTTTTTTCTTTGCAACTGCTGAATCATCCAGGTTGTTATAAAGAGTAACAATTAAAGTAGAATCAACTTTACCATTCTCTGCAAGAATTACTTTTCCGCTAAGCTCTTTAGTGTCAATGGTGGTACCGGTAGAGAAAACAAATTTGTAATCTTTTAAAATATTTCCTTCATTAATATCTTTTATTGAATAACCGAAGTCAATGCTGTAAGTAGTATTAGGTAGTAAAGAATCTTTAAGACGAATGCTCAATGTTTTAAGTCGTGATTCTAACACCGGCTGTTTATTTGGATTGGGCGAAAGGATTACATTTTCAAATGGCCGGTCTAATTCAATAAACTCATCAAAGTCTATAGTGATTTTATTCCCGTTAAAATTAAGTACAGAGTCTTTGGGTATTGATTTAACTGGTACAGGCGGCAATGTGTCTTTGTCGCCACCGGTTGGCGGTATAATATGGGCACAACCTGTTTGCACCAGAATTTGCTGGATTAAAACGATAGAGAAGATAAAATAAATTAACTGCTTGTTTCCAAAACAATTTCTCATAAAAGTTGCGCAAACTTAAGGTGTTTGCTGTTATCGTTTTCTAAAGCTTTGCCGGCAAATACCAAAATCATGTTAATCATGATTCAAATTCTTCTTCCTCTTCCGTTAATTCATGTAAAGCCACGGCCATATTATTGGTTTTAACAAAATTGCACCAGTGGCAATCTTCTTTACCACAGCCTACGTAAAAATCACGATTTTGAATTTTATCCCACACTATTTTTATCTGCTGCGTAACAGTAGTAATATCTTCCGGTTTGATAATGAGTTTTTCTTTGCGGTAATTTTTCTTTTTATCCGGCTCAATAAAATCAAATTCCGAGCTGATCACTTTCCAGTTCTTTTGCTCGTAATTATCTACTAATAATTTATAAAACACTGCCTGGCGCCAGTAATCACCGCCATCGGGATTTTTTTCATTGGGTGATTGTAGTTTTTCTCTTGCTTTATCATAATCACCGGTTTTATAATCCACCACATTTACAGCAGTTCCGTCAAATTCAAGTTTATCTAATTTTCCTTTTATAGGAACACCATTCACTACTACATTACGGATATTTCTTTCTACTGCAACAATTTTGTTCCAGGTGTTGATATATTTATCATAGTAGTTGGATAATACTTCTTCACCATACTCCATTCTTCGCTCAAATTGTTCTTTAGTGAAGCTTTCCCGGTGACGGCGCATATACCAGTTGAAATCATTAATGAATTCTTCTTTTGAAGGAAACTGTCCTTTACCTCCACCCATTCTATCAGGTCCAATCATTTTCCTGAATAATTGTTCTAAAGCATGGTGAACAGCTGAACCAAATTCCGTAGCTTCCGATTTACCCGATGGAACACGAACCAAATTGTTGAAATAAAAATTAAGCGGACATTTTAAATAATTGTTGAGTGCAGTAACGTTCATCACAAACTTATCTAATAACCGGCTCACAAACTCTTCTTCTAATTGTGTGATTTCAGGAGCAGCTGCTTCTCCAAACTGCAATGCCTGGAAGGCGGCCATTACTTCATTATCTAATATCACTTTTTCAATCGGCAATTCATGCTGATCTAATATCTCTGCAATAAACATAGAAGGCTCCAGTTCTTTGCCATCATTTTTAAAGCGACTGTAGGAAATATATAAATGTTGCTCGGCTCTTGTTAAGGCAACATAAAACAAGCGGCGAAGTTCTTCGGCCCCCCCCTGGCCCCCCCCTGCAGGGGAGGAAATAGTTGTAAACATCGTGTCGGGTAATTTGTAACCACCACCTGGTTTTCTTTTCTTCTCCCAGAAAGAGGCATTACAACCTGCGAGGAAAACATATTCAAATTCTAAACCTTTGGAACCATGTGCTGTCATTAAGTTTACCCCTTTATCACTGCCACTTACCTGAGTTAATGGTAAAGAAATGTTTTCCTTTTCCATCAGTTCAATAATATTTACTAATTGCTGAAGTGACAATGTTGGGTTGCGACGAGTTTCTTCTTTTACAAAATCAAAGAAGCCCGTAAGAATTTGCAGCTGCCATATTTTGTCTTCGCTTAGCATAATGTGTGTTAATACACCTGCTTCACGAATAATATTTTCAATAAGCGTTTGAATAGTTACGTTTGAAACATCTCCAATTAGTTTTTCAATAATGCTGCTGGCTTTAACAAGCTTATCATTTGTTTTGGGTGAGAACAGATATTTAGGTGCAGCATTGGCTTTGTCAAATAATAGTTTCCGCAACGATGTTTTTTCGTCTCCAAATCTTTTCTCTGCTACTTCTACACTAAGTTTTGCAATTTCAATTGGTGGAATATGAAGCCAATCAAAGTGTAAAAGCTCAAACAGCATTTCATCGCCGCCGTAAGAAATATCATGTTCAGCAGCAAGGTACTTTATCAATAGAATGATCTTTTGAGCTAATGGTAATTCAAGGATATTCAAACTGCGTTTGCTGTACACAGGCACATTGCGCAGCTTAAAATAATTAGTTAGTTCTTCACCATATTTATTTTCTTTATAAATAATGCCAATACTTCCGGGCTTTATTCCTTGTGCTAATAGTTTTTGTACAGTAATGGTTATATCCATCATCTCCTGTCTTTGCGTTTCGTATTCTTTAATAACAGGCGTGTGAATAAGATGGCTGATTTTATTGTTGCTTGATTTTAATTCTTTGCTTAGTCCCGGTAATTTTTCAACCAATCTTTCTTTATTGATATCAATTAAAGATTTTGAAACATCTAATATGGGTTGAGTGGAGCGGTAATTATTGGTTAATACTACCGTCATCAAATCCTTTTGATATTTATCGGCAAAGAGCTCCATGTTTTCAATGTTGGCGCCCTGGAAACGATAGATACTCTGGTCATCGTCACCAACTACAAATACATTGGGTTTATCCCAGTAGTTGATGAGCAGTTCCACAATTTTATTTTGTGTACCGCTGGTATCCTGGAATTCATCCACCAAAATGTATAAGAATTGCTCCTGGTAACGATTGAGCAGGTTTTTATTTTCTTCAAATGCTTTGATCACCCAGTTGATCATATCATCAAAGTCGTAGCGGTTACGGCTGCGCATAAGTTGCTGGTAGCGGTTAAACTCATTAATTGCCGCCCGCAGTTTTTCCATCTTTTCTTTTTCTTCTTCAATCTTATCTTTCTTTATATCCCCTGCATTAAATTCTTTATATTTTCTTTTATAAATGAATTCATCCCTGTTGGCTAAATCGTTTAAGTATTCATCAATTTTCTGATTGATAAATGCTGCTGTCCATCCCTCCCGTTTCATAGTACTGAAAAGTGACTGAAGATTGGTTACTTCAAAATACACATCACCACGGTAACGCTTTAATGGGTGATTTTTAGGAAAAGAATCGATGAGTTGTTTAAAGAGTTCAATTTTCTCCAGATCGGAAATCGGATCAAGTGCTGTTTTTTCAAACAGCGAAAGATTTTCCTGTATCACATCATTACAAAAGGCATGAAAGGTGTAGATATTCACTTTATAGGCTTCGGAACCGATAAAGGAAAGCAGCCGCTTGCGCATGGCCACTACACCAGCATCCGTATAAGTGAGACATAAAATATTTTCAGGTTGTGTATCGGTATCTAACAATATCTTTCCAATTCTTGCACTTAGTATTTGTGTTTTACCAGTGCCGGGTCCTGCAATTACCATCACCGGGCCTTCAATAGTATCAACTGCCCGGCGCTGCTGTTCATTTAAGTTATTGTAATCAGCATTAAATTTTTCCAATAGTTTTCTGTTCAACGCCATGTTTCAAAGTTAGGTTTTGCAGGGGAGAAATAGCCTTTGCAAAACAATATGAGTTTTGTATTGTTAGTAAACCATGTCAAGAGGTTATATTTTAAAAACAGTTCAGAAAATTCCTGCTGATATGGAAACGGTTTGGAATTTTTTTTCCCGGCCTGGTAATTTGCAAACCATCACACCTGAGCATATGAACTTTATTATTACCAGCCCAATTTTGAACAGGGAAGCTTACGCCGGGGAAATTATTACTTATAAAGTAAGTCCTGTGTTTAATATTCCTATGCGATGGGTTACTGAAATAACACAGGTAAAACATCACGAATATTTTGTAGATGAACAGCGGTTTGGTCCTTATGCCATGTGGCATCACGAACATCATTTTAAAGCTATTGATGGCGGGATAGAAATGACGGATTTAGTCAATTATAAAATCCCTTTTTGGTTTATGGGAGATATTGCCAACAGCTTATTGGTACGAAACAAACTGAAACAAATTTTTAGTTACCGCTATACCAGGATTGAAGAATTATTTGGCAGGTGGAAAGAAGGTGAACTAAAAGAGATGCTGTTTTATTAATCTTTTTTATCTTTAAATGCACGATCCCCGTTTTTAGCATCCAGTATTTACTAGCCCGGTGGTTTTTGTAACTGCCGGTTTTCTTTTTTAAGTATTTATGCGTAAAACTCTATGTTTTTGTTCAAAAATATACCAGTTTGTGGTATTGTTTGGTCTTGATCAGGCAAATACATTTGTATGAGGAAAACGGTATATCTGATTATAAACTAATTTTTACCGTGCCATTAGACCCCACTGCTATTAGTTGGCCGTTGCTACTTGGGTAAACAAAAACATTAGATCATTATCTTTCTTGTCTTAAGTCTGGTGAACTACTCGCCAGACTTTTTTTATTTTATCCCGGGATGCGGGTGATATATTTTTCCATTTGTTTGATCTGGTCAACCAGTTGCGGAGTAGTTGGCTTAAGGGCTTTTGTTTTACGGAAGAAATCTTTGGCAGCTCTGAACTCTCTTTTGTTCATATATATCTGGCACATTTGGAAATATGCCATTGCCTGTCCTTCTTTATCGGGGATGCCGGCACGGATGGCCTGACGGATATAGTTTTCACCAGTTTTCCAATCCCCTTTTTGCAGGGCCAGCATACCAAGCTGCAACTTATTGGCACCTTCCGCATCTTTCATCATGGTACCACCCAGATCCAAACTTTTCTTTAAATGTTTTTCAGCTTCATCTGTATTTTGACTAACCATTGCCAGCTGACCTTTTACGGCATAATAAGCAGAGCGAACGGGCTTAATCAGTAAACCGGGAAACCAGATTGAATCCAGCACTTTTTTAGCCCCATCAAAATCACCTTCTTCAATAAACACCTGTATTAAACGCAAAGGACCAATTAAGAAGTGACCAACAATACAGATCACCGCAATAAAATATAATATAAATGATGGCCAGAAACCAGTATAAATATTAACTGCAATGGCTCCAACGAGGGCAATCAAACCTATCCACAAACGGTATTTAATAAAAGTATTCAACCACTTCATAATGCATGAAAATTAAGGAGTGCAAAGATAAGGGAATGTGAAATTGGCAACCGACAATATGCAACAGGCAAGGCTAATAACCTTCAACCAGTGGCTTATAACTATTTCCTGGCATCGTTGATCTCGATCCAGTAGCCGTCGGGGTCGGTGAAGTATATCTGTTTTACACCATCTACCCGGTTGGTAACGGCTTGTTTTTCTCCCAGCCAGTTTTCGTAGGCAATGTGGTTTTGATTAAGAATTTTTATAAACTCAGCTACAGATGGAACAGAGAAGCAGAGATGACTATTTTTATCATGCGTGGTTACGGCTGTCGCCCCCGAAATAATATGTAAATGAGCATTGGTACCAATAGCAAACCAGGTATGCCTGCCATCATGAAAAGGCTCGGGAATGGTATCTAACCCTACTATATCCTGATAAAAACTGGTGCTTTTTTTCAAATCTACTACATATACAGCTATATGATTGATGACTGCTTTTGTTTTAGAAGACTGGGCTTTTGAATTAAGAGACAGCATAACACCAACAGCAGTTGCCAAAACGAATGATTTTTTCATACTGAATGATTGATATGGAAAGATAAAATTAATAGTGCAGATAGTTAGAAAATGATTTGACAGAAACTGTTATTTTTGCCGCCCAATGGCCCCGTAGTTCAATGGATAGAATAGAAGTTTCCTAAACTTTAGATACAGGTTCGATTCCTGTCGGGGCTACCAAAGAGGAATTTAAAGAGCAATTGTATAATTGCTCTTTTTTATTTTCATTATAATTGATTGAAACATTGGAAATTAATTGAATCGAAGTAGGCATTTAGCTACTCCATTTTTAGTTGATTAACAGTTACTGGCTGATGATACATCATCCTTCCGGTTATGTTGTGAAAAATTCTTTCTACTGCATTGCACCGGTTAAACCTGTAACAAAACTCATCCAGAT
>JACQDV010000092.1 GCA_016200915.1 Sphingobacteriales bacterium
CATAAATGTATGATTTGCAGCAAGTTGCAATTTTAATTCCGCTCGAAAAATCAAATCGTCTTAGGCATTGATTCCGTGCAAACTCAATACTGACAATACTTTCAAAGAACTATGTATTATAACAACGCAACGCTAATGAAACGAACGGGTGTAAGAAACAAAGAAGCTGTTAAACTGCCTTACCACCAACTCATCCACAGATAAATCTTTCCCTTCCATAAATCTTTTTTGCAGGATAGTTTTTTCTTCATCCGGGATTAATAAAATATTTTGATGAATGATGTTAGCTTGTTTAACTTTTATCAGCCAGTGCACATGATTGTCTAATAAGCAATATGCATACGTATCAATATAATCGCCCAGGAAATTTTGATACTTCTTTAAAAAGAAAATTTTGTTTTTATCTTCCCTGAACAGGGATTTTTCATTAATGCTTTTGCAGGTGATATGATAAAAGCATTCTTCTTCTAATGTGGCGAGTAAATTATCAGGTATGGCCATAAATAAATTTACGGTATTTATGTGATAGCAGAGTGAGCCACTCTTTAGAGTGGTTCACTCTGTTCGTTCGCAAGGAATGGATGCTTGTTTTGGCTATGCTGCAGAGTGAACCACTCCGGAGAGTGGCTCACTCTCCTACATCACCACATTCACCATTTTACCTTTTACAAAAATGATTTTCTTCGGGGCTTTCCCCTCCAGCCATTTTTGAACTACGTCATTGGTCAACACAATTTGCTCTACTTCCGGTTGTGCAGCATCTAAAGCGATGTTGATAGTAGTCCTCATCTTTCCATTAATACTGATGGGATATTCTTTGGATGACTCAATTAAATATTTTGTTTCAATGGCCGGATAAGCTGCATCTAAAACAGTACCACTGTTGCCTAACAAACTCCACAACTCTTCTGCAATATGTGGTGCATACGGCGTTAAAGCGATAAGCAATTTCTCCAGCACTTCTTTCTTGTGACATTTTAAATCGCTCAACTCATTCACTAATATCATGAAGGTGCTTACACCGGTGTTGAAAGAAAAACGATCTGTATCTTCTTCAATCTTTTTTAATCCTTTGTACAAAGCTTTCCATTCTGCATCATTCGCTTTGTCTTCGTTCCATACTTTTCCTTTTAAATCATCATAGAACAAACGCCAGAGTTTTTTAAGGAAACGGTGTACCCCTTCAATACCTTTTATATCCCAAGGCTTGGATGCTTCCAAAGGACCAAGGAACATTTCATACATACGAAAAGTATCTACTCCATATTTCTCAACCACATCATCCGGGTTTATTACATTGAAATAAGATTTGCTCATCTTTTCAATAGCTGTACCACAGATGTATTTTCCATCTTCCAAAATAAATTCAGCATCGGCAAAATCGGGTTTCCATTTTTTGAATGCGGCCGTATCTAATTCTGTTCCGTTCACAATATTCACATCTACATGTAATGCATCTGCATCGTATTGCGATTTCAATCCATGAGAAACAAATTTGTTAGTGCCTCTTACACGATATACAAATCTTGAATCACCGGTTATCTTTCCCTGGTTGATTAATTTTTTAAAGGGTTCATCAAAATTCAGGTAACCCAAATCATGAAGCACCTTCACCCACAAACGGGAATACAACAAATGTGCTACAGCATGTTCTGAACCGCCAATATAAACATCTACCTGTCCCCAGTAATCCAAAGCTTTTTTATCAGCAAATGCTTTATCATTGTGCGGATCGGTATAACGCAAAAAATACCAGGCAGCACCGGCATGCGTAGGCATCGTATTGGAATCACGATTCTCATTTGCAGCAAAAAATATCCAGTCTTTCAAATTTGCTAATGGTCCTTCACCATTTCCTGCTGGTTTAAAATCATTGGAAGGTGGTAACACCAATGGCAATTCTTTTTCATCCATTGCATAAGGCACGCCATTTTTATAAACGATAGGAAATGGTTCGCCCCAGTAACGCTGACGGCTCCATCCTGCATCTCTCATTTTATAATTCACCTGTCGCTTGCCAATTCCATCTGCTTCTATTTTTGCAATCGCTGAATCAATTGCTTCTCTCATCACCATACCATTTAAGAAACCACTGTTTTGTAAAATGGCATCTTTGGTTGCATTGGCTTCTTCACCATTATAATATTCACCAATGATGTTGGTGATTGGGATATTAAAATGTTTCGCAAACTTGAAATCTCTTTCATCACCACAAGGCACGGCCATGATGGCGCCGGTACCATAACCGGCCAGCACATATTCACTTATCCAGATAGGAATTTTTCTTCCATCAAATGGATTAACGGCATATGCACCTGTGAAACAACCCGTGATCTTTTTTACTTCTGCCATTCTATCCACTTCTGAACGGGTTAATACATACTGCACATAATCATCTACTTCTTTTTGTTGTGCTGATGAAGTGATTGATTTCACCATCTCATGCTCCGGAGCTACTACCATAAAGTCCACACCAAAAATGGTATCGGGTCTTGTAGTAAACACTCTCATGCTTTTAATAACATCCTGTTCACTTGATACAGCAAAATCAATTTCAGCTCCTACACTTTTACCAATCCAGTTGCGCTGAATTTCTTTCATTGAATCACTGAAATCAATTTCATCTAATCCTTTCAACAAACGTTCTGCATATTCAGTAATACGCAAACTCCATTGACGCATTTTCTTTTTTACCACCGGAAAGCCACCACGGTAACTCAAACCATTTATCACTTCATCATTCGCCAATACTGTTCCCAATGCTTCGCACCAGTTAACATCTGTGTACGCCAAATAAGCCAACCGATATTGCATCAATATTTCCTGTTGTGTAGCCTCATCAAAACTTTTCCATTCAGCTGGCGTAAAGCTGAACGCTGAACGCTGAATGCCCGGCACATCAGAGCCATGTGTTTCAAAAAGTTTTATCAATTGCGTTATGCGTTCAGCCTTCTGCGTTATGCGATTAAACCAACTATCAAATAACTGCAGGAAAATCCACTGCGTCCATTTGTAGTAAGATGGTTCGCAGGTTCGTACTTCACGGTCCCAGTCGAAACAAAAACCAATATTGTCTAACTGCTTGCGGAAGGTATTGATATTATTTTCTGTTGATACCGCCGGGTGAATACCATGCTCAATAGCATATTGCTCAGCAGGCAAACCAAACGCATCATAACCCATCGGGTGCAACACGTTAAAACCTTTCAGTCTTTTATATCGGGCATAAATATCACTGGCAATATAACCTAACGGATGGCCTACATGCAAACCGGCACCACTTGGATAAGGAAACATATCCAATACATAATACTTTGGTTTTGGGGAATCATTGGGTACGCTGTACACCTTTTTTTCTTTCCATTGTTGCTGCCATTTCTTTTCAATATCTCTGAACTTGTATTCCATTAACGGTTTGTAGTTTATTGTTTGTGGTTTGTAGTTGTTTGTTCAAAAGGTTCAGGAGGTTCCAGGAGTTCAAAAGGTTTTATTCTGTTATCTTAACCTATTGAACCTTTTAAATCTGTTGAACTTATTGAACCAATATTTTGTACTTAGCGATTGAATAACGATTAAACTTTGGTTGCGTCGCACAGTTTTACGTTCTGTAACTCGGGTCATCTTTGTTTTAACCACAAGGTGCACTAAGGCTAACACTAAGAACACAAGAAAAACTTTGTGCACTTTGTGATTACTTTGTGTTCTCCGTGGTTCAAAAAAATTTGCTGAGTAAAGAACCGGACGTACAAGTGAGTGACACAACCACAGCCGAACAGAATTGTGAAAGAAGACTTAAAAAATCTCTTATACATCAATCATCCGTCAACTGCTGAAATAAACCTGTTATTCAATCGTTAGATGGGGCACAAAAATAAGGAAACGAGGCGTAAAACCTTTAATTTTGCCCGCATCCGGCAGCATTTTACTAAACCCATTTTTATAAAAGATTCGCATGACTCAAATCGGAAAATCATCCAGTCAAAAAGGTAAACCATCCTACTTCATGGCCATTTTGGGTGTAACTATCGTACTGCTTTTTGTAGGCGTATTTGGCTGGCTCATCCTCAACGCCAGCAAGTACACGGAAAAGCTGAAGGAAAACGTGGAAATGCAGGTGTACCTGCGCAGTAATATCAAGCAAAAAGAAATTGATTCGCTCAAAAATTATATTGCTACCCAGCCTTATACCCGTGCGGTTGAATACATTGACAAAGAAACGGCCCGTAAAAAATGGCAGAGCAGCGGCGAGGAAGATTTTAACGGGGTGCTGGGTGATGAAAACCCTTTGCCGGCTTCCATCAACTTTAATTTAAAAAGCGAGTACGTGGTAAAGGACACCATGGAAAAAATTAAGGCCGATATTTTGCGTCATGATCTTTATGTGCAGAGTGTAAACTATCCCGCCCAGTTAATTGAAAAGATGGGACCGGTATTAAAAGTGATACTGGGTATTTTGATTTCCCTGTCTGTACTGTTTCTTGTTTCTTCCATTGTGTTAATTGATAACACCGTAAAGCTGGCCATGTACAGCAATCGCTTTATAATTAAAACGATGCAGATGGTAGGCGCCACACGGGATTTTATTACCAAGCCTATTAACATAAAAGCCGTAGTTAACGGATCCATTGCTGCAGTTATTGCAATTGCCTGTTTGTTCGGCATTATACTGGTCGTTGAAAAAATGTTTCCGGAACTGACCGACCTGCGGGATAATGGCCGTTTATTGTTATTGTTTTTATTGATTATAGTGCTGGGCATTGGTATTACTTTATTCAGTACACACCGCAGTGTGATAAAGTATTTGAAAATGAAGCTGGATGATTTGTATTAATGAGGCTACTGGCTATTATTAGCTGCAAGCTTTAAGCATAAGAAAAAGCATACAGCCTGAAGCTAACAGCTTGCAGCTATAAAGATTTACCATATATTCGCAACCTCTAAATTTTAAATTATGGCAGTGGATAAAAAACAGGATATCTTATTTACCAAAGACAATTATTTGTGGATGGCGATTGGCGGTGCGGTAATGCTGATAGGATTGTTCCTGATGATGGGTGGTAAAAGTGCCGACCCGAATGTATTTAACCCAAAAGAAGTGTACAGTACACAACGTATTACTGTAGCTCCAATATTGATAGTATTAGGTTTATTAATTGAAATCTATGCCATCATGAAAAAACCCAAAGAATAATCACCTCGTTTTTAAGATCCCGAAGGCGATGAAGTATTTTTCATCGCTTTTTTCATGTCCGACGGCCCCCGTCTGACATAAAAAAGATCGATTCATCCGGTCCGACGGAGACCGTCGGACCGGATGAATCGTTTTCATTATCTTGCTTCTTATAAAATTTTTACATGGATTTAATTCAAAGTATCATTATAGCAATAGTAGAAGGATTAACAGAGTTCCTGCCTATTTCATCCACTGGCCATATGATTATTACAGAGCGTTTGCTGGGTGTGGAGTCAACCGATTTTACCAAACTGTTTACCGTAGCCATACAATTAGGAGCCATTTTAGCCGTGGTAGTTTTATACTTTAAAAAGTTTGTGGCTTTTAAAGACTGGAAATTTTATGCAAAGCTGGTGGTAGCTGTAATTCCTGCGCTGGTAATTGGAAAATTATTTGCTGATAAAATTGATTCTTTACTGGAAAGTCCGTTAACTGTTTCCATCACTATGCTGTTAGGTGGTATTGTATTATTGTTTATTGATAACGCTTTTAAAAATCCAACCATTGAGGAAGAGCCTAAAATAACTTATGGCAAAGCATTGATGATTGGCTTGTGGCAATGTATTGCTATGATTCCCGGTGTTAGTCGTAGTGCAGCATCTATCATTGGAGGTATGCAGCAAAAGCTTACCCGTAAATTAGCTGCTGAATTTTCTTTCTTCCTTGCAGTGCCAACTATGGCTGCTGCTACCGGTTATAAATTATTAAAAGGTTATAAAACTTTTACCGGCGAACATATTAAGTTGTTAGCCGTTGGAAATATTGTGGCGTTTGTAGTGGCTGTACTTGCCATTAAATTTTTCATCGGCTACCTGCAAAAACATGGCTTCCGTTTATTTGGCTGGTACCGTGTTATTGCAGGATTGATTTTATTAGCACTTATTTACTCCGGCTACCTGAAATAACATCTTTGGTTTTTATTGTTTATTTTTCCATTACAATAATTGCTTATGCAAACAGCTTCAAAAAGAGTTATTAATGGCTGGGCTATGTTCGACTGGGCCAACAGCGTTTATAATTTAGTAATTACCTCCACTATTTTTCCTGCTTATTTCGAAGCAATAGCAGAAGAGCGGAGAGAAGGTGATGTAATTTATGTCCGTTTTATGGGCAGGGAGTTTGTTAATACCTCTCTGTATAATTATGCATTGGCTTTTGCCTTATTAATTGTTGCCATTATACTTCCGTTGCTAACATCCATCGCTGATTATAAAGGGAATAAAAAAAGTTTTATGGCTTTCTTTTTTACCATTGGAAGTTTGGCCTGTGGCGGATTATATTTTTTTAAAGATATTAATACACTATGGATAGGTATTGTTTGTATGATAATTGCCTGTATTTGTTTCTGGAGCAGTTATGTATTCAGTAACTCTTTTCTACCTGAAATTGCTGCACCGGAAGACAGGGACAGTGTAAGTGCCCGTGGCTTTGCTTATGGATATATTGGCAGTGTGATACTGCAACTTATTTGTTTTGTGTTTGTGATGAAATATACAATGTTTGGGTTTGCAAACGAAGGAGAAGGATCAAGAGTTTCTTTTGTTGCTGTGTGTGTATGGTGGCTGGGCTTTGGTTATTTTTCTCTCTCCCGTTTACCTAAACCTTTAGCTGCCGGTTCCAATAATTCCCAAAATAACATCTTAACCAATGGTTACCGGGAGCTGGCTAAAGTATGGAATCAAATAAAAACGATGTCTGTCATCAAACGTTATCTCGGTGCTTTCTTTTTTTATAATATGGGTGTGCAAACGGTGATGCTGGCGGCTACTTTATATGGCAAAAGTGAACTGGAAATACCGGTATCCAATCTCATCATTGCTATTTTACTGATTCAGTTAGTTGCGATACCCGGAGCTTTTGTTATTTCAAGGCTCTCAGGTAAAATTGGAAACTTCCAGTCGCTGATGGTAGTAATTTTTTTCTGGGTATTAATATGTGTGGCTGCTTATTTTGTTCCTAAAGGAAATATACTGTTGTTTTATATTCTCGGTGCCTGTGTTGGTTTTGTAATGGGGGGAATACAATCATTAAGCCGCAGTACATATAGTAAACTGATGCCGGAAACAAAAGATACCGCTTCCTTCTTCAGCTTTTATGATGTTACAGAAAAAGTTGCCGTGGTAATAGGTATGTTAAGTTTTGGATACATTACTGAATTAACGGGTACACAAAGACTATCTGTTCTTGCTTTGGCCACCTTCTTTTTAATAGGTTTAATAATTTTGTATAGTGCTTTGAAAAAGGAAAAAGAATTGGCATCATGAAACTTTATACAATAGATACTGGTTATTTTAAATTAGATGGCGGGGCAATGTTTGGCGTGGTACCTAAAAGTATCTGGAACAAACTGAATCCTGCTGATGAAAATAATTTATGTGACTGGGCTTTGCGTTGTTTACTGATTGAGGAAGGTGATAAACTAATTTTGATAGATACCGGTAATGGCACCAAGCAGGATGCAAAATTCTGGAGTCATTATTATTTGCATGGCGATGATACATTAGATAAATCATTAGCCAAATATGGTTTTACTGCTGATGATGTAACAGATGTGATATTAACCCATTTACATTTTGACCATTGCGGTGGGGCTATTAAAATTGAAGATGGAAAATTAGTACCTGCATTTAAAAATGCTACTTACTGGAGCAATGAAAAGCACTGGAACTGGGCAGTATATCCTAACGAAAGAGAGAAAGCCTCTTTTTTGAAAGAAAATATTTTGCCTATACAGGAAAGTGGGCAATTAAAATTCCAGGATACTAATGCCGCAGATTCGCAGATTATTAAAGAAATAACATTCAGCTATGTTAGCGGGCATACAGAAGCGATGATGATTCCGCATATAAATTATAATGGAAAAACGGTAGTATTTATGGCTGATTTACTTCCCGCCGCTGCTCATATACCTATTCCTTATGTAATGGGTTACGATATGTTCCCATTAACCACTATGCAGGAAAAGAAAGCATTTTTAAAAGAAGCACTGGAAAATGATTATGTTCTTTTTTTTGAACACGACCCCAAGATTGAATGCTGCACTTTACAACAAACTGAGAGAGGAATTAGAATTAAGGAAAGTTTTAAGCTGAATGAATTGGTTTGAAAATTTGATGATGATAATTTATTCCATCAGCACATTTTCAAATCTTCAAATTATTTAATCATCATCTTACTTTCACTAAAGAAGTTAATGGATAGCGAAGATTTTTATAACCCATCATATCTACTTTTACGCTTCCAACACTGATGGGGCTTTCAATACGCAACGGGATATGATTGGGATCATCACTCACCCATACGGTCATCTTTTCACCACCTTCAAAAATAGTTCCTTTAATAAGCAATGGTTTAAACTTGATGGCATTAAACTTTCCATACTTGGTTTTTATTTTTTCTTTACCCAGGTAACGGATGTACATATTGAATATCTCATCATCTATGTACATATCAAAGTTTATTTTATCACCAGGCTTATAACTGTTGAAATCAATATTTCGGGCATAGTAAATAGCACTCAGCACATCCTGTATGCAATTAGACACTTTGAAAGTTCCTTTGGTAGAAGTAGCTGTATTTGCTTTTTGATTAAAAGAAACATTCTCATATTTCTTATATCCGCCTTCAAAAACATTGCGTATGAATTTATACGGTTGCAGTGTTGCCGTATCAATGTAAGATTCGTATGTATCTCTTACTTTAAAAAACTTATCGAAAAAAGAATTGGTTTGCCCGGTGCCAACAATATGATAAACCGGTTTGGCATTATATCTTTCTAAGGTTGTATTAAAACTTGCATCTCCCCCATTTACAAATACACCTGCCAATGTATAATAAACTATAAAGTTTATTTGTTCACCATCCTGGAATGATTTATTACGAATACCACAGAATTCATCTCCTGCTCGTAAGGACAAGGTTAAACACATGAGTAAACAAAAAGCCCCTGCACTAATTTTCTTCATCGGATCTAAAAAATTTAACTCCTAAAATTAATAAACTGCCAATTAATGCCGGCACCACCAAATTAATTACCCAAATCCCCAGTGTGCACGAAATAATTCCTGCATAATTGCTGCTGAATCCCTGCAACAAAAAAATAGAAACTTTTCCCCGTATTCCCAATTCTGCCAGTGCAAAGGTTGGAATTATTGCCAGGATCAAAAACAGCACACTCACCATCCAAAATCCCTGCCACCAATTTATGTCCACTCCAAATAAATCAAATAATAACAAATATTGCGAAACAAAAACCAGGTACCTGAACAGGGAGAGACTTAAAAGCCGCAACAAACTACCTGTTTCAAAACTATCCAGCACCTTTATATATTCCAGCATCTTTCCTTTACGGGGCAATTTTTCCAACCACCCCACCATCCACGATAAACGAAAATAAAAAAGAACTGCTCCCAATGTTACTAATAACACTCCATATATAATAATGTTGAGCCAAAGATGAGACAATGGATGTACTGCTGCAGTTGTACTAAAAATGTTAAGGTTTCTTAAATACAGCAGTCCGATAAATCCGGTTGATAATGTAATAATAAGTTGGCTAATACTCCCAAGCATAGCCAGTGATATAGCTTTAATTCTATTACCATCTTTTATGTATAAAACTCTTCCTCCATATTCCCCTATTCTGTTGGGCGTATTAATGGCAAAAGCTACGCCGCTCAGTACCGAATTAAATGCTTTTAGCAATGAAACTGATTGCAATGATTTCAATAATACCTGCCATTTTCTGGCTTCAATACCCCAGTTTACCAGCATTAATGCAATAGTTAACCAGAGTTTCCATGATTCACTGCCGGTAACAGCTTGTTTAATTTGTTCGATTGCATGTGGTAAACCGGTTTGCGATTTTATTTGATGATAAATAGAAACAGACAACCACAGAAAGAGTACCGGGCCTAAAAAATAGTTGAGGAATATTTTGATATTTTTGTTCAGACAGTATAAAGTTGTTCAAAATTAATCCCCGCTTTGCAAAAAAACAGCAAAATAATTTTAGGTATTGATCCGGGTACATTACTGATGGGATATGGTATAATTAAGGTTACCGGAAATAAAATGGTATTACTGGAAATGGATGTATTGAAATTATCTTCCAAAAAAGATAATCATGTACGCCTGCAAATGATATATGAAAAAGTCTGCAGCATTATTCAAAAACATCAACCAGATTATTTTGCTATTGAAGCTCCTTTCTTTGGAAAAAATGTACAGAGTATGCTCAAGCTGGGCAGGGCACAGGGTGTGGCTATTGTAGCAGCTATGTCGGCCGGGCTGGAAGTAACAGAATATTCGCCCAAGAAAGTAAAGCAATCCATTACCGGCAATGGTAATTCAGATAAAGAGCAGGTGCTTAAAATGCTGCAAAGAATGTTAGCGTTTAAAGACACTCCAAAATATTATGATGCGACAGATGCTTTAGCGGTAGCAGTATGTCATCACTTTCAAAGCAGTTCTCTGTTAATTACAAAAGGGAAAAAACTGAACGGATGGGAAGATTTTATTAAGAATAATCCGGGAAGGTTAAAAAAGTAATTTCAATTATTTAATGAGCAACTACGATTTCATCTCTCTTACGTGAATGGCAAATAAGAACAGCAAAATCATTGGTATTAACCATTCATACGTCCATACGCCAAAAATGGCCGGTACTATCTGGAAACCACAGGCAGCTATCAGAAAAACAAAGAAGCCCCATTTTTCCATTGTCCACATACCGGATGCTCCTGTAATGGCTACTATTATAAAAAGTACAATAAAGGGTGAGAACAATATCTTTCCTGCATCTTTTAAATCATGCTGAAATACGCCGGAGAAAGTTTGAATAATGAGATAAATACTTGCTGCAAATACAAAAGCACAAAGCAGTGTTATCAATGGAGGTCTTGTGATTTTTTGATTCTCGCTCATGGTATCGTTTTATAAATTAGCCAGGATCTTTTCCTGTGCTTTCTTTAAAGCCTCCTGCGTCATCTTTAATTTAGGTCGTGTAAAATTTAAATCATCTGAATTATTAATTGGTACCAGATGCAGGTGTGCATGCGGTACCTCTAAACCAACAACACTTATGCCACAACGGTTACAGTCAAATGCTTTTTCTATGGCATGTGCTATTGGTTTGGCAAAGACCAGCATTTCTGACAAATAGTTGTCGGGCACATCAAAAAATTTATCAATCTCTAATTTGGGAACTATTAAAGTATGTCCTTCAGCAAGCGGAAAGATATCCAGGAATGCAAAGAATTTATCGTTCTCTGCAATCTTGTAGCTGGGTATTTCTCCTGCAATTATTTTAGCAAATATAGTCATGCTGATGAACGTAAAACCGGCAAGTTAACTTTTATACGCTAATCTCCTCTATCTGAAATTTAATTACACCGGCTGGTGCCTGCACTTCAGCAACATCGCCTACCTGTTTTCCTAAAACCCCCTTTCCTATTGGAGAAGTGACAGAAATTTTTCCTGCTTTAAGATCTGCTTCCTTCTCAGAAACTATTTGATAGACCACAGATTTCTTGGTCGCCAGGTTGGTCAGTTTCACTTTGGTAAGAATACTCACCTTACTGGTATCAATATTATCAGCACTTAATATTCTTACATTAGCGATATCGCTTTCCAGTTTTTTTATACGGGCTTCTAAAATTCCCTGCGCTTCTTTGGCCGCATCATACTCGGCATTTTCTTTTAAATCACCTTTTTCACGGGCCTCCGCAATTGCTCTGGATGCAGCGGGGCGATCAACAGCTTTCATGCGTTGCAATTCAACCCGCATCTGATCCAGCGTCTCCCGGGTAACATACAATACTTCGTTCATAATATCCTCCTCTTTATAGTAAACAGAAAAAAATAACAACGCCTCAGTTGGGCTGAAGCGTTGCCATTATATATTGCAAAAATATAAAAAGTATTGAATTATAAAAATCCCAGTTTTTGAAGAAGCACTTTACTCATTTTATAAAATGCTTCGTGACTATAGCCTGCTATGTGAGGAGTAAGAATAACGTTTGGTTGTGTTGCCAGCAAGTTTAATTGCTGTTTCTCTTCGTCTGAATAACTGATTAATTTTTCATTCTCCAGCACATCTAATGCGGCTCCGGAAAGTTTTCCATTTTTAAGCGCATTAATAACAGCACTGGTATCATGTACTTTACCACGGCAGGTATTAATAAACCATGGCTTTTGCTCCATAGCATTAAAGAAATCATCATTTGCCATATGGAATGTTTCATCCGTTAGCGGCACATGCATACTCACAACATCGCTGTACCTGAGCACCTGTTGTAATGAAGCCTCTTTTATGTTGTTTGATGCAAATCCAAATTTATATTTATCGTAAGCCAGGATGGTAACATCAAACCCCTGCAGTTTTTTTGCAAAGGCAGAACCGGCATTACCATAACCGATGATACCAACTGTTTTCCCGTTTAATTCCCAACCACGATTAGCATCCCGCTTCCAAACAAAATCTTTTACTTCAAGATGACTGACCAAAATCTTATTCATCAAACAAAGCAGCATTGCCAGAGCATGTTCACCCACTGCATCCCGGTTTCCTTCAGGACTGCTTTCTACTCTTATTCCTTTACTCTTTGCATAGCCCACATCTATCAGTTCTAATCCACTTCCTAACCGGCCAATCCATTTTAAATTAATAGCATTATCTAAAATTGGTTTATCAATCTTTATTCTTGTTGAAAGAATCAGACCTTCTGCTTCACCGATGATAGCATTAAGCTCTTCATAAGTTATCTCCGGCAAATACAGCACATCGTAGCCTTTACGGGCCAATTGCTCCTGCAATATGTCATGACATTTAGCTGTAATAATTACTTTCTCCATTTACCTGTTACTTCATTTTAAAGGTTAGTTGGGCAAAATCGTTTACTGATAATTGTTCTGCCCGTTTATTAAAAATATCATCTTTCAATACTTCTTCGCTAAATAAACCTCTTACTGCATTGCGCAAGGTTTTTCGCCGCTGATTGAAGGCTGTTTTTACCAATGCAAAAAATTGTTTCTCACTTTTCATCTCCGGCACTTTGCTTAATGGTAATAATCGTATTACCCCACTTTTTACTTTAGGCGGAGGATTAAAACAATTTTCATGAACATCAAATAAATAATCCACCTTATAAAATGCCTGTACCAGTACGCCCGTTACTCCATATACTTTGTTTCCTTCTTTTGCTGCTATCCGTTGTGCCACCTCTTTTTGAAACATACCTACTACACATTCCACATCCTCTTTCCATTCCAATATTTTAAACAAGATTTGCGTAGATATGTTGTAAGGAAAATTACCAACTACTGTAAAGTTTTCATTAAACGGTTTATTGGTTTCTAAAAAACTTTCGTGAATGATTTTATCTTTTATGGCGGGATAAGTTTGTTTAAGGTATTCTACCTTTTCAGTATCAATTTCCACTGCTTTGAAGCTGATGTTGGGTATTTGCAGCAAGTATTTAGTAAGTGCACCACCTCCCGGTCCTACCTCTACCAAATTAGAAAAAGGATGGGCCTGCAATGCATCGGCAATTTTCCGGCAAATATTTTCATCTTTCAAAAAGTGCTGACCCAGCGATTTTTTTAACGTGTACATTCAGCAAAAATAAATGTTCCTGAAGGGGCAAAAAAATCTCCCCCGTTTTAGCGGGGGAGAGCACCTTTATGAAACAATAACAACTTAATTATTTACCACAATTTTCTGTGTATAATTCTGTTTGTCCACTGTAAGGATTGCATGATACAATCCCCTTGGAATATTTTGAAATCCGGTAATGGTAAAGGTATTGGCGCCTTTACGTGCCGTACTGATATATGATTTCACCAGCTTACCATCTCCTGAAAATATTCTTAACTCAACCTCACCCGCTGATGCAGTATTAACATTAACCAGCAAAGCGCCTGCAACAGGGTTTGGCGTTAAACGTATATTAGCAGTGAGAATGGATGATAAATTTATTTTGACAATTTTACTGTATTGCGGATTTACTCTGTTATTAGCAACTGCTTTAACCCGGTAATAAACAAATTCAGCATTAAGGCCGGATGTATTATCAACATCACTAAACCTTATGGTTTGATTAAGTATATTGGTACCATTTAAGTGATTAATTGCAGTAAAATTAATACCATCGGTACTCCTTTCAATTTCAAAATAATTTACTTGCTGTCTGCAAACGGCTTCCCAGTTTAGCTGAGTTATTCCCCGGTTTAGCACTGCATTAAATCCAAGTATGTCACAACCAAGTGTTGTACAAATTGGATCTGCCGTAATAATAATTGTATCGGTAGCATATGTAGGACAAGAAGCAAGCAGTTGCTGTTTTACTACATAGGTACCAGTAGTATCTGCTGTAATAGTTGTACCGGAGGTTGTACCAACAATACGCCCGTCTGCAGTTACCCAGCTGTAAGTAGATGTAGATAGCGGATTTGTAACAAATATATCGGTTGATCCGCTGGCACCACAAAACTTAGGTACAGTTGCCTGCACAGTAGCCTTTGGTGCATTGAAGAAATAAAAAGGAGAAACAAAATCTTTTAATTCGGAAGTGAACGAAGTAGATGATCTTGATTTTACAAATACTTTTTTAAATGGCAATCCACAAATATTACCGCCCAATAATGCCATGAGTGGATCTAAGCCAATTTTGGTAAGATTAATTGACATTTCCATAAACTGGCCGGCAGTATAGTTTGTAACCACACTGTTATTTTCTCTTATAAGTGAAAAAGAGCCTGCCCAGGTATTGTTGGCACATTCCATACCAGTATAAAATGTTCCGCCATTTTTTGGTCCAATGCTGGCATATCCATATTGTGCTCCTGCTGTAGCTCCATCAAAAGCACCCGTCCATGAAAAATTTACCGGTGTTTTTAACAAATTCGCTTTATCCGTCCAAATTCTTGCTTCTAATGCAGTTAGTGAGGAGCTACCATAATCAGCACTAAATATAATATCACCAATTTGAGTAACATTTCCAGCCGCATCAAATTTCCAGGAGGTGTGACCCGCATCAGGTCCATAGCCCGAAAAGGTTAGTGTTGATCTGTTGTACGCAAAATCAGTTTGATACAATTCAAAATCAAAATAGCGGTCACCAGTAGTATTTTCAATAGATACACCAGCAAACATCCACAAAGAGTCTGTTGTATTGGGGCCTGTACGACGGATATGCATCATCATATCCAGGATATCGTTTTTATCAGTGATGTTTTGTACTGCGGAAGTGTTCCAGTTTTGGGGACTCATTCCATTTTTGCTGGATCCACTTGCATAGTTTGTAGAATCAAAACCATGATAGTCTCTGTAAAAATAGGCATCATACAGCAACCGGTTGTTGACTACCGAGAACTGAGGATACTTCATAGTTGCTGCAAATGGAATAAGCCTGTAATTGGCGTCTGTAGCATACCTGGCCACCCTTGCAGCGGAGCCGGTTGTATCAATTATAAACGCACCGGTTCCTCCCGTTCCATTATTAAACCAATCATCATTTCCTGCTGAAATAGCTCCGTTAAAGTAATTTGCCCGCAAATCTGCATCCACACCAAAGTTTGCTTTCACAACGGGTGTGGTTATTTGCGAAAAACCAATAAACGGAAGCAACAAATAACTCAGTAGTAAAATTTGTTTCATAGGATGTAGATTTAGTCATTACAATCTACTTAGTTTTATACAGGTAATCGGAAATATAAACAGCAGCAGTATATACTGCTGCTGTTTATTAACAACAATTATTTTTTCATTATACGAACAGCTATGAAATTAGAAGTGGCAGTACTGCCATCATTCATCACTGCTACAATTTTATAATTGATGGTTCCGGGAAAAACGCTGTTGTCGTCTATTTTATAAGAGCGGGAGTTATCCGCTGCCATACTTGTTACTGATTCCCACACTGCATAAGGGTCCGAAGGATCAAAATCATACGAGCGGTAAACATTGAATTTGCTAATACCTACGCCATCTGCTGCCCAGGTAATTGATGTTCCGTTTCCTTTACGATGACCACGAAGAATAGTGAAATTACATGAACCTGCCACGGCTGGTTTTATAATTGCAGTAACATTCTTGTTTACATGATTTCCTGTTGCTGAAGTACCGGTGAAAAGAAGGAATGCACCAATAACGGTAAATAATACTTGTTTCATAGGGATTAAAATTTGGTATAAAGGTAACATAGCCCTCAGCACAAGTCAAGAGAAATAATACACAATTTAATATAGCTTTATTACTCAGTTGCTGCGTAAAATCCACATGCTTTCAAACCCGTTTATATCCGTATTTTCGCCACATAAATGATAGCATCCATGGCAGAAATTCAAAAACCAATAATTGGCTTTAGTTGTGGTGATTTAAACGGTATAGGACCCGAACTGATCATTAAAGTTCTGGGTGATTCGAGAATACTTGACCTGTGTACTCCCGTTGTTTTTGCTTCTAATAAAGTGATCAATTTTTACAAGAAGGCTTTACCTGAAATAAATTTTAATTACCAGGCGATCAGGGATTATAAGTTTAACCCCAAAGTGATCAATGTATATACCTGCTGGGAAGAGGATGTAAATATCACCCCCGGCTCACTTAATGAAGTTGGAGGCAAATATGCAATTAAGTCATTAATCGCCGCAGTACAGGCATTAAAAGAAAAAGTAATTGATGGACTGGTAACTTCGCCTATACACAAAAAAAATGTTCAAAGCAATGATTTTAATTATACCGGTCATACACCATATTTAAAAGCTGCTTTTGAAGCTAAAGATGTAGTGATGATTCTTACCGCACAAAATTTAAAAGTAGCATTGTTATCCGAACATGTACCGGTAAGTGATATTGCCAAAGCTGTAACAAAAGAAAATATTTTAACGAAGCTTGAAATATTAAATCAATCACTAAAAAAAGATTTTGGCATCAGTAAACCACGCATTGCAGTATTGGGTTTAAATCCACATGCCGGTGATGAAGGTTTGGTAGGAACAGAAGAAGACACGATTATTAAACCAGCTATTAAAGAAGCGAAACAAAAAGACATGATGGTGTTTGGACCTTATAGTGCAGATGCTTTTTTTGCCAGGGGACAATATGAAAAATTTGATGCCGTGCTGGCAATGTATCATGACCAAGGTTTGATCCCGTTCAAATCATTAGCCATAGGTGAAGGAGTTAATTTTACAGCTGGTCTTCCTGCAGTACGTACTTCACCTGATCATGGAACTGCATTTGATATTGCCGGCAAGAATAAAGCAGATGAATCTTCCATGCGGGAAGCCGTGTTTACAGCCATTGATATTTTGCGTAACAAATTTGATTATGCAGACAGCAGGAAAAACCCGTTGCGTAAAATGAGTCATATTGTTTTACGTGGTGCCGAAGATGAAAAGATTGAACAGCAACAGGAAGGAGCTTAGTGCTATTTATTGAATGCCGACTCTTCCAATCCTTTATTGATGATATAGGATGAATAAGTTAATTCCACCTTCCCTTTCTTTGGCTTCCCATCAGGCTGCTTTTTTTCAGATCCATCGTCGTAATCAAATGTTACTCCTTTGGGAAGTTTATATTCTTTGGTATTAAAGCTAAAGATCACTTTATCGGGTAACGCATAATCAGCATATTTTCCATAGCTCATCTCCAGTTCATAGGTACCATTGTCTTTGGTAGTTGTTTTTGATTTCATCACAAGTTGTTTCACCGGATCAATATATAAAGTTGATAAAACCACTTCATTGTTATCATCATTGGGCAATAGCTTAATTACTCTTACCTCTGTACTTCCAATTTTTGCAGTGCCTGCATCTAATACCGAATAACCATCTTCGGTCAATACATTATTCAAACTGATGCTGATACTTCCTTTGGGTATAAGCGATATACCGCTTTCATTTTTGATCTTAAGTTTGTTTGGCTTCTTGAAAAATACTTTGATGCTGGCCACCGGAACTTTCATAAAGATTACATTGGTTTTCATTTTGCCTGATGCTACATAATCATTCACCTTCTCAATTTTTGCCCGTACTTGTTTGAGCAATTCATTTACTTCCTGAGCCCGTAAGGAAAACCCGGTTATTAACAAGCAACTGATCAATATCCATTTTTTCATGTTCAAAATTTAGCTGAGAATATCTTTTTTCTTAAAGCATGCTATCGCTAATCCAACAAAAAGAAACATATAGGCGACCAATATAAAAAAGCTTTTGCCAATAGCAGGTAGATTTTCAATAGACCCTTTTATTGTTTCTCCTTCTTCTGTTGATTTAACATAGAAGAACCCCTTCCATGCCACCATATGTGAAGTAAACAAATATGGTTTCACCGTTTTATCATACAACGGAATATTCATTTCAGAAAGAATCGTAAGCACAATTACAATACTGATGGTAGCTACGATTGGCCCAACAGCATTGTCAGCAAATACAGATAAAAGCAGCGATAAAGCTGCCACAGTGCTCATCGCCACCGTAGCATAACCAAAGGCCATTATATATCTCCACAGCACATCATCAGCCTGCATTTGATGAAAACTGTCATTACGCAATACAACCATATCATTCGTTCCAAAAATCAACATACTAATTAATAATGCCAGCACTGCCATCCAAATCAGCAATAAAATAACATAGATTACAGATGCGGCGAACTTTACCAGTATGAGTTGGGTTCTGCTCACCGGTTTAGTCACTAATAATCGTAAGGTACCCATATTAGCTTCACCTGCTACTTCATCTGCAGCAATTAATGCTACCAGTAGTGGCACATGAATCAGCAAAGTATTCAGGATAATGAAACAAACGAGATAGCCATTCAGCACTTTCTCATTTTGAAACTCAAATGTGTCTGAAAGCCCACTCATCATAAAGTCGATGTACGACTTTCCATCATATTTTAAAGCCACTTGTACTACCGCCACAATTGCCATCACTGCCGCAAAAGCAATATAAGTGCGTGGACGTTTATAAATTTTAAAGAGTTCAATTTGCAAAAGTTTCCACATGGCGGTTTTGAGTTGTGATACTGAGAAAATAATCTTCTAAAGAATGTCTTGGACTTAAAGAATAAACCTGCACATCTATTGAACTAAGCGTTTTAAATAATGAGGGAATATCATTCCGGTGCATACGCAGTAAAATCGTGTCACCTTCTTTCGCATATAAATTATTGTTCCAGGGTGTTTGCTGCAGCTTCTCCCATGTTGACGCCACATCAGCAACAATTAATTCAACCAATGTATTAACCGGATCAAATAATTCTGTTGCTGTTCCTTCCTGTATTTTCTTTCCCCTGTCAATGATCAGCACACGATTCGCAATAATCTCAATTTCATTCAACAGGTGCGAAGAAACAATTACTGTTTTACCCATTGATCGGCTCAGTTGTAAAATAAGGTTGCGGATGTCAGCAATTCCCTGCGGATCCAATCCGTTCACCGGTTCATCCAGGATAATTAGTTTAGGATCGTGTATTAAAGCCACTGCAATTCCCAGCCGCTGTTTCATTCCCTGTGAAAAGGTTTTAATCTTACTATCAGCCCGGTCAATCAATCCCACTAATTCCAGCTGTTCTTTTATTTTATGGGAAGGAACTTTAACTCCGCTGATCTTTGCAAACAAAGAAAGATTTTCCTGTGCTGTTAAATATTTGTACAAATCAGGTTTTTCAATAACGGCGCCCACATTTCGCAGTATTTCTTTACGGTGTGTTTTTAGATTCATACCCATTATCTCAATATCCCCATCAGTTGGCTCTATTAATGTAAGTAGCATTCTTATAGTAGTAGATTTACCGGCGCCGTTCTGACCAAGAAATCCATAAATGTCACCTTCATTTACACTGAACGACAGATCGTCCACTGCTTTAAGATCACGGAAATGTTTGGAAAGATGATTGACTGAAACAATTGCTGTCATTGGTACAAATGTAAGCAGGGAAACAATTGGATGAATTTATCAAAACATAAATCGAAGTAAAAAGTTCATTCGCCGAAAGAAAGGGTTAATTGAACGAATAGATACAGACAACCCGGTTAATGTTTACATCTTTGTTATATCAGTAAAGTTTCATAGGGAATCAAATAAGATTTATAAACAAATAATTAATTATAAACTAAAAACAACAACAGAAAAATTCACAATGAAAAACCGGGATCGCTACCCCGGTTTTATTTTTTTATCAAACGTTATTTCTTTGGAAGATACGATTGGAGTGCGGTTACGTAATTTTCAAAAGCATTAATCCCTTTAGGGGTAATTTTACAAATGGTTTGCGGGTAATTATCTTTAAACTGTTTGATCACTTCAATATAGCCCGCCTCTTTCAATTTATTAATCTGTACACTCAAATTACCGGCTGTAGCATTGGTTTTTTCCCTGATAAAAGTAAACTCGGCCTCTTTCACTCCAATAAGAAGAGAAATTACTGCCAGCCTTAGCTGTGAATGTAATATGGGGTCGAGTTCTTTAAAATCCATTATAAATGAATATGCTTCATTAATTTTTATAAAATTGACGGTAGGCAATATGGCCGGGAATTATGTACCCGGTCAAAACGCATATGGCATGTACCAGTAAAATCTCAGCCCCTAATTTTTCCCTGAAATAAAAAACCGCCATTGCCCCTATCCAGTTAATAGCTGCACCAACATAAAAAAGTGTAAACCGGAAAGCGGCTGCATATATAAACATCCAAAATGCATAAAGCTGGAGAAGAAAACCAAAGTTTATTCCGTTTTCTTCAAGTCCGGTAACAGCAGTTCCGTAAACAATTATAGCAAGGCTTATAAAAAAGGCAAAAGTGAGTTTAGACAAAAGTTGGTTTGTATAGGTTTTAACCCGTGATTTTCTTTTTAGAACAGTTGATCTTAGTATATAGTATAAAAGTAAAATTCCTGCACAAATATTGAACGCCTGCCATACATAGCTTCTATATTCCCATTGAAACTTAATAGAAAGATAGTGTAGGGAACTGGCAATAAATAATAACCACCCCCAAATAATCCACCCCATCCCGTTATCTTTTTCAGCGGATTTTGCCTGTTTAATCATTGAATCGATTAAATTCAAACTTTCAGCCGGGTTAAAGTTTTTATCTTCCATGCTCAGGCTTTTTTTTTGTTGATGATTGCGTAATAAATGTGCAGGAATAATATAGCTGATTAATAGAGCGGCTACAGCAAACAGCATCTGGTAGTCAAAGTCGAACCAGGCAGATACAATGCTTAATACCCATGCCAGAATACCGCCAATAACCAGTGGAGTAAACTGTAAAATTTTCCCCGAAACAAAAGTACCCAGCCCATACATCATTATAAAAAAGGGATAGCAATAGTACCAACCCATTTTTACAAACAACATACTTAATACAAAAAAACTAATGCCCATTCCCAGCCACAAATTGCTCATACTTTCGCCCACATAGGTTTTTACTTTTACTTTTCTCCCATCTTTAATAATCCAGTAATTGCTTATAATAATACCAATGAATAATACATACCATACCCGGAAAAAATTTTCATAATGCAAAATCACTTTTAATACAAACTGGCCGCTAATAGCAAGGGCAGTAAGCCAGCCCCACAATAAAAAATATTTGCTGTTATCATTTAGAGTCTGCCGGGTTTTATTAATCATTTCAGTAATAACCTGCAGACTTTGCTGTGTTGAAAAATTTTCTTCGTTCATGTGGCGTGGTGTTGAATAATCAAATATAAAAGTCCATGAGTGGTTTATCTCACGGACTAATTAACATTATTTACACTGTGCAATCATTTGTTCCGTCTGCTGCTGGCCCCAGTGCGGGTAAAGTGGTTTTACCTTTTCAGCTTTATATAGTTCCAATGCTTTTTCAAAAATAGGTTTGGCTTTTGCTTTTCCCCCACCGAATTGCTCAGGTGTTCCAAATATACTCATGCCTTGCAAGTAATACAGTCTTGGATTGTTAGGATCCAGTTTTAAACCTTCCTGCATAGCGTTACCGGCCTCTTGTCCGTAAGTCATCCAACGGCTCTGCGGATCAACTAACATTTGCTGAGATGCAGCCATATTACGAATGGAACATATTTCCGCATTCTTCTCAATGGCTTCTGCTTTTGCGCAAAGAGCTTTTACTTTTTCACTATTGGCATCTTTATCCAATGTTTTATCCATCCAGCCGGCAGTAGTTAATGCCAGCCCAGCATAATAATAAGGCAACCATTGTGTCTTTTCGGCGTCACCAATCCTTTCAAAAGCGTTAGCAACAGCCTGTAAGTCTTGTGTTGATTTTGCTGAGTCCAGCAAAATCAATTGCTTTTGCATAGCGGCAGTAAATTTTTCGCTTTGTGCATTTACTATTGTTCCGAACAAAACAGCAAATGCTGCAATCAGTAAGTGTTTCATGTTTTATTGTTTAAATTTTTATTTCTTATAAATTATTGTTGATGGCATCGTCTGAACGGTCAACACCAAAACTTAAGAAAATACCAATGAAATAGAAACGTTTCGCAGGAGGATTAACTGCCTGTTTGATTAGCCCATTATACGAATAATTATAATTGTAAACCTGGTTGCTTCCCAATACATTGTTTACACTGGCAAAAAACACCCAGAATGCTTTGGCATTTTGTTTGCCCACACTGGGTACCCAGTTTACACTAAAGCCCAAACTGTGATAATCTTTTGTTCTTCCCTGGTCAGCTATATTATATTTACCATTGCTTAACTGAAAATTATAGTAAGGCCTTCCGGTTGCGTAACTATAGGTAAGATTGAAACCTGTTTTTATTTTCGTTACAAAACGCTTGGTTACAACAGACGCAGTATGGTATGCTGCAAAATTGGGAGTGAGTTTTTCCGGGTAATTCTGGTAATCTCTTTTAGTATCGAGATAAGAATAGCTTACCCAGTAATCAAAGTTTTTAAATGTCTTTTTATCTCTCCAGAAAAATTCAAATCCCTTTGCATATCCATCACCTGAGTTAGAAGTAATGGGATATGTTTTAATCAAATCTTCATATTTTTTGTAAAACAACTCTGTACGGAATATCCTGTTATTGGTTGTTTTCTGATAATTGATGATATAATGAATTGCTTTTGTATAACCCAGTTTAGTGGTGTAGATCATTTCAGTATTCTCCGGCTTTTGGTAGAAAACTCCATAAGCAGCAGATACCTGTGCATCTTTACCTGTTTTATATGCCAATGATAAACGGGGAGCAATGTTGGCCTTCTTCAAAATAGAAGAATATTCAAATCGTCCACCCACTTTGGCGGCAATGGCATTAGTAATATAGATATCTGATTCTCCAAACACTGCATTATAGTTATCAATCAAATTAGTGATGTAAGTATTATAAATGCTTCTGTCTTTGCTGTACCAATACTCACTTCCAAAACGAATAGAATTTATTCCCAGCCTTTTTTCAAATACAGCTCTTACAACAGCAAAATCCTGGCGATGATTTAATGTAAAGTTCTTGCCATCTATATAGGATGCGTTGGTTGTTACAGGAATATTATAAGCATTTTGAATCTGCTGCTGAATATCATCTTTATTAATGCTGAAACCTGCACCTAAATTCATTTTCCATCCATTACCTAAGTTTTCTCTCCAGCTTAAATTGTTATACCAGTTATAATTCTTTAATGAAAAGGCATCTTTTAATGCCGCACTGTCAATATCTGTTCTTCTTAATCCCAAATCACCTTTAGCAAAAGTGGTGTAGTATTTTATCATACCACCTCTTTTTGTTTTAATACGAAAGTTAGCATCTCCATTATGAAACTGTGGTATCTTAAAATAATCCGGTGTTTGTTTTACGATGTTGAAATAAATACCAAGGTTTGCATAACCATAACTTCCTCCCCAGGAAAATTTTTTATCTTTTGATAATTCCTGGTAGCCACCACCCCATGTTAATGGAGAAACAAAAACGTTGGCTGCTGATTTCTCCGGTAAATCAATAGACTCCAGTATTAAAGCTGACGACAAAGCCTGCCCGTATAAAGCAGAATAACCACCGGCCGTAAATACTGTTCCTTTAAATAAGAATGGAGAAAATCTTCCCCGTGAAGCGATATCAGGCACACTTGCGAAAAATGGATTATTCACTAATGTACCATCAATAAACTGTTTGGTTTCATAACCGGCGCCTCCACGAACAAATAAACCTTCCTTTTCACCAACCTGCTGTGTACCGGGTAATGTTTTTAAAGCCGCAGTAATATCAGCATTACTGCCTGCAGTTGTTGCTATGTCTATAGAATTAAGAACTGTAGCTGCTCTTTTTTTATCACTTGCTTCAAAAGTGCCGGCAGTTATAACCACTGCTTTTAATTCATTAAATTCTTCTTTTAATTCAATAGAAAAACTGAGTGGTTCAGAATTTATTGTAATCTTTTGTTCCCATCCTTTATAACCGGTAAAACTTACTACCAGTATATGATCACCTTTTTCTGTAGTGACGAACTGAAACCGGCCAGCGGTATCACTGGTGGCTCCATCATAACTATCTTTAATAGTAATGCTGGCACCAATTAGCGGACTCTTTTTATTATCTGTTATCCGGCCTGAAATCCTTGCCTGTCCTGCGGTTTGCATGGTTATCATCAAACCTATTAATCCGATTAGTATGTTTTTCATCCTTCCTTACTTTACACAAACATAAAGTGGTTTATATTATAAACCAAATTTATTTTAAAAACCCCCTGTTGTTTATTCAGGGGGTTTTTATTGTTTTTTATTGATGAACTACTTTCCTGCTATTCCTTTTTTGATCTATATACATCTCAAAAACATATACACCTTTTGGTAATTCAGCCAGGTTGTCAAATGTTGTTTCATTTATTCCTGCTATAGCATTAAATTGTTTTCTCCTGATCAATTTTCCCTGCATGTCAAATAACAATAATTCTGTTTGCTGATTAGATGCCGCACTAAACTGTATTTTGAAATAATCTGTGAATGGATTTCCAATGAGTTTAAATTTAATATCCCTGTTTATTTTAATAACCGCTGTTTCTGAATATTGAAAGGAGCCATCATCATCTACCGATTTCACACGGTAATAATATATAGTGGCTGTTTCTCCCGCAATGTAATCTGAATAATTATAACTGATAGCAGCCCAGCTATCTTTAGCTGTAACAGTACCCATTTTCTTAAAGTTTCTGCCATCGGTACTGCGTTCAACTTCGTAATGCGATAAATTAATTTCCTGTGCCACATTCCATTTAAGTTCATTAGTATTACCGGCATTATATCCTGTAATTGAAGTAAAGTTTACCGGTAATCCACCTGTATATAAACCACTTTTAAAAATTCCTTTTCCATGAGTGGCTGCAAGTAAATTATTATCTGCGGTAATTCTTAAATCAACTACCTGGTTTACATCCCAAAGCCCGTTATTATAATCAAACCATGTATTCCCTTTATCAGGCGAAACATAAATTCCTAAATCATTACCAACATAAATAACATTAGGGTTATTAGGATCAAAAATAATAGCATTGGCAGGAACATCTGGCAACCCACCAGATGATGGCCCGGCGTCTTTGGCAGTCCACACAACATTTGAAGCAGGGGACGCACCGGCATTTGCTGTTACATAAATATGAGCTGTACCGAAACCACCTAATGTTACCCATACACTGTCTTTATTAGTAGGACTCACATACATATCTAATACATACCGATCCGGTAAATTTGTTTTTATACTCGTAAAGGGAAGTGTGGCTCCTCCGTCTGTAGTTCTTAAAATATCGCTTCCTTTTGTTCTGTCAAAAAACAAAGAGTCAATATCATTATCTGCCTGAGCAAATGGCGTTGTTGATACATATACCCTATTAGCGTCATTGGGAGCGATTTCCAATGCTAATGCTGGGCGATGAATTTTATCAATATAACTTGTTCCTACTGTTGTTCCGGTACCCCCACCAGTCCATGTAGTTCCTCCATTTGTACTTTTATGTATATTGTCGCTGCCAACATATATAACGTGGGGGTTTGTTTTACTAATGGCCAGTGGGGATACAAACCCGGTTCGTGAATCAGCAACTGCGCCTAAATAAGAGAGTTTAGCTGCTGCTGATCCTCCTTTTGTGGTAGCCAGGTTAACTGCCCTTGCGTCATTTGATATAAGAGTAGTATCACTTGTTGGATCAATAAAGCAAGCGGCTCCGTCGCCTCCGGCTGCTCCAGGGTAGTTTACCCAGGTTGAACCACCATTTGTTGTGTACATCACGTTGATGTCCTGCAGCCCACCCACAATATAATTAGCATCTGATGAACTAACACCGATTGATGCATAAAATTGCGATACTGCCAGTCCGGTGTTTGATTTGGTAAAACTGGTGCCGCCGTTAGTTGTTTTATAAATTCCTCCATCACAAGCAACATAATAAGTTCCTCTTACAAGCGGATCAAACTGTATATCGTGATTATCGGCATGACCAACACCTGTTCCTGCTGAAGCAGAAGTAGAAATTTTATACTTAAAGGAATTTACACCTGCATAAGCAAGACTATCTGTAAAGAAAGGATTAATTGCTACAGTATGGGCACTCCAGAATTGATAAGATGTATGAGTGGATGAAGTTTTTGCTGCCCAGGTATTTCCAAAATCTGCTGACCGGTAAAGCTCATTTGGGCTTCCGGTTTCATCAACACCAATACTTGCTATAATGGTATCCCTGTTTCCTAAACTGGGTATATTATCTAATTTTATAAAACCTCTGAATGTAGCGGGAAGTGCAGAAGAAATTTTCGCCCAGCTTGATCCATCATTTATTGTTCGAAATATCCCTTTTACAGTATTACCTAAGTTACCAACGGCAGCTACAATTTGAGTGGTATCTTTTGCATTAATAACCACATCGGTTACCATGGTTAAATTTAATATCCGTGTCCAGTTGGCACCAGAATCTCTGGAACGGTATAACCCGTCAGTTGCACAAGCAAAAACAGTTTTTGCGTTTAACGGATTAAATCTCAACCGTTGAATACCAAACAGGTTGGATGTATTTTTTATCAGCACTTGTCTCCATGTAGTTCCGCCATTAGTACTTTTTAATATGCCAATTCCATAAGTTCCTCTTGTTTTCCATACATTATATCCGGTGTTATTGGGATTTGGTGTAGTTGTATTTACACTGGTATCTAACCTGTAAACTTCTCCCGTGCCTGCATAAAGCACATTTGTATCTGAAGGATTGATAATTATTGATGATACTCCTAAAACAGGAAGATTAGTTGTTACTTGCTGCCAGGATGAAGCACCATTATATGATTTCCATATTCCACCACTGGCGGAGCCAACAAAAATACTGGTGGTTTTTACAGGATTAATTGCAATGGTTAGTACCCTGCCACCCGTTCCATTATTTGGACCTAAAGAAGCCCAGTTACCATTTACACCCTGGCCACGCATTGCACTGCTGTAATGATTTCTTTTTTCTGCATATTCCCTCATTTGCCTGGCATATTCCCATGCAGCCAAATATTTAGCTGTCATATAAGAAGGATCAGGAAAACCTTTAGCCTGGTACCATGACATTAATTCTTTATCAATTCCATACGTTTCCCTTTCGGATTCTTCTGTTTCGTCTGCATCTGTTTCAAATCTTTCGCTGGAAGAATAAAAATTGTAGGCTAAAAGAAATAGCATGGAGAATATTGCTGCAGTTAAAGCAACGATTAATTTTCCTTTCATAAGTCAGTTAACATTGGTTTTACTTAGTAATGGATATTTGCTGTAGTTACGAAAATAAGATTTTTTATCTGTTAATTAACAACCTTTTGTTGATGATTATTCCATTGCTAATTACCTGCACAAGATATGTTCCCCCTTGCCAGTTTTCTTCCAAAGGAATTTCATATTTTGTTATACCATTTACCGTAGAAATATTTTTGGTATAAAGGACCTCTCCATGCATGTTCATAATCTTTATAACCGCTGAACCGGATACACTTCCAACCAGGGTAATTGTTGTAACAGACCTTGCAGGGTTTGGAGCAAGAACAATATCATTTAAAGTAAGGTTCAAAATGTTTACCGATTTTACATCACTAAATTTATATTTTCCATTAGCAAAGTTTAATTTAAGCCTGTAATATGTAGCACCATTATTAGGTTTTGTATCGGTAAGATTATATTCATGTTCACCGGGATTATTTAAACCATTTGATTTAACATAATTGAAATTATCCCAGTTAAGTGCATTAGAACTCTTTTGAACTTCATATCCAATAAGATTATTATCCTCATCAGATACCCAGTCTATTTTTACCATAGTCTTATTATACACTGAAGCGTTAAAATCTTTTAAGTAAGCAGGTAACGTTACATCAACATAAACCCTGTAATCTTCTACTTCCCCGCTATTAAAATATCCGTTAGGTTTACTTGAGGTCATACCATTTGAAGCACTGGTAAGCCTGATTCGCAAATATGTAGATGTGCCGGGTGATGCTGTAACAGTAAGACCTGTCCAGTTAAGGGTAATTGTTTGTAAACTTGTGCCGGAAGAAATTGTAGAAGTTACCGCCTCGCCGGCATCAAAAACACCATTTACATTATAATCGAGCCAGCCAATTAATGTGGCATTTGCACCTGTATTATTATATACTTTAACTACAGCCTGGTAATTAACTGATGCACCTGATGGTAAAATATTCACTGTACTTATCCCATCTTCATCTGCCCCATCTCCGTCAGCATTCACCGTTGGTACTTTGTCAAATTCTCTGTCAAATGTTGCGCCTATTCTCAAGGTTGTATCTTGCTCATGTACTGCCGGATCTGAACCCGATGGATCATAACTGGAAGGCGCATCTCCAAAATCTGTTTTTGTTTTGAATGGACCAGCAGCATCACCGGAAGCACCAATATTACCGCCACCAGGGCCAATCCCTTTTGCCCAGTCAGGTGACATATTTGATGCGGAGGTGCCCGTTATTTTCATTTTTGTACCTACAGAGCCTGCTTCATTATAAACACCTATGGAATCATAGACCCAAATAATCTTACCCGACCAGGTGATACCTGTTTGTCTTGGTATGTTGTAGGAGGGTGCAGCTGTATAATCCTGATCCATATTTCCGGTTTGCAGGTTAAAGTGATAATAATCATCCTGCGAAGTGCTAACACCGTCAAAATCATATAACTCACCATCTTTAACCACAAAGTCATTCCAGTCATGCATAGAAGTACCGCTACCATTATCGGCAGGAGTGGCCCATACCTGGCTGGAACGGTAAGGAATATTACTGGAATTAAAATCAACCCTCCATATAATAGATTCTCTGCCGCTATTTTTTGAGCCGTTACTTCCTTCAACCCCAAAATAAAGAGTACCATCATAAAAGGAAGAGCCGGCAGACTCAGAGCCATAATCAAACGTAGGAATGCCAATAGAGTTTACATCTACTGCCAGTGAAGCATCTATTGACTCGGTATTATAATCCCATCTTCTGAGTGTTCGGGTATTATAGGCCTTGGTACCATAGTCATGCACATAATATACATAATGTTTTTTATGATCATACGCCAGCCCGTTTACAAATTTTGGTGCATTGGCATCAGCAGCAAGGTTTCCTGAGAATAAAAATTTTCCTTTACCTGTAGCAGTGTCTATGTATGAAACAGAATTTGAATCGGGTGTTGACAATATAAAGGTAGGTTGACCAGTAAATGGTTTTGCATCCACAAAATAATTGGTAGCGAAGCTTCCCGATACACAAGCAGACAAATCGGATAACCAGAAATCTGCATTTTCAATTCCACCTGTACCACAACCAGAAGAGCAGGTAGCTGTAGCTGTAACAACAATAGTAACGCTGGTAAGAGGCCCTGCTATATCCACATTAATAGTACCATCTGTACTTGTATTAGCAACTGTTGTTGCTGATGCCGTAGCTATTGCGGTGGGTGTTCCGCTGCCGACTATCGTGAGCACTATACCGGAAAGTTTTGCCATTGTAACATTCACTGGTGATGCACCATTAGCTGCAGTGATGGTAGTTACCTGAGAATAATCTAAATCGTACATTGAAAATTTAAGATTGGCTACTGCGCTATCAAAGGTTAAGGTAATAGTTCCATTCCCTCTAAACTGAACATCCGCTCCAGCACCATAAGAACCAGTTTCACCAGTATTTGTAGTATTTTCACCCAATATGTTTGCGGAAGCAAAGTTATTTGTAATTACAACCCTTCTTTTACCCATAGCAAATGCCTGGTTTTGTGCGAGAGACAGTGGCACACCCGGATAATTGGATGTAGGGGCATAGTTACCGGTATTCACTAAAAAATCTAACCAGTCCCAGTTGATATTAGCAGTTGAATAACCGGCACTGCATTGGGCAGATAAATTTCCTGATATCGTTAAACATAACAGGACCGTTAAAAATAATTGGCATTTCAATCTCTTTTTCATAGAGCATAGATTTGGATATATTTGGTTTGCGTATCAATGCTAAATCAATAAACTTCAATCGCCGTTAGAAAATCCAATAAGAAACCCCAAATACACTTAAAGTGTATCATCAACAACTTTCTATCAATACACACTTGTAAGAGGAAAAATAAACTTACTGAAGGATTTTATTGGTACGTCGAATGAATTCATAGATTTGGATTGAAATTGCAGTAAAATTAATAGTCGCAATGAACATATGCAAGTTTTTTATAAATAAACTACTTAATAATTACTTATAAGTAAAAAATAAGTAGAAGTGCATTGTGTTTTTACTATACCATTCAGTAATTATTCGTCTTTAAATTATTTTATTTTTAAGTTTAAATCTTTCAGCGGCAGAATTATAAAATTGATAAATCATATTTATAAAGTTAAAGGGCTGCAAAACGCAGCCCTTTTTATTCAATTTAGTAATACATGCTTATTTATACTGTGCCATCAATCCCTTCGCCATTTCCACCATCCTCTTCAATCCATCTTCTGGCAGGTTACCTTTCTTAAACTCAGCCAGCAGTTCAGGCATTTTGTTTTCCATTTCCATTAAGAAATGTTCTTCAAACTCCTTCACACGTTTAACAGGCACCGAACTTAATAAACCTTGTGTACCGAGATAAATGATAGCCACCTGCTTTTCTACACTGAACGGAGAATACTGGGCTTGTTTCAAAATTTCCACGTTACGGGCACCTTTATCTAATACTGATTTAGTAGCAGCATCGAGGTCGCCACCAAACTTAGAGAAGGCTTCCATCTCACGGTAAAGTGCCTGATCCAATTTTAATGTACCAGCTACTTTTTTCATAGACTTAATCTGCGCATTACCACCCACACGACTTACAGAGATACCTACGTTAATCGCCGGACGGATACCAGCGTTAAACAAGTTACCTTCTAAGAATATCTGACCATCAGTGATAGAGATTACGTTTGTAGGGATATATGCAGATACGTCACCGGCTTGTGTTTCAATAACAGGTAAAGCAGTTAATGAACCACCACCTTTTACTAAATGCTTAATGCTATCCGGAACGTCGTTCATGTTCTTAGCCACTTTATCGTCACCGATAACTTTTGCAGCTCTTTCGAGCAAACGACTATGCAAATAGAATACATCACCAGGATAAGCTTCACGACCAGGAGGACGACGCAACAACAGCGACACCTCACGGTAAGCCACCGCTTGTTTACTTAAATCATCATATACAATCAATGCAGGACGTCCGGTATCACGGAAGTACTCACCAATAGCTGCACCTGCATAAGGAGCAAAGAACTGTTGAGGAGCAGGGTCACTGGCAGAAGCCGCTACTATAACCGTGTAATCCATCGCACCATTGTCCTGTAAAGTCTTCATGATACCAGCAATGGTTGAAGCTTTTTGCCCAATAGCTACATATATACAGTAAACAGGTTTACCTGCTGCATAAAACTCTTTCTGGTTGATGATGGTATCAATTGCAATAGCTGTTTTACCTGTTTGACGGTCACCGATAATCAGCTCCCTTTGACCACGACCAATAGGAATCATCGCATCAATGGCTTTGATACCCGTTTGTAATGGTTCCTTAACCGGTTCACGATAGATAACGCCGGGAGCTTTACGTTCCAATGGCATATCATACAGTTCACCGCTGATAGGACCTTTACCATCAATTGGTTCACCTAAAGTGTTTATAACACGACCAATTACACCTTCACCGGTTTTAATAGAAGCAATCTTTCCGGTACGGCGTACGGTAGCACCTTCTTTAATTTCACCGCTCTCTCCCATCAATACCACACCCACATTATCTTCTTCCAGGTTCAATGCAACTGCACGAACACCGTTTTCAAATTCTACCAGTTCCCCGGCACGAACATTATTCAATCCATAAACACGGGCAATACCATCACCCACCTGCAGCACTGTTCCTACTTCTTCCAAATCAGCGCCTACATTAAAGTTGCTTAATTGCTGGCGGAGTATCGCAGATATTTCATCTGGTTTAATCTCTGGCATAAACTATTGTTTTAAATTTTTCTTTTTTATTTTTTGCCTGCCCACCGAAACTTTAGTGCAGGTGGGTAACCGGCTTTACGATTACTATTTAGCTTCGGTTGTGTCACTCACTTGTTCGTTCTGTAATGCTACTCATCTCTTAGTTGGCAGTTACCAGTCCTCAGTTTGCAATTCTATTTTTAACATTCTTCTCTTTTCCAAAACACTTCTTAAAGTTGTGTTGCGAACTGCCCACTGCTAACTGAGAACTTAATTCGCACAACTCTTAACGAATATTCTGCACATACACATTCTGTAAAAACTGTTTCCTGATATCATTCAAATCCCTCAATATACTGGCATCAACCAGGTTATTGTGAAACTCTAATGTAAATCCTCCAATCAACTCATCTTTCACCGCAGTTTCCAGTTGAATATTTTGTAAAGGTGTCTCTGCTTTTATCTTGCTTACAATTTGTTGCTTCAGTTCATCACTGATGGCAACAGCCGTTGTGATCTTTACTTTATGTATGCCTTTAATTTCGTTGTACTGCTCAATAAAAGCATTCACAATTTCAGGTAATACACTTTCCCTGCCTTTTTGTACCAGCAGGCGGTTAAATCCTTCCGTCATCTTGCTCACTTTACCCGAAGTAACGGCCTCAACAATTTTACCTTTTTTATCTGCCTGTATAATGGGGCTCTTCAATAAGTTTACAAATTCCCTGCTTTGTTTGCAAAGTGATTGCAGGTACTGCATATCGGCATGCACCTGTTCTAATTGGTTTTGCTCAATAGCCAAACCAATTAAACTCTTCGCATATCTTCCTGCTAAACGGGGTTGTTGCATAAATCAATTTGATAATTTGCTAATTAGATAATGAGATAAATATTACATCAGCACATTATCACATCAGCATATTAGTTAGTTCAGTTTTACTTCGTTTGATAACTGCTTGATGTATTGTTCCTGATCTGCTTTATTACCCAGTTCACGACGCAATACTTTTTCTGATACTTCAATTACTAAGTTGCCCACTTGATTCTTCACCTCGGTTAAAGCAGCCATCTTCTGATTTTCGATTGAAGCCAATGCATCAGCCATTATTTTAGAGGCTTCAACTTTTGCCTGCTCTTTAGCTTCACTTACAATTTTATCTTTAGTTTCTTTAGCTTCTTTCAGCATTTGTGCTCTTTCTTCACGGGCTTGTGCCATCAACGCTTCATTTTCATTTTTCAACTGGGCCATTTCAGCTTTTACTCTTTCAGCAGTAGCTAAAGAATCAGCAATTGTTTTTTCTCTTTCCTTTAAACCATTAATAATGGCAGGCCATGCTTTTGATTTTAAAATAAAAAACACTACCAGGAAAGCCAGCAATGTCCAAACCAATAAACCTAACGCAGGACTGAGTAATTCCATAAAATAAATTTCAAGATTTCTAAATTTCTATATTGCTATGATTGCGTTGAGATGTGAATTTTAAAATTTTCAAATCAGCAATCTTCAAATTTTATTTAAACTGCATCCTCCGCCCTGTGCTTTGGATGCAGTAAAAACTTTACAATGATTATAATACCATTGCTAAGAAACCAACGATGATTGCAAACAGGGCAGCACCTTCAACCAGCGCTGCAGTCAGAATCATGTTAGCACGAATGTCGTTAGAGGCTTCCGGCTGACGGGCAATAGCTTCAACGGCACCTTTACCAATCTGTCCGATACCAATACCAGCACCCATAGCAGCCAAACCTGCACCGATAGCACCACCACCGTTAGCAAACGGAGTAGCACTTAAGATAACATTCAGTAAATCCATACTTCTGTTTTTATATTGGTTAAAAATAAACTCATTAATGATGTGCAGCTTCTTCGTGATGCTCACCTTCAAATGCCTGGCTGATAAACACGGCCGAAAGCATGGTAAAAATAAATGCCTGTAAAAAAGCTACTAATATTTCTATAAAATAAATGAAAATGGTAAATGGAATAGAAATAGCGATTGAGCCAATACCAAAACCAGTTCCTAATTTTTCTGTAAACACAAAAATCAACGATATCAAACAAATGATAATAATGTGACCGGCTACCATATTGGCAAAAAGACGGATAATTAATGCACCGGGCTTAATTAAAACAGCACTTAATAATTCAACAGGTACTAAAATAAATTTAACCCCTAAAGGCACCCCGGGAGGATTAAAAATATGACCCCAGTAATGTTTATTAGAACTAAACACAATAACAATAAAAGATATAACTCCCAGTACAATGGTAAAAGCAATATTACCAGTTACGTTCGCTGTGCCGGGAATAAGACCAAATATGTTATTGATTAATATGAAAAAGAATACTGTTAACAGGAAAGGAAGATATTTATCTGCTTTATGCCCAAGATTGGGAATGGCTACCTCGTCTCTTACAAAAGTAATTACAGGTTCAAGCAGGCTTTGTTTTCCTTTTGGTGCAGAGCTAACACCTTGTCCCTTTTTGTAACTGTTGCCGATGCTTACCATTAACCAAACTAATATGATAAGTGCCAAAATCATCTGCACTACGTTACGGGTTAAAGAGAAATCGTAAAATTTAACGGTGGCATCTGTTGCTACAATTTTATCCCCTTCTAATTTGTAACCATCTGCTTCATGCTCTCCGTGATGAAAAGCTGAGTACATAAAAACAGAAAGACCTTTTTGAGGAGAGTAAAGGATAACGGGTAAAGGAATGGCAACTTCATGTTCTTCTCCGCCACTTTTGTAACTGAAGAAATGAAATTCGTGAGCATCCAGAATATGCCCAAAGATCACTTTTTTGGCGTTAAATCCTTCTTTCTTTTCTTCACCTGCTTTTGTTTCTTCTGTTTTAGGTTGCCCTTCTTCATGCTGGGCCATCAACACATTAGAAGTAAAAAGCATACTTAGGCTAAAAACCGCTACCAGTAAGGATTTGACGCTTCGGGCTAACATACCTTTCTTAAAATTTGGCGCAAAGATAAGGACGGAGGGGTGAAAAACCGAAAAGGGAAAGGAAAAAGTAAAAATATATCTATTTCATTTAAACCACTGGATTTATGCTGTGAAAAATCTTTGTTTTTCCTTGATTTTCCAGAGCATAATCAATCTAACGGCTGGCATTTCTTTTTTCTTCTTCTTCCATTATTTTTAAAATTTTGCGCAGATAAATAACATCTAATTGGTCTTTAGGCCGGTTCACCGCTTCCTTATTTGCTATTAGATGATTAATATGTAAAAAAGGAACTTTTATGCCATTCAAATCCGCAACCCTTGCCATTTTATAACAGGCATCAAAATCAAGATGCTCAAGCCCTTTCATGGATGTCATTATATCCAGAATTATGCCGTTGGCTATATAAAATTGTGTCCACCCGGGTACAAATTCCATTGTCTCAATTGAAGGATAATCACCATAACCCAATTCTTTAAATGTAGCCCTTAAACCTTTCCTGCCTTGTTCCTCATCTTTCAGCCAAAGGTCAGTATCTTTTGTGGCACGAATGTAACCATGCATGTTTACAGCAAAACCGCCAACCATTATGTATGTAACACCATTCTTATTTAAGGTATCCCAGAATTTGAGCAGGCCATCATCCATTATATCCATAAAGTGAAAACTATTTTACCACCTTAGCTTCTGACAACATTTTACCAATACGCATCATACGGCAAAACATCTGGAACTTTTCATAATCCGGTTTGTGAATGTCTTTGGTGAGATTAAATTTTTCTGCTTCTTCCTGCGAAGAAAAAGTCTTTATAAAAGGAGCCTGGGGTTCCTCCAGCTTTGATGCTTCATCTATATGTTCATCCTTTTTCACTACTGCAATTTAGCAAATTTATAAGGTGAAAGAAAGGAAATCTTACGCTACTTTCTGCTGTTTTTCAAACTGCATTTGATGCAACTTATAATAATAACCTTGCTGAGCCAGCAATTCATCGTGAGAACCCAACTCTTTTATTTCACCTTTATCCAACACTAAAATTTTATCGGCCTTGCGAATGGTAGAGAGACGGTGGGCAATGACGATAGATGTTCTTCCGGCAATTAAGGTATCAATGGCTTTTTGAATAAGCTGCTCACTTTCGGTATCTATAGAAGAAGTAGCTTCATCCAGAATCAATATGGAGGGGTCGTATAATAAAGTGCGGATGAAAGAAAGTAGCTGCCGTTGTCCCATTGACAGGGTGGCACCTCTTTCCATTACATTATAATCATAACCACCGGGCAACTGCATAATGAAATCATGCATGCCAATTAATTTGGCTGCTTCAATCACCTGTTCTTTGGTTATTTCAGGATTACGAAGGGTTACATTATCCATTACTGAGCCGGAGAATAAAAATACATCCTGCAATACCACTCCTATCTTACTACGTAACGCATCTAACTGATAGTTTTCAATATTTACATCATCGATTCTAATGGTGCCTTTTTGAATATGGTACAAACGATTTAATAAACTGATGATGGATGTTTTACCACTGCCGGTATGACCCACTAATGCAAATGTTTCTCCGGGATTAATAATGAAAGAAATATTTTTTAAAACATAATTCTCTTCCACATAAGCAAAAGATACATGGTCAAATTGCACCTTTCCTTTTATATGTCCTGTTGGTGCATATGCATCGGCTGCTGATGGCGGAATAAAATCTTCATTGTCTAATACTTTAAAAACTCTTTCACTCGCCACCATTCCCATTTGCAGCACATTGAATTTATCAGCTATCACTCTTAATGGACGGAAGAGCATATTTAACAGCAGCATAAAACCTATTACCACACCAACTATTTCTTTGCCTTCATTTTCAGGCAGGCCCAATGCCTGGTGAGCACCAAACCAAACGAGTAATCCTAACGATAAAGCCAATATAATTTCAACAACGGGGAAGAAAATTGAATAAGCAAAAATAGCTTTGATATTAGCGTTACGATGTTCTTTGTTGATATTTTTAAACTTTTCAAACTCCCTGTCTTCAGCTGCAAATGCCTGTACAATTTGCATACCGGTGATATGCTCCTGTACAAATGCATTTAAACTGGCCACTGCATTTCTAACTCTATGAAACGATTTGTTTACACTCTCTTTAAAATAATAAGTGGCGATGATGAGTATTGGAAATGGAATTAAACAAATCAATGTCAGTTTCCAGCTGATCCAGAACATCGAGAAAAGAATGGCAACGATTGAAAGCAAATCGGCTAGTATTGGTATTAATCCTTCTGCAAAAATATCGTTGATGGTTTCTATATCATTGATAGTTCTGGTGGTTAATGTACCAATCGGTGTTTTATCAAACTGGGAAAGATTTAATCCCAATATTTTATTATACACTTTCACCCGCATATCTTTTACCACTGTTTGCCCTAACCATGCAGTTATAAAAGTGAAGTAAAAGCGAAGAATGGTTTCAATAATAATCAGCAGTATTTGCCAGAAGGTTATTTGCAATAACAAATCAGCTAAGCTATGCTGAATATAAACGTTAACTGTTTTCTGAATTAAAAAGGGGCGTATGGGAGTTATAACCGCCAGCACAATAGCCAGCGTTATAGAAATATAAAACTTCTTCTTGTATGGTGCTGCAAACTGAAAAACTCTTTTCAGCAAACTGAAATCAAACATTTTTTTCTTTCCTGTCTCCACGTGTTAAAAAATATTCTGCAAATGTAGCACAGTAGTGATGAATGAAAAACCATCCATCCTTAATTGCTGTCTCCCATCGCTTTTTTGTAGGCCTTTAAGAAAATTGCGCCAAGGTTTTTATGCGGTGGTATATAGTTACTGAAGCGTTCTTTACTTTCCCCGTTAGGAAACTGAGCAGCCAGCCCTTTCCACATATTCAGCCATTCTACGTTTTTACCGGCTCTTATATTTTCGGTCAATGTTTTTAATATTACATCATTCACCGCACCGGCGCCAATTTCTTTGGAGGATATGATATGTGCATCTTCACAATGAGCTAATATATCATTCATATTCTTATAACCACCACAGGAACCCAGCACTACAATTTTACCGGATGATGGCAACTGGTCAATGGTATATTTAACCCAGTAACTGTGTCCACGATGAACAATTATAGTAGGATTTAAATTATTTGCTTTTAGATATTTTGCCAGATGAGCCTGTGCTGTTGAATCCTGGTAAGTATCATTATCCAGCGGACGGTTTACATAAATCCAGAATGGTTTGCCTTTTAATGATTTAATAGTAACCCACTCATCATTTCCCGTTACACTCCATTCGGTTTTATTGGAGAAAAGATTGATATACTTTGGAAAGAAGTTTTTACCATCATCATCACCATAAAAGAAAACCTGCATAATGGTTCTTCCGGCCGTGTCAGATAATGAACTATTGCTAACCGTATAAACCGGCGGAATACCCAGCTTATCTGAAATATCAATAGTAGAATCAGAAGCTGATTTAAAAATGGTTTGAATGATAGAATAAATCACGGAACCTTTAGTATTCTTCTCTTTTCTTGCCCTGTCTAAACTTTTTTGAATACGATCGAGCATCAAATATTTTATTTCAGCATTATTAATGCCACCATACGAATCAGCTACGTCCATTGCATCTTCTAATGTATTGTTTTTTTCGAGATTACTTACAAAACCATTCATCAGCATTCTTCCACTGGCACTGTCCATGGAAGAAAGAAAATCGTCTAACTGGTCATAAGCTGCTGTCATTTTAATAAACTTCTTAAAATGATCCAGCTTTACACTCATCAGTAATGAATCACCTCTTCTTACCGCTAATTTATTCATCATTCGTTTGTAAGAATTAATAAACGTAGAGGTATAAATAATATCGTCAGTCAAAACAATAGCATAATAAATTTCCTGTGGCGTTAATGGTTCAAGGCATTTGAAACGAACCGCATCTGGTTTTTCATGCAACTCGTTCATCACATTTACAAAAGTTTCTTTTGCCTTTTTTTCCAGCATATCTTCTAAGTAACTGTAAAAGATGGGGTCTTCATTCTTCATTCTGCGTTCCGTATAACTCATCTTTGTTTTTACCAGCAACTGGTAATATTTCACTTCATCATTTAAAGAAGCGCCTGCTTCATCAAAAGATTGTTTGTTATTGAGGAGATCATCAAAGAATGGAAATAGTTTTTGTCCTGATTTCAAATCTGCAATCCTCACCATCAACCGCACTTTAGGATTGGTGCTCCTGCGGATCATTGATCCTTCCTGTGTTCCCATGGATTGAGCATAACGAATCATTTCAAACGGTACCCTTAAGCAAGCCTGCTCTAACAAACTATCTGCATCGGCCCCGTTTTTATATGGCAACAAACCAGGAATGATGGTTTCAGGATGAGGGATGGTATTCTTTAAATACAACATCTTTTTTGACAAAGCATAACCAGGATTATCAAAAAAGATATTTGCCAGTAAAGTTCCCACTTCAAAAGGCATCTGGTCAACCAGCTGTGCCATGTTTTGTCCTTTAATATTCTCTTTCATCAATTCCTCATAAAAAGAAACTAATTGCGGAGCCATGCTCGCCGGAAATTTTCCTGCCCGGTATTGCAGCGTAAAATCGAGTAATAATTTATCTAAATAAGAAAGGTATCTTACTTTATCGTTATTTGTTTTTAATGCGGAGTCCAGTTCAATGGTTCTTTGCAGTTCATCAATCTTACGGATAAAGGCATCTGTTATTTGCAGGTTGATGTCCTCATTTTTAGAAAGATTAACTAAGTTATCCTTTTTACCATCTAATTTATCAATGGCTTTTTGCTGCTTATCTACTTTATCGTGAAAGTATAAACGACCGGGAGGGATAACAAGATTGGTGGTATCAAATCCCCCGGCATAAGAGATGAGAGCGAATAAAAAGAAAAATGGAGTTAGTAACGTTTTCCGCATAAAGTACTTCCTTACAATACGATTTTTACAAAAATACGACCAAAGCAGTGAAACGGCTTCAATAAAGCTGTTTTACTAGCCTGTTTAATATGGTAAGATGACTGTTTATACAAAAATCCACTTAACAATTTAATAATACCATATCTGTTAGTTAATGTTATGACAACTTTAAATTTGCATTAACAATCTACCGATGGAAAATAAAACAAAGAAGATTTTAGTTGCAGATGATGAGCCGGATATTTTGGAGATTTTGAACTACAACCTCATTAATGAGGGTTACACTGTTATTACTGCAAAAAACGGAACCGAGGCTTTGGATAAAGCCAAACAATATCATCCCGATCTCATCATTCTTGATATAATGATGCCGGGAATAAATGGGATTGAAGTTTGTAAAATTCTTCGCATAATTCCTGAATTCAAAGAAACACTCATCATTTTCTTAACTGCTTTAAGCGATGAAGGCACACAGGTGAAAGGTTTGGAAGAAGGAGCCGATGATTATGTAAATAAACCGATTAGTCCGAAAGTTTTAATAAGCCGGGTAAATGCATTGTTTCGCCGCACCAACCGTAATGCAGATGAAAAGATCATTAAGATTGGTGATATGGTGATTGACCGGGAACGTTATATCATCACTTTTAAAGGCAAAGAGATCATTCTTGCTAAAAAAGAATTTGAATTACTGGCTTTATTAGCTTCCCGGCCGGGCAGGGTTTTCCTGCGCAATGAAATATTAAACCAGGTGTGGGGACAGGATGTAATTGTTGGTGACCGCACCATTGATGTACATATCCGCAAAATCCGCCAGAAATTAGAAAGCGATTGTATTACAACTGTAAAAGGTGTAGGATATAAATTTGAGCTTTAAGCCCATAGTTTATGGTTCATAGTTGATGGTGTTCTATTTTTGCAAAATCCGGTTCATTTTACTATGAACAGTGAACCATCAGCTATAAACAAACAATGTTTAATATTAAAAATCTTTCTCCCAACCAGGTAGCTGCCATTACGGCAATGGCTATTTCAATTATTGCCGGGCTGGCTGATTTTGTTTTCATACATAACTGGATCATTGCTTCTCTCAGCTTTGTAGCGCTATTTGGCATCAGCTATTTTTTAATCCGTTATTTTTTGGAACGTTTTATCTACCGCAAGATCAAACTCATTTATAAATTCATCTATCAAACCAAAGCCACTAAAAGAGAAGAGTTCTATTATAAAAATATTTTACCCCAAAAAGGAATTGATGAAGTAAGAGAAGATGTAGAAAAATGGGCAGAGCAACGTAAAGCAGAGATAGAGTTATTAAAACAAAATGAACAATTCAGAAGAGAGTTTTTACAAAATCTTTCTCATGAATTTAAAACTCCCATATTCGCCATACAGGGTTATGTAGATACTTTATTAGGCGGTGCATTAAATAATCCTGAAGTAAATAAAAGGTTTTTAGAAAATGCTTCCCGCAATATTCAACGCTTAGCCAATTTGGTTGGTGACCTGGATGAAATTTCCCGGCTGGAAAGCGGCTCTCAGCCCATTCATAAAACGGAGTTCATCATCCAGGAACTGATCAGCGAAGTATTTGAATCGCTTTCCATAAAAGCCGAGAAGGCTAATATTTCTACGCTCTTTAAAAAAGGTTGCGAAACGCCACCGGTAACTGTTTTTGCTGATAAGGAAAAAATAAGACAGGTATTGATCAACTTAATTCACAATGCTATTAAATATGGTAAGAGTGGCGGAGAAATTGAAGCCAGTATTTACCGGCTGGATGGAGAAAGAATTTTAATTGAGATTAGTGATGATGGACATGGAATTGCAGAAGAACATTTGCCCCGCATATTTGAGCGTTTTTACCGAACCGATCTTGCCCGGAGCCGCAAAGAAGGTGGCAGCGGATTAGGTCTTGCCATTTGCAAACATATTATTGAAGCTCATGGCCATAATATTCATGTACGCAGTAAAATTGATGTGGGTACTACTTTTGGATTTACGCTGGATGCAAAAGAAAAATAGACTATTCACGGGTTATTCACAATTGGGCCAATTCTCTTTAAAGTTTACATTAAATTAATACGGCCGTAACATTAGTTGCATAAGTTGTCCATCCCTAAATATCAACTTATGCAAGCAATTACCGACAAGACCAATAACCACGTAGCCTATTTACACAGTAATATGATTATTTCCCTGCACGACGAAGTAATTGGTGTAATGCTGGGCAATTGTTTATTTTCAAATGGAAAAACTATTGGTAAGGTAATTAAAGACAAACTGCATCATTCTAATGGAAAAATAATTGGGTTGGTTGGGAAAGAAGATAAAAAGAAAAATGTGGATGAAGTTGTCTTTCATACCAAAGCCTGGAATATTATTTCCTCTATAAAAAATCATGCCTGTAACTGGATAGAAGAAGAGAACGAATGGGATAATCAAAGTTTTTTACAGCACTTTAATTAGTATCAGGTTAAACATAAACTGGCATGTATCCCACAAAGGCACAAAGTACGCAAGGCACCTACTGCTTGGCGATATGTCTGTACTTGAAAATAGTCGGTCCTTAACCGCAGTAAAATTTGTAAATAACGGTTCGTATAATATGCTTAATTATTCGTTCATGAATTCGTTAGCCAATAAAAGTGTAATCTCAAATTTTTTTGTCCGTGGTGATTTTCCAAAACAAAATGTTATATCCCTAATTCCTTTGTCTTCTTCTTTACGTGTCGAATATTGTGCAATGTGCCCAACGTCTTTGTCATACCCGGTCTTTTGTTTTGTTGAAAGCGGTGCAAAGGTTTCTATGAGTTTATTGTAAAATTTTTCTGCGTCTATTTTATTGTCAAATTGAACACACCAATTAACGCCAAGTAGTTTTTTAATTTCAGGTGCTTCACCAATTGAGGCTTCAATGTAGCCCGAATCTATTTTTAAGCCAGGCAAAGGGCTTTTAGTAAATATAAAAATGTGTCTGTAGTTCCATGCTTCTTTGTCAGTCTTTAATTGCATGTTGATGTTCAAATTACTTTGTCTAACTACTGTGTCACTATGATGCAGGTTTTGCACAGTCATTAGCGTGTCCACCAAAGAACTTGAAGCTTTTTTGATGTCAACACCAAAATACAAGTTCTTTAATGCGTTTTCAAAAGTTAAAGTTTGAGACATAGTAAGTGTCGAAGTAAAAAATGTAAAAATTATGATGAATGTCCGGGTCATGATCTTATGGAATACAACATTATTTTTAGCACCGTTTGTGGCTTTGTTGGAAAAAAAATCATGCATCAATTTAACTAAAAGTACTTACTAAAGTTTATTTTATATCAATCATCATTGTCCTCATCTTTATCTACCAGTTTTACAAAAGCACTTCTTCTTGGTGCCGGCATTTTACTATCCTCACCTTTTATTGCTTTCCATATCACTTCACTAAACAACAGATCTGGCACACGGTCTTCTTTGCTAAAGTCGAATGTTGCACTGAGTTTGGCGCTGGCTGTTTGTTTAGTGTTTACTTCTGTAATATCAATTTGTGCAGGCAGAGCATTGTATGCTGTATAATCAGGAGTAGCTGTAAAACATCTCCACATAGGAACAGCAGCAGCGTCATACTGACTCATTGGTGGCATTCCTAATATCAATCCAATCGTTCTTAATACAGAAGATGTAGAGTACATGGTATGATCAACCAGTTTTCTTTTTACATAGGGCCCTACTACATAAGCAGGACTTCTGTGTGCATCCACATGATCGGGACCATTTTGTGCATCATCTTCCAATATAAACACAACACTTTCTTTCCAAACAGAACTGTGCGATAAATAATCAACAAACATTCCTACTCCCCAATCATTATCTGCCACATGTGCAAATGGTGTAGGCCGCCCAATATCCAATCCTTCCGTATGATCATTGATAATTCTTAATGTACTTAACTGTGGCAATGCATTTGCTGCCACCAAAGAATCAAAATCTTTTTTCCATTGATTGGCTCTTGTGGTATCTCTCACTCTTTGATCCCAACTGGTGTAATAAGTACAAAAATGATCTTTGATAACTGGTATGTTTGGTTTATAATCATCAGCAAACTCACCATAAGTTCTGTAAGTAATGCCAGCTCTTTTACAATGATCCCATATAAAACCTTTTGGCGGATTGGCGATTGCCCTGTTTCCTTCTGCATCATAACTTCCGCCACGGCCACCATAATCCGTAGGCCATGTTTTTTCTAAATAATCAACAGCGTTTGCTGCCATACTCCAGTTATGACCATCGGCACTTACCTCCGCATCTACATAAAAATTATCGAGCAGTACATAATCTCTTGCCAGTTTATGCTGATTGGGTGTAATCTTTTCTCCAAATAACACCAGGCTTGTATCACCATTGCCTTCCGGCATATCACCCAGTACCTGGTCATAGGTTCTGTTCTCTTTTATAATGTAGAAAACATATTTGATGGGTGAAAGATCGCCGACTTTCATTGGAATAGGATTTCCTTTTTCTCCTTCCGCATTTAGTTCCTTATCTTTTGTATAAGGAGTGTTTTTATATACTGTCTTGGAATAAGCTGCCAGTTTTGCTGAAGATGGTTCATCAATAATACTCATTGTGCCTTTCATCAATCCGCCGATATATTCTTCTTTCATATTGCCATGATGATAGGCTACATTATTTTTTCTGCCTAAAGGATTGGGTCCATTAGGGTTTGCAAAAGACTGAAAGCCTTTTCCATTAGCCACAAATATTTTTTTACCAATCACTTTTACATTGGTAGGATACCAGCCAACCGGAATAAACCCTTTTGACTTGCTGCTTCCCGGAACGGTAACATCAAATACAGCGAGACAATTATTATCAGCATTAGCGATATACAAAGTTTTTTCATCAGCCGATAAGGCCAGCCCGTTTGCTGCAGAACCAATGGGTGCATTGGGATATAAAGCTGTATTTAATACTTCCAGCACTTTTCTTTGTTTGATATCAATAACAGAAACACTATTATCGTTTGCATTGGCTACAAACAAATACTTTCCGTTTTTTGAAAGCAGTAACTCATTGGGATTATCTCCCACATTTACCTCGCTCTTTATCTTTTGCTGTGCTACATCATAAATCAATACTTTATCTCCACCCCAGAGTGAGATATACAATTCTTTTTTATCAGGAGAAAGTAAACAGGCATATGCTTCAGCACCTAACGGAATTTGCTGCAGTACTTTTTTTGTTGCGAGGTCAATCAAATAAAAGGAATTATTTTCTTTTGTTACCACATACATTCTTTTTGCCAGGTCGTCTATCTCAATTCCTGCCGGAGAAATTTTGTTGGGCCATTTATTACCCAGCTTTATGCTATCGCTCAGTTTTAATTTATTGTTGATAATTGCATATTTCAATATCCAGTTATCATTACCACCACTGGCATATAAATATTTTTCATCCGCACTGAACTTTAATCCATACCATGATTTTGGTATTTCAATATTGTCCAATACTTTTTCTGTAGCAGGATTGATCAATTGAATACTCTGTACACTTTGACCGTTATTGGTAACTGCCATCAGCTTTTTAGTTTTTGACACTGCTATATTTAATGGCAGATCACCTAAAGACAGCGATCGTCCTGCCGGAGATAATGTCCAGCCATTTGGAAGTAATACTTTTTTAGGAGACCCCTGGCCAAATAAAACAATCGTTGATAACAAACAGGTAAACACAAAAACTAATCGGCGCATGGCAAGTTTTTGCTAAAGGTATTAAAATTGGGGATTGTGGCTTCGGGCCAAAAAACTTAACATTAAAATTGTTTCCGGCTTATTATTTTTAGGTTAATAATTAAAACTGATAGTTATGACAGAATCCAGTATAACAGCACCGGCAACAACTTTAAAAGAAAAAAACTCCGTAAAGTAATTGAGGAACGCCTTGCTATTACTTTATTAGAATACAGACCTATACTGGGAGATAAAAAATTTGACTCCCGCATTAAAAAAGCCGGGAAACTATTTGCAGCCGATATTATAAAATCGTCTGCCAGCAGTAAAAAGAAAAACCCTGCTAAAAAATAACTGAAAAAACTGATTAATCCTTTTACGTACTAACTAATTACGCACCCCTCATTAGGGGTGTTTTTATTTTTGGTAACATTAGCATCACATTAAAATAATATTTGCATAACCAGGTGTTCACGATGTGGTAATAGCTGCTTTTGATCTTTGTGAAACTTTCGTCCTCGTGAACAAACGAACACCAGAAGTAATCATCATCTCCGATGTACATCTTGGCACATTTGGATGCCGGGCTAAAGAATTATCTAATTATTTATCTTCTGTACGGCCAAAAGTGCTGGTACTTAACGGAGACATTATTGATATATGGCAGTTCAATAAACGTTACTGGCCCAAGAGTCATATGCAGATTGTGAAGCAGATAACCGAAATGATATTAGATGGAGTGCAAGTACATTATATCACCGGTAATCATGATGAGATGCTGCGCAAGTTCACCGGTTTTAAAATGGGGAATCTTTCCATCAACAATAAGTTAATGTTGACATTAGATGGAAAACGTTGCTGGATATTTCATGGTGATGTATTTGATGTTACGATGAAGCATTCAAAATGGTTAGCCAAACTCGGTGCTATTGGATATGATACACTCATTTTGCTGAATGCTTTTATTAATTATTGCTCACAAAAATTTGGAAGCGGAAAAATCTCCTTGTCCAAAAAAATAAAGAATTCAGTTAAATCGGCCATTGCTTTCATCAACAATTTTGAAGACACTGCAGCAGGTATTGCTATTGATAAAGGATATGATTATGTCATCTGCGGTCATATTCATCAGCCTGCTAACCGTATTATCAGCAATCAAAAAGGGCAAACCACTTATCTCAACTCCGGCGACTGGATAGAGAATCTTACTTCATTAGAATATGAAAATGGTGAATGGACCATTTATCAATATGACGAAAAAGCTTATACCGCTAATGCTTATTACACCAGTTGCGCTTATGGAACAGCACACTACAATACACAACAATTGTTTAATCACCTGGTAAAAGAATTTGAATTATTACCAGTATAAAACAACAAGTATGAAAGTATTATACGCCATACAGGCAACAGGAAACGGACACATCAGCAGAGCAAGAGAAATTGTGTCAATCCTTCAGCAGAAATGTGAGCTGGATATTTTAATCAGTGGTACACAGGCAGATGTTTCATTGCCTTATCCTGTTAAATACCGTTTTGAAGGAATCAGTTTGATCTATAATAATAAAGGTGCTTTGTCATTACTAAAAACAGCAGGGCAATTAAAATTGAAGCAGATAAAAAAAGAGATTGCTCAATTACCGGCAGAGGAATATGATTTAGTGATCAATGATTTTGAACCCATCTCTGCATGGGCTTGTAAACTAAAAAAAGTTCCCTGTGTTTCTTTAAGTCACCAGGCAGCAGTTGCCAATAAATTTTCACCCAAACCTAAAATAAAAGATATAGCCGGTGAACTGGTATTAAAATATTTTGCTCCCAGCCAGGAAAATTTTGGTTTTCATTTTGAGCAATATGATGAAAATATTTTCACGCCGGTTATTCGTTCTCAAATAAGAAAGGCATCAGTTAAAAAAGAAAACCATTATACTGTTTATTTACCCAGCTATCATCATACTTATTTATTAAAACAATTAAGCCGTTATAAAAATGCACAGTGGCATATTTATACCAGGGATATTAAGGAAGAATTAAAAATTGAGAACTGCTGTATAAGACCCATACAAAATGAAAGTTTTATTGAAAGCATGGCAAGCAGCAAGGGTGTATTATGCGGCGCTGGTTTTGAAGGACCGGCAGAAGCATTATATTTAAAGAAAAAGCTGATGGTAATTCCTATTGCTGGTCAGTATGAACAATATTGTAATGCCGCAGCTTTAAAAAAAGCAGGTGTTCCGGTAATTAAACATCTTTCAAAAAAATATTTCAGCGTTATAGAGCAATGGATCAATAATGAACAACATATTGAAGTTGATTTTCCTGATAACACAGAAGCAATCCTTGACCTGATCATTGAAAAGTATGGTTTTGTTCAAAGTAATTTCCCCGGCATTGTAAGATCCATCTATCCTAAAAGAAGAAAAGCATCCTAACCAGTTTTTATTTATTCAATATAAAAAACTAAAACCCCGTAAGACTACGGGGTTCTCTATTTTACTGACATGAGAAAACTGCTGATTGAACTTCAATCAATCATGAGAAAAAATTTATGTAGAGTTGTTTATTCATTTTGGTTGTGCAAATTTCGGGCGGGCATTTAAACAATTGATTATTGCAGCATGAACCAATTGTTATCAAAGAAAGAAGACAATGATCATCAATGCTTCACTCACTATTCACCATTGACCATTCACTAAAAAGAAACACCCCATAAGACTACGGGGTGGAGAATACTTGCTTAAGGAAAACTATGAACGATAAATTGCGTTCTCCTGCGAATATCTTTCAACTGCGTTAATGAAACATTATGCTAATATGAACGAATGATTAAAAAAATAAAACCCCCGGAAATTCGGGGGTTTTTTTTGCGTTATGAGCCGGAACAGATTGCCTTTACTCTCTGATGATCCGGCATCGTTAACCCACACTATCCAACCATCTTTATCCTTTTAAGGCTTACCCTATAAAAGGCTGGAACATTTTCCAGTAATATTTTTCACGAATATGGTGTTTCTATGCAACGGCCACCGTAATTACTACGGCAAAAATCAGCAAAAAAAAGTGTTTTTCATGGGCTGCCACTTTTCGGTGTTCGTCAATAGGTATGTCCTGAAAATAACAGGAATTATGCCAAAGCAGGAAAATGTGGAAAAGTATGACTGGTCATCAAAAAATTATTTGTCAAACGAAATCGTCCGCCGTAAAAAATCAAATCCTATATTCCGTACCTTTGCACACCTTAAAAATCAGACAGGATAAGCGTTTATGAGCAATAAGTACCGGGAATTCTCACAACTGAATCTTCCATCGTTTGAACAGGAAATATTAAGCCGCTGGGCGGAAAACCATGCTTTTGAAAAAAGTGTGAGCCTGCGCCAGGGGGCTAAACCATTTGTTTTTTATGAGGGTCCGCCCAGTGCTAATGGTATGCCCGGCATTCACCATGTTATTTCCCGTACGCTGAAGGATTTGGTTTGCCGTTACAAAAGCATGAAGGGTTTCCAGGTAAAACGTAAAGGTGGATGGGATACCCATGGTTTGCCGATTGAGTTAGGAGTAGAAAAAGAATTGGGCATCACTAAAGAAGACATTGGCAAAAAAATATCTGTTGAAGAATACAATCAAAAATGCCGGGAAGCAGTATTAAGATTTAAGGATAAATGGGATGAGCTTACCCGTAAAATGGGTTATTGGGTTGATTTGAATGACCCCTATATCACTTTCAAGAATGAATACATTGAAACACTTTGGTGGATATTAAGTGAGTTTTATAAAAAAGGGTTACTATACCAAAGTGTAAGCATTCAGCCTTACTCTCCTGCTGCGGGTACAGGGTTAAGCTCACATGAGTTAAACCAGCCCGGAACTTATAAAGATGTAAAGGATACGAGTGCTGTTGCTATGTTCAATGCTGTACGAAATGAGAGAAGTGAATTTTTATTCAAGGCAATATCGAATAATGAACAAGGAATAACGAATGATGAAGTTTTTTTTCTTGCATGGACAACTACTCCGTGGACACTTCCATCAAATCTTGGTTTGACGGTGGGTGCTAAGATTGATTATGTATTAGTTCAAACTTTCAATCCTTATACTCATCTTCCTATCAATGTTATTTTAGCCAAAGCATTGTTGAGTAAATATTTTAAACCAGAAGGAGAAAATGGCGATTTTGAAAATTATACTGCAGAAGTAAAATTGCTTCCCTGGAAAATCATCACTGAATTTAAAGGTTCTCAAATAGAAGAATGCCGCTACGAACAATTATTACCTTATGAAGCTAATAAGGAAACCGGTGGTGATTCATTCCGTGTAATTGTGGGTGATTTTGTTACTACAGAAGATGGTACGGGTATTGTTCACACCGCTCCAGCCTTTGGTGCAGATGACTATAAAGCAGGTAAGAAATATGGTATTGGTATATTGACGATGGTTGACCGCCAGGGAAAATTTGTGGATGGCTTGGGTGAGTTCAGCAACCGCTATGTTAAGAATTATAAAGACGACCCGAACTATGTAGATGTAAATGTGGACATAGCCGTAAAGCTGAAGAAAGAAAACCGTGCCTTTAAAGTAGAAAAATACGAGCATAGCTATCCGCATTGCTGGCGTACTGATAAACCGGTTCTTTATTATCCGCTGGATGCATGGTTTATTAAAACCACCGCCCTGCGTGACCGCATGGTGGAGCTGAACAAAACTATCAACTGGAAACCAAAATCAACCGGCGAAGGAAGATTTGGCAACTGGTTAGAAAATATGGTGGACTGGAACCTGAGCCGTTCCCGTTTCTGGGGAACACCTTTACCTATCTGGAGAACAGAAGATGGTGAAGAAGAAACCTGCATTGGTTCCATTGAACAATTAAATGAAGGAATAAGAGAAGCCAACAAAGTATTGGGTGGTGATGTAAATAAACATTATTTGCATGAAGGCATTCTTGATTTACATAAACCTTATGTAGATGAAATAATTCTCGTAAGCAAATCGGGCAAACCAATGAAACGTGTTCCTGATTTGATTGATGTATGGTTTGACAGTGGTGCGATGCCCTATGCACAATGGCATTTTCCTTTTGAAAATAAAGAAACATTTAAAGAATCTTTCCCGGCTGATTTTATTGCGGAAGGTGTTGACCAGACAAGAGGATGGTTCTATACTTTACATGCCATCGCTGCTTTGCTGTTTGATTCAGTTGCTTATAAAACCTGTGTATCGAATGGTTTGGTGTTAGATAAGAATGGCAACAAAATGAGTAAGCGTCTCGGCAATGTAGTTGACCCGTTCAAAACCATTGAAACATTTGGTGCTGATGCCACCCGCTGGTATCTCATCACCAATGCTTCGCCATGGGAAAACATGAAGTTTGATATTGACGGTATCAAAGAAGTTCAACGTAAATTCTTTGGTACGTTTTATAATACTTATCAATTCTTTGCTCTCTATTCTAATGTGGATGGGTTTGCTTTTAAAGAAGCATACATCCCGTTAAATGAACGTCCGGAAATTGACCGCTGGATTCTTTCCTCACTCAATACTTTAATCAAAAGAGTGAATGAGTATATGGATGATTATGAACCCACACAAGCCGGTCGTGCCATTGAAGATTTTGTAGATGAACACCTGAGCAATTGGTATGTGCGTCTATGCCGTCGTCGTTTCTGGAAGGGAGAATATGAGCATGATAAAATTTGTGCTTATCAAACCTTATATGAGTGTTTGGAAACCATCTCCAAACTCATTGCTCCTATTTCACCTTTCTTCTCTGATGTAGTGTTCAATAACCTGAATGCTGTTACCGGAAGAAATAAATCAGAATCAGTTCACCATGCTGATTTCCCTGTGGCAAATGAATCAGCGATAGATTCAGCGTTGGAAGAAAGAATGCAGTTAGCACAAGACGCCAGCTCATTAATTCTTTCATTAAGAAAGAAAGTAAATATTAAAGTTCGCCAGCCATTACAAAAAGTTTTAATCCCTGCTTTAAATCCTGTGATGAAGAATCAACTGCTTAAAGTGGAGGATTTAATAAAGAGCGAGGTGAATGTAAAAGAGATTGAATATTTAGAAGCCGATAATAGTTTTATCCAGAAAAAAATCAAACCCAATTTCGTGGCTTTGGGTAAAAAACTGGGACCAAAAATGAAAGCAGTAAGTGCTGCACTGGCTGGTTTCACCCAGGAACAAATTGCCACGTTGGAAAAAGAAGGTCAAATTTCTTTGCTGATTGATAGCGAACCCTTAATATTACAAATCGCCGAAGTTGAAATCACCAGCGAGGATATTCCGGGCTGGATGGTGGCCAATAAAGGGGCTTTAACCGTGGCGCTGGATGTTACTATCACCCCCGAACTGGTAAATGAGGGCAATGCAAGGGAAATTGTAAACCGCATTCAGAAAATACGCAAAGACAATGGTTATGAGCTAACGGACAGGATTGCTGTAAAAATAACAGCAGATGAAAGGCTGAAAGAATCCGTTACTCAATTTAATAGCTATATTTGCGCCGAAATTTTGGCAGACAGTCTTGAATTGGTGCCTGAAATTGCTGATGGCACTGATATTGAGGTTAATGATATTTCATTAAAAGTGTATGTAATAAAAAAAGGAGAGTAAGCATGGCAACTAAGAAAAAAGCGGCTAAACCCGCGGCCAAAAAAGCCAGCAAACCCGTTAAAAAAGCGGCTCCCGCTAAAAAACCGATTGCTAAGCCTGCTGCTAAAAAAGCAGCATCAAAAGCAAAGCCTGCAGCTAAAAAACCGGCTGCAAAGCCTAAAGCAGCGCCTGCGGCTGCTAAAAAAGTAGTTGCTAAAGTTGCTCCTAAGCCGGCACCAAAGCCAGCTCCTAAAGCAGCACCCGCACCTGCCAAAAAAATTGAGGCCCCTAAACCCGTAGCCGTTATTAAGGAAATACCTAAGACGCCTGCAAAAAAAATGACCCTTGACGAAATGAAGAAAGAAGCAAGAAAAGCTGTAAAAGCAGCCGAGGAGAATATTAAAACTGTAAAAACATCTGTGAAAACGGCGGTTAAATATAATCCTGAGTTTACGAAAAGTGTGCTGGATGCTCAGGCTGAAAAAGCTGAATCCTCCGGCCCTACTCAACGTTATAGCGATGCAGAATTAGGGGAGTTCAGAGAACTGATTCAGCGCAAACTGGATGCAGCTAAGAAAGAACTGGCTTACCTGCAGGGTCTCATTACCCGTAAAGATGAAATGGGTGGTGATGAAGCTGAAAACCGCTATATGACCATGGAAGATGGAAGTATCAGCATGGAAAGAGAGCAATTAGCTCAAATGGCCAGCCGCCAGATTACTTATATCGACCACCTGGAAAAAGCATTGATGCGTATTGAAAACAAAACTTATGGTATCTGCCGTGTTACCGGTAAGTTGATTGACAAAGCCCGTTTACGTGCCGTACCACATGCAACTCTTAGCATTGAAGCTAAGATGGGAATGGTAAAATAATCCAGCTCAATTTGAAAATAATTAAAGGAGATGATAATAATCATTTCCTTTTTTGTTTGCTGCCAATTTCGTTTTCCTGATGCCATATTACCTTTATAGCTGTAAATAAATCTGTAGTTATGTTCAAGAAATTAAGAACAGTCATTTATCATACTGATGATTTGGAAAAAGCAAAAGAATGGTATATCAGTGTAACCGGTATCTATCCTTATTTTGATGAAGAATTTTATGTTGGGTTTGATATTGATGGTTGTGAGTTAGGAATTGATCCTGATATGTCATCAGTAAAAGATGGCAATACTTCTGTTGCATACTGGGCAGTAGATGATATTGAGGCTTGTGTTGAAAAACTAAAACAAGCCAATGCAACTATCATCAATAATGTAAATGAAGTGGGCGGAGGAATTAAAGTGGCCGTAGTGAATGACCCCTGGGGTAATGCTGTGGGGTTGATTGAAGGTGCTTAATTATTTTACTTCCTGCATTTCCACCAATCGTTTGTAAAAACCGTTTTTGGCTACCAGTTCATCGTGTGTGCCCCTTTCTACAATCCCTCCTTTTTGCAGTACAATAATTTCATCCGCATGACGAACAGTGCTTAAACGGTGAGCAATCACCACCGATGTTCTGTCCTGCATTAAATGATTGATAGCATCCTGAACCAGACGTTCGCTTTCAGTGTCGAGAGAAGAGGTAGCTTCATCCAAAATCAATATCGGCGGGTTTTTTAATACTGCACGGGCAATGGTTAAGCGTTGTCTCTCACCGCCACTTAGTTTGCTTCCTCTATCACCAATGTTTGTATCAAACCCTTCTTCTTTTTGAATAATGAAGTTATAAGCGTTGGCAATTTTAGCTGCCGTTTCAATTTCTTCTTTGGTTGCATCCGGTTTACCCAAAGCGATATTATTGGCAATAGTATCATTGAATAAAATGGGTTCCTGTGTTACGATGCCCATTAAGTTTCTTAAATGTTTTAATGAATACTCTTTAATATTTTTTCCATCAATCGATAACTCACCGCTGCTTACATCATGAAATCTTGGAATTAAATCTACCAGTGTTGATTTACCGGCACCGCTGGAACCAACCAGTGCAATAGTTTTACCTTTTTCAATTTTAAGATTGATGTTTTTCAAAATAGAAACATCTTCATAATTGAACCCAACATTTTTCAATTCAATACTATTATCAAAACTTTCTTTCTTAATTCCGTTGGGATTATCATCTACTGTTACCGGGGCTTTTAATACTTCTTCAATACGTATAATGGCAGCACTGCCTTTTTGCATATTGTAGAAGGAGGTTGACAATGTTTTTGCCGGGTTGATGATATTATAAAACATTCCAAGATAAACGATGAATGTGCCACCACTCAAGCTGCCGCTGCTGTGATTGAGAATTAAAGAACCGCCGTACAAAAGAATAAAACAGAAAACAAGTATTCCCATCGTTTCACTCAATGGTGAAGCTAAATCACGGCGATAACCAATGGCATTTCTTGTTTGTAATAACTTATTGTTGTTGGAAATAAAGCGGCCACCTAATAATTTCTCTGCAGTAAACGCTTTAATTACACGTAAGCCAGTTAATGTCTCATCTAAAATAGAAACAGATTCGCCTGACAACTCTGCAATAACTTTACTTTGTTTTTTCAAACTCCTTCCTATTCGTCCAATCACAAAACCCATTATTGGCAGCAACAATAACATGAACAATGTTAGCTGCACACTCAGATAAAATAAATAAATAATACAGAAAAGGATTTGCAACGGGTCACGAATCCATCCTTCCAGTGTACCAACAACTGAAGTTTCAATTTCTCCAATATCAGTCGTCATACGGCTCATGATATCACCTTTTCTTTTTTCTGTAAAAAAACCGATTGGTAACCGCAATATTTTATCATACACTTCCTGTCGTAGCTTAGTAACCACCGTATTCTTTAACGGATTAAGAACGTAGTAAGAGAGATAAAGAAAGAGATTTTTAAGAAATATAGAAGTAAGAATAAAGGCACAAATAATCAGCAGCAGTGAAAACTTATTATCATTAAACTGTTGCGCAAGATTTTGAATAAAGTTCGTTAACCACTGCAATGAATCATTACCTTGTTTACCTGCCTGCTCCAGCATATCCGATTTGCCTAAGAATATCAAATTGAAAAAAGGCATGAGCATGCTGATGGAGAAAATTGAAAATACTGTTGAGAGCAATATGAATGTGAAATACAGGAATATCTTCCCCCGATACTGTTTCAGATAACCAAAAACCCTTGAATATTTCTTCATTTTTATAAATCCTGCTTAAAAGCAGCAAAAGTAGCTAATTTTACCCCGACAAAGCAGTTAATATATGGAGGAAGGAAAACGTCAAAAACAAATAGCCGGGGTAATTATTGAAGAAATAAATACCATTTTTCAGCGGCTTGGCCTGAACATGCAGGATGGCGGACTGGTTTCTATTTCTGCTGTAAAAGTTACTCCTGATTTGCTGGAGGCAAGGGTTTATCTCAGTCTTTTCCAGGTAAAAGATAAAGAAAAGGTGATGCACCGTATAGAGAATAAAGCATGGGAAATAAAAAAAGAACTGGCGGCAAAAATCAAGCACCAGGTTCGCAGCATTCCGCAATTGAAATTTTTTATGGATGATACGCTTGATCATGTATTTAAAATGGAAGAGTTGTTTAAAAAAATACAGGACGAAAGAAAAGACTCCGAATAAACCCGACTAAATCTTTTTGGATTGTACAAACTGTTTGCACTCCGTTATTTTAAAGCCAAGAAATCAACCAACGCCATCAACATTATTTCGTGGGTGAGTGTTACGGCTATTGCAGTGGGTGCGGCGGCAATGGTTTTAGTGCTGAGTGTGTATAATGGATTTGAAGATTTGGTGAAATCGCTCTATTCTTCTTTTTATCCAGAAATAAAAGTTGCTCCTGTATCAGGCAAAACATTATTTATTTCTGATGAACAACTAAAAAAGATTGCTGCTACTCCCGGTGTGGCGGTGTATAGTAAAGTAGCAGAGGAAAAAGCTGCTGTTATCAATGGCGATTATCAAACTATTGTGAGCATTAAAGGTGTTGATGAAAATTATACGAAGGTTACCGGTGTGGCTGATAAAATTATTCGTGGCAAATTTGATTTGGGAACTGCAGATGAGCCATTAGCGATTCTTGGTTCGGGTGTGGAAGGTTTGCTGGGAGTTAATTCTGCCACCAGCATTTATCAGCTCACTACTTATATTCCAAGAAAAGCAGTTGAATCAAAAGACCCGAGAGCCTCGTTGCCCCAGGGAAATATTTTACCGGCAGGAACATTTGCCATTCAACAGGATTTTGATAATAAATATATCATCACCAACCTGGCATTTATAAAAAAACAAATCGGTTTGCAGGATGATGAATACAGTGCTATTGAAATAAAAGTGAAGCCAGAAGAAAGCATTTCGTCTATAAAAAAAGAATTAATCAGTTTATTAGGCAATGCTTATAAAGTAGAGGACCGTTACGAGCAAAACCGCACTTTATACAATGTAATGCAACTGGAGAAATGGGTCATCTTTGGTATTCTCTCTCTTATATTAATTATCGCAGCATTTAACATGATCGGTGCTTTAACCATGCTGGTACTGGAAAAGAAAAAGGATATACAGGTATTGCAGGCGATGGGGGCAGATAAATCATTTATTAAAAAAGTTTTTTTAAGTGAAGGTGTGTTGCTGGCATCTATTGGCGCCTTTTCAGGAATGTTGCTGGCTGTTATCTTTTGCTTATTACAGCAGCAATTTCATTTTATACCATTAGCCGGTAATTCTTTTGTTATTGATTATTATCCTGTAAAAGTATTGCCACTCGATTTAGTTGTTATTGCCCTTACTATTTTTATTGTTGCTATCCTTGCTTCCTGGATTCCTGCTACCAAAGCTTCCAATCAACCGTTTGAATTGAAAGTGTGAGCTAAGAGCTTAAAGAGTAAACGAGCAAAAGAGTAATGCCCTCTTTTTCCTCCTTCACTCCTTTTATCTCTTAGCAAAAAAAAAGGATACCTTTTCGAGCATCCTTTTGAATATATTTTATGAAATAAAATTAATAATCACCCAAGGTCTCCGGCAATTGTGCCAATGCTTTAGCTAATTGTTCATCATTAGGAGCAATGCCATGCCACTCGTGACCACCTTCCATAAAATCCACTCCTTTACCCATGGCTGTTTTCATCAGTATTACAATTGGCTTTCCTTTTCCAACAAATGTTTTTGCTTTTTCTAATGCAGCTACTACTTCATCTACATCATTGCCTTTATCCAGGTGTAACACTTCCCAACCAAAAGCTTTGAATTTAGCATCTAAATCTCCAACGTTCATCACTTTAACGGTTGGTCCATCAATTTGCTGACCATTCCAGTCGATGGTTGAAATAAGATTATCTACTTTATGATGTGCTGCTGCCATTGCTGCTTCCCATATTTGACCTTCTTCCAATTCACCATCACCATGCAATGAATACACAATATTTTTTTCTCCATTCAGTCTTTTGGTTAATGCAGCGCCTATGGCCACACTCATTCCTTGTCCTAATGAACCCGAAGCAATACGAACACCTGGTAAATGCTCATGCGTAGCAGGATGCCCCTGTAATCTAGTATTCAGGCGACGGAATGTCTTTAATTCTTCAATTGGGAAATAGCCGCTTCTTGCCAGTGTGGAATAAAACACCGGTGAAATATGCCCGTTAGATAATACGAATACATCTTCATTAGTTGCATCCATATTAAATTTTGGATCATGATTCATCACTTTAAAGTAGAGAGCAGTAAAGTAATCAGTACATCCTAATGAACCACCCGGGTGGCCGCTTTGTACCCCATGTACCATGCGTACAATATCCCTGCGTATCTGCGTTGCTATATCTTTTAATTCAGCCATGTTTTAAAAATTGCGGCGAAGCTAAAGGTTTTTTTTATGAGACCCGGTAAACTTTTTCAACAAAAAGGGAGTCTATGATGAGGAAATAGGGGTTTTTCAGCTATTAATACGATCAATCATATTAATATTTGTCATAAGTTCGCATAGCAGTACAAAGGAAGAAAAACACCGGTAACCAAACTAAAAAACACTGCATGGATCATCTTTTAATTGGCGTTTCAATTGCGTTTATAGTAACGTTTTATGCTATACCTGTAATTATACGAGTAGCCGATATAAAAAAATTATACGACGAACCCGATGAACGCAAAATTCACAGCAGTCCTATCCCATCTCTGGGAGGTTTGGGTATTTATGCAGGGTTTTTACTCGCAATTCTCATTGCATCTCCCGAACAGAGTTCCGAACTTCAATATTATATTGCTGCTTCATTGGTAATCTTTTTCCTTGGATTGAAAGATGATATTCTCATTTTATCTCCCATCAAAAAATTTCTGGGACAGTTATTGGCAGCCTTTATCATTATTTATAAAGGTGGCGTACAAATTATTAGTATGCACGGTTTTTTGGGGGTACAGCAATTACCGGAATTCTTTAGCCTTGCATTAACTTATTTCACCGTTATTGTGGTCATTAACTCGTTTAATTTAATTGATGGCGTTGATGGTTTGGCCGGCTCTTTAGGCGTGTTTACTTCCGCTGCTTTTGGATTGTATTTCTTCAGCGTTAATCAACTCATGTTTTCGGTAATGGGTTTTGCTTTGGCCGGTTCATTAGCAGCATTCCTTATTTTCAATTATTCTCCGGCCAAAATTTTTATGGGTGATACGGGTGCCATGCTGATAGGCTTAGTGAATTCGATTTTAGTAATTAAATTCATTAATGCTGCTGATGATCCACATTTAGGTGGGTTAGCACCACTGGCCGCAGCACCCGCAATTGGTTTTGCAATTTTAATGATTCCTTTATTTGATACCCTGAGAGTGTTTGGCATACGCATTTTATATCGTCGTTCACCCTTTAGCCCGGATCGAAATCATATTCATCATTTATTACTTGACAGAGGTCTGTCACATAAGATGGTAACATTCACCATTGTTACTGCCAATATTCTATTTGCGGCTATTGCTTATTTTTTCAGAAACGCAGGCAGCACCTGGCTCATCTTTGGCATGGTGAGTACCGGCTTCTCCGTAATTTCTATTCTTTTTTACTCAAAGCCGAAACCAAAATTATTTGCTGCATCTGAAGAAGAAAATGAAAAGGAAACAAAAGTTATCCCTTTCATAAAACCCAAAGCTGTTGTCAACGACGAATAATAGTTTTCTCATTTTTTGCTCCTGATTAGTTAGCTTTGCTCCGCTAAAATTTTATTTTATGGCTGATATTGCTTCAATACTGAATGAGACCAAAGATCACATGCAAAAGGCTATTGCCCATCTTGAATCGGAACTTACTAAAATAAGAGCCGGAAGGGCTACCCCGCAAATGCTGGATGGATTAGTGGTAGATTATTATGGCAACCCCACTCCTGTTAACCAGGTTGGAAATATTACTGTACTGGATGCAAGAACCATCACCATTCAACCATGGGAAAAAAATATGCTGCAGCCCATTGAACGTTCTATCATCGCTGCTAACATTGGTATTACTCCTCAAAATGATGGTGTGCAAATTCGCTTATTCTTACCACCGTTAACGGAAGAAAGAAGAAAAGAACTGGTAAAGAAAGTAAACGCAGAAGGCGAACATTCAAAAGTGGCCATCCGTAATATTCGCAGAGATGCCATTGAAAAAATTAAAAAATTGCAGAAAGACGGGTTGAGTGAAGATGCAGCTAAAGACACTGAAAAAGAGGTGCAGGATACGACGGATAAACATATTGCACTTATCGATAAACACCTCCAGGCTAAGGATAAAGAAATTATGTCTGTGTAAGCCCAATGAAATATTTAATTAAGAGATCCGGTTAGTAATAGCCGGATTTTTTATTGCCGGTTGACCAAATAAACTCCCAGCAAAATAATAGCCAGACAAGCTACCTGTATTAATGTAACTGTTTCTCCTGCCAATAAACCCCACCCTATAGCTACAAAAGGAATTCCATAGGTAACCAATGATGAAAATAAAGCACTGGTTCGTTTTACCAATACATAAAATATAATGGAAGCAAAAGCGGTACCCATCACACCCAATAAACAGGAAAAGAAAGTTGATAGCAGGTATTCATTTTTTAATAAGGGCAAATTAAAATAACCGGTAAAATATAATACGAAAAGAGAAGCCGGAATTAAAAGCGAAAAACCAATAGCTGCTATTTGCACCGAAGGAATATCTTTTAAATGGCGTTGAACGATATTTACATTCACTCCATACATGATTGTTGCCAGCAAAACAAAAAATGCGTAGCCTGTATAACCCATATCTTCATAACCATGTGAAAGAAATAACAGGATGCTTCCTATAAGCCCCACCACCACGCCAATCACTTTTTGAACAGCCACTTTGTTATGAAAAAATACTGCCCCGATGATGATTACAAAAATAGGTGTTACCGCATTCAATGTACCGGCAAGAGCACTACTGATCTTTGTTTCAGCAATACAAAATAAAAAGGCCGGAAAAAAACTACCGATCAATCCTGACAATATCAGCAAGCCAAACCGCCTCACCGGTATATTGCGAAAACTTTTGACCGCAACAGGCACTAATATCACCCCGGCAGACAGCATTCGGAGTGCTGCTACATGAAAAGCTGATAAAGTAGCATTACCGGCACTATCAAACATTCCTCTTTTCATCAGTATAAAAGAACTGCCCCAGATAAAACAAATACCAATAAATATTATCCAGTCCGTTGATTTCGCTTTCATCTAAATTGTTTTTCCGCTGAGGTGCAAATTTAGCAGCTTAACAATTATTCATTTGCAAATCATTTTGCAGTTACATAGAAATTCCTATATTTAAGCATTACTTATCCTTCCGCATTGGTAAAAACCACATTCATTTTTATTTCTTAACCTAAAACCAATTTTATTATGGGAATGCTTAAAGAATTTAAAGAGTTTGCCATGAAGGGCAGTCTCGTTGACATTGCAGTAGCTTTTGTAATGGGTGCTGCATTTGGCAAAGTTATCACCGCTTTTACTGAAGGATTAGTTGCGCCACTCATTACATTAATTACTGGTGGCGCTAATTTCAATGACAAAGCCTGGATATTACGGCAAAGCACTGAAGTAAAAGATGCGGCAGGTAAAGTTGTATCTGGTGATCCTGCTGTTGCTTTGCAATGGGGCACATTTGTAACCAATGTAATTGATTTTATAATCGTTGCATTTGTGATGTTCCTCATTATTAAAGCCATCAACAAATCCAAGAACGAAGCTCCACCAGCACCAGCTGAACCTTCCTCTACTGACAAATTATTAATGGAGATAAGAGATTCTCTTAAAAAATAATATTGCTCATTAGACTTAGCGGCATCCGGTTTTCGGTGCCGCTTTTTATTGCTCAACCTTTAAATAAAATGATATGAAAAAAAACCTTCTAATTATGTTGCTTTCCTCCTTCGTAATTTCTATGCATGCACAGGATGCAACTGTAAAAAATCTTAAAGCAGATGCCGCCAAAGAAATAAAAAAAGATGCGGCTGATACTGCAGTTAAAACATGGAAGACAGGTGGCCTGTTTAATTTGAATGTTAACCAGGGAACATTAAGCAACTGGGCTGCTGGTGGTGACAAATCCACTTTTTCCTTAACCAGCTTTCTCAACCTTTATGCTTTTTACAAAAAGGGAAAACACTCCTGGGATAATAATCTTGACCTCGCTTATGGTATGGTTAATACTACCAGTTTGGGTCAGCGGAAAGCAGATGACCGTATTGATCTTTTATCCAAATATGGTTATGAAGTTGCTCCCAAATGGTACCTGAGTGGTTTGGTAAACCTGCGAACACAATTTGCAGATGGTTTTGCTTACCCTGCTGAAGATGGAAAAGTAAAAACTTCCGGCTTTTTTGCACCGGCTTATTTACTCGCTTCCATTGGTATGGACTTTAAACCTAACGACAATTTTTCTCTATTTATTTCTCCCATCACATCAAGATGGGTAATTGTGAATGATGATTCACTTTCATCAGCGGGAGCATTTGGTGTAACACCGGGAAAAAAATCAGTCAATGAAATTGGTGCTTACTTATCTGTCAATTATTTTAAAAATATTAGTACCAATGCCACTTATAAAACAAGGCTTGATCTTTTTTCTAATTACAAACACGAACCCCAAAACATAGATATTTTCTGGACAAATGTATTGGCAGTAAAAGTGACTAAGTTCATAAACATGAATTTGAATGTTGATATGATCTACGATAATGATGTAAAAACAGTTAATAAAGATGGTACTTCCGGTGGACCAAAACTTCAACTGAAAGAGCTTATGGGCATCGGACTTGCTTATAAGTTCTGAATAAACAGCTCATTTATGTGAAAAATTAAATCCCCGATTTAGGCTGTAAACTTTAAATTTGCAATGTCCCAATCAGCATCGGATTGGGATTTTGTTTTCTTATAAAATTGAACCGTGTGAATACCGCAACATTCCAGATTAAATTATCACAATTTGAAGGTCCTTTCGATCTTCTGCTGTTCTTTATAGAAAGAGATGAACTGGACATTTATGATATTCCCATCACCAGGATCATTAAAGATTTTCTTGATTTCATTCATGAAGGAGAGAAACTGAATATTGAACTTTCCAGTGAATTTATCCTTTTTATTTCTACCCTGATGCGTATCAAGGCAAAAATGTTGTTGCCAAGAAAAGAATTAGATGCACAGGGTAATGAAATAGATCCACGCCAGGAACTGATTGATAAGCTGCTTCAATACAAGCGATATAAAGAAGCTTCTCTGCAAATGGCCGAAATGGAAGCAAGACGTTTGCAGATGCTGAAACGTGGAAACATTAAAGATGAATTGTCCATTATAGGAGAAGAAAGCGGAGAAGGAACCGAAATACAATCCATTACGCTTTTCAAACTGATGAAGACGTTTGAACGGGTAATGAAGAAAATGAATGACCGCAACAACAAGCCTGTACATACGGTAGTAAAATATAACTACACAATGGAAGGCAGTCGTGATTATGTATTAGATACTGTGAAGAAAGAAAAAACAATGGCTTTTGAAAAGGTATTTGATGTTTGCGAAAACCGCATTCACGCCATCTTTCTTTTCTTATCGCTGTTAGAATTAGCGCAGCAGCGGTTTATGACCATCTTAACCGGTGAAGGAAGAAATAATTTTATTGTGGAATGGAATGAAAACCGTGAAGAAGAAGTAGTTGCAGAATTTAATACTGATCTTTAGATACAGTGAATTACTCCAAATAAATAAATCCCGTCCCCAACATGTTGGGGACGGGATTTATTTTTATAAGTTGTTACCATTTTCTCTTTATGCTGCCGAGCTTTTTTTCTTTGTTTCCTCTCTCAGCATTTCTACCCGTTTACGCTCATCTTCCAACTGATCGATTTTTTTACGGAGTTCCCCATTTTCCTGCTGGGAGCTTAACAGGTGTTCATTACACATTTGTAACTCGTTACCCAATTCTTTTATGTTTTTCCTCAGCTTATTAATGGTAAACTGACGGAAGAATAACGAGATAGCAAAGGGGAAAAAAGCTACGAAAAATAATTCAACTAATGTCAAATGAAATTCCATAATGATATTTAAATTAATTAAGGTTGCCAAACATAGGGACCGTTTACTTAAAACCTAACATCACGGGTACATTCAAACCGTTTAAACGCAAAAATATCATAAAATTATATATCAGGCTACTTAATTTTCCCAAGTACAATTTCTCTAACTTTTGATAGTGGAATCCGCTCCTGCTCCATTGTGTCCCTGTACCTGATAGTCACGGTGTTGTCTTCCCTGGTTTGGTGGTCAATGGTTACACAGAAAGGGGTTCCCAATGCATCCATGCGGCGATAACGCTTACCAATGGTATCTTTCTCTTCATAAAAACAATAAAAATCATCCCTGCATTCTTTCATTAGCTCACGGGCTATTTCTGGTAAACCATCTTTCTTTAATAAAGGTAATACGGCCACTTTTATGGGAGCTACTCTTGTTGGTATTCTTAAAACTACACGACTATCTTCCTTTCCATCCTCTTTAGTCCACTTTTCTTCGGCGTATGAATGAGACAATACCAGCAGGAACATCCTGTCCAAACCAATGGAGGTTTCAATTACATACGGAACATAATTGCCTATTGGTTTTCCTGCTTCGTTCAAATCATTATCGAAGTACTGCATTTTCTTTCCACTGTACTTTTGATGATTACCCAAATCAAAATCGGTACGGCTATGAATACCTTCCACTTCTTTCCAGCCAATAGGAAATTCATATTCAATATCCACGGCAGCATCAGCATAGTGAGCTAATTTAACATGATTATGAAAACGATATTTAGCCGCTGGAATTCCTAAAGCCTGGTGCCATTTCATCCGTTCTGCTTTCCAGAACTCATACCATTCTTTTTGTGAACCGGGTCGAATAAAGAACTGCATTTCCATTTGTTCAAACTCCCGCATACGGAAGATGAACTGGCGGGCCACAATTTCATTACGAAATGCTTTACCAACCTGTGCAATACCAAAAGGAATTTTCATCCTCGCTGTTTTTTGCACATTCAGAAAGTTTACGAATATACCTTGTGCTGTTTCCGGTCGCAGGTATATTTTATTGTCTTCGTCATCAGTGGAGACAGTAGAACCAAATTCAGTAGAGAACATGAGGTTGAACTGGCGTACATCCGTCCAGTTACATGTACCACTAACTGAACAGGTCATTTTATTATCTTCAATCAATTGCTTTAAGCCGGCAAAATCTTCTTTCGCCAGCAAAGCATCCATGGCAGTTAATATAGTTTCCGCATCCTGCGTTTTGCCTTCAGCGTTCAGCTTTTCTGCATGTGCTTCTATCAAATGGTCAACACGATAGCGTTTTTTGCTATCCTTGTTATCAATCATCGGGTCACTAAAATTATCTACGTGACCGGAAGCTTTCCAGGTAGTTGGGTGCATGAAAATGGCGGCATCTATACCCACAATATTATCATGCATACGGGTCATTTCATTCCACCAGTATTCACGGATATTCTTCTTTAATTCCACACCCCAAGGACCGTAATCATACACCGCACTTAAACCATCATATATTTCACTGGAAGGAAATACAAAACCATATTCTTTAGCATGGGAAATGATCGCCTGGAATACATTATTATCAACTGTTGCCATAATGGCCGCAAAGATAGCCAGAAGCCTGATTTATTAAAGTAAATACCGGCTTTTTTGAAGGGAAAACTACTTCAACTTTTCATTCTGCTGATGCCTTTTGGCATCCCGAATATTCTTCTTCTCAAAATTCTTTTGCAGCGCCTCAGTTAAATCAACACCTGTTTGATTGGCGAGACAAAGCAATACCCACAGCACATCCGCCATTTCATCCGCCAGGTTTTTATTTTTATCACTTTCCTTGAAAGACTGGTCGCCATATTTGCGGGCCATTATGCTGGCCAGTTCTCCTACTTCTTCAGTAAGAATAGCCATGTTCGTTAATTCAGAAAAGTAACGAACTCCTACAGTCTTAATCCAATTATCTACATCGGCCTGTGCTTGTTTTAATGTTATCTCCATAAAATTTCTTTTATTATTTAGGATAACCGCCGTCAGGGTCTTCAACCGCTGACGGGGTTTTCATTTTCAAATTGCCAAATTATTCTTTATTCTTTGTATCAATCACAATCGTCACCGGTCCATCATTCAGCAACTGTACTTTCATATCTCCACCAAACACACCGCATTCAACTTTCTTTTCTAAATCTTTTTCTAATTGCACAATCATCTTTTCATACATCGGTATGGCAATCTCCGGTTTGCTGGCTTTAATATAAGAAGGCCGGTTTCCTTTTTTAGTAGCCGCATGCAGCGTAAACTGGCTCACCAGCAATATTTTTCCATCAACATCTTTAACTGATAAATTCATTACTCCATTTTCATCATCAAAAATTCGCAGGTTAACAATTTTGTTACTGAGCCATTCAATATCTTCCTCTGTATCTGCATCTTCAATTCCCAATAAAACCAGCAATCCTTTTTCAATAGCACCTGTTATTTGTCCGTCCACTTTTACCGATGCATTGCTTACCCTTTGTATTACTGTTCTCATATTTCGTTAAAAGTCGGGTATTTTCCCTTACTATAACTAAGATAAACCTGACTTGATTATTCTCATTACAAAATATGAGAATAATCTTTGAGGAAATTTCAGCCTTATCCTTAAATTTATCAAATCAAATATTTCCGTATGGGTGCATCCTCGATGATTGTTTTAATAATAGCTGCGCTTGCCTTTTCCTCTATCGCCATATTAATTGCCAAAATCTTAACCAAATCCACCACCAATAAACAAAAAGGTGAACCATACGAGTGTGGTATTCCCACCAAAGGAAAAACATGGATACAATTAAACGTAGGTTATTACCTTTTTGCTCTTATATTTTTAATATTTGATGTGGAACTGGTATTTCTTTATCCATGGGCGGTAGTAGCTAAAAAAGTAGGATGGATTGCATTAGTAGAAATAGTTATATTCTTCTTTATATTATTTGTAGGGTTTTTATATGCACACAAAAAAGGGGCATTAAAATGGATGTAATTGAGTTGAAGGTTTGAAAGTTTAAGGTTTAAAGTTATTATATAATATATATGAGTGAGCAGGTAAATACAGCACAGCAGTTTCCGGGACAGGTTCATGATCTGCCGGGCGGAGGCATTGTGCTGAGCAAACTGGATGATGTTATCAACTGGGCCCGTTCCAACTCACTCTGGCCATTAACATTTGCCACCAGTTGCTGTGGTATTGAAATGATGGCTACTGCTTCTGCGAAATATGATTTCTCCCGGTTTGGTTTTGAAGTAGCCCGTGCTACACCAAGACAGGCAGATGTAATTATTATAGCAGGAACCATCGTTAACAAAATGGCGCCTGTATTAAAAAGATTATACGACCAGATGGCTGACCCCAAGTATGTAATTGCGATGGGTGCCTGTGCCATCAGCGGTGGACCTTTCTTTTATAATACTTATTCTGTTGTAAAAGGTGCCGACCATGTGATACCAGTGGATGTGTATGTGGCTGGTTGTCCGCCAAGGCCAGAGGCGTTGTTACATGCATTAATATCCTTGCAGGAAAAAATAAAAATGGGAATGACAAGGGAACAAATAAAAACTTCCACCCCATAAGGAATAAAACAATTAACCGGATAAAGAGTAAATGACGAACGAAGAATTAAAAACCAAAATTACCGAACTGCTACCCACAGCCACTTATGAGGAAGGTGGTGAATGGCTCAATATAAATATTGAACCGGCAGACTGGTTATTCTTTGCTCAGCAATTAAGAAACGATTCATCTTTATACTTCGATTATTTATTCTGCCTCACCTGTATTGACTGGAAGACTCACCTCACAATGGTGTATCATCTTTCATCAACAAAACATCGCCACAATATAGTAGTAAAAGCAAAATTAGATAGAAACAAACCGGAGATAGAAACAGTGAGCCATATATGGCGTACAGCAGATTTTCATGAAAGAGAAGTGTATGAGATGTTTGGTGTAAACTTTTTAAACCATCCTGACTTGCGTTTATTGATTTTACCCGATGGATGGGAAGGAAAAAATCCGTTAAGAAAAGATTTTGAAGACCCGGTTAATATGATAAAGTTGTAAATAATGAATAATGAACAGGGAATATCCAATAACGAAGTAAAAACTTCATCATTCATTGTTCAATATTCGATATTCATTATTGATTAAAGATGTACAGAGAAACTCAAATAGTAAGTGATGTATCTAAAGTTCCTCTTGAAGGAGGAGAAGGAACTTTTACTATTAACGTAGGGCCACAGCATCCTGCCACCCATGGTGTGTTGCATTTGGTAATTACATTAAATGGGGAGACGATTATAAATATTGAACCTCACCTTGGCTATATTCACCGTTCTATTGAAAAGATGTGTGAGAGTTTAACTTACCGCCAGTTCATTTATGTAACGAGCAGGATGGATTATCTCTCAGCTCATATTAATAATCATGCCTGTGCTTTATGTGTAGAGAAAGGAATGCAGATTGAAGTTCCGGCAAGGGCACAGGTGATAAGAGTACTGATGGATGAACTCACCAGAATTGCTTCGCATGAATTATGGTGGGGAGCAATGGCGATGGATGTGGGTGCTTTCACTCCATTCTTCCATGCGTTTAGAGAAAGAGAAACCATCAATGATATTATGGAAGAAACCTGCGGGGCAAGATTAACCATGAACTATATGGTGCCCGGTGGTGTGATGCATGATATTCATCCCAACTTTCAAAAAAGAGTAAAAGACTTTTTACAATTATATAAAAGTAAGATCCATGAATACGATGAACTGGTAACCGGTAATATCATCTTCCAGAATCGCATGAAAGGTGTGGGAGTTTTATCGGCCGAAGATGTTATTTCATATGGCTGTACCGGCCCGGTAGCAAGAGGAAGTGGTGTAAGCTGCGATATAAGAAAATTATATCCTTATGAAATTTATGATAAGCTGGAGTTTGATGAAGTATTAGAAACAGCCGGCGATTCTTTTGCGAGATATTTAGTTAGGCTGAAAGAAATGAATCAATCGATAAGAATCGTTGAACAGTTAATTGATAATATTCCCGAAGGAGATTTCCAGGCAAAAACAAAAGCCGTATTAAAATTACCCAAAGGTGAATTTTATACAAGAGTGGAAACAGCAAGAGGTGAATTGGGAGTTTATATAGTAAGTGAAGGTGGAACAACGCCTTACAGAATCAAATTCCGCTCACCGGGATTTTCCAATCTCTCCATCTTAAATCATATGGTGAAGGGTGCAAAGATTGGAGATTTGATTGCTGCAATGGGAACACTTGATTTAGTGATACCGGACATTGACAGATAATATTTTGAATTATAAATTTTAAATGTTGAATTAAAGCAGTCCAATTCAAAATTTAAAATTCAACATTTATAATAATCAGTAATGTGGAGTTTTTCTAAAATAGCGAATAGTATTCATGAATGGCTGAGTCAAACATTCAATGCCACCTGGACAACCATTATTGAAATGGTGATTGCTGGTGTGGCAGTTATTAGTTTGTTTGCTGTTTTAGGATTGGTATTGGTAATTATGGAACGTAAAGTTTCTGCGTGGATGCAGATTCGTTTAGGTCCTAACCGTGTTGGTCCGAAAGGTTTATTGCAATCACTCGCTGATACATTAAAATTATTAGTGAAGGAGGGAATGACACCAAATGGTGCTGATAAGTTTTTATTCAACCTTGCGCCATACATTGCGATGATAGTAGCGATGTTGTTATTAGCTCCAATTGCTTTTGCTAAAGATTTTCAACTGTGGGATTTGAATATTGGAGTGTTATATGTTTCTGCTATTTCTTCTATTTCAGTTATCAGTATATTAATGGCAGGCTGGGCAAGCAACAATAAATATTCATTGCTCGGCGCTATGCGCAGCGGTGCACAGATAGTGAGTTATGAATTATCTGCAGGATTATCTGTTCTTTCTATTGTAGTGCTGACAGGAAGTTTACAATTATCAGAAATAGTAAACTCACAGGCAAATGGCTGGTGGATTTTTAAAGGGCATATTCCAGCTATCATTGCCTTCATCACTTTCATTATTGCCGTAACAGCAGAAACCAACCGTGCACCTTTCGATTTAGCAGAAGCAGAATCAGAATTAACTGCCGGTTTTCATACAGAATATTCAGGAATGAAATTCGCTTTGTTCTTCTTAGCGGAATATGCGAATGTGTTTATAGTATGTGCGATTGGGGCAACATTGTTCCTCGGCGGATGGATGCCTTTTCATATTGGTAACTGGACTGGTTTTAATAACATCATGGATTGGATACCATCCAGTATTTGGTTCTTTGGAAAAACGTTCTTTTTAATATTTCTCATCATGTGGTTCCGCTGGACATTTCCAAGATTAAGGATTGACCAGTTGTTGAATTTAGAGTGGAAGTATTTGTTACCCATCAGTATGATTAACATCTTACTGGTAACAGCGATGGCTATATTAAAATGGCATTTTTGATTGTTTATGGTTTATTGTTTTTGGTTTATGGTTGTCGTACCAATTAACTAAGAACTAAAAACTATAAACTAAAAACTATAAACATGTTCTTAGTTGATTACATAAAAGATGTGTTTGGTGCGATAAAATCGCTGGCCACCGGTATGAAGCGGACAGGATATTATTTTACACATCACAAAGAAATCATCACCCAGCAATATCCTGATAACAGGGATACTTTAAATCTTCCTGAAAGATTTAAAGGTGAAGTGGTGATGCCGCATGATGAACACAACGAACATCGTTGTACTGGTTGTACCGCTTGTGAGCTGGCTTGTCCTAACGGAACGATCAAAGTCATCACCAAGTTTGATATAACACCCGACGGAAAGAAAAAGAAAGCTATTGATAAACTGGTTTATCACCTTGAATTGTGCACCATGTGTAATCTCTGCGTGGAAGCTTGTCCTTCTGATGCTATTAAGATGGCACAAACATTTGAACACAGTGTGTTCGACAGGTCACAACTCACCAAGGTGCTGAATAAACCTGGTTCTAAAATTATGGAAGGAGTGGAATAATGAACGGAGCTACTATTATATTTTACCTGCTGGCTGCACTTACTTTAGTAAGCGGTTTATTATCTGTTACAACAAGACAGATCTTCCGTGCAGCCATTTATTTATTGTTCTCACTAATTGGTATTGCAGGAATTTATTTCTGGCTCAATTATCAATTTATCGCCGCTGTACAAATTGTAGTGTATGTAGGTGGAATTGTGGTACTCATCATTTTCTCCATCTTCTTAACTCAACAGGCAGGTGAGTTATTACCCAAGCAACAAATTGGAAGAAAAATATTTTCTGCACTGGCAGCATTCTGTGGCTTTGCCCTGACGATGGTGCAGGTATGGAAACACAGTTTTAATAAATCAACTGGCGATGCTGTGGAAGCAACCGTTGCCAATATAGGTACACAAATGCTGAATGTGGATGAAAGTGGATATGCACTTCCTTTTGAAGTAGTATCGATGTTATTGCTGGCAGCCATGATTGGTTGTATCGTCATTGCTTTAAGAACTAAACCGGAAACAACATGACGCAACCCGGATTATATCATTTATTATTTATCAGTGCCGCACTGTTCTTTATTGGCGTGTATGGTTTTTTAACAAGAAGAAACCTTATTACCATGCTGATGAGTGTGGAACTGATTTTAAATAGTGTGAACCTGAACTTTATTGCATTCAATAAATATCTATGGCCACACCGCCTGGATGGTGTATTCTTTACAGTATTTGTAATTGCGATTGCGGCAGCAGAAGCAGCTGTTGCGATAGCGATCATCATCAACCTGTACCGCAGTCACCAATCAATTGATGTGGAGAATGCTGAAGAACTGAAATATTAAATGTTGTATGTTAAATGTTGAATGAAATCATAATTCAACATTCATCATTCAAAATTCAACATAATAATTAATGCCCAACGCAATTAACATAGCGCTTATTCCTCTGCTTCCGTTAGCAGGATTTTTACTGCTGGGATTATTTGGCAAGAAAGTTTTTAAGAACAGTGCCGGCATTATCGGAACATTGATATTACTCATTTCCGCAGGACTTGCTATTTATACTGCTTATGGTTATTTCTTTGATTATGGAAAAGTAAATGATGTTTACCAAAAACTCATTCCTTTAAAATATACCTGGCTGGAGTTCAGCAAAGATGTATCCATTGATATGGGTATCATTCTCGACCCGATTTCAGCGATGATGATTGTAGTGGTGACTTTTGTTTCTTTGATGGTGCATGTTTACAGCTTAGGATATATGAAAGATGAAGAAAGATATAGTACGTATTATGCTTACTTATCACTCTTTACTTTTTCCATGCTTGGTTTGGTACTCTCCTCTAATATTTTCCAGATATATATCTTCTGGGAACTGGTGGGTGTATCATCATTCTTGCTAATTGGATTTTATTATGACCGTCCCAGTGCAGTGGCAGCTTCTAAAAAAGCATTCATCGTTACACGTTTTGCTGATTTAGGATTTTTGATTGGCATTTTAGTGTTATCGTTCTATTCAGGCACTTTAGATTTCAATACACTCATACAAAAATTAACTTCACCTGAATCATCTGAATTAAAAACAGCTGTTGCTTCGTCATTCCTCGGTGTATCAGCATTAACATGGGGGTTGGCTTTGGTATTTATTGGTGGCGCCGGTAAGAGTGCCATGTTCCCTTTACACATCTGGTTGCCCGATGCAATGGAAGGCCCCACTCCTGTTTCTGCATTGATACATGCTGCAACAATGGTGGTGGCTGGTGTTTATTTAGTAGCAAGACTGTTTCCTGTATTTGCGTTGTCTGCACCGGATGCATTGAGCATAGTTGCCAATGTTGGTGCCATCTCTGCTTTGTTCGCAGCTATCATTGCCTGTACACAAACAGATATTAAAAGAGTATTGGCATATTCCACCATGAGCCAGATTGGCTACATGATGTTTGCATTAGGTGTTTCAAAATATGGTGGTGAAGATGGATTAGGTTATACTGCTTCTATGTTCCACCTGTTTACACATGCTATGTTCAAAGCATTGCTGTTCTTAGGTGCAGGTGCAGTGATACATTATGTACATAGTAACGACATGAAAGATATGGGTGGATTGCGCAAACATTTACCCATTACACATATTACTTTCTTGCTGGCATGTTTATCTATTGCCGGTTTTCCTTTACTGGCAGGATTCTTTAGTAAAGAAGAAATATTACTGGCCGCTTACCAGCATAATGCAATTATTTACTGGATTGCTTTAATCACTTCCGGACTAACTGCTTTTTATATGTTCCGTTTGTATTTCTCTATCTTCTGGAACTCTCCCTCTCCCCGAGGAGAGAGCCGGGGTGAGGTGCATGGTGAACACCACGGCGAGGGTGGTGCGGCAATGATGCTACCGTTGTTGTTGTTAGCTGTGGGTGCTGTATTCGCCGGTTATATTCCATTTGGACATTTTGTAAGTTCTGATGGTAAAGCATTAGAAAGTGAATTTCATTTAAGTTTTTCTATTGCACCTGTTGCACTCGGATTGATTGGCATCTTAACCGCTATGTGGTTATACAAAAATGAAAATGAGAAGCCTGCTAAACTGGCTGCTTCATTAAGCGGATTGTATAAATCGGCTTATCATAAATTTTATATTGATGAACTCTATTTGTTCATTACCAAAAAAGTTTTATTCAATCTCGTTGCCCGTCCGGCTGCCTGGTTTGATAAAACAGTAGTGGATGGTTTAGTGAACTTTACCGGTAATACAACTCAAGACATAAGTGAAAGAATAAAAAGTGTTCAATCAGGTAAAGTACAGCAATATGCTATTTACTTTTTAGTAAGTGCGGTGGCACTGGCTTTACTGTTTATTTATGTTTGGAAATAAATTGTAATTGACTGTAATGAATCTTTTATTATTAATAGGACTACCATTATTAACTGCTGTTGGTGTTTTACTTTCCCGTAACACTCAACAGGTAAGAAGTATTGCTTTTGCAGGTTCCGCTTTGCAGCTGGTATTGGCAATAGCTTTGATTTATTTGTTTCAGAAAGAAAGAGCCGCCGGTGTGGCAGCGCAAATGTTGTTTGAACAAAACTATGCTCTCTTTCCTTCACTCAATATCAACTTTCATATTGGTGTGGATGGCATTTCTGTAGCTATGATATTACTCACTGCATTGGTTGTGGTAGCTGGTGTATTGGTATCATGGAGAGTAGAAAAGATGACGAAAGAATTTTATTTCTTACTCATCTTGCTGGCCATGGGTGCTTATGGTTTCTTTATCTCATTAGATTTATTTGTCTTATTCTTCTTCCTGGAAATTGCTGTGATACCAAAATATCTATTGATAGGAACATGGGGCAGTGGTAAAAAAGAATACAGTGCCAATAAACTTGCCTTAATGCTGATGGCTGGTTCTTCATTGGTAATTGTTGGAATATTAGGAATGTATTTTGGTAATGGAGAGCATAAAAGTTTTGATATAATTCAGTTAGCACAAGCTGGTATTTCACCGGCAGTTCAAAAATTATTCTTCCCATTCCTGTTTGTTGGTTTCGGAATTTTCACAGCATTATTTCCTTTTCACACATGGGTGCCCGATGGTCACTCATCTGCACCAACAGCAGGATCAATGTTCCTCGCTGGTATTTCCATGAAATTAGGAGGTTATGGTTGTTTAAGAGTAGCAACTTATTTAATGCCGCAAGGTGCACAGGAATATTCTTCCTGGATTATCGTGTTATCATCCATTGCTATTTTATATGGTGCCTTCGCTACCATGATGCAGCGGGATTTAAAATACATGAATGCATATTCATCCATCAGTCACTGTGGCTTTGTTTTGTTAGGAATAGGTATGCTGACCAAAACTGCTATCACTGGTGCCGTTATGCAAATGGTAAGTCATGGTTTGATGACAGCCTTATTCTTTGCAGTTATCGGAATAATATATGAACGTACACATACAAGACAAATAAATGAAATGGGAGGATTGCTGAAAGTAATGCCTTTCACCATGACTGTTTTATTTATTGCCGGTTTATGTTCATTGGGGTTACCTGGCTTTAGTGGTTTTGTAGCAGAGATGACGGTGTTTATGGGTAGTTGGCAAAATGCGGATGCATTCCATCGTATCGCAACGGTAATAGCTTGTATGTCCATTGTGGTAACAGCAGTATATATTTTAAGAGCTATCGGACAAGTGGCAATGGGACCGATTAAAGAAACATACACCCGATTAAGTGATGCCAGCTGGAATGAAAAATTAGCGGCGGCTATTTTAATTATTGGTATTGTAGCAATTGGTGTCGCACCGTTCTGGTTAAACGATTTAATCAAGCCAGGTGCAGAAATTATTATGAACAAAATTTCGGGGAAATAAGAAGTTTGTTGAATATCGAATAATGAACAGGGAATAATGAATGATGAAGTGAAAGATTGATTGATAAACTAAAAATCATATTATATGAGCGAGAGCAGAAAATATGATTTAGAAGAGCGGCTGATTGAATTTGCTGTTCTGATAATCAGAATTACAGAAAGTCTTTATAATACAAGAGCTGGAATTCATATTGGAGGGCAAGTAGTTCGTTCAGGCACATCTCCGGCCTTGCATTATGGAGAAGCACAAAGTGCAGAATCAAGAGCAGACTTTGTACACAAATTGAAGATATTATTAAAAGAATTGAGGGAAACGAAAAATGCTTTAAGAATAACTAAAGCAGTGCCATTGACGGACAAAATGGATTTGACAGAACAGGGTTTGAAAGAAGTGGATGAGCTAATATCAATCTTTGTCAAAAGTATTGACACGGCCAAAAGGAATATGATGGCAGAGAAAACGAAAAAGAGTAAGGAAAAGAACGCCTGATAATTTCATCATTCGATGTTCCTTGTTCGGTGTTCAGTATTTTAAATTATATGAGTGAGTTTTTATTAATAATGAAGAATGAACTGGTGATTACATTCATCATCTTCCTGCTGTTGTTCATTAAACTCGGCAAGGGAATGAAGAATGAAAGCCTGTTATCTTTAATACAGTTTTTGTTATTGCTGAATGTTGGACAGGGATTTACTTTTTCAGAAGGCAATTTGTTTGGCAACATGTTTACCAATACCGAGCAGATTGCTTTGGAGAAAAACATTTTAAACCTCGGTGTTTATCTCATCTCTTTACTCGGAGCAGGCTGGTTGAAGCAACACAAACATTTACCTGAGTTCTTCATGTTAATGTTATCGGCATTGCTTGGCATGAACTTTTTAATCTCCAGCGGTAACCTGCTGATATTCTTTTTATCACTGGAACTTTCCTCCATACCGGTAGCTGCCATGGCCAATTTTGATTTGGAAAAGAAAGCTTCATCCGAAGCAGCCATGAAGATGATCTTATCTTCTGCGTTCTCATCCGGGATATTACTGTTTGGTATTTCATTGATATACGGCACAACCGGTACAATAAGCTTTGCTGAATTACCTGCTGCACTTAACGGAAGTACATTACAAATTTTGGCATTTGTTTTCTTATTCACATCCTTTGCGTTCAAGCTTTCTATTGTACCATTTCATTTATGGACAGCCGATGTATATGAAGGAGCACCGATAGCAGTTACTTCTTTCTTATCTGTTATCTCCAAAGGTTCTGTAGCGTTTATTTTTATTACAGCGCTTTATAAAGTGTTTTCGCCATTGCAACAGACATGGTATAACATGCTGGTGATATTATCCATCGCCACTATGATTACGGGTAATTTGTTTGCATTACGTCAGCAGAATTTAAAACGATTCCTTGCTTTCTCGTCTATTACACAGGTTGGTTTTATTTTGTTTGGTATCAGCGGAGGAACGAATGCCTCTACCAGTGCAGTAATTTATTTTGTGCTGATATATGTGTTCTCCAATTTAGCAGTCTTTGGCGTGGTGAGTATTGTATCATCCGCAACAGGAAGAGAAACTATCAGTGATTTTAAAGCATTCTACCAAAACAATAAATTATTAAGCTGGGTAATGGCACTGGCATTATTTTCATTGGCTGGTGTTCCGCCAACAGCTGGGTTCTTTGGTAAAATGTTTTTGATTGTAGCGGGTGCAGGTAATTCATATTTGTGGTTCCTGGTAATTGCAGCGTTAAACCTGGTAGTGTCTCTGTATTATTATCTGAAAGTAGTAAGGGCTATCTTCATGGATAAGAATGATAATCCTATTGAAAAAATAACTATTGGAGCATCCGAAAAATTAGGATTGATTATTTGCAGTGCTGGTATTGTGCTGGTGGGATTATTGAGTTGGGTATATCAGTACATCAGTCAATTATAAATAATGAACACCGAACAAGGAATATCGAATGTTGAAGTGATTTTATAATTCATAATTCGATATTCTCTGTTCAATATTCGATATTCATCATGGCAATAAATAAAAATCACGAATTTGAAGAATTAGATGGCGTTAAATGCGGCATCGTGGAAAAGAATGTAAAACCGGATAGAGTTGCTTTTTTGAAAAGCTTACTGGAGTACAATGGTTTTACGGTTGTTGTTGTTCCAAGTCCTGCGCCTAAAGCTGCACCTCCGCCAAAACCTGCAGAAGGAGAAGCCGCTGTTACTGCTCCGCCTCTCCCACCTGCTCCTGAAACATTTACTGTAGGCGTTACGGATTATACCTTCAATCCAATCAATGCCATCTTTGGCAGACTACTGCATACTCCCGATAAACATGTAGTTACACTGGCTTACTGGCAACAGAAAGATATGGTCAGTCATGATGAAGTTCCTTATTACGAACAATAACGGTTATATAGTTTTTAATAAGGCTGATCGTTCTTTATACAGTTTCATTATTAATTCACCAAACAAGGTATTCGCCCAGGCAAACCATTTACGGGTAAATTTAGATGCATCATCTTTATGAAATGATTCATGCATAAAACCTGTTCCTGCATGTGTTTTTATCAGCATATCCAAACAATGCTTTATTTCTTTTTCATCCACACTGGTAATGGCCCGCAGAATAATACTCATTGGCCAAATAGTATCGGCACCGGTATGCGGACCGCCAATACCTTCACCTGCTTTTCCCTTATAGTAGAATGGATTGTTCTCACTCAGCACTACTTTTCTTGTATTGAGATATAGCGGATCGTTTGGAGCAATCGTTCCTAAATATGGTAAGGATAATAAAGAAGGAACATTGGCATCATCCATCAAATGAAAACTTCCGTAACCATTTACTTCAAAAGCAATGATGCGGCCAAACATTGGATGCTGAATAATTCCATATTGCTGCCATGCTTTTTTTACCTGCACCTGTAATGCCTTTGCTTTGGCAGCTAATGAAAGATCATTAACAGCAGGCAGACTTAACAGTTCACTCATATAACCCAATATCTCAATGGCAAACATATTGCTGGGAATAAGAAAAGGAAGCAATGTACAATCATCACTCGGCCGGAAAGTAGAAACAATTAATCCAACCGGTTTAACCGGGTAACCATAACCACTCAACGGTACCCCGTCTGTGGCCCAGGTGGTGTTGCGCTGAAAACTATATGGGCCTTTATCATGCAAACGTTGTTGTTCTGTAAAAGTTTGAATAATTGATTGCATCGCTTCTTTCCAACTGCTGTCAAATACAGAAGAGTCCCCTGTTTGTTTCCAGTAACCATATGCCAACCGAACAGGATAACACAAACTATCAATCTCCCATTTGCGTTCATGAATGCCGGGCTTCATCTTCGTTACATCATCTTTCCATTCGCTGATCTTATTTACATCTTTATAAAAAGCATTCGCATAAGGATCCAGCAGGATGCATTTGGTTTGCCGGTTGATCACTCCTTTAATCAGCTCCTGCAGTTTAGCATCTTTCTTCACCAGCGGTAAATAAGGCCATACCTGCGCCGTACTATCCCTCAGCCACATCGCATCAATATCACCCGTGATCACATAAGTATCAGGTTTGCCATTGATGATTTCAAAGTCAACGGTTGTATCTAAAGTATTGGGAAAACAATTTTCAAATAACCAGCTTAGTTCTTTATTCGGCAATTGTTTTTTGATCATTACAATAACTTCTTCCACTGCTGTGCTGGTAAATTTCCTGTCTGCCATTGCCGGACGATTACTGATATAATCTGGTGTTAATGGTGCTGACCATCCATTTTTTCCTAATAACATTCCTGCACTCAGCACACCTGTTGATTGTATAAATTGTCTGCGGTTTGCCATGATGATGATTTGTAATGGCAAATTACCTTATAGAATCATAGATTGGTGGGTAAAAATTCTATTAATTTGAAAAAATATTATCCATTATACCAATTCTTTTACCTCTCTTCGCCAGCCTACCTTCTTCCCAAAGCCAAGTGAACTATCAGTATATTTAATACTGTTGACTTTTATTGTCCAAACCTCACCTCCAATTGCCATTGCTAATGGGTGGGTATGATAATATATATCGGCTGCATTTTTTGCATCGGGATGCGTAACTGGCAATACTTCACCTTCAAACTGCAAACCTCTTATACGGATTTTATTCAGCTTATCAGGTAATATTGTTCCGGCAACAAAAGGATGTTCAAGAATAATTTGTGAATGCTTTGTTTCTAATGATGATTTGTAGTACAGTAATCCTTCCTTTTCATTAAACGCATAAAAACAGCTAAAGCTGTATGGTTTGTTTGTTGCATCTACGCAACTCACAGTTGCACAGGTTTGCTGGCTAATAAATTTGATGATGTTTTCGTTCATGATACTTTGATTATTCTTACCGGCAGACAATTACAATCTGTCCTGATTTATTTATAACTGGTTCCGGAATGTTTACAACTCAAAAAATGTATTTTAATATTCAACCAAATTAGTTTCTATTTCTTCATATTCGAATACATTGACTTCAATTTTCGGTGAATACTTTTTCAATCCTTTTCTTCTGCTGATAATAAACCACACTAACGGTATTACTCCACCAACAGTAAAGATTGATCCGCCGATAATGCGCAACCAGGTGAGTGTTTGAAAACCGGCGCCTTCGATAAATGAACTGCTGCGGGCATACCATAATCCATTTTCTGTTACCGTTTTGAATTGGTATATCCCTGCAGGAAACAGGTCAAGCAATACCATCAATAATAATCCGGCATTAATTGACCAGAAAACAGTTTTGATAAGCCGTGGTTTCCACCAATCAGCTTTAAATAATAGCTGGCAACAAAACAATACTGCAGCCAACGCCAGGTTTCCATACACACCCATTAATGCAGCATGGCCATGGTTAACGGTTAAATACGTTCCATGTTCATAATAATTGGCAATAGGAAGATTAATGATAAAACCCAGTACACCGGCGCCAAAGAAATTCCAGAAATTAACGGCTACAAGAAAAAGAAATACTTCTGAGAATCCAAACCGTTTACTGAGATCACCATTTGTTCTGTTATTACTTTCCAGCACTTTGGGCAATTTGCTGAAACGCCAGGCTTCTAAAGTAAGCAATACTAAAGGGATTACTTGTAAGGTGGAAAATACAGCACCTAACGCCATAGTACCAACAGGTTTTGCATTCCAGTAAAAATTATGCGAGATGCCAAGCAAACCTGAACCGAGAAATAAAAGTGTTGCTAAATAAATAACACGAATGACTGCCTGTTTACTTACCAAACCCATCACCACCATAAAATACCCTATCAATACAGTGGTAAATACTTCAAAGAATGCTTCGGCCCACATATGTACTACCATCCATCGCCAGAAATCGGCAATTACAAAATTTGTTTTGGGAGTAGCGATGAATCCAGATATCAATAACAGAATAATGCTAAAGGTGGAATATACTAACCAGTTAGGTAATGCCCATGGTTGTTTTATCTTCATCACAGGTTTGATGCCCCTATATAATGTTATAGCCCAAATAATGAATACTGCGCCAAGAATGATTTGCCATAATTTTCCAATCTCCACATATTCCCATCCCTGGTGACCAAGCCAGTACCAGTTTTTTCCAATAAGACCTTTTGGTCCTAATAATATTCCAGCAAAGGATCCTGCTACCAATACAACTGTAAGCCAGAAAATAGTGTTGATAAGTGTTACCTGTTTTTTTGATTGTTGGGGAGACACCAATGACATCATAAAAAAAGAAGCGCCTATCCAGCAGGCCGAGATCCATAAGATAGATAATTGCACATGCCAGCTTCTTGTTACTGTAATAGGCAGTGGTTCTGAAATATTGAAACCAAAGAAATTGACAAACCCAACAAAGTCATGTACCGTTAAAATGCCGGCCAGCACCTGTACAGCAAAAAGTAAAACAGCAACATAAAAAAATTTATAAGTTGCTTTTTGAATAGCATCAGGTTGAAATTTTGCTATTTCTCCTCTTGTCATAAATGGCTGTGCCCTGTTGGTATAAGCATCGTCATCCAGTTTTTCTAATTTTCCATGATAGTATAATACAATTCCCAAACCGAATATTAATCCCAATGAACCAATAATACTCCAGAGTACAATGGCTGCACTGGGTGTGTTTCCTGCTGAAGGATCAAAAGGCCAGTTGTGAGTGTAACTATATTGCTGTCCCGGTCTTTCTGCACCACATACCCATGAACCCCAGAAGAAAAAAGCAGTGAGTGATTTTATTTCATCGTTGTTAGTGATATAGCCTGCTGGCTTAAATGCACCAGAAAAAGAGGCGTCAGTAAATTTTTGATTATAATATTTTACCAGTTCGTTGATGGCAAATGTCTGGGCATCGGTTAGGGTTACAGTATTATTTGTATTATTGTAACGATTGGTTTTAATTTCTGCTCTCACCTGTTCTGTTATTCCCTTCTTCAGTAAATCATTATTCGCTTCAGTTTTTAATTGTAACTGGTAATAAGCATTCATATATTGCGAAACCTGGTGCAATGCTTCTGCAGTAAAATCAGGACCACGGTTAGCCCCGTCACCAAACATGCTGCCGTATTCCATTAATGCATATTTCTGAAACACAGCCTGCCCTTTCAATATGTCTTCTTTTGAAAAGATGATTTCGTTTTTTGAAGAAACATAAGAAGGGATGGGAGGAGCTTCTGTATAAGTATGTACCCCAATCGTAGTTACTCCCGCAATGCTGATTATAAAAATAATTAGTAAAGGCAGCCACCAGTTTTTAGGATTAAGCAGGTAGCCGATAAAATTAGTTTTGGCCATATAGCAGAATTATTTGGCAAAGTTAATAATTAAGGATAAATTTATCTTTAATTATTTTATGACCACTTATATTGAAATTTCAATATCCTGTGCAGAAACTATTGGTTACACGGATTTTTCAGCATGCTTTTCCTGACAAAAATTATTCATTTTGAAATGGCTCATGCCATTGATGGTTACGCCGGTGCCTGTAAAAACATACATGGACACTCGTATGAACTGCATGTAACTGTATCTGGCAATGATGCATCAGGCGATGACTATATTCCAGCTCCCGGTTTTATTTTGGATTTTAAGGAATTAAAGAAGCTGATGATGCGAACAGTAATGGATACATTTGATCATAAGTTGGTTTTATCCCGGGATTATCTTTCCAAAAAAACTGATATCAGCTCCTTCGAGAATCTTGTTGAATGGGATGTGGAGCCCACTGCTGAAAACCTGCTTATTTATATCCGCAAAAAGCTGGAAAAAGAATTACCTGTCACTATTAAACTTAACAGCCTCAAAATATATGAAACCAAAGATTCCTATGCTGAATGGATCAATCATCATCGTTAAGTTTAATAGTGTAACATTGCAGTACAACTCAGCTAATTTTAAACAGATTACATGTTTTCAAAAGCAACAGAATATGCTCTGCGGGCAGTTATCTATATTGCTCAAAAAGGTTCTGAAGAAAAAAAGTTAGGCCTTCCGGAAATAGCAAAGGCTATTGATTCTCCACAATCATTTACTGCAAAAATTCTTCAGCAACTTACTTCGGGTAATAAAATAATAAGTTCTGCAAGAGGCCCAAACGGAGGTTTTTTTATTACTGAAAAAGCAAAAAAGTTACCGGTGCGTTCTGTGCTGAGTGTTATGGGTGAAGATGAAGTACTTGAAAAATGTGTATTGGGATTAAAGCGTTGTTCCGAAGTAAACCCCTGCCCGATGCATTCTCAGTATAAATTAATAAAACCGCAACTGATAAAACTGTTTGAAACAAAAACCATTCAAAATCTTGCTGATGAAATATCAACCGGTGCAAGTGTTATCGGCAATAAAAAATAGTCTCTGCAAATCTTTTTAACTATCACTTCAAAAAATCAAAGGGAACACCATCCGGCATTCCCTTTTGTTCTTACATCAGCTTACTTATTGATTAGAGAGACTTTAATGCATTTATTTTTTCCCAGCGGTGCTTAATTCCTTCATTAGCTAAATCAAGGAACTCATGCGCCTTATCAGGAGCTGTGTTTTTAATTACGGTAAAACGGTTTTCATGATACATAAATTCATCTAATGGAACAGATGGGTCTTTACTGTCCAGTACAAAACGTTGTCCCTGTTCTTTCATCGGGTTGAAGCGGAACAATGGCCAGTAACCAGTTTTCACTGCTAAGTTTTGTTGCTCTATACCATGGCACATATCGTATCCATGTGCAATACAATGACTGTAAGCAATGATGATGGATGGACCGGGATAAGCTTCTGCTTCCAGTATTGTTTTCAACGCATGCACATCATTGGCGCCCATCGCAATTTCAGCCACATAAGCATTACCGTGGGCAATCGCCTGCATCGCTAAATCTTTCTTGCCGGTTGTTTTACCTTTTACAGAGAATTTAGCACTGGCGCCGAGTGGTGAAGATTTTGATTTCTGTCCGCCAGTGTTGGAATATACTTCTGTATCAAGCACCAAAATATTAATGTTTTCACCTGTAGAAAGTACATGGTCTAATCCGCTGAAGCCAATATCGTAAGCCCAGCCATCACCACCTACAATCCACATAGACTTGCGTTCTAAGAAACCTGCAACCTGCGCTAACAGTTTAGCGTTCGGCTTATCAATATTCTTTATGATAGATTTTAACTGATTCACATTTTTCCGTTGAGTTATTACTTCTGCTTCGGTTGCTTCTACATTATTTAAAATGGCATCCGCTAATTCATTACCCACTTCATAGCTCAATGATTTAAGCAGAGAGATAGCATATTCACGTTTTTTATCAGTAGCGAGTTTCAATCCCAAACCAAATTCAGCATTGTCTTCAAAGAGTGAATTGGCCCAGGCTGGTCCGCAACCATCATCGTTCTTCGCCCATGGAGTGGTTGGTAAGTTGCCACCAAAGATGGAGGAACAACCAGTTGCATTCGCCACAATCATTCTGTCACCAAACAATTGGGTGAGTAATTTTAAATAGGGAGTTTCACCACAACCGCTGCAGGCACCGGAGAACTCAAACAATGGTTCGAGTAATTGTGAACCTTTAACAGTAGAACGGTTTACTCTTGTTCTGTCAATATCAGGCAGCCCAATGAAAAAATCCCAGTTTTGTTTTTCTGTTTCTTTCAAAGGCATTACATCCTGCATGTTGATAGCTTTATGTCCCGGTTGAGTTTTACTTTCAATAGGACAAACTTCATAGCAAAGATTACAACCAGTACAATCTTCTACTGCCACCTGCAAAGTGTAAGATTCCTGATCTTTAAAGAATTCTTTACCGATTGGTGCTGTATGTTTAAAGAAGGAAGGAGCATCTTTTAATAAATCATTGCTATACACTTTTGGACGGATAGCAGCATGCGGACAAACGAAATAACATTTACCACATTGAGAACATAAATCAGCATCCCATACCGGAACCTGCTCAGCAATATTCCTTTTTTCATATTTGGTAGTAGCAGATGGATAAGTACCATCAGCAGGAAATGCACTCACCGGTAATTCATCACCTTCGCCGGCAATAATTTTAGCCAGCACTTGTTGTACAAAGTCAGGTGCGTTTTTAGATACGGCCGGTTCAATTTCTTTAGTACCGATGCTGTACGCTGTATAATCAATCAAAGAAAGATTTTCCAGTGTTTTATCTACCGCATCAAAATTCTTTTGTACCACGGCTTCGCCTTTTCTGCCGTAAGATTTGCGGATAGCTTTTTTAATGTATTCAATCGCTTCATCTTTTGGCATTACGTTGGAAATAGCAAAGAAGCAGGTTTGCAGGATAGAATTGATTCTTGAACCCATGCCTGTTTCTTTCGCTACTTTAGAAGCATTAATAACATATAATTTCAGTTGCTTGTGAATGATTTCTTCCTGGATTTTTTTAGGAAGATGATTCCACACATCTTCATTTGCATAAGGTGCATTGAGTAAGAAAGTAGCTCCATTCTGCACATCTTTCAGGATATCATATTTTTCTAAGTAATGGAAATGGTGACAGGCAACAAAGTTGGCTGAGTTAATTAAGTAAGTAGAACGTATTGGCTGATGACTGAAACGTAAATGAGATACCGTTAATGAACCAGATTTTTTAGAGTCATATACAAAGTAACCCTGTACATGGTCATTAGTTTCTTCACCAATAATTTTAATCGTATTCTTATTAGCACTCACCGTACCATCGGCACCAAGTCCAAAGAACAAACCACGGAACAGGTGCTGGTCTTCTAATGAAAACAGTTTATCATATTTCAAACTGGTATTGGTAACATCATCTTCAATACCTATTGTGAAGTGATTTTTGGGTTGTTCTTTTTTCAGTTCATCAAAAATAGCTTTCACCATACCCGGTGTAAACTCTTTGGATGATAAACCATAACGGCCACCAATCACTTTGGTTTTCCTGTTCTCGCCACTTTCACTTAATGCATTGATAACGTCCATATACAATGGTTCACCAATTGCATTTGGTTCTTTACAACGGTCGAGCACCGCTATTTGAGAAACAGATTCCGGCAATACCGCCATAAAATGTTTCAATGAGAATGGACGATACAGGTGAACTTCTAATACTCCTACTTTTTCACCCTGTTTATTTAAATAATCAACAGTTTCCTGTACAGCACCGGCGCCTGAACCCATAATGATGATAATGCGTTCTGCATTGGCATCACCATAATAATCGAATAATTTATAAGAACGACCGGTAAGTGATTCGAATTTTTGCATCATTTCCTCCACAATAGCCGGAACATTCCAGTGATACTGGTTACAAGCTTCACGGCTTTGGAAGAATACATCAGGATTTTGTGCCGTACCACGGATAAAAGGATTTTCCGGGTTCAATGCACGGTGACGATGACGGGCCACTGCCTCCATATCAATCATCTGCTTAATGATTTCATCAGAAAGAATCTCTACTTCATTTAATTCATGTGAAGTGCGGAAACCATCAAACACATTTAAAAAAGGAATACTGGATTTCAAAGTCGAGGCCGTTGCAATCATCGCCATATCATGTGCCTGTTGCGGACTGTTGCCAAACAACATTGCAAAACCAGTAGAACGGACTGCCATTACATCGCTATGATCACCAAAAATGGATAATGCATGAGTGGCGAGTGATCGGGCAGCGATATGAAAAACCGTAGGAGTTAACTCCCCGGCAATTTTGTACATATTTGGAATCATCAGCAACAAACCCTGCGAACAGGTAAAGGTGGATGACAACGCACCACCCTGCAATGCACCGTGAATAGCACCGGCAGCACCGGCTTCACTCTGCATTTCAATAACCTTAGGTACTTCGCCAAAAATATTTTCTTTTAAATCGCTGCTCCATTCATCGGCAAATTCACCCATGGGCGAAGAAGGTGTGATGGGATAGATGGCGCATACTTCACTTGTTTTATAAGCAATATGCACCGCAGCCTGGTTACCATCCATTACTTCAAGAGAATGGTTTTTTTGTGCGGGGATGGGCTGAACATCCTTTTCAATAGCGGTTTCCATAATCAAATTTTTTGGTTGGTGTAAGAACGTTTGATTTCAGAGGACTAAATTACCTGCTTGCTAAGGGGCAGCGGCTGACACTTGTCAAGGCCGGGCATGATAGTTACCGGTCGGGACACTAAATGCGGCCTGAACGGTTTGATAATAGTTATTAATAAAATGATTTTTATACCGGCAATTGAAGCTTTGGGCATCGTCCGTTGTGTCACTCACTTGTACGTTCAGTAATTCTATTCTTCAGACCCACCCCATTTAATCGTTCATTTAATGTAAGTTACTACTGCCCCTCCCCGGAGGGGATAAACAAACATTTATTGTAAAAATGAATTATTGATTTGTACAATTATTATCAGCAGATGATGAATCGTATAAAGAATAAATGATGTAATGTAGTATCCCCTCCCGGGAGGGGCGAGGGGTGGGTCGGCATAGTCTGGTGAAAAGTGGTATTAATATTAACTTGCACCCATGATTGACATCAGCAGGGAAATACAATTTCAAACAGCCCGTAGCGGAGGCAAGGGCGGACAAAATGTAAATAAAGTAGAAACCATGGTCATCGGTTTCTGGAATCCCGATGCTTCTTTATTATTTACTGAAGAAGAAAAGCAGCGGTTAAAAGAAAAGCTTGTACATAAAATAAATGCTGAAGGTTATTTGGTAGTAAAGTCGCAAGTGCACCGCAGCCAGCTCAGTAATAAAGAGGAAGTAGTGAGAAAAATGAATGAGCTGGTAAAACAGGCACTCACTAAAAAGAAAGCAAGAATAGCAACTGCCACACCCAAAGCAATAAAAGAAAAACGTATTGAGAATAAAAAAAGAAAATCGGAAGTGAAGGAAGGAAGAAAAAAGATCCGTTTCTAAATTATCTATTAATCTTTTCTTTGTGACCCTTGTGCATTCGTTGTGTACTTTGTGGTTTGTCATCCTGAGCATGTCGAAGGATTACCACAAAGAACACAAAGGTTTTACACAAAGAACACAGGGGAAATAGAAATGCCACCCGGTTTTAACCAGATGGCATTTCATTAAAAGTGGTTTGAAACTATCCTTTACGTTTTGCTTTTAATGTTTCCAGAATCTTCTTCTGATTCTCTATTTCTTTCTGCTGGTTGTCCTGGTCTTTCTTGTTGTCAACAATATCATCCTGCAGTTTCTTTAATTTCTTTTCTAAGCTTTTTTGATCATCCTGCAGGTTATCATATTTCTTCTGTGCTTTTTTAACCGTTTCTTCCTGGTCAGCTATCTGCACTTCTAAATTATAGGCCTCAATATCCGGCTGCATCTTATTCAACTGAGTCTTCAGCAGATCCATATCGCTGCCTTCTCCTGTTTTTGCCATATCAATATTGGCGCCTTGTCCAAAAAGATACACCACACTTTCATCTTTTTCCTTACGGCTTTTGCGTTCCACTCTTACTAAGTAATCAATCTCCCTGCCCGAAGTATCTCTTACCCCTTTAAAAACAATAAATCCTTTACTCGCTTTACCCGAATATCCCATCCGCTTCATTTTATCTTTTATAGCATCTTCCACTACACCTGGCGGATAAGGCAATTCTATAACAGCAGTGGGTTGTTTATTTTTCTGGTAGTCAACTGTGCCTTCATATGACTGGGCAGAAACGAACCGGCTGATGATTAGTAATACAGCCAGGAGTATAATTTTTCTCATAACAACTTTTTTTACAGGTGTAAGATACGATATTCGGCTTTTTGGTTGCAAGCAGGAATACAACGAGGTGCATTTCAATTTTTCGCAATGCAGGAATCTTTTAAATTTCGATTAGCAGCCTTTTTATCCCCTCCACGGGAGGGGCAATAGTGTTTTAAAATAAAAGACTATCTAATAGGGGTGGGTCAGGGTGCAAAAAAGTTGAAATGCATCTTCAAACTGGCGTATCATTTGCAAACATTATTTTTACAAAAAAATTACTAACCCCTTTGAGCAGTATTAAGAAATTAGCCGGGCAAACCATATGGTACGGAGCCAGTTCAATTGCTGCCCGTTTTTTAAACTACCTGCTCACTCCTTATTTAACGGCCAAACTCACCGATTCCAGCTATGGTGAAATGAGTCTTGTTTTTGCCGCCATCCCTTTTTTGAATGTCATCTTCACTTACGGAATGGAGACCGCTTATTTCCGTTATGTACACAAGGATGAGTTTAAAAAAGATATTTATAACACTTCGGTTGTTTCTATTATCAGCAGTACCATTTTTTTAACGGTACTTCTTTTATTTTTTAACTCATCCATTGCAAATTTTATTCGCATTAAAGAACACCCGGAATTTATTACGTGGAGTGCCTTTATTATTGCATTTGATACCTTATCGGTATTGCCATTTGCCAAATTAAGGCAGGAAGGAAGACCGGTAAAATTCGCCGTCATAAAGATCACGGGGATACTGGTTAATATATTTTTTACTTATTTCTTTCTTTCTGTTTGTCCGAAAATTTATGCAAGTAATCCCAATAGCCCGTTATTGCTCTTTTATAAACCCGGTACAGGTGTGGGTTATGTAATATTGGCAATATTGGTTCAGTCTGTTATTACACTTTTATTATTGTCAAAAGAATTATTGCAATTCAAATGGCAGTTTAATAAAGAATTGTGGAAACAAATGATGATCTATTCCTTACCGCTGATTGTTGCGGGTTTTGGCGGAATGATCAACGAAACTTTTGACAGGATCATGCTGGGCTGGTGGGCACCTGTTCAAAATGTGGAAGCGGCAAGGGCCGAGGTAGGAATTTACAGTGCCTGTTACAAACTCTCTATTTTGATTTCTCTTTTCATACAAGCTTTCCGTATGGGTGCTGAACCTTTTTTCTTTAAACAGGCGGAAGGACAAGATGCGCATAAAGTGTATGCAAGAGTGATGAAATTTTTTGTGATCACCATTACGGTAATGTTTTTGGTGGTAGTACTTTATTTAGATATATGGAAAGAATTCATTCGCAATCCAAAAATGTGGACCGGGTTGAAAGTAGTGCCCATTCTTCTACTGGCAAATATGTTTTTGGGTATCTACTATAATCTTGCTATCTGGTATAAGCTCACTAATAAAACCATGGCGGGTGCCTGGATCACTATTACCGGAGCAGTAATTACGTTGATCATCAATTATATTTTCATTCCGCATTTCAGTTATATGGCCTGTGCCTGGGCTACCTTTGCCTGTTATGGCAGTATGATGGTGATCTCTTATGTGTGGGGACAAAAACATTACCGTATTCCGTACGCTACAAAAAAATTGATGGCCTATATAGTAATTGTGGTTTTGTTATTCTTCATACATAAAGGAATAAATGCTGCCATCAATAGCACCTTATTAAAATATATCAGCGCTACACTTTTGCTGGGAGCTTATTGTTTGTTTGTAATAAGAATAGAAAAGAAAGAATTTCAAAAACTTCCTTTTATCGGGAAGTATATATAAAAGATCAATTAAAACCTTCAGCCTTTAATTTTAATTCATCCTCTTCCGGTACTGTTACTTTAAATCTTTTACCCGTTGGGCAACTACAGGCATCGCATATAATCAAATTTCCCACCGGGTAAGTAATCGCCAGGTTTGTTACTACTATTTGTTGGGAAGTTAAATAAGTCCTCAGCTTATCTATTGTTTCTTCATCTGTTTGTCCATAACCCCACTTATCAGCACATTGCGTTTGATTATAAAAAAATGCTTTTTCAGGAGTTTTATTGCAGCTTCCCAAAAACACTATTAATAATATGATTACACTCAGCTTTTTCATCTCTTTTTCATATTTGAGCCTTGGTTTATACAAACCGTTGCATCATCTTAAAAAAGGATTGTATTTCTTTTCAAAACCAATAGTGGTTTCTTCACCATGACCCGAGTATACAACGGTATCATCCGGTAAAACGAATAACTGGGTTCGAATGCTGTTGAGCAATGTTTGATGATCACCTCCCGGTAAATCTGTTCGGCCAATACTCTGCCTGAACAATACATCACCACCAATCACAAATCCCTGTTCGGCACAATAAAAACATACACTGCCGGGTGAGTGGCCGGGTGCAAATAATATTTTCAGTTTATCATTTCCCAGTTCAATGGTATCTCCTTCTTTTAAATAAACAAGGTCGCCGGTATAATTATCAAAGGGCAGGTTCCACATCAGGCCCGAGGTTGGTGCCCGTTCCAGCACCGGTTTTTCCTTTTCATGAATATGTAATGTCAGTCTATAGGTTTCAGCTACGAACTTATTCCCAAAAACATGATCCAAATGACAATGGGTGTTAAGCAGCATTTTGGGGGTTAGGCTACTCTTGCTGATAAAATCCTGCAGTGCTGCCTTTTCCTCATCAAAATAACAACCGGGGTCAATAACAATACAACTTCCCGATTCGTTGTAAAGGATATAGGTATTTTCCCGGACAGGGCTGAAGGTGAACGACTGAATGTCAAACATATTACAACAGTTTTTTAACGGTTTAAAATGATTTTACACATTACTGCGAAAGGGCTAATTTTAAACTCCAATACGATTGGTATGGCAAATTATAAGATTAACAGACGCAAGAAAAACATCTTATCCCTTTTTATTTTTTTACTGGCATTTGCCCCTTTTATCTCCACGGCACAGGTCAATTCGGTTGAGTTTGGCAAAAACAGGGTTCAGTACAAGAAATTAAAATGGCGTTATTATCAAAGTGAAAATTTCAACGTTTACTTTTCTCAAAACGGGCTGGAACTGGCCAAGTTTGTGGTACAGGTAGCTGAAGAAGAATTACCCGGTATTGAAAAATTTGTGGAATATGGTTTACAGCGCAGGGCTAATCTTGCGCTGTATAACAGTTATGATGAATACCAGCAATCAAATATTGGATTGGGTATTGACTGGCAAAATACCGGTGGTGTAACCAAATTAGTAAACAACAAAGCCATTATTTATTACACCAGCGATCATAATCTCTTAAAAAAACAAATCAAAGAAGCGATTGCCAATATACTGGTGCAAAATGTATTGTTTGGTGATGATATTGGCGAGTTTGCCAGCAACCAGGCATTACTCGATTTACCTAAGTGGATGGTGGATGGATATATTGCTTATGTGGGTGAAAACTGGAGCACCGCATTGGATGACCAGTTAAAATCAGCCATTTTGGGTAATGATTATAAAACCTTTTATCATTTTGCATTTGATAAACCATTACTCGCCGGTCATGCTTTCTGGAATTATATTGAAGAACGTTATAAAAAAGAAAACGTAACCTATCTTTTATATCTCTCCCGTATTTATAAAAACGTAAACCGTGCCTGTGAGCAGATTTGTAAAAAGAAACTGAAACCGCTGCTGGCTGAGTTTATGGAATACACAACAAAAAAATATTACGATGATATACGTGGCAGAAAGAATGCACCCAAAGGAAAGTTATCAGTATTAGAAGAAATAAGTAACAATAAAGATTTTTATCGTTTCGAAGCCAACCCTCAGCCAAAAAGTTTTTCATATGCTTTGGTTGAATTTAAAAAAGGAATTCAGCGGGTGGTATTAGTTCAAAACTTTACTGAAAGAAAAGTATTATGGAAAAACGGTGTTCGTAACCTGGAACAGGATATCAATCCTAACTATCCTGTTTTAGCATGGGACCCAAAAGGAACACGACTGGCTGTAATAGTAATGGAAGAAGGTCAGATCAAATTTTTTGTGTATGATTTGTTACGTCGCTTAAAAACTGAAAAGCAAACGTTGACCGAAAAGTTTGACCAGATACAGGATATGAAATATATGCTGGATGCCAACAGTCTTATTTTTAGTGCTGTTAAAAATGGGCATTCAGATATATACGTCTATAAGATAAAAGATATGAAGCTGGAACAGATCACCAATGATGTGTACGATGATATTGATCCGTCTTTTGCAGCATTTCCCGGCAAGAGCGGTATTCTTTATTCATCTAACCGTCCTTCACCGGATGCAGTTAGTGCTGATACTGTTTTACCTTCCAACAACCGTTACAATATTTTCTTAGTTGATAACTGGAATAAATCTGAATTCAAACAAATTTCGAAGCTTACCAATCTAAAAATGGGTAATGCCCGTTATCCATCTCAATACAATACTAACCACTTTACTTTTGTAGCAGATGAAAACGGTGTGGCTAATCGTTATGCAGGTTTCTTCCGTTCGCAAAGAGCCGGTATTGATACCGTAGTGGTGATTGGTGATGAAGTATTACGCAATCCCGATCCATTAGAATTAGATTCAACATTAAAAGCATGGAATAAAGAAGAACCGGATTCTGTTGGATATTTCTCCATTACTGTTGATTCCACTTATTCTTTCCCCATCTCCAATTATCAAAGCGGATTATTAGAATCAAGAATCTCCGGTGATAACGGACAGGTAACAGAAGTTACCCGCCAGGGAGATTATAAATTTTTATATAAACTGAAAGTGGATGAACAAACATTGCGTAAACGTAATGTAAACCCACGACCAACCGATTATGTAAAACGATTAATAAAAGCTGAACGCATTGCAAAAGGTGAGGTATTAGAAGTGAAGCAGCCCGTCACTACTGACACTGTTACTAAAACAGATTTCTTCCAGAGTGAATTTGCTAACGATAAGTCAGACAGCATTGAAGCAGCAAAAGCTAAATTATTGCCGGAGGAAGAAACAGGTCCGCCTAATCCATTAAAGAAATCAAAACTGTTTCAGTACATAAAAAAATATTCGGCCGATTATGCGATGGTTGGTTTTAATAACAATGTGCTGGTAAGCCGCTATCAAACATATATGGGTGGAACCGGTCCAATAAGATTAGCCAACCAAAATGCATTAGGTGGTATGATAAGGGTTGGCATAAGTGACCTGATGGAAGATTATAAATTCATTGGTGCTTTCAGGCCGGCCACTAATCTTAAGGATAATGAAGTAATGTTCAGCTTCCTTAATCTTAAAAGAAGGTTAGACTGGGGACTTACTTATTACCGGTCAACTGCGGAGGTAACAGTAAATTCAAATATTGGGCCTTTACTCGGAAGATCTAATTCCAATATATACCAGGTAAACATCACCTATCCTTTCAATAAAGTTCAAAGTTTGCGTTATATTGGCGGCTTACGTGAAGATCGTTTGCTGCTAAAAGGCACACCTCGATATTCAGGTTTAGATTTAGCGCAACCTGATACGGTAACAAGGTTTATTACAAACAGGCTTGAATTTGTACACGACAATACTTTAAACCCAACTTTAAACATTTGGAAAGGCCTGCGCTATAAGGCCTACATGGATCTGAATGTGCTCACAGGCCGTAAGGGAGAGCTTACGTATAATTTTGGGATAGATGCCCGTCATTACCTGCCCATTTACCGCAATTTCATTTGGGCAGTAAGAGGTGCATTTGATGTATCGTGGGGTACACAAAAAATTATTTATTACCTGGGAGGCACTGATGGCTGGTTTATGTTTGGTGATAACCAGAAATATGATGCCAGCAATAATCTTGTTAAAGAAAGATATTTTCTTACGGCTAACAAACCGGATCCTGATCAGAGTTATGCCTACCAGTCGCTGGCTGTTAACCTGCGTGGTTTTAAACAAAACATTGCTAATGGTAATAATGCCGTTGTCATTAATAGTGAACTGAGATTACCATTGTTTACCACTTTTATTAACCGCCCGATTAACAATGCCTTCTTACGCAATTTCCAGTTAGTGCAATTTTTTGATATGGGTACTGCATGGAATGGAGGATATAAAGGAATTAAACGTCCGTCGGTAACCTATACGCAACCGGGAACACCGGTATCTGTATTAATTAAAACACCAGGCATTGGTCCTTTTGTTGCTGGTTATGGTTTTGGTGCAAGAAGTACATTGTTAGGTTACTTCCTTCGTTTTGATGCCGGCTGGCCGGTTGATGTGTTCTTTAAAGGGAAACCGCAGATGTATGTTTCCATGGGATTGGATTTTTAAACGACTTATATTTTAAAAAAGCCGCTTCTGTTGAAGCGGTTTTTTTATGCCCTTATTGTTGACTCTTCTACAGCAGGTGGTATTTGTATCTTTCCTATAATCATCTCTGCACATTGATTATACAGTTGAGAACATTGCGAGTTAAAATTCCTGAATGATAACCCTCCTTTTTTCATAACAGCACCATGATGCCACCATACAATTACTACAGTCCCTTTTAGTAAGATATATTGCAACCAGTAAATGGCCTTTTTTATAATGCTTCTTTGTTGTGCTGAAAACTGTTTAATTGCATAACATTGAAAATGGATATGTTTGATTTCATCAGAGCATATTTGATTACAAATTAGCCTGAGTATGTTTGATTGGGTTGCGTTATGCAATGCTGCATAATAAACCATTGAGATGATCTCCGCTGTAAGTAATACCCTGATGGAAACTTTAATACCGGCAAGCTTTCTTAAAAAACGAAATACATTATCAACCCAATGATGATTAATTTTTAGAATACTTTGTTTATCCAAATACTGCCCGAGCACCAATGCATGTGTTTGTTCTTCCTTAATAAACAATTTAATTGCATCAACATAAGAAAGGTCGCCGGTTGACTTTGCATACTGATACAAATGTTTCCCTTCAGAATGTTCCCCTTTTTGAAATTGCTGGAGGGAACTGGTAATAAGTTGTTTTTCCTTTACTGTTAATTCATCCGGTCCTTCCCAGTTGATTTGAGAAAAATGAGTTGCATTGAACTGAAACCATTCTTTCCATAGTTTGAAGTGCATAATAAAGGATTTAATAGTTAATGATTCAGGATTTGACCTGTATTAGTTTTTTAATATTGAAATAGATGATAGTAAGAAAAGCAGCGAATAAACCGGTGACCATCCATGTCTTCAGGTAATGAAGTGGATTTAATATCCTGTCTATAATATCAGCACTAAGATCAACCGGGTTGGTTACCACATCCCAACTATTCCACCGGAGATATCGTCCGATGTAAATTCCAAATCCGCAGAGAAATAAACAAAATAAAACTATCATTATACTTTTGGACTTACTCATTCTTTTACTTAGCCATCGTTCTACATTTAATAAAGAGATCAGGCCAAGCAACACACCATTCCAGGCAAAAGAAAAACTTAATACCAGGTCGTAGTACATAGGAACAGGGTTTCTTTCCTCAAAATGAAAAAAATCTGTTATAATATAGGGGGCATTAGGAAAAAATATCAGCCATAAAAAGAAGAGCACAACTTGTTTAAAAGGTTTGTTTTGAAATGCCAAAGCGTTACTCAATACGAAAGGTATCCACGCCAGAAATAAATTCCATCCAAAGAAAAAATAGGTATAGGAATGTGTAAACAGCATCCGTATTAGCAACAATACACAACTAAACACCATGGAAATATAAAGCCATGACTGTTCTTTAAGTTTCAGCATAACAAAAGTTTAATTTTAGGAATAAATATGATAAGGCCAATGATTACACTGGTAACAGATGCCAGCAGTACAGCACCTGCTGCAATATCTTTTGCCTGTTTAATTAAAGGATTAAATTCTGTGGTAACCGCATCGGCTAATTTTTCAAGAGCTGTGTTTATTAACTCCAGCGATAAAACCATACTTCCACAAAAAATAATTATAATCCACTGCGAACTTGTAATAGAAAAAATAATTCCCAATACAATCACCAGCGTCATCAATAATAATTCTATCCTGAAGTTTCGTTCTTTAACACCTGAAACTGCAATTCCATTAATAGCATTTCTAAAAGCCCTGATTAAAGTATGCTGTTTCATATTAACTAACTCGTTTTCCCAGCTATCCATTTCCACCAAAATGCCACACAACTGAAGTACACAAAAAAATTAATCAGCGCATCGCTTACTGAATGGGAATGACGGTCCAGCACAATAAAGAACCAAACATCTATTGCAAGACAAGCAATAGTAACCAGCAATCCTATTGGATGAACAGGCACATACATCCATCCTGCTTTTTTAAACCAAATTGATTTCATAGTAATTTTTTGTGTGTGTTAATAAATTATTCAGCCTGGTAGTTTGTTCCGTACCATTTTATTCGTCTGCTCAGGTACATAACACCAGCCAGAATGATAAATAATCCAATACTACCCAATAACAGGGCTGTATCTTCTAATTGTATCAATACAAAGATGAATCCATACAAACAGGTTAATGCAGCAGCAAATACACCGGCAATACCCCATTTGGCAAAATGACTCTTGGCATATAAACTGATCAACATAATAGTAGCACCGGCTGCAATACCATAAGCATAATCAAACAGCATAAATTCACTTATAGAAAGCAGCAGTGTATAAAAGATCAGCAGTCCTAACCCAACTAATACATATTGCACCGGGTGAAAAGGTTTTTTCTGTAATAATTCAATAATAAAGAAGAAAGCAAAAGTTAATCCTATAAACAGTACTGCATATTTAACACTGCGCATGGTTTTATCATACTGATCTGCCGGCTGTACTATGCTTACACCAAAACCAAGATTATCTTTTTTAAATTTCCCGGCTAACGATACCATAGTAAAAGGAAGATTTGCCCGGTTAAACGACCAGGTAGCATTAAATCCATTATCTTTTATGGTATGATCATTTGGCAATACATTTCCATCAAATGAAGGATGCGGCCAGGCAGATTTTATATCAAACCTGCTGTTGGCAGCCAATGGTAAAAAATGTAACCGATCACTGCCATGCAGCTTTACATTAAAATTAAAAGGAACAGCAGCATTAAATGCATCTGCCTGCAGGGATATTGGAACTGATAATCCATTATCGCTTACATCAGTCAATGGCAAACCCGGAGTTAATGAATAAGATTGATTATTAAGATTGATCTTTATTTCTTCTTCCAGTCCTTTAAAATCACTTATACCAAAACACAGTTTCGCATTGGCAAAATCAATGTTAGCTGTATTAACATCCGATGGCCATTGAGGTTTAAAAGTTCCGCTCACATTCAGCGATGATCGGTACAGCAACACTTTGTAAATAGAACGTTGCCTGTTTTCAGGCATCATCTCACCATTTACTTTTAGATTATCGGCAAATACAACCAGATTAGTTCTTACTGTATATGGCTTACCTGTATCGGCGGAGTAGTTGTAGGTATAAGGCAACACCAGGTAAGGTCCACTTACTGTTTGCTCTGTCGCCCATTTACTGCTCACTTCTCTTACTACTTCTTTTTGCCGTTGCTGTCTTTCTGTTACCAGATTAGTAATAAATAATGATGGTATCAGTAGTAGTAAGATCAATGCGCCGGTAATAACACCTTTAATTAATACTCTGTTTGAGGACGAAGCTGCAGATGGCATTGCAGCTGTTGTTTCGTGTGCGGAGGTTTCCATACTATTTATGTTTTGATTATTATGATTGAAAAAAAATGTGCATGCCTGAGAAAATGTGAAGTAGCGGTTCGAAAAATAGCCAGCGATATTTCTTAATTCAAAAACAGTAGCCAGTAACACCACCGTAAATAAAATTATTATAGCAATGATCATTGCGATGAAAGGGTTTGTGCTCCTAAAATCTCTGTCGTCAATTATAAGAATGGCCGGACCAGTTACAAAGCCATAAGCCAATGCTATAAAAAATTCCAATCCAATCAATCGCTTTACTTTGATTTGCCATGAAACAGGAGACCGGTTGATTACCGGTATAATAAACATAAGCATCAAAAAAGCCGGAGTACTTAATATAAATGAGGCAATAAAAAACACAACTGTTATCAGCAATGCAGCAATACCGGTATTATATAGCTGATGAAGCAATATAATCACAGATAAAATCCCCGCACTGTATAACCATATTCTAAAAGCTATACCGAAAGCACTTCTGATTTGATTTATAAATTGCGTATTCATAAAAGCACTTTGAATTACAAAGTATAAGTATAAAAAAAATTATTTCATCCCTTTAATCATTTGCTCTAATGCATCTACATGCAGCTGAAACGCTTTTTCGCCTGCTTTGGTAACCTGGTAAGTGGTATTCGTTTTTCTTCCAATAAAACCTTTCTGCACTTTTACATATCCACTATCTTCCAGTGTTTTTAAATGAGAAGCAAGATTACCATCTGTTACTCCTATCAATTCTTTTAATGCATTAAATCCCACTTCCTCATTCACCATTAAAGCACTCATAATGCCCAGGCGTATGCGGCTGTCAAAAATCTTATTTAAGTTTTCTATCGGATTCTTCATGAATGTTTATCTCATCGTTATTGTCGCTCATATTTATACCACATAATAATGCCATAGATAATATGCAATACACCAAAACCTGCTGCCCAAAAATAAAGTCCGTACCCAATGAACCAGCAATTAATTATACCCAGCAATATATTGGCATAACCAAGATACCTCACTTCACCCAGCGTATATTTTGATGCATTTACCAAAGCCAGTCCGTAAAAAATTAAACAACCGGGTGCAATTAACCCTACAATGCCTAATTGAATCATTCGTAACAAAAACAGACCACCAGCAACCATTGGCCCCAATACATTTATCAGTAATCGCTGTGAACTACTTCCCCAAACAGGTGTTCCTGTTTTTTTACTCCTCGTCCATGTAAAAAAGAAGGAAAGAAAAAATGCGGCTGCAAAAGTAAGTGCCGCAATCAAAAATAATTTGCTTCCCATGAATACCTGCAAATCCAGCAAACCATTATCAGCATGATCAGCCCTGTAAACAGAAATATGTTCTCCGTATGGGCCACCATTTTTAGTAATAATATCACTGGCAAACCATGCACCTGCCAATGCACACACACCTGCCGCCACACCACTCCATCCGCTTAAACTAATGAAACGGCTGCTGCGTTCCATCATTTGCTTAATATCTTTTATCGAGTCAATTGGTTGTTGGTAATCATCCATAAAAAGCACTTTGAATTACAAAGTAAGTAAGTGAATATTTAATTTCCAAATATATTTTGTTCGATTTTCTGTTAAAGTTTGTTACCAGGATATGTTTTTGTGAACGCCAGCTGACAATCGCCAGTGCAGGAATCGTTATTTTTGCTCCATGTCCTTATACAACCTGTTGAAAAAAAATTTACCTCTTTTTCTGCTGTTGGTTTTTTGTGTACCTGCTGCTGCGCAGCGTAAAGTTTTAAACGGCTATGTAAAAGATTCGCATAGCGATGAGCCGGTGCCTTTTGCCTCCGTTTATTTTGCTAAAACACAAAGAGGAAAACTCACTGATTCTGCCGGACGATTTGAGTTTATATTTACCGAATGGCCAAAAGATAGTCTTATTATAAGCTATGTTGGGTATGATAATTACAATCGTTTTATTGATAGTAACAAAGACACTATTAACTTACTGATCAATTTGGAAAGAGCGGTGAGTAAAAGAGATGTGGTGGTGAGATCGCATGTGAACAAAGGGCTTTTGCTCTGGAGTCTTATAGTAAAACACAAGCCTCAAAACGACCGCTATCGTTTTTTGAATTTCGGATATCAATTATATAATAAATTGGAGCTGGATCTCATCAACATCAACAGGGAAAAGATGAAAGAGATCAAACTGCTGAAACCTTTTGGATTTATTTTCGATAATGTAGATAGTTTATCAGAAGATCGTCCTTTTCTCCCTGTATTTCTTACTGAAACCCTTTCTGATTACTACTATCAAAAAAATCCTACCCGGTATCGTGAAGTAATTAAAGCCAGTCAAACATCTGGTGTAAATAACGAAAGTGTAAGCAAACTGCTGGGTGGTATGTATCAGAATATAAATGTTTATAACAACTTCATTCCGGTGTTTGATAAACAGTTTATAAGTCCGGCCAGTGATAATGGTGATGCATACTATATCTATAAAGTTCCAGACACACAGTTTGTAGCCAAGCGAAAGTTCTATCACTTAACCTTTACTCCAAAACATTTGGGTGAAAATAGTTTTTATGGCGATTGCTGGGTAGATGCGAAAACATTTGCCATACAAAAAATGAACCTGCGCATACCAAAAGATGCAAACATCAATTTTGTTAGCAGATTGAGTTTGGTGCAGGAATATTCACTGCTGAATGATTCTACCTGGTTTTTATCAAAAGATAAATTTATTGTTGATATTTCACCTGTTGGTAAATCAAGGCTTTCCTTCACCGGAAGAAAAACGACCACCTATAAAGATGTGTTGCTTAACAGTGAAGCGGTACTGGATTCATTGAAGCTAAACAGGAAACAGCAAGAAATAGTATTGAAGCCTGATGCATCCATGCAAGCTGATAGTTTTTGGAAAAGTTCGAGACACGAAGAGTTGAGTAAAAATGAAAAAGCTATTTACCAGATGGTGGACACTTTACAAAAGATGCCCATCTTTAAAAAATATACCAATGCGATCAACTTTATTGGAACGGGTTATAAAAATGTAGGCAATTATCAAATCGGCCCTTGGTTTAACTGGATTTCGTATGATAGTTTGGAAGGTTATCGGGTACGTTTTGATTTGGGCACCAATAAATATTTCAATAAAAATCTTTATCTCTCCTCTTACCTGGCTTATGGTTTCAGCGATAAAAAGTTTAAAGGACATGCAGAGGCAATGTATATTTTTAAACGTGATCCACGATTAAGGTTGTATGGTTCTTATACAGATGATCTTGACTTTGGACAGTTTTATTATGATGAAGTAAGTACCGATAATATTTTCGCTTTAGCAGTAAGAAAACAGGGAGTGCCAAGAAAGTTCATGCGATTGAAAGAAGAGAAGCTGGATCTGTTCAAAGAAACAAAAGTTGGTTTATCAGGAACCCTGGTATTGGACAGAAAAGAATATGATCCACTAATCCATTTGCCACCTAAAAGCGCTTTTGCTCCCGGTAAAGGCGATCCTTTAAACACATTTGAAATACAATTCAAATTACGCTTTGCTTATTTAGAAAAGTTTTTAGAGAATAATTTTTTCCGTACCAGTTTGGGTAGCCCCTATCCTATTGCTGAGATCAAATACACAAAAGGTATTGCAGGTATTTTAAACAGCAACTACGATTATCATAAACTTTCCGGAAGTATATCTGACTTTGTTAAGATACCTCCTTATGGAAATATTTCCTTTAATGCGTATGCAGGTAAAACATTTGGCACTTTGCCTTTTGCTTTGTTAGATGTTCATCCTGGCAATGAATTACATTATTATAATAAATCAGCCTTTAACCTGATGAACCGCTGGGAATACATCAGTGATAAGTATGCTGGCATTAACCTGGAGCATAATATTGGCAATGGTATATTCCGTTTTATACCGATTACCCGTAAATTAAAATTCAGGCAGTTTTGGAATGCTAAGTTTTTATGGGGCAGTTTAAGTGATGCTAATAAACAACTCAATTTTACGAATGGTGCCATCTTTCAATCATTGGATGGCAAAACTTACATGGAGCTTGGTACAGGTGTTGATAATATCTTAAAGGTATTTCGTTTGGATTTTGTGTGGAGAGTATTACCAAGACCTTTGCCTGTTGAACAGGTGAGAAGGTTTGGGGTGTTTGGTAGTTTCAGATTGAGTTTTTAAAAATTTAATTATTCCTGCACCGGGTTTTCTTTTGCATAATCTTCCAGTTTCGTTAAATACGCTTTCAGCTGCGTATCAAGTTTAGCAGCATTAAAACTTTCATCATAATATAAACCGGAAGCATTGGCATTAATAGTGATTTTGGTACTCTTCAAATCATATGCACCAGCTATGCCCAGGTAAACCACCGGCTCACCTTCTCCATTATCATAAGCTATTTTATAAAGCAGGAATTTTTTCAGTTTTCCCTCGTAGAGAGTTGTTCTTTCTCCAATAAAAATTACAGAAACCGGCTCATCATCATCCTCTGAGCCAATTGATTTTAATTCACTCTTGCTGATTTCTTTCTGTGAAAGATATTTTACCGGAAAAAGATTCAGTTTTTTAAATTCTTCCAATTTGGAATACAACTGTACCCGGTAATCATCGTCTGCCGCCAATGCCAGTAAAGTCGTGCTGCTAACGGGTTGTTTATTTTTTAACAAAGCTATAGTCGCTTCAAATTTGACATACATATTTTTTGAATCAGTAAACTTAAACAGGGCGGCATTACTATTGGTTGTATTCAGTTGTTGCAATAGCTGAATCAGGGGTAAATAATTATAATTATAGTCGTATTCTACATTTGCTTTTCTTAATTGACCCGCTTTAAAGAAAGCAATTTTGCAAAAATCGTTTTCAAATGGCTTTATGTCCTGCAGTGATAACAGGTTACTGTCGAGTAAGTCTTCGGTAAGGCCGGCTACCATTTGCCATAACACTGTGTCTGCAGCTAATTTTAAAAGTTCAGGATATAATGAACGGCTTAATAACAGCGAATCTTCCAGGGAAGACTGGATATAATAATTTTCACCGCTTGTTATATGCGTTGCAAACAATAATTCTTTTAAAGCTGAATAAGCGTAACTGGTTTTTTGCTTTGCTAATACATCCAGTATATTTAACCGCAATGCTTCTTTATCTTTTAAACCGCTTACATAATTCGCTTTAATATAATCAACGGTACTATTGTCACCCTTTTTTCCCAATATACCTGTAATAGTTCTGTGAATGGAAGAATATCCATAAGTATCGTCTTTGTATTTTACAAACAAAGCTTTATGCAGGTAGGGTAAGTCTTTCTTTGCAAAATGAATCGCCTCCAGTGCCTGTTTGGCTTTTTCTGCAGTGGAAGAATCACTGCTTAATAACGCATCAAACAATAACTGGTGTTTAGGCATCAGGACTGTTGAACTTTCCTTATTTGTAAATTTAAAATCACTAAAGAAGCGTTGAATATTTTCATCGGCCAGGTCTGTTTCTTTAACATAAGCAGCAAGCATGTATAACCTTCCTCCATTCAGTACAAACCTCAACTTTCTTACAATATCATCCTGTTTATTTTTTAAAACACATTCGGCACCTTTAACAGATATATCGCTATTAAGTTTTAAATAAATAATACTGTCAGTATAATTTACATAGTTATTACGAATAAGTTCATTAAAATAAGTACTGTCATCCGTCGCCCAGAAATAGGGATTAATTTTTTCAATTGCTATTTCAAAAGAATTGCACGTTGATTTATCGTAGGCAATATAACTGAATTCATAACTGTTTCGCTGAATTTCCTCACCAGTTCTTGAAGTAAATGCAGATGGCACCCATGCAGAAAATAAATTAGTGCTGTCCATTTGTGTTTGCCAGATAACCGGGGTAGCTTTTACTAATTCAAATGAATCAAGGAAAGCTTTGGCCATTAATTCCATTTTGGGTGTGCCGCTGTGCTGACCAAAAGCAAATAAAGAATAAGAACGATTGCCATTAAGCATATATGCCATGTAAAAAGGGTGCCCCGACTCTTTAAAAACTCCTTTGAAACGAAATTGGTTGACATCTCCCAACTTTCTTTCTTCGACAGTTACGGGTTCAATACTAAGGGTATCAAAATTTTCACGCAGGCTTTCTACATTAACGGAATCTCCATGAAAATAAGAGCCGGGTTTTACATCTCTTACAATTACAACATAATTAAAATTATGGCTTTTATCAGAGCCCGAATATCTCAGCGTTTTATAAAATGTTTCGCTGTTTTCTTCTTGTTCTTGTTTTGTTTCAATCAACTTAGCCGGGCATTTTATAACAAACCCTTTTTCTTCATTACGCAATGTTTTCCATGTTTTGTCTTCCGCAGGGGGTAATATTTTTGCTTCTTTATTAATGACCAAAGAATTAAAAAATCTATCTGCATCCGGAAAACGCAGGTTCCCCTTCTTTTGCATTCCCAAAAAAGTCATGTAAACGGTTTCATTATTCAGAAAAGCATTTAAACGGCATGATAAATCATTTCCAACAGTAATAATCTCCAGCCCATCTACACCATTAACCGTAATTTTTTTCCTTTCCATAATTTTACCACCCCTCGCCATTTTATCTACCATAGAATTTACTATACTGTCTATATTATTTATTCTTTCTCCCAGCGGACCAACACCTGCCAGGTAAACTGTTGTGTTTGTTAAATCCATATACATTTTCATTACAGCCTGTTGTTCATTCATATTCAGATCGGTTGGCTTACCCGGCATCTCTATGGTATATGTATTAAACTTTTCATCAGTAATTGTGTGCCAGGGTATTTTCTGCGCAGTGTATTTGTAATCATCAGGGTTTATCCTTTTCTGCGACAAAACAGGCGTTACTGTAAATCCTCGTTCCTTCAGCAAGTCAATCACACCAGAGTCTGCAGGAAGATGCCCGGCTCCAATAGCAAAAAATGTTGAACGTATATGTGCCAGGCTATCTATTCGTCTCGCCATTTTTACATTGCGTTTAAGCAGTAAAACAGTACGCTGTTGTTCATTTTGCATACTGTTAAGATAATTGTTCAGTTTATCGAGATCTTGTTCAAGATATACCTTTATCATGTTTTCCAGGGCCTCCTTAATCTTTGCATCGGGCAAAAACAAATCTTTTAATTTTATGGTTCCTCCTGTAAAATCTATCAGGTTCAGCTGATCAGTTACATCTTCAATACCACCGGTATGTTTGCCCTGGTTTTTGGCAATTCCAAACAAATACAAATCCATTGCGGCAGGCATATCATCTTCTTTCCTGAACTTATAAATTAATTTCTGTTGCTCTTCCTGCAATTTTTTACGGGTAATTTTATCTGCCGGAATACCCAGTTTGGCTTCCAGCTTTTTGGCATAGGTTTTATATTCGTCTGTTGAAAGAAAATCTTTTAGTTTAGAAGATGTATCCACATAAGCCATAATTTTTGTTATAATAGAATCAACCATTTCATCCGGGTCAATTTCCATCGCATAAGCATCGGTATGTTCAAGATGGTAATAAAGCGAATCTGTAAAATAAAATATCCGCCTGTCCTGAAGGTGCATAGTGCCATAGAGATAAGATGGTTTAGTTAAACCATTACCACTAATTTTCCAAAGCAGTGTTTTAGGCGTTGGTCCAAACTGAGCAGAAATAAATTTTATGGCTAAAAAAAATGATAAAAGGGTTACAACAATTTTTTTGTGCATGAATGAGGATTTAATAAGGCACAACTTAATTAAAATATCAGTTGGTAGAACAAGAGAATGCAAATTATTTGGTGAAATAATGTTAGTGCCGGAAACAGGATGATGCTAATTATCAGAAGACAGCCTATGATTATAAAAGCTTGTCAGTATATAAAAGTTCGGTTGTTGTAAACAGAGCAGCTTGTGTTTTTCCATTAAATTCAATTACCAGATAATCCTTTTGCTCAATTAAATGGTTATGCTGTAAAAATTCTCTGTAGCTAAAACTAACCGGCAGCACTACATAGCGGTTTTTATGATGGTTAAGACGGTTTTGTTCAATAATGTTTTGCTTAACATCTGCAGTAACTTCCGGATAATAACGGGTAACAGGTTTTATTTTATGATGCAGGTAAAAATCTATTGTTACCAGTTGTTGCAGCACTTCGTCTGCTTGAAATTCTTTTTGAACATAAGCATACAGCATATCATAAATATCCCGCAATGAATGTTTATGAAAATCGCAATGCTGCTCAAAATAGCTTCCCAAGCCGAGTAAAAAATCAAATATGCTGTAATAAGTGGTTATATATTTTAAAGTATTCCGTGCCCGGTTTTTGTTCCAGTAAATTTCAAGTGCTTCTTCCACTAATGTTACCTGCCGCAATTCTTCTTTACATAAATAATTGCTTTCAATTATTTGATAGGGAGCTACCGGGTCATATACATAGCCATGCACATTACTGGTGCGGCGTACTGGTGTGCCTTTTAAAAACTTTAAAAAACCGAGCTGCAGTTCAGGAGCAAAGAGTTTGAATACTTCTTCAAAGCTGTATTTAATATCTTCAAAATAATCAAGCGGAAGACCTACGATCAAATCGAGGTGCAGTTCCACTTTATCCTGAACCTGTTTGATAATGCTTTTTGTTTTTTCAAAATTCTGGCGGCGACTGACTTCAAGATTGGCTTTTTGATTTACTGTTTGAATACCTATTTCAAAGCGAAATAAATTTTTAGGCACCTGTTCATTGATAAATTTAATAATATCAGGATGCAGGATATCCGCTGTTATTTCAAACTGGAAAATGTTACCGCTTTTATGATTATCCAGGATAAACTGAAAAATCTCCAGTGTAAAATCCCGTTTCATATTAAAGGTGCGGTCGAGAAACTTGATGACACGCCCATGCGTCATGAGGTAAAGCAAATTCTTTTTAATATCCGCCATAGGCAAATACCGAACATTGTTATCTAAACTGGCGAGACAGAAACCACATTTATACGGGCAACCACGGCTTGTTTCTATATAAGAGACCTTATTATACAAATCATCAACAGGATCGTTGATATAAGGATTTACTCCAATGAAATTGCTGAGATCATAGGTAACACTTTTTTCCTGGTAGTGTATTTCATTATTCACTTTGTACACAAGGTTTGGTACTTGCGTTACATCCGGATAATGGGTTAAAAATTCATGAAAGGGAATTTCTCCTTCGCCGCAAATGATATAATCTATGCAATCATGCGCCATTACCTCTTCCCATTCATAACTCACTTCGGGTCCGCCGAGTAAAATTTTTACAGATGGATTGATGGCTTTGATGTGCTCTGCTACTTTCAATGTTTGTGTAATGTTCCAGATATAACAACTGAAAGCTACTACATCATACTCCGCACATTCCTGCGCAATATCTTCCGGCTTTTGCCTTATGACATACTCCTTCCAGCCCAGCCCTTCATAATGTTTATTGAGTTCATACAATATACGTATGGCCAGGTTGAGATGAATGTATTTGGCGTTAAGAGTGGTTAATAGGACTTTCATGAGTTATTGCTGGGGCAAAAGTATTGTTTATTGAGCATAAGGGGATGGTTTCACTGGTGAGTTGATGCATTCAATTTCTTTTAGTGGATGGAGGTTTTAAATGGGGAAGTTCTTTATATACTGGCACTCTATTTACTTTCTTTTGCTTGGCCAAAAGAAAGTAACAAAGAAAAGGCCCCCGAAAACGATATACAGCCCGTTTTCGGCTGTTCCCTGATTAAGCTTTGTGCTACTGTGATGAAGAGCTTTGGTTCGTTGATGGATTGGTGGTCAGCGACCAACAATGGCGGAAGAATTTTACTTGGCCTTTATTTTATAATAAAGCTTAATCTCCATGGGATCTCCCGGAGTTGCCTCTTTTGTATCAGCAAGCATTATTAACTCTCCTTCTTTTATAGAAATTATTTTCATTTTACTATTACCATTTATGGTCAACCTGATAATTTTTTTCTTTGGATCAAAACTCCAGGTGCCTTTTGTTTTGTCTTTTGGATCATCACTTGTCATTAAAAATGTCTTATCCTTATTGAATTCATAATTTATCTCAGTGGCACCGGGTATCCTCTCAATTTTCATTCCACCCATAATCACATAGTTAATCTCCCACTTTTTGCAAAGAAGTGTAGTTATACTGTCTTCTGAAATATTAATATTTTGACCAAAAATTGAGCTATTTGATGCAATAAGTGCTATGATGCACAAACAAATAATTTTCTTCATGATAATTTTTATTTTTTATGAAATTTATAAAACAACCCGATTTGAACAACTCTATTACTACCTTCCTTTCCTTTCCCTGTTACATTACCCATTTGATCAGTGTATATTACATCAACCAAATCTTTAAAACCATAACTGTAACGAAGTTCAACGCCGAGTCCACTTTTTAGATTATACGCTGCCCCTAAATCAATAGCTATATCAAATTTTCTGAAATTACTTGAAACGTCATGATCGCTGTTATCAAATTTTGAGTTGGCTTTTGTCAAAAAATTAAATTCCGGTCCCAGTAAAAAAGTAAAGTCATTATTAAGATGATATCCACCTAATATCGGAACAGAAAAATAATTAAGACTTAGTGTTCCACCCGTGTTTACAGCAGTTGCAGGAAACTTACATCCTTTTACTGAATAAAGAAGTTCGGGCCGGAGTATAATTTTTTTTCCGAATTCAACTTCTGATAAAACGCCGCCATTAAACCCTAACCTGGCTTTATTATTATCTGAATTAATACTTTTTGCATTTGCGACGTTTAAACCTGCTTTGATACCAAAGCTAAATTGACTGAATACCGGTGTTACTGAAAAAATAATTATTAAAAATGAGAGGAGTGTTTTCTTCATTATAACTAAGATTTAATTGTATTAAGAGATACTGTAAGATTTTATTAGCATAAATATATTTAAAAAATGTATTCGAACTATTTGGGACTAAAATTAAATAATGCCTGTTTTGGAAAGTATTATTTCACAGGCATTTTCAATTTCTTTATTTGATATCTTCAACGGTGGCGCAATCCGCATACAATTAGCCGCAAATAAAAACCAATCGGTAAATACGCCGGCTTCTATACAAGCATCAATTATTTTTTTATTAGTTTCAAAACTGTCAAACTCTGTTGCCATCCATAAGCCATGTGAACGAATGGATTTTATTTTATCATGTACTAACAATGAACGGAATAAATTTTCTTTTGCTTTCATTTCTTCCATCAACTTTTCTTCCAGTAACACTTTCATGGCTGCCATGCCGGCTGCACAGGAAACAGGATGTCCGCCAAATGTGGTGATGTGACCCAGCACAGGATTATCCGTAAACGCATCCATTAATTGTTTATCGGCTACAAAAGCACCTAACGGCATTCCACCACCTAATGCTTTACCGAGTAAAACAATATCGGGCACTACATCAAATTGTTCAAAGCCCCATAAGGTTCCGGTTCTGCCAAAGCCTGCCTGTATTTCATCTAATATTAAAAGCGTTCCGGTTTCTTTACAGCGGTTGCTTAATGCTTTCAGCCAGTTGTTTTGTGGTGTTATAATTCCTGCTTCGGCCTGTATGGTTTCTGCAATAACACAAGCGGTATTTGTTGTAATAAAACGCAGCTCATCAAATGAATTATAATTCAAATGAAGTACATCGGGCAACAAAGGACGAAAGGCATTACGCCAGTATTCATCTCCCATCACACTTAATGCTCCCTGTGTGCTGCCGTGGTAGGAATTTTTAAACGCAATGATCTGTGTACGGCCGGTAAGTTTTTTTGCCAGCTTCATGGCTCCTTCTGTTGCTTCAGTACCGGAATTGGTAAAGTAAACAGAATTAAGTGAAGCAGGTAAATGATCTGTCAGCAGTTTGGCATACTGCACCTGCGGACTTTCCACCATCTCCCCATATACCATGATGTGCAGATAGGCATCTAATTGTTGTTTGATAGCCTCAATAACTTTTGGATGACGATGACCAACATTGCACACACTAATGCCGGCAATAAGATCAATGTATTCTTTACCGTTTACGTCAAATAACTTACAACCTTCTGCTTTTATAATTTCTAAAGCTAATGGTGCTGTGGAAGTTTGTGCTATATGCCGTAAGAATAATTCTCTTTGCGTCACGATATAAAAGATTTCCACGCAAAGAACGCAAAGGAGGGGCAAAGGGGCAAAGAAATTATATAAATTGCAGGGAAGAAAGGATAATGCTCAATGCTCAATGCTCAATGCTCAATGAACTATAAACTATAAACCATAAACTACAAACAAAAAATATGTCAGCAATTATACTTCCGGTAAATGGTGTTTCGCCGCAAATGGGTGAAAATTGTTTTGTGGCACCTAATGCTACTATTGTAGGTGATGTTACCATGGGTGATGACTGCAGTGTGTGGTTTAATGCAGTAATACGGGGTGATGTAAATTTTATCCGCATGGGTAATAAAGTAAATGTGCAGGATGGTGCCTGTATCCATTGCACTTATCAGCGTTACGGAACTACAATCGGCAATAATGTTTCTATTGGTCATAATGCTATTGTGCACGGCTGTACTCTGCACGACAATGTGCTGATTGGTATGGGTTCAATTGTGATGGATAATGCGATCGTTAAGAGCAATACCATTATTGCTGCAGGTGCCGTGGTGCTGGAAGGAACGATCTGTGAAAGCGGAAGCATTTATGCCGGAGTTCCCGCCAAAAAAATAAAAGATATTTCTGCAGAACTGATACATGGGGAGATAGACCGGATAGCCAATAATTACGTAAAATATGCAGGGTGGTTTAAAAACTCTGAAAAATAGTAACCATGGCGTACAATAAACAAAGACTTGCAGAGTTTAATTGTATTGGTTATTTTTATAATCTGAAACCATTTGCAAAACTTAATATCCGAACTATGGAAGAGACCAGAACACTATCCAACAGCCCGGCCCTGTCCATTAGCCTCAACACAAACTCCCCAAGCAGTTCGGCATTACCCTGCAAATCAGTATTATTAAAAAGTGTGAATATGAAAAAGAATGTGAAGCTTTTGAAACATGCAGCATTTATTTTCATTGCTGCGTCTTTTTTATGTGCTTGTTCGTCATCAAAACGTGGTTGCCCCAGTAACGGCAAAAACGTGGGAGCGGAGAAATTACTAAGCGGAGAAAAAGTACCCAAGGCGAAGAAGTTTAAAGCCTGAGAAAACTAAAAATCCACACATATGACCCTAACTTTACGTACCGATTTAGGTTGCACCGAAGCAATCATAGATGAAAACTGCGGCTTTGACCGTTTCTACCGGGTAGCAGACATCTTAAGCGATGCACTGCACATCAGCTTCACCAATAAAATAGATGACTCCGATTCATCTTACTGGGACTTCAGCTACAAAGGTCAGCGACTTACTCTTCACTACGACATTTACAATGGTGTTTCTATCTTCCCAAGGAAGTATCGCAACGCTGTGCGTAAAGACAATGAAGCAGTAGTTGAACTGGCTAATTTGCTGAGAGCGAAAGTTGCGTAAGCCTAATATTGCTTTTCATCAATCGTATCCAGGATGTTATAATAACTGATGTAACGTTCCACTGATACATTGCCTTCCTCTACTGCTGCTTTAACAGCACAGCCGGGTTCATTTGTGTGGAGACAATTATTGAACTGGCAATTGTGTATCAGTTTCTTCATCTCAGGAAAATAGTGTGATAGCTCCTGTTTGGTAAAATCAAACAGCCCAAACTCTCTTACTCCTGGTGTATCAATAATTTTTCCGCCAAAAGAAAGGTCAAACATTTCAGCAAATGTAGTAGTGTGTAATCCCTTACCGCTCCAGCCACTTACTTCCTGTGTCTTTAATTCAAACTGGGGAAAGATAGTATTGATGAAAGTAGATTTGCCAACACCAGAATGGCCGCTGAGCAAAGTGGTCTTATCCTTTAATAATGATTTAAGTTCTTCCACTCCCGCCCCTGTTTCCAAACTCAGCAACTGAACATGGTAGCCAATAGCTTCATACATTTTTTTCCATTCTTCAAATTTTTCCTGCTCCTTCTTTTTGTACAAATCAGCTTTATTAAAAACGATAATGGCAGGAACATGATAGGCTTCGCAGGTAATTAGAAAACGATCAATAAACCCGGAAGATGTTTTGGGTTCTTTTAAAGTGGCAAATAATAATGACTGATCAATATTGGAAGCTACTATATGTTTCTGTTTTTTGTGAGCAGGTGACTGGCGGATGATATAATTTTTGCGGGGATAAATCTCCGTGATGATTACGGAATCTTCTGTTTCGTTTTCCATTTCCATTTCTACTTCATCCCCTACTGCAATTGGATTAGTAGAAGTAATATCTTCATCAATTTTAAACTTTCCTTTTATCCGGGCATTATATATTTTTCCAGCTTCGTTTTTAACGATATACCAGGAGCCGGTGGATTTATATATCAACGCTTTCATTCTGTGCAAGATAACAAACGTGAAAGTTCCAGTTTAAGAAATAATTCCTGTAACTCATCATTTCATTTATTTCTTCACATAGCCCTTCAGGGTGGCTTTTTGGCAAGATTATTGAAAATTTAAAAGCATTATTCATTAAATATCCCGGGTATGAAAACATTGGGTACCACTCTCACCGCTGGTTTAGTAATTGGTATTTTGATGGCCCCTGAAAAAGGAAGTAAGACAAGAGAGAAGATGAAAGCAAAAGCAGATGATTTTTTGAATCGTTTGCAAAATATTAAAAACATTACTGGTGAAGAACTGGAAGAGTTGAAAGAGGTTTTTAAAAATGAAATTGCCGGTTTAAAAGATGAAACCAGGAAAAAAGTGCATGATATTTTGCAATCAGCAAAAGCTGCCCCAAACAGGTTAGAACACCGTTTAGCTTCTTAACGTTTAATATTGATATACAAATAAAGGAGTCCATTGAGACTCCTTTATTTTTTTGTTTATCAGTCTGGCCTGATGATTTTGTAATGTAATTGCGGCGTAAACTAAGATAACCATTCAGCAAGAGCAAATATTTACAGATGGATATTATATGCGCTGCTTAAAATCTTTAGGGAAATTTTTTAAATGTGGTGTACTTAAGCAGTAGCTCCAGTAATAAAAGAGCTAATGCAGCAATCACAAAAGGAACAAACCGTTCGGTATAATTAGTGAAAGTAGTTACTTCTATTTTTGATTTTTCTAATCTGTCAATCTCACCGTAAATATTTGTCAGTCCTTCATTATCTTTTGCACGGAAATAACGGCCGCCCGTTTCAGTAGCGATTTGTGCAAGCAGTTTTTCATCAATATTTACCTTTTCATTCACACGGGTCATTCCTAATGGCGTGGGCTGGGGAGTAGGTGCATACCCATCTGTTCCTACTCCAATGGTATATACTTTTATTCGTAATGATTTGGCAATTTCTTTTGCAGTTTGCGGATCAATTAAGCCACCATTGTTTTCTCCATCCGTTAAAAGAATTACTACTTTGCTTTTTGCTTTGCTCGATTTTAATCTTTCTACACTGGTAGCCAAACCAGTTCCTATAGCTGTGCCATCCTGGAGGAATCCGCTTTTAATATTAAGTATCTGTGCTTTTACTACTGCATGATCAGCGGTGATAGGGCATTGTGTAAAACTTTCTCCCGAAAACACTACCAATCCAATCCTATCTGTTGGTCTTCCATCCACAAAATTGGCAGCAACTTGTTTAGCAGCTTCGAGACGATTAGGCTGAAGATCTTCTGCATTCATACTTCCGCTTACATCTATGCATAAAACAATATCAACACCCTCTCCTTCTTTTTGCTGTTCATCATTTCTTGTTTGTGGTCTTGCCAATGCTGTAATAAACAACGCTAATGATAAAAGACGAAGTATAAATGGTAAATGATGAAAACTGCTTTTAAAATTAGCCACCGCTTCCACACCTTTTGTGGAAGAGATCATTAATGAAGACTGATTTTTAAAATTATTCCGCCAATACCAGACAATGAGCACCGGTATCAACACCATTAGTGCAAAAAACCATGGTTGTCCAAAGCTGATATTTTTAAACCAGTCGAGTATCAATTTATGCCTGTTTGTTTTTGTTTAATAATTGAATTGTCTCTTCTATTTGGCTAATGGATGTATTTGTTTCGTTTTGTGGCGGAAAATAACTGGCAAACTTCACTGCATCATTCAACCGCAGCGCATCAGCTACTGATGATAATTGTGACTGGCTGATTAAATTATCTTTTAGCTGAATCAGCATTTCACTGGTGGTGCTTTTTAATGTGTTTATACTGTGTGCCCGAATCAAATATCGTTTAAGCACACTTGTCAGCTCAGCATGCAATTGTTTTGCTTCTTCTTTATGTGTTATACTTCTTTGCCTTAATTTTTGTAATGACTCCATCGCTTCTTCAAATGCTGGCACTTTAGATACAATGATTTCTTCCTCAACTTTTTCTTTCTTTCCAAATTTTGTTTTATACAGGAAGATGATAAAACCAATAACAGCTAATAGTGTAACAGCTCCCAATGTCCAGTATATCCAGCTGGTATTTACTTTTACTTCTTCAATTGTTTTAATATCGTTGAGTTCATCAATTTTTGTTGGGTCAAATCCTACTTTTACTAAAATGGAATCAGAATAACCAGTTGGCAATTTCGTCAGCAAACCAATTTTAGGAATAACCCATATACCGGAATCAAAACTGGTTAAGGTGATGGTTTGTGACATACTTTTTACACCGCTCGTGATGGATGAATCAACGGGACCTTTCTCTAAAATTTCAAAATGTTTGATTGAATCCGGTATGGCAAAACCATTGGCATTAAAATCATCCGTAACAATATTGGCAGAAAGTTTAAGTTTAATTTGTTCGCCAATTAATATTTCTACCTTATCGGCAATGGCAGAAGGCTTTGGTTGTGCGAAAATAGTCAAACCAATCAGTAAGCAAATTCCAGTCAGTATATTTTTGAAACCCATTATTTACTACGGTTAATAAAAAATTTCTGCAGCACCTTCACATAATCTTCTCCCGCAGTCATATGCAACAAATCAGCACCAGCTCTTACAAAAGCTTCGTTGCACCGTTCATTATGTTTATGAAATTCCTGTTCGTAATTATAGCGCACCAGTTTGTTACTGGTATCAATCCACCGCATCTTTCCTGTTTCCGCATCTTCTACCTGAAGCAATCCAAGGTCTGGTATGCTCATATCCATTTTATCATACACTTTAATACCAATAACATCATGCTTTTTTGATGCTACTTTCAAAGCGTCTTCATAACTGTTATCCATAAAATCACTCAGGATAAAAACAATACTTTTTCTGCGGGATGAGTTATTGAAAAAACGGATAGCTTCTTTCAGGTTTGTGCCCTTTTTCTTTGGTTGCTCTGTCAGCAGTTCACGAACAATGTAGAGCACATGCTGTTTTCCTTTTTGTGGTTTGATATATTTTTCAATAATATCACTAAAGAAAATTGCTCCTACTTTATCATTATTATTGATAGCGGAAAAAGAAAGAACCGCACATATCTCTGTTATTAAATCTTTCTTCCGCTGATGTACAGTACCAAACAATGAACTGGCACTTACATCTACCAGTAAAAAAACACTCAACTCTCTTTCTTCTTCAAACATCTTGCTGTATGCATGGCCCATTCTTGCAGAAACATTCCAGTCAATAAACCGTATGTCATCTCCCGGATGATATTCTCTTACTTCCTTAAAGCTCATACCTCTGCCTTTAAAAGCAGTATGATACTCACCGGTAAACATGTGATTGGTGAGTCGTTTGCTTTTTATTTCAAGCTCACGAACTTTTTTTAATATTTCTTCTGTTGTAAGCATGTTTGAGTTGACAGATGACAGTTGACGGTTGACAGTTATTTTAGATTCGATTTTTCTAAATAAGTTATTAACCCATTCAATATTTTTAAACACTCATCTAACAATGGGCATATAGTATTAAATTTTTCTTCTGTCATTATTTCCACCATCACAGCAATATTTAATAAAGTTTCCAGTTCATATACTGAACCTCTTGATATATGCAAAAACTGGATGGTATCCTTTTTATAATTTCTTCCTGTCCCTTCGGCTATATTACAGGGAATAGAAACTGCCGCTCTTTTTGTTTGTGCTGTTAAACCATACAATTCTTCTTTTGGAAATGATTTTGTCAACAGATAAATTTCCTTTACTAACTGCATAGATTTTTTCCATGCCTCAAGGTTTTTATAGTTTGTCATATTGATAAATTTAATGTTACTGGTTAATTGCTTCATTCCGACTGTCATCTGTCAACTGTCAACTCTCTTACGGAACGTTGATGGCCCTTAATACATCATCAATAATTACTTCAACATTTATATTCTCCGCTTCAGCTTCATAAGTCAATCCAATACGATGGCGCAATACATCATGCGAAATACTGCGAACATCTTCGGGAATAACATAGCCCCGTTTATTTAAAAATGCATTGGCTTTTGATGCTAATGCTAAATTGATAGAAGCTCTCGGTGAACCACCATAAGCAATCAATGCTTTTAATTTGGGAAGATTGTATTTATCCGGCTGTCGGGTGGCAAATACAATATCCAGTATATAGTTCTCTATCTTTTCATCCATATAAACTTGTCGTACCAAATCTTTTGCCTGTGCTATTTCCTGTAATGCAGCTACAGCCCTTACTTCAGCTTGTGGACCACTTTGTGTATTCTGACGAATGATTAACTGTTCTTCATTCTTTTTAGGATAATCAACAATTACCTTCAGCATAAAACGATCCTGTTGTGCTTCTGGTAATGGATAAGTTCCTTCCTGCTCCAAAGGGTTTTGTGTAGCCAGTACTAAAAATGGTTCTTCTAACTTATAAGAAGTTTCGCCGATGGTCACTTGTTTTTCCTGCATCGCTTCCAGCAAAGCACTCTGCACTTTTGCCGGGGCACGGTTTATTTCATCTGCCAGAATAAAATTGGCAAAGATGGGACCTTTACGCACCATAAACTCGTTACGTTGCTGGTTAAATATCATCGTACCGATTACATCAGCCGGCAATAAATCAGGAGTAAATTGTATGCGGCTGAACCTGGCGTGGGTGGCCTGCGATAAAGATTTTATCGCTAATGTTTTTGCCAGCCCCGGTACACCCTCCAATAAAACGTGACCGTTGCTAAGTAAGCCAATCATCAGCCGGTCAATCATGTAGGGCTGACCAACGATTACTTTTCCTACTTCAATTTTAATGCGGTCAACAAAGGTGCCGGCGGATTGGATGCGTTCATTCAGTTGCCGGATGTCATCTGCGGTTTTAAGCATGTATTTCTGTTTAAAGAAGTTGCAAAATACAAAGACCCAAGAGAAACAAATACTTTGCCACAAGCTTTATAAACAAAAGATTGTTAAGCGGCCATATGAGTGGAAAAGCTGTTAATTTTGCCGACTATGCAAACAAGTGACGATTTATTTGTGCGTTGGATAAACCTGGAAGCCAAACTGGTGGAGCGATTTGGGAAAAAACCAGATTTGGAAAGCATCCTTTTCTTAATCGGTGTGCAGGAATTTGGCGAAATAAAGGAGAACTATAACAAAGAGCAAAAACAGGATTTAATGCATGTGGCTGTTTGTTCCTTACTGAGTCAAAGTGGTTATTACGAGCTCGAAAGTGTGGATGAAGATGGCTGGCCGCATTTTAAACAATTGAAACATATTGCGCCGATGGGCCTGGCTGAGCAGGAGAATTTTATTAAGGACCATGTGCTGTTGTATTTCGAAAACAATGGATTTTTAGATTGATAAAAAAAGATTCAACGCTCAATGAATAATATTAAACCATCTTTTTACTTTTTAATTTTCATTGTTGCTTTCTTCTCCTGTAATCCCAAACTCTCTAATGGTTTGCGCAAAAATGATTTAAAAAAAGATGTACAAATTGAAACATCTATGGGCACTATGGTGGTTCGTTTATCCGATTCTACTCCACTCCATCGTGATAATTTTTTGAAATTAGTAAAACAACATTTTTACGACAGCATTTTATTTCACCGTGTCATTAATCATTTTATGATACAGGCCGGTGACCCCGACAGTAAAAGAGCAGAAGCAGGAAAACAATTAGGTGAAGGCGGACCAAGCTATACTGTTCCTGCCGAATTTCGTTCTGCTTTATTTCATAAAAAAGGAGTGATAGCCGCTGCCAGAACGGGTGATGATGTAAATCCGCAAAAAGCCAGCAGTGGAAGCCAGTTCTACATTGTGCAGGGCAAAATATTTACTGATGCTGGTTTGGATTCAGTTGAAACCTATCGTTTAAAAGGAAGAAAATTACCGGCTGAACACCGGGCAGTTTATAAAACACTTGGCGGAACGCCACATCTTGACCAGGGATATACAGTGTTTGGAGAACTGGTAAGCGGATTTAATGTGCTGGACAGTATTGCAGCCGTTCCCACCAGCGGAAGACAAGCCGGTGACCGCCCTTTAAAAGATGTACGTATTATAAAAATGAGTTTAGTAAAAAGAAAATAACAGTCTTTTTTTGAACGGTTGATTTTTGCAGTCCTATTTTTTGAATATTTGCAACTCTAAATGACTCCATATGAATTTTCCTGATAATCTTCGTTACACCAAAGACCATGAATGGATAAAACTGGATGGCAATGTAGCTACAATTGGTATTACCGATTTTGCGCAACGGGAATTGGGTGATATCGTTTATGTAGAAATTGAAACAGCAGGTAAAACGTTGAGTGCAGAATCTGTATTCGGAACCGTGGAAGCCGTAAAAACAGTAAGCGATTTGTTTCTTCCCGTAAGCGGAACAATAACAGAAGTAAATGCTGCCTTAAACGGTGCACCTGAGTTAGTAAACAACGACCCATATGGCGAAGGCTGGATGGCGAAAATGACAGTAGATAGTATTGCAGATGTGGAAGCGCTTATGACTGCTGAAGCTTATTCAGCAATGGTTAGCTAATATTATGATTAAAAAATACTGGTATAGCTATTGGCCCGGGTTGCTGTGGACAATAGCTATTTTTATTTTATTGATTCTTCCCGGCAGCAGTTTTCCAAAGAACAACTGGTTTGGTGAAATTTATCTTGATAAATGGATTCATATTTTCCTGTTTGCCTGTTTTGTCATCCTTTGGTCACTAGTTGCTAAACATCAATCTATCTCCAGGAGAAAAAATCTGTTGTTTAAACTAATGATTACCGGAATTCTATTTGGAGTGATGATGGAGGTGATTCAGCATTTTTGGATACCCAGCCGCAGCTTTGAAATAAAAGATATTATGGCTGATAGTGCCGGTGCTTTTATTGGATGGCTTTACTGCAACCGTAAATTAAAGTAGTTCAAAAGAAAAGCCCCTGTAGAAACAAGGGCCGCTTACCAAAACTAACTGCTTATGAGAAAATTGACTGCTTTAATGTCTTTGTATATAATAGACGCAAAACTGTTACCAATGTTTACTTTCCGGTTGTTAAAGTATTATTAATGAACATTACTGTTTTAGTTTGCTGAAAGTAATTAAAAAAGAAAGGCCCCTGTAGAGACAGGGGCCGCTTACCAAAACTAACTGCTTATGAGAAAATTGACTGCTTTAAATATCTTTATATAATAGACGCAAAACTGTTACCAATGTTTACATCCTTGTTGTTAAAGTATTATTAAGGGTTAAAAACCGTGCCAAACTGGCTTTTTAAAAAGAACTTCTATTGAACTAACGGCTAACATTCAACTTCATTGCCTAATAATCAACATTTTTTAGTTCTTGGGAAAATTTCATTACAAAGTTACATTACATCGTAGCTTTTCATGGTAATTCTCACGACAAAACTCTGTTAAAATCCCAATAAAAAAGCGACCCTGTTTGAGGCCGCTTCTCCAATTAGTTTTGATAATTCATTAGTTACCAAATAAACCTTTTACTTTATCCATTATACCACCAATACCACTTCCGCCACCGCCGGTTAATGAACCGATAATTCCCTGCAAATCGAAACTTTTATCATTTGGATCATTTGTTTTATGAATAAGATTTTGCAACACATTTGGAATTAAACTGCTGGCTATACCCGATGCTTGTCCTTGGTTTAAGTTAAACTTATCCATCAGGTTTGATATTACATTACCATTAATGTTTTGTGCCAGCGGGTTTGAATTTAAATCACCACCCTGTCCGCCAAGTAAACTGGTAACGTCAGATAATTGTCCGCCGCCAACTGCATTTTTCAATGTGTCCATGATGGAATTGCTTACAGTTCCTACGGCTGCGTCATTATGTTCATTGGGTATATCAGGATTATTGATGATGCTGTCTCCGGAAAAATTTTTTACGAGGTCCATTAAATTTTCTAACATAGCAATTTAGTTTTAAAAGTTAGCTAATAGAAGTAAAAGGTAGGCAAATGGTTGCTTACCCGAAAATAATGTTTATAAAGACGTGGTTAATTCTGAGTGGCAATCTTCTCCGCATTCTCAGCAAACTGCAATGCATCAATAAACTCCTGCAAATTTCCGTTGAGTACACTATCTAAATTGTAAACCGTTAATCCAATTCGATGGTCAGTAACACGGCCCTGCGGAAAATTATAAGTACGGATTTTAGCAGAACGGTCACCAGTGCTCACCAAACTTTTACGGTGACGGGCAATTTCATCTTCCTGCTTGCGCACCTGCTCTTCATATAATTTAGTACGCATCATCCCCATCGCTTTTTCCCGGTTACCCAACTGCGATCTTTCTGTTTGACAAATTACTACAGTGCCTGTTGGAATATGCGTCAGCATCACTTTCGTTTCCACTTTGTTTACGTTCTGTCCACCTGCGCCACCACTTCTGGAGGTTTCCATTTTTACATCAGCAGGATTTAATTCAAAATCCACTTCTTCTGCTTCCGGCATTACGGCCACTGTTGCTGCACTGGTATGCACCCGTCCGCTGGTTTCTGTATCCGGTACCCTCTGCACCCGGTGCACTCCACTTTCAAATTTCAAGGTGCCATATACATCATCACCCTTTACTTCTACCTGCACTTCTTTATAACCACCTACCGTTCCCTCACTTTCACTTAATATAGAAGTCTTCCATCCTTTGGCCGAACAATAACGCAGGTACATTCCCAGTAAATCACCGGCAAACAAGGAAGCTTCATCGCCACCCGTACCGGCACGAATCTCAAGGATCGCATTCTTTTCATCCTGCGGATCTTTTGGTATCAGTAAATTACGGATGTCTTTTTCTAATGTTTCTTTTCTTTCTTCTAACTGCGGAATTTCTTCTTTAGCCAGTTCCCGCATTTCATCATCATCGCCATTCAGCACTTCTTTATTAAATTCAAGATTGCTCAGCACATTACGGTATTCATCATAAGCTTTTACAATTTTTTCCAGGCTGCGGTATTCTTTACTCGTTTGCGCAAACTTCTTGTTATCACTCACAATCGCCGGATTGGTAAGTGCCACACCCAAATCTTCAAACCTTGCTTTTATTGCTTCTAATTTGTCTAACATCTTTCATTTAATTTTATGGCCCCAACTGTTGTACTATTATTATGCACCAGTTGCGTCGCACTCTTCGGGGTTCAGTTCATTGCTCATCATACCCACCCCTCGCCCCTCCCAGGAGGGGAATGGGGTGCAAAAATAAAAGAATTCAACCGCATGGAATTAAGAAAATTCAGGGCTTCTCAACTCTTTAACGGCTACCGGTTACTCAATGAAAACCATGTGCTGGTAACAGATGCCGAAGGAAAGACATTGGATATCGTTACCACTGACAAAGCAGGAGATAATATTGAAACCTTTGAGGGCATTTTAACACCAGGCTTAATCAATTGCCACTGTCATTTAGAATTAAGTCATTTGAAAGATGTAATTGCTCCACATACGGGTTTAATTGAATTTCTCTGTTCAGTTGTTACCAAAAGAGGCTTTTCTCCCGAAGTAATTCAGCAAAGAATTATTGAAGCAGAAAAAGAAATGTATGAAAATGGAATTGTGGCTGTTGGTGATATTGGTAATACTGCTGATACGGCTACTGTAAAAAGTAAAAGCAATATCCGCTGGCAAAATTTTGTGGAAGTACTCGGCTTCACCGATGCAAGAGCTGATGAAAACATTGCTCATTACAAAGAAGTGTTATCACAATTAGAAACTTCCTTACGGTCATCGGCCATCGGTCATCGGTCATCACTTGTACCTCATGCTCCATACAGCATCAGTCCCAAAACTTTTGAACTGCTTAATGCGAATACCAAAAATCAAATTATCTCTCTCCATAACCAGGAACATCCTGCAGAAGATGAATTATACAAAACTGGTGGTGGTGATTATTTAAAACTGTTTAAAATATTCGGTATAGAGCAATCACCTTTCCCCGTAACCGGTAAAAGCAGTATTCGTTCGGTATTGCCACATTTCAACAACGGGCAAACCATCTTTTTAATTCACAACACTTACATGCCGGAAGAAGATGTGCACTGGGCCAATGAATATGCAGCCAGCAATAACATCAAACTGGTATATTGTTTTTGCATTAATGCCAACCTGTATATTGAAAACAAAATACCACCTGTTGAAATGCTGATGAAAAATAATGTTCATCTTACTTTGGGCACAGACAGTTACAGCAGCAACTGGCAGTTGAGTATTACCAAAGAAATTCAATCCATGCATCAGCATTTCCCATCATTGCCATTGGAAACAATTTTACAATGGGCTACCATCAATGGTGCCAAAGCATTGCAGTGGAATGATGAGTTGGGAAGTTTTGAACAAGGCAAAAAGCCCGGAGTGGTTTTATTGGCGAATGACTTAAGTAACTCAAAAAGGTTACTGTAGCGTCCCGATCCGTTTGTGTTACGTTAAAAATTAAATTCCACCTGAGTTCCGCACTTTTTGAAAAATCCCAAAAAAATCTACTGAAACTCTTACTGGTATTGAATTGCTGATTTGGTTTTGGGTGTCCCCTGATTAAATTTGGGAATGTTTGTAAGAAAA
>JACQDV010000093.1 GCA_016200915.1 Sphingobacteriales bacterium
AAAATCAAATCGTCTTAGGCATTGATTCCGTGCAAACTCAATACTGACAATACTTTCAAAGAACTATGTATTATAACAACGCAACGCTAATGAAGGAAAGTAATTTATCAGAAGTACAAATTACTTTACTTACACCATTTCCAAACACAGCCCTGTATAACCAATTAAAGCAAGAGAACAGGTTATTAACAGAAAACTATTGGGACAAATGCACTTTGTTTGACGTAAACTTTATCCCGAAAAACTTTACAGTTACAGAATTAGAAAGTAATTTCCAGCAATTAATGCAAAATATCTATGCTGCAGATACAGTAAAAGAGAGGAAAAATAAGTTCAAACAGACCCTAAAAAATAAAATAAACTTTCAGTCATAATGAACATTATACAGACTATTATCAGGCTCTTGACATTTAAAATCACAAGAGCAGAAATGCTGCAATTCAATAAGGGCCACTTTTTAATTGGACTTATTGGAACCTGGGTGGTTGGAATGGGACGTTATTGGGATGATAAAGGAGCAAGCCTTCTGCAACATTTGGGCATTGGCTCTGTTATTTATATTTTTATTTTGGCGGGATTTGTTTGGCTTATACTTAAACCATTCTTTATTGATAATTGGAATTATTTTACAGTACTTACTTTTATTAGTCTCACATCGTTTCCGGCAATATTTTATGCCATTCCCGTAGAAAGTTTTTTTACTGTTTACACTGCGAACACAATGAATGTTTGGTTCCTGGTAATTGTCGCTTCCTGGAGGCTTGGGTTACTTTATTATTTTCTCAGGCATTTTACAAGACTTGGTTCTGGAGATATTTTGACTGTCACCCTAATGCCAATTTGTTTAATCATTACAGTATTGACAATTCTAAATCTTCACAGGGTTGTTTTCAATATAATGAGTGGAATAAGAGACCCATCGCCTCATGACAGTTCATACTTGATGCTTATGTTTTTGACAGGAGTTTCAGTAATATTGACCCCAATATTACTAATAGCATATGGTGTAGGAATATATGAAAGATACAAGATTAGAAAAAAGCACTAATGCCTGGCAAATGTATTTTTTAATGAAGCAGAGTTGGACAGTCTTTGAACCTTTGCTTCCTCAAATACTCGAACTATGAAATTAATATTCGCCACCAACAATCAACATAAAGTAGAAGAGATCCGTGCTGTACTGGATGATAATTTTTCTATCCTCACTTTAAAAGAAGCAGGAATTGATATTGACATTCCCGAAACACATGATACTATTGAAGCCAATGCATCAGAAAAATCATCCGTCATACATCAACTCACAGGAAAAAATTGTTTTTCAGAAGATACCGGACTGGAATGTGAAGTTTTAAATGGAGCGCCGGGTGTAAAAAGTGCCCGTTATGCGGGTGAGCATAAAAGTTTCCAGGACAATATTGATTTGCTGCAAAAAAATCTTTCGGGTAAAAACAATAGAAAAGCACAATTCAAAACAATCATCTCTCTCCTGTTAGATAATAAAGAGTATTTATTTGAAGGGATATGCAAAGGTCAAATCATTGAAGAACAAAAAGGTGAAGGCGGATTTGGTTATGACCCCGTTTTTGTTCCCGAAGGCTCTACGCTTACCTTTGCCCAGATGAGCATGGAAGAAAAAAGCAAGATCAGTCACAGGGCAAAGGCCGTTAAAAAGTTGGTGGAGTTTTTGAATAACTATACCCCATCAACAAATAATTAAAAAACCATATTTGGAAAGCAACCATTTTATATCAGAGCCCGACTTAATCAGGGGATGTATCGAAGGAAACCGGCGCATGCAGGAAATCCTGTATCAACGCTTTGCTTCCAAAATGTATGCAGTTTGCCTGCGTTATGCCGGTAATGCCGATGATGCCCAGGACCTGTTACAGGAAGGCTTCATTAAAGTGTACAATAACCTTCAAAAATTCAGGGGCGAAGGCTCCTTTGAAGGATGGATCAGAAGAATATTTATTAATACCTCCATCGAACATTTCCGTCGCAAAACCAACCTCCGAACCGTATCCGAAACCGAAGAAAAAGGAATAGAAGACAAATCACTAACGGCGCTTGACAATTTAGGCGAAAAAGACATTCTTAAACTTATCCGGGAACTAAGCCCCGGCTACCGTACCGTTTTTAACCTGTACGTTGTTGAAGGCTATGCACACAAAGAAATTGCTGAAATGCTGGGTATCAGCGAAGGCACCAGCAAATCGCAATTAGCCCGTGCTAAAAATATATTACAAGATCTTGTGAAAACAAGATTAGAAAATAAAATTCCGGCTAAACCCAATGAGTGAACAACTGAAAAATAAGATCCTTAACATGGAAGTGGCCCCACCGGCAACTGCCTGGGATTTTATTGCTGCCAGGTTGGATGAACAAGCCACTAATGGTACAGCAGGTGTTCAGCTCAAAATGAATCAACTCGAAGTAGCTCCTCCTGCTTTCATTTGGAATGAAATTGAAAAGGAGTTAGATAAAAATGCGGAGAAGGTTGTGCCTTTCAGAAGCCGCAATACTAAACGCTTACTATATGCTGTGGCCGCAGCATTGGTTGGAGTTATTGGATATAACGTGGTGAATTATTATTTAAATTCAAATGCAACAACTGTTTTTTCAAGTCCTGAATCGGTAACGATTGCGGGTAACAATCAAGACCAATCTCCCGATACATCTAACCCCGTTGTTTCAAACAACAATCAATCATCTGATTCCAACACCAATATTTCTTCTCTCCCATCTAACACTACCAACCGCTTACCTCTGGAAACAAATGATTATGACAATAAAGAAGTTTATGCTGACAATGATGTATCTCTTCAAAGAGCAGATGCTGAACCGGTGAGCTATGCTGATCTGTACAATCCTGATGAAGGAGTGCATTTAGTGGCACACGATCTCAATGGCAATATTCCCAGCGGAATTAATGCCGTTACTGCCAGCAATAATTATTTTATTACTACAGGACCCAATGGCGAAGTAGTAAGAGTATCCAACAAACTGGCCAATATCATTCAAATGTTAGGTGATGATGCCAGTACAGAAGAGAACATCAACGTTATTATTAAAGAAAGTGCTATCTGGAAACAACGCTTTTATAATTTGCGCAACAAGCTCAGCAAACTGGCCCCATCTCCCAATAATTTTATGGACATTATTGAACTGGCCAATGCATTAAAAGAAGAAAAGAAGCCATAACCCTTCCTCCCATCTTTATTCTTGGCTTATAAGTCTCAAAAAGCTACCTTTGCGCCGGTTTTAAAATGATAATGAAACATCAGATCATTGCCATTTTAATCTTCAAATTTTCAAATCACCAAATCTTCAAATTGTAAGAAATATGGCAGATATTTTTGAACGCTTACTGAAGAACTACGGCCCCCTTGGTCAGCACAGAGAAAGAGCACATGGTTATTTTGCTTTCCCAAAATTAGAAGGAGAAATCAGCAGCCGCATGAAGTTCCGCGGCAAAGATGTAATTGTATGGAGTTTGAATAACTACCTTGGCTTAGCCAACCATCCTGAAATACGTAAAGTTGATGCAGATGCAGCAACACAGTGGGGTTTAGCTTATCCCATGGGTGCAAGAATGATGAGTGGAAACTCCAATTACCATGAGCAATTAGAAGCAGAGCTAGCAGCATTTGAAGGTAAAGAAGATGCCATATTGATGAACTATGGTTACCAGGGCATCATGAGTGCTATTGATGCATTGTGTGGCCGTCATGATGTAATTGTTTACGATGCAGAAAGCCATGCCTGTATTATTGATGGTTTGCGTTTGCACCCGGGACACCGTTATGTTTTTAAACATAATGATGTGGAAGATTTCGAAAAACAATTACAAAGAGCTACTGCTTTAATTGAAAAACAAAAAAGCGGTGGTATTCTGGTAATTACTGAAGGTGTGTTTGGTATGGCTGGTGACCAGGGCAGATTAAAAGAGATCGTTGATCTGAAAGATAAATATGAATTCCGTTTACTGGTAGATGATGCACATGGGTTTGGAACATTAGGTACTACTGGTGCAGGTGCAGGTGAAGAGCAGGGTTGCCAGGATGGAATTGATCTTTACTTCAGCACTTTTGCTAAGTCAATGGCTTCTATTGGTGCTTTTTTAGCTGGTAAAAGAGAGATCATTGATTATATCCGTTATAATATCCGTTCTCAAATTTTTGCCAAGAGCTTACCAATGCCAATTGTAATTGGTAATCTTAAGCGTTTGGAAATGCTGAAAACAATGCCTGAGTTAAAAGCTAAGTTGTGGAGCAATGCACAAAAATTACAGAAAGGATTAAAAGACCGTGGTTTTGATATTGGTAAAACAGACAGCCCGGTTACTCCTGTTTATATGAAAGGTGGCGTAGAAGAAGCTACTGCCATGGTGATGGACCTGAGAGAGAATTATGGTGTGTTTGCCTCTATCGTAGTCTATCCTGTAATTCCAAAAGGACATATCATTTATCGTTTGATCCCTTCTGCTGCGCATACCGATGAAGATATTGAGATCACACTCAAAGCATTTGATGACACTAAGAAGAAATTAGATGCTGGTGCTTACCGGGTGGAAGCAATACCTGATATGGCTGAGGTGAGTGGAAAACGTTTTGATTATTTAAGAGAAAGACCAAAGAATAAATAATCACTTAATTTCAATCCCTTCTTTTCCAGAAGGGATTTTTTATTTCTTTTTCTGAACAATATACAAACCACCAATAACTAATACCACACCAATCAATGTATATAAGCTGATCGGTTCATGCAAGGTTAATGCTGCAATAATAAAACCAAACACCGGCGTAAGAAATAACCAGAAAGAGGCTTTCACCGGATTATCTCTCAGCAAATACAACCACAACTGAACAGCGCCAATAGAAACCGGAATAGCCAGCCACAGTATTCCGCCAATGGAATGAATGTCGTATTTATTTTTACTTCCATCATAAAAAGCAAATAAGAATGGCAACAGAAATACTCCCCCCATTATTGTTTGCCATCCGTTGATGGTAAGTATGTGCATATCATTCCATTTGTTTTTTGAAAAATATACTGCCCCGATGGAATAAGAAAGCATGCTGATTAATAAAACCAATAATCCCATTGGCGTAGCATAACTATTTTTTAATAATGGATACGCTGCTACTACTACACCTGCCGTGCATAATACCAAACTAATAATGGTAGAAATTTTTAATGGTTGTCTTAACCAGACAGCAGCAATAATGCTGATGAGTACAGGATTTGTTCCAACGGCTAATGAACCAAGCCCCGCAGAAACATAAAGCATTGCAATAACATAGAGGCCGAGATACACACTGATATTCAGAAAACCGTAAACAGCTAATTGCTTCCACTCCTGCTTTTCAGGCAACCTTTTTTTCATTATTACATGAGCAATGATTAACATCAATGTTCCGGCAAAAAAGAAACGGCTTACGGCAATTACAAATGGCTGTGCAGCTTGTAATCCAATTTTAGTGGCAGCAGAAGCAGATGACCAGAGAATGGCAAATAAAATTCCTATAACTACCAGTTTCAAACCTGATCTTTCTTTACTCATCTTTCTTATTAATTTCCGGGCTGCAACTTAAATAAATATTATCGAAGTAGGCATTTAGCTACTCCATTTTTAGTTGATTAACAGTTACTGGCTGATGATACATCATCCTTCCAGTTATGTTGTGAAAAATTCTTTCTACTGCATTGCACCGGTTAAACCTGTAACAAAACTCATCCAG
>JACQDV010000089.1 GCA_016200915.1 Sphingobacteriales bacterium
CCTGTCGTTTCTATCAGCAGCTTCATCTCTTGCATCCCACCCCAGGCTGAAACATTTTTATCGGTGTATTCCTGTGTTAATATCATAAATCAAAATAAGCCAATTTGTCTTAAAAAACTCTACTGCAAAATCTGGGTTAAAGTAAAAATGAAATTCAACTTCGTTTGTTGATGATATTTCTGTTGCTGTCAATTGCATGGATTTCCTGTCAAAAAAAGATGCTTCCCCATCATTGAACCTGAATAATGACAGAAGGCCCGGATGTGTACCTTTTCCCGGTACTCTTACAAACTGCAATGTTAATTATTGTGGTGAAGGAACTACAAAAACGCTTTGTACTGATCAAAATATTCCGATGGGTAGTGTTACGTTTAACAACGATAAAGATGCTAACATTTACATTACATATTCTGCAGCCGGAGCAATTGGCGACCGGATCAACGGTAATCATTGTCAATAAAAGATTCCAAAACCGCTATTATAAAATCAAAACTCCGCAATGCTGGGTTTACTTTTTTAATATCACTGCGGCCTCTTCACCATAAACCTGGTTCTTAAACTTTAATGAAGGAGAAGGTATAAACGCTCCTATCTCCAGCTTATCCCATTTTTTATCTACTGATTCAATGGTAGCATCATCTGCCACAATAATATTAGGCCAGTCACGGTGGAAATTATCAAATGCTTTTGTTTTCATTGTTCCATCCAGGCCAAGACAGGCAAATGTTTTATCTGAATCAGTATGTGATTCATCCTGGAATAAAATATGATCTCTTTTGGGATCTAAGTTGTTACAGAAACGCCATAGTGCAACAGGCAGATCGTTCGCATCAACCGTGTGCTCTACATATAATACCATCTTTATTCCTTCCATAGCATCAATATCCTGGCAAATTTGATGATGAAGTTCCCGCACATGTTCTTTGCGATTCTTTTCAACAGAAGCAATGATGCAAGGGATATCTTTCTCAAGTAAAGAAGTATTCACCGCTTTTACTTCTGCAAATTGCTTTTGAATAATATTACCCACTGTTGATTGTTCGCCGTCCACTGTTAACTCATACGTATCATCTTTTTCTTCATCAAATTTTCTCGTTCCGTCAATACACATTTTCCCACCAAATCCAAGCTTACTGCAACTATGATCAAGCACATCCATAGGGCCGCTGCTGTAAGTAACATCGGTTAATACATTCAGGTTCTTAAACACATATTTCACCAATGATTCATAGTCCTGAATTTTTACTTTTTCATCTGCAATCACTAATATTTTATTAAACATCATTTGTCCGGCCCCCCACATGGCGTTCATTACTTTTTGCCCCTGACCTGCATAATCTTTTTTTATCTGAGATATAACCAGATTATGAAACACTCCCTCTACAGGCATATCCATATCAATAATTTCAGGAACCAATGTCATTTTAATCGGCGCTAAGAAAATTCTTTCGGTTGCTTTTCCCAACCATGCATCTTCCTGTGGTGGAATACCCACAATGGTTGCAGGATACACGGCATTTTTTTTATGCGTAATTGCTGTGATATGAAATTTTGGATACCAGTCCGGCAATGAATAATAACCGGTATGATCGCCAAAAGGCCCTTCCCAAATCATTTCTTCATTAGGTTCCACATAACCTTCAATAATAAAATCTGCATCTGCGGGAACTTCAATTTCCGGTTGTGTAATACATTTCACCAGTTCCACTTTTTTCTTTCGCAGAAAACCAGCCAGCATATACTCATCCACATTCTCTGGCAGCGGTGCAGTAGCGCTGTAAGCATAAACCGGGTCGCCACCCAGCGCAACGGCCACGGGCATACGTTTACCCAATTTTTTATATTCATTAAAATGTTTGGCACTTACTTTATGTTTATGCCAGTGCATACCGGTAAGTGTTGGACCAAACACCTGCATACGATACATTCCTACATTACGGGTACCGGTATTTGGTTCTTTGGTATGAATGATGGGTAGTGTTACAAACGGGCCACCATCTTTGGGCCAGCATTTTATTACAGGCAGCTTAGTAATATCAGGGGTAGTCATTATTACTTCCTGGCATTCACCTTTACCGTTTTTTACTTTTGGCATCCAACTGGCAAACTGTCCCAGTTTGGGTAAAAGGTTCAATTTATCGATGATACTTTCTTTTGGTTTGGTAAGCAGCTTAAACAAACTTTCAATTTCGTGTGCCACATCATCCAGGTGATTTACACCCAATGCCATACACATACGCTTATCACTTCCATAAGCATTCATCAGCACAGGAAAATCATAACCGGTATTTTCAAATAACAATGCCTTACCGCCGCCATGTGTTTTGCTGATGCGGTCGGTTATCTCTGCTATTTCTAATTCCGGATTAACATAAGTTTTTATGCGGACCAACTCCCCTGCTTTTTCTAATGCATTAATGAACTCCTGCTGATTTTTATAAGCCATGGAAGAAGTTTATTGTTTATTGTTTATTGTTTATTGTTTGTGGTTTGTGGATTAGGAAGCAAAGGTAAAAGCAAAACAAATGATAATGGCAAAGAGTTCGGGTTGAAGGAAAGTTTTTGGGTGCTGGTTACATCGGGATGGATGTTGCTTATTTATTCAATCGGTAGGTGTACTTTTGCTTGCAGGCAATTCTTTGACCTTAGCAGAAAAAGCCTCCGGTACGAAGAGACGTAGATTTTACTTTGAAAATTTCAAATAACAATGTTTCTGTCCAGTTTAAGCGTTTGTAAACATTTGTAAACGGATATTGCTTGAGTGGATTGTCCTAACGACAATGCAAAAATGTATAACAACAAAGTTTTGATTTTCAGTTATGAAATTTTTTGATGGATAGCGTACTATATCATAAATTTACGTGTTGTGCGTCATGCTATTGCGACACACTCCAAAAATTTAAACTGCTCACCATATCCACATATTCTCTAAATTACAGAATACTCGTAATAGACATTAACTGAAAAATGAAAAAATTAGTACTACTCTTTTGTTTTATTGCAAGTATGCTCCTGATGGCTATCGGGACTGCTTTTGCTCAAAACAATAATGCCGAGAAAGCAAAATCAGCATTATCAAATATCAAAAATCCTTTGGAGCGTTTTACCGCCACCATAAAATATTTAGAGATGATAGATACTGATGCAAGCAGTCAAATTGACTCAGCAGCATGTATTGACCTGCTTCAAATAGCACAACAATTAAAAAACGATTCGTTGCTTGCAACGAGTTATAACTGGATTGGATATTTTTTTACAATAAAAAAAGGAGACAATGCTACTGCCCTTGAATACTATTTTAAGGCATTACCGCTTGCTATCAAATCTAAAGATAAGCGAAGAATCAGTTCAATATATTTTGACATAGCCAGCACTTATTTTTTCCTGAAAAATTATGACGAGTATTTTAATTTCACAAAGAAGGGTGGAGAAAACCTGCCTGATAAAACTTCGCCAAAGTATGCCTTCATGCTGGTACAATTTCAAAGAAACACAGGTACTTATTATTTAGAAAAAAATCAATTGGACTCTGCCTTATATTATATACAGGCAGCAATGCAAACCAGCGAACCAATAAAAAACAAGCTTTATAAGATTCAAACAAAAACACTGCTGGCTAATATATATTCAAAAATGAATGAGAATGAATTAGCAGATGTTTATTTTAAGAAAGCCCAGACTGAAAACGACTCAATTATAGTAAGAAAGGATATTTTTTACCGGAGGTATATAACTTTTCTACTTAAGAATAACAGGATGCCAGAAGCCAAATTGCAGGCTGAAAATTTTTGGGGCTTTGCATCGCAAACAGACAACCTTAATGTGAAATTATTAGCAGCAGGTTATAAAAAAGATTTGTTTGATAAATTAAATCAAATTGACAGTGCATATTATTATTCTAAAAAAGAGTCGGAAATAAGGGAATTAATCTTTAACCAGGATAATCAAAACGCCATACAGGCAATGGCATTTAAAGAACAGTTACGAATGATGGAGGATGCAGCAAAAAAATCAGAAGAAGAAGAGCAGCGGAAACAGAATATTCAATACGCATTAATAGCACTTGGCATTATTATTTTATTTACACTTTACCTACTCCTCAGCCGCAGCTTTATTACCAATACAAAATTGATAGAGTTCTTTGGTGTAGTGGCTTTATTAATTGTCTTTGAGTTTTTAAATTTATTGCTACATCCCTTTTTAGAAAGAGTAACACATCACAGTCCTGTATTAATGCTACTTGCATTAGTTTGTATTGCGGCATTGCTTGTGCCGCTTCATCATAGAGTAGAAAAATGGGCGACAGCAAAATTGGTAGAAAAGAATAAACAGATTCGGTTGGCAGCAGCAAGAAAAACTATTCAGCAGTTAGACACAAAGTCGGAAGACGGCAACCTGGAGTAGAAGCACGAACGCACAACAAAAGGTTTTGTGCAATTGGGGCATGACGTTGAAACAATCATCGGCAGTGCATATCCCAGCTTTATATTCGGCGGACGGAATTCTGCCGGGCAGTAGTTCTAAACTTCGGCTTTTAGTTATAAATTTAGCTTCAGTTCCGGGCGGACAGTTGGTCAATTCCCCAACTGCACAAAGCCTCGAACGTTATGCGTCACCCTGTCCGACACACCCTGCTAATTTTAACTAACAAACAAATGAGACCAAAAGCCAACGCTTCAAAAAAACAAAAGAGGTGCAACGCCACCCACAAGCCGACACACAGCTGCACCACATTTGTTTTTTCCCAACCCACTAAAGACACACTATGCCATTAAAGCCTATCATTCTAAAAGGGGAACAAAAACGAGTGCTATTTTTACAAGTTACAGACCCTATTCAAATAAAAGGGGTTGCAGGCAGTGGTAAGACAACTGTTGCCTTATACAGAGCAAAACACTTGCTTGACACACAGTCTAATTTATTTCAAGAAGCCAAAGTTGCAATATTCACTTATAACAAGATTCTTGTCAAATATATCAAAGCCATTACACCTCAAATTTCAGGTGGTTATCAGCCAGACAAAGAAGAAATAAAACCGACAAAGCCAAAAGGATTGAACGTTTTTGTAACAAACTTTCACAAATGGGCGTTTGCTTTTATCAAAGCAAACGGCACTAACCTTTACGGAAAAACAGTTATGGGGGACTTTCAAAAGTCCTTAATTGAAAAGTCAAAATCAAAATTCAGTTCAACTGCTACCACTATCTCTAAAAAAACAACTGACTTTTTTATTGAAGAAATTTCATGGATTAAGGGTAAAGCATTTGAATCAAAAGAGGAATATTTTGAAGCAAAACGAGCAGGTAGAGGAACAAACGATAGGGTAACCAAAGCGGACAAAGAAATAATTTGGAATATTTTTTCAGATTACAATACTCAACTCAAACTAAACGGTCAAGTTGATTTTGACGACTATGCGTTACTCTGCTTAAAGATATTGAGTTCAAACCCAAACATGGAAAAACCGTTTACCCATATAATAGTGGATGAAGCACAAGATTTGAGTAAAGCCCAAATTCTTGTAATTTCTAAAATAGTTTCTGACGAAACAAAAAGTATTTCCATTATTGCAGATGCAGCACAACGAATTTATAAAAGTGGTTTTACTTGGGGCGAAGTTGGATTGAATGTAAGAGGTGGCAGGACTATTGAGTTTAAGAAAAACTATCGTAATACTGTACAGATTATTAATGCAGCACTTTCATTGCTTGAAAATGAAGATGACAAAAGTGATTTTACAACAGTCGAAACAGCAAGAAAAGGCGAAGCCAAACCAATTGTCGGATATTTTTCAGATTGGGATGAGCAGTGTGCATATATTTTGAAGCAATTAAAAAAGCTAAAGGCTGACAACAACATTAATTCAACTGTTATACTTCACAGAAGTCATAGCAGACTTAAAAACATGATACCCTTTTTAGAAACAAATAATTTTGAAATTCAGGAGTTAAGAAATGAAGAGGATATTGACTTTGAAAGCGATTCAATTAAGCTATGTACAATGTCTTCTGTAAAAGGACTTGAATTTGAAAACGTATTTATTATTGATTTGAACGATGATGTTATTCCTTATCCACCTGGCTTCAACGATGCAGAAGATGAATTTCACATCTCAACAGAAAGGCGTTTGCTCTACACTTGTATGACAAGAGCAAGAGAAAGGCTTTATTTATTGGCAAGTGATACACCAACAAGTTATTTATCTGAAATTGACTCTGATTTACTTGACGAAATTTGAAATACAAGTAGCCCAAAATAACTTTAGGCTATGACTTGCCATTTTAAACAATTATGGAACTAAAACAAAATCATACAGACTTTCAAAAGGAAATTTCGGACAGAGGAATTCAACATCTAATTCATTTTACACCGACCATTAACTTGTTAAGTATTTTTGAACAAGGCAAGCTACTTTCAAGAGCATTGCTTGAAAAATTTGATATTGACCAAACTGATATTTTTGATTACATTGAGTTCACAGACGATATTAGATTTGATGACAAAAGTTTTATCAATTTATCTATTCAGCATCCAAACTCATTTCTATTCAACCGCTTTCGTGAAAAAACGAAAAATGATAGTCATATAAATTGGTGCGTACTGAAAATTGATAAAAAATATATCTACCAAAAAGACACCTTGTTTTCAGTAACAAATGCAGCAAATAGCAATAATAAAAGAAACGTTGGCGTAACAGGTGACATAAATAAATTCAGAATGATGTTTGCGAATTCATTACAAATAGTAACATCATACAACTCAAGGACGGTTTCAAGAAACAATTTGAAACCAAAATTTCCAACAGATGAGCAAGCTGAAGTTTTAGTCAGAAATGAAATTGCAAGTAGTGATATATTGCAAGTATGTTTTAAGGATGGAAAAGATTTAGCAGCAGGAAAAGCGGCTTTAAGTGATTATAATACAAGTAATTTTGTTGTTGATTCAACACTTTTTACAAATTCAAGGGTATAATGAAACCAGAAACGAAATATAAAGGAAGCATCAAATTATCAGCCATTGGCGATGCCTTAGGTTGGATTACTGAATTTGAAAAGAGTCAACAATCATTAAAAGAAAAGTTTGGAACTGAAAAAATTGAAAATTTCTACACTTGGAAAAAAACAGTTGGTGGTAGATTTTATGGTTTTATAGACACAATTAAGGCAGGTTCTTATTCAGACGATACACAACTACTTTTGGCAGTTGCAAGAAGCATAAAAAAAGACGGCAATTTAGACCATAACTATTTTGCAAAAACTGAACTTGCTAATTGGTTAGACTATGCAAGAGGTGGTGGAAGAACAGTTAAGACTGCAGCAGATAAAATTTCAAGAAAATCAATAAAGTGGTTCAATAATTTTTACAGCTTCAAAGTAAATGGTGAGAACTACGATTACAAACAAAGTGGTGCAAACGGTGCAGCAATGAGAGTTTTGCCAATTGCATTGGCAAATCTTGGCAACACAGAAAAAATCAAAGAAGAAATATTTTGTAATAGCATAATAACTCACGGACACCCAAGAGCCATTTTAGGAGCAATGCTTTATGGTTATGCTGTAAACCAAATAATTGTTTTCAGACCTGAAGACTTTAATTGGGAAAGTTACATAACACAAATCGGTTTAGACTTTCCTAAAAAATTTGAATTATCATTTACTAACAAAATGGAAATTCGTGAATGGTTAAAGGAATGGAATAAATCAAGCACCAAAACATTTGAAAGTCTTTATGCCGAAACCATCATAGAAACACAAAATCAATTACGTTTTGTATTCCAAAGTATAAAACAAAATTCCCCAGTTCAAGACACACTAAAAAAAATGGGGTGTTTTGACCCAGCAACAAAAGGGTCGGGCATTGTAACAGTTATTGCAGGTATTTACTTAGCAACAAAATTTCACGACAAACCATTAGAAGCGATAATAGAATCTGTTAATGCTTTGGGTTCAGACACAGACAGCATTGCAGCTTTTACTGGCGGACTTATTGGTGCATTACACGGACACAACATAATTCCAGACAAATGGAAATCAGTTCAAGATATAGACTATTTAGACAATATTGCTGAAAGACTTTTGGCAATATCAGAAGACAGACTTGAAGAAAGTTTAGTTCCAACAACACCAAAGCTAAAACTATTAAACAACCCTAAAAAAGACGATTTCAATCTTGACGAACCAATTGAATTTATTCCATTAGGTAAAGGCAAAATTACATTCATTGACAGGCAAAATACTTTAACAAAAGGCAAGTATAATTTATTACTTGAAGCACTTTTTGACAACGGACAAAGCATTTTAGTTTCAAAGCTATTTGACGACCAAAACTATACACCAAAAATAGAAGAACCGAACGAAATAGAAACATTACTTCAATTAGCAACGGACAAACTAAAACCAAAGACATTAGAAAAACTTAAAGAATTTATAGGCAATCAGAAAAGATTGCCAAAAGGACAACTTGAAATGATTTTAGCACTTTTAAAAAACGAAGAATAGCAACGCACCAAGTCAGGCACATTTGCAAGGCACACAAAGCTGACACACAAAACCAACCTTGCAAAAGAGCCTGCCTTGTGCCAACGCTTCGGGGACACAGAACACAACTTGACAGACCGAGAAGAAGGGCGAACGCATAACATGGGGTTTGCCAAAATGGGGGCGGACGGAAGCCGTGTTTCAACTTTTGCTTTTCAATTTGGCTTCATATCCAGCAGGACGTTATTAATTTAGCTATGTGCAAATCATCAGCTTTTATTTATAAATTTAGCTTCAGTTAGCCGGGCGGACGGAATTCTATTTCCCCCACTTCGGCAAGCCCTGTTCGTTGTACGTCACCCTATTGACATCCTACACATATACAAGCATCCATGGCTTTGCCGACCCGACCCCACGCTATTTTTAGCACATTGCAAGGCACACAAAACCCCGACACAAAGCCAACCTTGCAAAGAGCTAAAAATGGCAACGCACAACCCACCCACCCCGGCTGACGAATATCTATCATCATCTGTTCGACACTTCAGGAATATATCATTACTGGACACCAAAGCCCACCCACCACCCCGAATGACAGAAAACTTATGAGCTTAAAATATGAGCAGGACAACTATTAACAATCCACATTCTGTTAGCAACTTTCTGAGGACAATATTTGTCCATAAGGTTGACTGTTATTATTTTTGGACAAAATAAGTCCTAATATGCCGGCTTCAAGAAAAAGCATCGCTACAATTGGTGAGCAAATAAGAGCACTAAGGGAAAAAGCAGTTCTCTCTTTAAGAGAAGTTGCAAGTAATATTGGCATTGACACATCTTTACTTGGGAAGATTGAACGTAATGAAAGGCAGCCAACAAAAGAACAAATAAAACAAATTGCGACCTTCTTTAAAATAGATGAAAAATCACTTATGAAAGAATTACTTAGCGACCAATTTGCTTATAGAATAATAGAAGAAGAAGCAGACCTTGATACATTAAAAGTAGCAGAAGAAAAAGTTGAATATTTAAAGAACCAAAAATGATAACAACTACCACAAAGGATAACGATACTGAGTTATTAAATTGGTCGGATAATATTCTTAATGACCAACAGTTGGAACTATTTTTCCTAAATACTGAATTAGAACTTGAAAAAACTAATTCTATCTTAAAAAAGGAAAATAAAAAGAATTTAATGGGTCAGGTATTTACTCCCCATCTTCTTGCAAAATTTATGGTCTCTCTTTTTCAGCCTGATTTGAAAGAAAACAACAAAATTCTTGACCCATGTATTGGACCTAATACATTCCTCTCATACCTTGATAATACAGATAGTTCTATACAAATTACGGGAGTAGAATTAGATGAAAGTTTAATTTCTGAAAACATAAAAGAATTCTATAAAAAGGCGAATAGACAACTTATACTTGATAGTTTCTTTAATCTTCCGTTAGCGAACAAATTTGACTTTATAGTTCAAAATCCCCCTTATGTAAGACAAGAATTAATGATGAATGGCGAGAACTCTAAACTACTTGCATTAAAGAGTTTATCTTCTTTATCACAAATTATTCCTGCAAAGTCAAACTTGTATGTTTATTTTTTATTAAAATCAATTTTCCACCTTGCCGACCATGGAAGAATGATTGCAGTGATTTATGATTCGTGGTTATACAGCGACTTTGGTAAAGTTTTGAAAGAAGCATTTGTTCGCCTTGGTTCAATTGAAGGAATTTATCATTTCAAGAAAAATGCTTTCCCAGATGCAGAAGTTGGAGCAACTGTTATTGATTTTAAGAGAATCATAAACACAAAGGAAAAGAATAAACTTATAAAACTGTATTCATTAAAAACAGTTGACGAAGTTGGTTTTTATGGTTCAAAAATAAAATTGCCTTTCAAACAAATTCCAGTTCAAGAATTTTTCACTTATCGTTTCAGCGAAGAAACAGTAATTGATTTCAAAATTGATTTGTTCAAACCAATTGAAAAAATAAACTCTCAACCAATTCAACGAGGTATATCTTCAATTGCAAATAAGTTTTTCATTCAACAACAGAAAACATTTGAAGAGTCAATTCCTTTCGTAAAAGATGTTACGTCAATAACTTCATTCAACATTAAAAATGAACTTTTTTACTTACTTGCTTTGAATGGGCACATTTCTGAAAAAACACAAAAGCATCTTGACAATGCAAAAAAAGAAATACTTGCAGAGGGTGAAAAATTCAAAGCACTAAAAGAGCAAATTGAACACAACCCCAATTGGTATAAAGTTCAACTCAAAAAGCCAGGAAACCTATTGTTCAATTACTACTTACGTAAAAACATTGATTTCTTATTAAATGAGGAACTACATTATTCATCTGACAACTTTTATATTCTGAATGTCGAGAAACATTTGCTTGCAAATTTTGCAATTCTGAATTCTTCATTTACCCGAATTTCTGTTTTGCTTCATTCAAGAAATCAAGGAAATGGGCTTCGCAAAATTCAACTTTATGAATTCAAGGACATTCCAGTAATTGACAGCAACAAACTTTCAAATGAAACTATTGCACAGCTTGAAGTTGCAGCAGAGAAACTAAAATCAATTGACAGATTTTCAGAAGGTAAGGACGAAATGATAAATGAAATTGACGAAATCTTAATCAAAGAATATAATTTGCAAAGCAAAATTCAGATTACTACAACTCAACTTTATAACGATATTCGAAATATATTTTCAATAAATTAAGATGCCGCAACTTTGGTATAATTCAGACGAGGTTAACGACTTTCATCCTCTTGTAGAAGACGCATTGAACAATGCACTTGTAAGTTGTGGCTATAACAACATTGCAGAAGTAGTTCACCATCCTGCAATTCCCAACAGCACTATCATTCCCGATTTTGCAATCAGATTAAGGGCAAGTCAGCGATATGTCTTTATAGTTGAGGTAAAAAGGACACAAAGAGATGTGGAATCGCAACGCTATCAAAATCAGTCAAGGTCATATGTAACCGATTTTGGTCCACATTGGGAGCCAAATTACCACAAATACTTTTGTGTCACCAACATTGAAAGGTTGGTTCTGTTTGCGGACAGAAACGGTGTTCCTTTGACAAGCTGCTTGCTGAAAGGAAATCCAAGACAACATACACTTTTCAATCCTGTAAATCATGACGCAACAGCATCGGTTGCAGAACTTCAAGTATCTTTTGAAAATATCCTACCGAATATTTTCAATCGTGTTGCACCCGATTGGGATAATAATTGGCAACTTGTAATAGAAAGTTTTCACAACAATTATGTTGCATTAAAGAATTTACTGGGCTACCCCGAAGCAGTAAAAAAGGAACTGACACTTTACGAGTTGTTCCGACTTCTTGCATATGCTTATCTGAAGGATTTTTATACACAAACTGCAAATCCAAACGCAGCACACTTTCACAACTATCCACCGAATAACGCAACGTTACCACAGTTCACAAACAATCTTTCAAATAATTACAACAGGATAATTCAGTTAGATTTTCAGCAAATCTTTACCGACCATCCGAATCAAGGTCAACGACTTTTCCCAAATAATTTTTCTGCGAACTACTTACAGTATTTCCGAGATTTAATTCAATGTTTCATTTTGCACAACAGCAACGCTGTTGCTGATAATCCTTCGCCCTCGTACGTTTTCAATCTTCTCACTTCAAAAATTTATGTGAGAGAAGAATTGCACGGCAAAGGAAAAATTATGTCTGATGCAGAGTTGTCAAACTTGCTTGCTGCTCTTTGCATTGATTCTCCCAATGCCAAGGTATTAGACCCTGGTTGCGGTGATGGTGCTTTACTTGATGCCTCTTACGACCAAATAAGTTTGCTTGCTGCTACTGCAAACCAAGCCAAGACACACAATCAAATTCTAAATCAAATTGACGGCATTGAGATTGACCCCTTCCTTTCGCAATTATCTGCATTCAGGTTACTTTCAAAAAATCTAGCACAGGTGAACAATACCACATCTGCAAACATTTTAATTGGCGACATATTTCACAACGCAAGAGCAAATCAGTATGATGTCGTTGTAATGAATCCACCGTTTTTGAGAAACGACAATCCTGATGCACCAATTACAGCAGCTGATAAAACAAAAATGAGAAATGCAATTACAGGACAAGGTTTGAATTACTTTGTTGCGAATGCTTCTCAGCCCAATCTTTATTTCTACTTTACAAATTATATCTGGCATTACTTGAGAAACAACGGCAAGGCAGGAATAATTTTAATGACAAAATTCCTTAACAATGAAGATGGCGAACATTTAAAGCAGTTTATTTCTGACAAAGTTGAAGCAATCATTTCCTATCCAAGAAAATATTTTCAAGAGTTTGTTGTAACGACAGTAGTTGTGATTTTGAAAAAAGGAAATAATTCAGCGAATGTTTCTTTCGTGAGAGTATCTGATGAAAATGTTTTGCTTAATCCTGACAATCTAAAAGCAATACTTGCTTTAAATGCTGATACAACAACTGCATCTTATAAACTAAGAGTTGTTCCTAGAAATACTCTTGTTGCTTCTGAAAATTGGAAACAGTATTTGAATGATAAAAACTATGATGACTTCTTAAATTTGAATTACTTAGTTGACATTAACCATCACTTTGCAAGTATTGGAAGAGGTGGTGCAGAAGCAAGTGGAGCATCGACAATTATATTTCCAACTCTTGACCAACAAGCCAATCACTATTTTGGTTTTGGTAAACGGCTTACTCCTGCACAACAGAACGCAGGCGTTCAGAGAACAAGAATTGATATTCCTATTGGATTAAATGCAAATGTTAGTTACGGGGTTCAAAATAATTTCCAACGCAGAAATTATGTTTTAAGTGTTAATGATATTGAACTTGATAAGGCTTTTCACTTTCCTGCAAGAGCAGACAGAAATGAAGCTAATGCTTTACCCGTTGCATTACAAGGCAATCAAGATTTAGTTGACTTCTTTGATGATTGTGCTGCTGAATTTGGGTTAGCAAAATGGAGAACCATCGTAAACGGAGCTTTCAGAAATACTATCAATCCGAAAATCCTAATCCCCAGAGCAGATAGAACAAAGCATTGTGTTTATTACAATCCACACAATCACAACCTAACTCTTTCAACAAATTTCTTTTATTGTAATGATTTGCAAAACCAAAATGCAAACGCAACTGATGAACAGCAGTATAAATTCATCACAGCATTTTTACTATCAGCATTTGGGCAAATTCAGTTTGAACTCAATGCAAACAATCAAGAAGGTTTAAGAAAATTGGAGGGCTTTCAAATCACTCGTTTCAAGATTCCTGACTTAACTCAATTTACACAAGCAGAAATTCTTTCGGTAGTTGCAGCGTTTGATGCAATCAATATTGCTAATCCTGATTTTAATGGAGGCGAAGGAATAGCGACACCAAGAAGAAATCTTGATTTAGAAATTGCAAGATTAATTTTCACAAAAGATAATTTAGGCTTTGTCAACGCTGATGCAATGACAGATTATTTTGAATTGTTTTTAGCAGACTTAGTAGAAGATAGAAGAATATGAAGAAACCAAAAGTAGTTAGTTTATTTTCAGGATGTGGTGGTTTGGACTTAGGGTTCAAACAATCGGGATATGATATTATTTGGGCAAACGATATCCTCAAAGATGCTTGCGAAACTTATCGTTTCAATATTGGTGACCACATTTTTTGCGAAGACATAATCAAAATTGATAAAAGTGTAATTCCAAAAGCGGACATTGTAATTGGTGGTCCACCATGTCAATCATTTTCATTAGTTGGAAAAAGAAATCCTGAAGACGACAGGTCAAATTTGGTTTGGTCTTACTTGGAAGTTCTACAACGAGTAAAGCCAAAAGTTTTTATTCTTGAAAATGTGACTGGACTTCTTTCAGCCAAAAATCCTGATGGTTCCAAAGTTCTAGACAACCTTGTTGAAGCATTTAATGAACTTGGCTATACGACTTCCATCTTCAAACTCAATGCTGCTGACTTTGGAGTTCCGCAAAGACGAGTGAGGGTTTTTATTGTAGGCAATAAAAAGAAAACTAAAATATCAGAGCCGATAAAATCACATTCAGAAAAAAGTTGGGTAAGTGCTTTTGAAGCATTGTCAGACCTTTCAGACACAACAGAAAACGGAATCGGAAAATATATCAAAAAACCGAAAGGCAAATTTCAAGAGTTGATGCGTAAAGGTCAGAACGGAAAATTTGATTTACACTTTACCCCTTATGCAAGTAAGAAAGACCAGGAACTTATTAACCACATTCCACCCGGTGGAAATTATATGGATGTGCCAGATGAAATTTCTACGAAGAGAATTTTGAATTTCAAAAAGACAGGCGGCAGAACAACCACTTACGGAAGATTATCAAAAGACAATCCTTCTTATACTCTGAATACACATTTTAATCGCTTAAATGTTGGTTGTAATATTCATTATGAAAAAGAACGACTTATAAGTTTGAGAGAAGGTTTAAGAATTCAATCGTTTCCAGATTCATTTGAAGTTCTTTCATCGAACAAAAGAAATTTCTATGTTCAAATTGGAAATGCCGTTCCACCATCGTTAGCTAAAGCTTGGGCTGACCACATATGGAACTTTCTGTAAATTTACAACATCACACAATCTCATAAAACAAGGGCGAAATCCCTAATAGCCAACGCCGCAAGGCAAGCACATTGGCAGGCACACAAAACCCACAGCACAGAAGCCAACCTGCCAAAGAGCTTGCCTTCTTGCTCGGCTTGGGTAACAGTCTTTAGGTTGACAGAGTAAAAATGTAGCACTCTGCTCATTGACACAGGAAAGGGCGAACGTACAACAGGGGGTTTGCCAAAATACGGGCTGACGGAAGTTATCTTCGGCTTTTTGTAATTCTATTGTACTTCATATCGGGCTGGACATTATCTATTTAGCTTTTTGTTGTTAACTTCATCATCAGTTTTTCAATCATCATCGGTTGTGGGCGGACGGAATACTAATTCCCGTACTTCGGCAAGCCCTGTCCGTTGCACGCAAGCAATTTGACACACACTAAGACTTTATAAAAAATGAGAACTCAATTAAAAAAAGACGAGAAAGTAGCTTTAATAACAAAGCTGCATTGGTTTCCTACTTTGTTCAACAAATTTGCATTTGGACTTTTATGTTCAATCATAGGAATTAAAATTGGTGGTTATGGTTTGTGCTTGACAATAGCTGCAATTTTATTCTGTGTTTACAAGTATTTTGAGTGGCAAAAAAACATTTGGATTGTTACAAACTTTCGTGTTATTGATGAGTTTGGACTACTCTCACTTAACGCAAAAGAAAGTCCACTTGATAAAATAAATAATGTTTCATTCAGCCAAAATTTTATGGAAAGAAATTGGGGTTATGGAACTGTTGTTATTCAAACAGCAGCAGGACACGGTGCTACAACTTATAGTGGAGTTGAAAATCCTCAAAAGTTGAAAGACACAATTACAACAATGCAAGAAGAGTATAAAAATTCATTCGCTAAAAATCAAGCAAAAGAACTTGCAAACATTTTTGGACAAGTGCAACAAAACAATAACAGCAATTCAATTTCAGTAGAGTTGGAAAAGCTATTTGACCTTAAACTTAAAGGTATAATAAGCGAAGACGAATACAATAAACTAAAAGCAAAATTGTTAAACGCATAAACAATGACACAAGATTTACTGTTGCTAAACGACAGCAATTTTTGGAACAGCATCAATGAAAGACACAACCAAAATGGTGGTGTTTATAAAATCATTGCAGTTCGTAATGAAACAAGAATACCCATTAACAGGTTTTTAGGAGCAGACATTGAAGGCGTTTTATACATTGGCAAAGCAACTTCCTTTATTGACAGAGTAATTGAATTAAAGAAATCAATTGCACCAGAATATAATGGAACAGGACATATTTGTGGCAGACGATACAAAGCAAATCCAAACATTGCAAAACAATTTCCTTATGAGATTTTATTTATAGAACTTTTGCAAACAGACAAACCCGAAGAACTTGAACGTTCATTATTGACAACATATGCTGAAAAATTTGGAGAAGTTCCACCACTAAATGCAATATGAATTTAGTAAGACTTTGCCAGCGTGCAACATCAGGTTTTGTGTTAGCAGGGGGCGACAGTACGCACTTCATCATTTGTTCGCTATTCAACTTTGGTTCAGGCTGGACGTTATAAATTTAGCTATGTGCAAATCATCAACAACATATCTTTGTTCAGCAGCAGTTGTGGGCTGACGGAACACAGAAACCCTGCCAACACAAAGCACTGAACGTTACCAGCTATGCCGTTGAGCAGTTTTCGGTCAGTTACAGTCAGACAAAAATTTATTATGTTTTATTGGTAAGACTTGAAGCAAAGCCCACATCGGCTTGACGTTCTTTGTTCAGCTTTTGTACATTTTTTGTTCTTCGGTTTTTCAATTTGGCTTTTGGTTCGGGTGGACTTTTGTTCAAGTCTAAGCAGCAGGACACGACAATTATTTTAATCAAACCGTGACAACCAAATTTGCTCAACGACACAACCGTAACGAACCATGCAATTCACTTCGGTTGATAAAGTTTTTAAAATTTAAACAGTAACAAACATTGCAGGTTTAGTTTTTAGTAACAGTTTTCGGTGGACACATTTTTACGTTTTGTTTTTTGCTTTCGGGCTGGACACAGTTTTTAAATCCATAGCAGCAAAGTTCAAAGCAGTTTTTTGTTTAAGCGGCAGTTTTCGGTTGGACACATTTTCACGTTTTGCTTTTGCTTTCGGGTTGGACACGGTTTTTAAATTTGTAGCAGCAAGTTCAAAACAGTTTTCATTTTTTGTTGCGGCTTTTGGTCGGACAACTGAACGATTGGAAGAACACAGCGTAGTTGGCACAAGCTGGTAACATGGGGTTTGGCGTTATTGGGGCTGGACGTTGTTAGCTTCA
>JACQDV010000091.1 GCA_016200915.1 Sphingobacteriales bacterium
AATCTGTGATAAGAGTGGCTGTCCGACAAAACTTCTATCTTTATCCATATGGTTTGTTTGTTGTGTGGAAACTCAAACATAACCATTAAGGGTGGTTCCTTAGAACTGCCCTTTTATTTGTAGTTTAGTCGGACAATAGTGGTAATTAATATTCATTTTTCTCTGCTTCAGAGTGAGCCACTCAAAGAGTGGTTCACTCTTGCCGGGCGCAAAAATACAGCTTATGCTACGGATGGGGAAACCGTATTTGCAGCCATCCTGTTAAATAAAATGGGGCCCGTAAAGGCCCCGACATTTAACATGAGAAAACTGGAGAGAACTGTTATTGTTTTACAAGTCTGCTGATTTTATCTTTTTCGGAATCTTAACCTCAATATTCATCGGGCTTCCGTTGCGGTTTACTTTAATAGTGAAACTTCCTTTTTCCCAATTATCCCAAATGGCTTCACGGGCATCGTTGGTATCTTCTATTTTATCACCGGCTACTTCCAGTAGCACATCATCTTTCTTTAAACCAGCTTTGGCAGCAATTGAACTGTCTTCCACTTCTGTAATTTTTACTCCATCGCTTTCTTCGAGATCCTGTATTTTGATACCTAATTTGTGATTGCCACCGCCGCCTCTCCACATAAAGTTGTGCCCAAAATCTTCGAAAGGCATATTCCTTAATCCTTCTAATGGCGCTAAATCCATATTAAACTCTTTCATCTCCGGACCAAAATCATGATTCCATTCAAAACCACCTTTGCGTTTATCTAATTTTGCTTTGGTTGATTTTTCTTTTCCATCACGGAGATAAGTAACAGTTACTTCTTCACCTGCTTTATGTTTTCTTACTGCATCCGTTAATGATTCCGCATCATCTACTTTTTTATCGCCCACTTTGGTGATGATATCACCTTTTTGCAGACCAGCTTTTGAAGCCGAACTGTTTTCCTGTACTTCGGTTACTTCAGCGCCTTTATCATTATCCTTCATATACACACCCAGCTTACCTCCTTTCTCATCTTCATCTCCCCACATTTTCATTTTCATATTACCACGGGGAATTACAATTCGTGGTGAACCTTCAATGCGAATGCGTGGATTTATATCATTGAGCACTTCCACATCGCCGTCTTTCCATTCATCGGCTGGTTTGCCATTGATGGTTACTTTATCGCCATCAATTACAATGGTGGCTTTTTCTCCGTCTTTTTTGCGGATGATAACATGCTGTTCGCCTTTTACTTTATCATCGCTCTTTTTTTCTTTTTTATCCTGTGCAGTTACTACCAGTGAACCCGACAGGAAGAGTGCAGTACTTACAATAAAAAACTTTTTCATATCCGGTGATTTTATATCTACGAAATTTTTAGTAGTTCGAAGATAGGGAAATGTTTCTGAATACGAAGAGTTTCGGAAATGTTAAAATGTTTGGTGGAAACAAGGAAAGTTTACCGGCAAATAAAAAAGATAAACGGAATAAATTCTATTAAACCACTTTAAAGGAAGAAAAGTAAAAATTATTAGCAGCACCGGCTAACTGTAGATTAATGTGTGGATACGCCTGTTGAAACTCATAAAACGCTTTGAACTCCTGGGTTGGAACGGAGAACTCATCAAAGAAGATAATATCTCCTTTATTTAAAATTGGCGCCAATGATGTAAGCACAAAAAGTGTAGCCGAATATAAATCAGCATCAAGCATAATAATCTTTGGTTTATCATTATTGAAAGATTTCAAAAAGTTGGGAAGAGTTTGCTGAAATAGACCCTGTAAAAAATCGCCTCTATGGTCATTAATTTCCGGCACCTGGTTATTGGTATTAAACATTCCCTTTTTATAAACTCCAAAGTCTTCCGGAAGACCTGTAAATGTATCAAAGCCACGGAAGCTACTATCAGGATTTTTATTAAAATTTAAAAACCAACCAAATGATTTGCCCGATGCAACTCCAAATTCAAAATAATTAATAGGCACGGATGCGAGATTTTCATTTTCCAGAATTCGCTGATATAGTGGATAACGTTTTTGATAGTCCCATTTCGAAGGAAAATCATTTGGAGCACTCTTCTTGTTTTTTAAAACCCATACTGAAAACTTAGATAAATAAAACAGGTTGGCAAAAATCCCGGAAAAAAAATTGAACACTCTATGAAGTTGCAGGTAAACAAACAAAATCTTAATATATCTGATGAAAAAAAGTCTCATATAGTGCAGGTTTCTGATTGATTAATAAAAAAAATTATGATTTTCGAAAGTATTCCTTATTTTTTAAAACATTTCATATGCGAATAACTAATCTTCCATACTTCTTAATCTTCATATCAATTATTGCTCCTTCAGGTAAAAAGATAAATTACTTATTATAAAGCCGCTGGTTACATTCACAAAGTGATATTCCTTAAAAAAGTAATTAGCTTAAATTATCTAAACTATAATTAATGTTTCCCCGGTTGGTGCATCATTAAATCTTCTATTACTTTTCCTATTGCTTCCGGTGTTTGTTTAAAGGTGAGATAAGTAATTTTTTTCCCTGGAATAACAACATCTTTACCATCCTCTTGTACTTTAAAGTTTAGTTTTTTTGAATTGAAGTAGGGTTGTATGCCACGAACCGCTACCAGCACTGCCGTTTCGTCCCAACTGTTTCTGCCAATTGTATTACTGTCCTTTGTCAATGCAATTTTAAAAGCATCTTTCACCGGACTGTTTTGAATTTTATCGTTGCTGATAAGTCTTATACCTGTATGAATTTTTTCTCCTATCTCAAAACCACTCATTATCCATGGCGTTGGCCATTCCATAAAAACTTTTTGTGATGCTTTTGCATCTACCACAACATTAAACTCGTAGCCGCTGTTTTTACCGCTGTCAATCCTTGCAGCCATTGACACAAGCTGCTTCACTTTTTTTATCACCAGGTCTTTTCCATTGAGCGATGAATACTCATCCGCTGTTGAATTTAACAGACCGGCGAGATTTGTAAAAAAACCGACTGTAACGATCGTTACACTTTTATCAGGTTGTGATGAAAGTATTTTCCTGTAGAGTGTTACCGCATCTTCTGCCTCTGTGTTTGACTTTAGACTGTGCGGATATTTTTCAACGATTGCCTGTGCCCATTGCTGCGAACAATCTTTATTAGGCTGCAAGCCTTTGGTAACGCCTATTGGAATATCTGGTCTGTTGAAGTATGTATTCAGTACACTTAATGTTGGGGCAGTTGTTTCAAATACATTGCAGGAAATAGTGGCAAGCAGTTTCGCTTCTCCTTTATCTGCAAATGCATGTAACATAGCTGTTGCTCCCACATCATCATAATCAGGCGCTATATCTGTATCAAAAATGATGCTGACAGGCTTTGGCTTTTCAGCAAATGAGCCAAACAAAACCAAGATGCAAAGAGAACAAACAAACTTTTTCATATATAGTGTTATATAAGAAGCGATTTCACTTTCTCTATTACCTTATCCAGATTAGAAGCATCCTGACCACCTGCTGTGGCTAATGTTTTTTGTCCACCACCGCCGCCTTTAATTAATGGAGCAATATGTTCTTTGATGATTTTACCGGCATCTAATCCTTTGGCAGCAACAACCGTATCAGCTATGCCGACAGCAACAGACGGGTTACCATCTATGTTGGCGCAGAGTACCACTAAATAATTGTTGAGGTTATTTTTTAAGTCGAAACAAATTTTCTTTAACGCATCGGCGCTGCTTACTTCAACGATGTCGCCAATGAAAGTAATGCCGCTGATGATTTCATCTTTTTGCAGCAACTCATTACGAAGCGCAACTAATTGTCTTGCTTCCATCATTTCTAATTTCTTTTTTAAAGATGCATTATCGCTGATTAAATTTTCAACAGCCTTATTCAAATCAGCCGGGTTCTTCAACTGCTCTTTAACCGCTGATAAAGTATTGAGTTGTTCATTCAGATATTCTTCTGCTGCATTACCACTTACTGCTTCAATACGTCTTACACCGGCAGCAACAGCCGCTTCGCTTTTTATTTTGAAATAACCCAACTCACCGGTAGCACCCACATGTGTACCACCGCAAAGCTCAATAGAATATTTTGGATCAATAATAACTACTCTTACCACATCGCCATATTTTTCTCCAAACAAAGCCATCGCTCCCATGGCAACCGCTTCATCCTTATTCATCTCTTTAATCACCACCGGTACATTGGCTCTTATCTTTTCATTCACGATGGTTTCAATCTGCTTAATTTCTTCCTCACTTACTTTAGCGAAATGAGAAAAATCAAAACGAAGGTGTTCATCATTTACCAGACTGCCTTTTTGTGCCACATGTGTTCCCAATACAGAACGCAAGGCAGCATGCAACAAATGCGTCGCTGAATGATGAATAGCTATTTTTTTTCTTCTGTCTGCATCCACTTTTGCTGTAACGAGTGCTGAAATATTTACTGGTAATTTTTCTGCAAAGTGTATGATGAGTTCATTTTCTTTTTTGGTGTCAAGCACTTTTATTTCTTCGCCTTCAAAACTTAATACACCGGTATCACCTACCTGTCCGCCACTCTCTGCATAGAATGGTGTCGTTTCTAATACTAATTGAAAAGCTTCTTTGCCTTTTGCTTTTACTTTACGGTATTTGGTTACTTTGGTTTGTACTTCTAATGAATCATAGCCAACAAACTTCACAGTATTATTATCTACCACATCTACCCAATCTTCTGTATCGATTACTCCAGCAGCACGGCTGCGATCTTTTTGTTGTTTAAGTTGGGTTTCATACCCAACAACATCAACTGTCCAATCTATTTCTCTCGCCATTAACTGAGTCAAATCAATCGGAAATCCATAAGTATCACTTAACTCAAATGCAAATTCACCTGCAATAATTTTTTTACTTACATCCTCTTTATATTTATGTTGAGTAAAAACCGCTTCTCCTACTCCAGCTTCTGCAGCAAGTCTTACTACCCCTCCGCCTAAAATTTCGATGTCAGTAGTATATTCTTTAAATCGTTTAATACCAGAGAAAAGCGTTCTTAAAAAAGCATCTTCCTCTTCCTTAATCACCTTCGCTACAAAATCCTGTTGCGCTTTCAATTCTGGAAATACATTTTCAAACTGTACAGCAATTACCGGTAGCAGCTGATGCAGCAATGGTTGTTTATAATCGAGATAAGAATAATAATATCTCACCGCTCTTCTTAATATTCTTCTTATCACATAGCCTGCACCGGTGTTGGATGGTAACTGTCCGTCAGCAATGGTAAAACTGATGGCACGGATATGGTCGGATAAAACTCTGAATGCAATACTTTCTTTATCATCACCTGCTTTATATTTTTTACCAACAATCTTTTCTATCGCTGCAATGGTTCCGGTAAATACATCTGTATCATAATTACTCTGCTTATCCTGTAATACTCTCACTAATCTTTCAAAACCCATTCCGGTATCCACATGCTTTGCCGGTAATTGTTCTAATGAACCATCTTTTAAGCGGTTGAATTGTATAAATACATTATTCCAAATCTCAATCACCTGCGGATGATCATTATTCACCAATTTTTTTCCATCTACTTTTTTTCTTTCTTCATCGCTTCGGCAATCCACATGTATTTCTGTACACGGACCACAAGGACCGGTATCGCCCATCTCCCAAAAATTATCTTTCTTCTTGCCTAATAAAATCCTGTCTTCAGCAATTATTTTTTCCCATTCGTTATATGCTTCTTCATCTTTAGGTAAGTTTTCTTTTTCATCTCCTTCAAAAATGCTTACATATAAACGGTCTTTATCTAATTTGTAAACTTCAGTGAGTAATTCCCAGCTCCAGGCAATCGCTTCTTTCTTAAAATAATCACCAATACTCCAGTTGCCCAGCATTTCAAACATGGTATGATGATAAGTATCCACACCCACCTCTTCCAGATCGTTGTGCTTACCACTTACCCGTAAACATTTTTGTGTATCGGCAATACGTGGGTTCTCCGGTTTTTTATTTCCCAGGAAATAATCTTTAAACTGATTCATGCCTGCATTCGTAAAGAGCAAAGTAGGGTCGTTCTTCACCACTATCGGCGCCGAGGGAACGATTTGATGGCCTTTGCTTTTAAAGAAATCAAGAAACTGCTGGCGTATTTTCGTACTTGTCATCATAACCTGTAAAACTTATTTGGGTTGATTTTTGCAGGGGAAGGGACTATATTTGTTCCCCTTTAAATCAGTGGCGGCAAAGGTAAGTTTTGTTTGTGGTTTATTGTTTGTAGTTTGGGGTTTTGAATTACATGTTTCGGGTTACTTGTTACAGGGTTATTGATAAAATAAAATCTTAATACCAATACTCCCCCTCAAGGGGCTGGGGTTTTATGAAAAAAATAAAGTATTTCTATAATACCAATACACTCCGGTATGAAAAACTGGTGACTCCGCTGCGGGTAAAACTGCTGCGGGTGTTTGGGTTTATAGCAGCCACCCTGGTTACTGCCGGTCTTATTATCGCCATTGCCTACCGCTATTTTCCTTCTGGCAACGAAAAAAGATTGAGACAGGAAAATGATGATTTGAAAGATAATTACAATGTTTTAAGCGAACAGATACAACAACTCAATCAAAAATTGGGCGATATTGAAAAACGGGACAATGATGTATATCGTGTTATTTTTGAAAGTACACCGATTCCCGACAGTGCCCGTGCTAAAGCCATTGCCGTGGATGAAGAAGTGAAATTAGTGCAGCGTATGAGTGAAGACCAGTTGGGAAAATCTATTGCCATCTCCATCAGCAATATTTCTAACCGCATCGCCTTTCAGCAAAAATCATTTGGCGACATAGGGGAGATGATTAAGAATAAAGAAAAGTTACTGGCAGCTATTCCGGCTATTCAACCTGTATCCAATAAAGATTTGAATCGTATTGCTTCGGGTTTTGGTTACAGAAGTGACCCGGTTTATAAAGTAACAAAGTTTCATGCCGGTCTTGATTTTACTGCACCGCAGGGTACACCTATTTATGCCACGGCTGATGGCCGTGTGGAGCAGGCTGGTTTTAGCGATGGTGGTTATGGAAACCATGTGGTCATCAATCATGGCTTTGGTTACGAAACTTTGTACGGGCACATGGTGAGAGTAAAAGCAAGAGCCGGGCAGTTTGTAAAACGTGGTGAAGTAATTGGCTGGGTAGGCAGCACCGGAAAATCAACCGGCCCTCACTGCCATTATGAAGTGCATAAAAACGGAACGCCTATTGACCCTGTTTACTTTTTCTATAACGATTTGTCCCCCGAACAATATGACCGCTTACTTAAGATTGCATCCACCAAGAACCAGAGCTTTGATTAAACCGGTCGGGACGCTTAAAGCGGCCTGAACGGTAAAAGAAAAATGCTCACTACTCAATGCTCAATATTCAATGTTCATTTGTATTGAAGAGTTGATTTAGTAACCAGCAGTTGAATCATTGTGCATCGTCTGTTGTGTCACTCATTTCATCGTTCAGAACATTATCCGGCTTTTCTTTTACCGCCGAGAACAGGAGTCAATTGAGTTTTCGCAGAGTAGTTTGAATTAACTCTGCGAAAACTCTGCTCCTCTCGTTCTCTGCGGTTAAGCACCAAACAAGTCTAATGGTCATTCACTTTACTTTCTGTTTCAATTATATCAAACAATTAAACTTATTCAACCTGTTGAACATCTTGAACCTTTTCAACCTCCAGAACCAGCAACCAACATGTGAGTAACTTTTAAATCAGCAGCTTTAAATTGGTCTTAACTTTATAATACAGAAATTTACAATACCAACTATTTTTCATTGGCAAAACAATCTCAAATATCATTTGGTTTCGACCTGGCAGAAGAGCCAAGGGTTAAACTTAAGAAGCCAGAAGTGGTTACCGTTGCGCCGGTAATAACAGAAGTTTCTAAGAAAGCAAAGAAAAAGCCATTGCAGAAACGTGGCCGCAAATCTTTTAAGGATATGGAACTGGAAACCGAGCTGGTAAATGTTCCTGCAGATGAAGAATTATTTAAGAAACATTACTACAGCATTGGTGAAGTGGCTAAAATGTTTCATGCCAATCAATCGCTGATACGTTTTTGGGAAATTGAGTTTGATGTTCTCAAGCCAAAGAAAAATAAAAAAGGCGACCGCTATTTCCGTCCGGAAGATGTAAAGAACCTGCAACTGATTCATTATTTACTCCGTCAAAAGAAATATACAGTAGAAGGGGCCAAAGAGTATTTCAAGAAAAATAAAAATGCAACTGAAAAATTAGAGCTCGTTAAAAACTTAGAAAAAGTAAAAGCCTTTTTACTGGAGCTCAAAGCAAACTTATAATGAAAAAGATTTTATCCTTCCTGCTATTCATTGTATTCATCAGCAACAATACAGAAGCACAGTTACAATACGAAGTTGGTAAAGATGCTAAGACAGGTATAAAAATGCTGAAGGGAACGCTGAGTATTGATGTTCTTAAAAATGATACTTCCTTTCACTGGATGACAGATGACATCAGTTGGTACAAACCAAAACCGGAAGTGCTGAATAGTTTGGCGGCTGTAAAAGACAGCGTAAATATTGTAGCACTCATTGGCACCTGGTGCGAAGATTCTCATTATATCTTTCCTCAATTATTAAAGATGCTTGGCCAGGTTGGTTATGATATGAACAAATTGGCCATTATAGGAGTTGATCGTCCTAAAGTTTCTATTACTCCATTATGTATGGCTTTGGGATTGAAAAAAACGCCAACGATAATCGTTTTTAAAAATGGAAAAGAAGTTGGTCGTGTGGAAGAGTATGGTAAGTATGGAATTGTTGACCAGGAGTTAACTGAGATATTTACTAAAGCGAAGTGATGAATCATTCCTTTGTGATCATTGTGTATTCTTAGTGATCTTGGTGGTTCAGTTTTCTTACCACAAAGGTTTACACAAAGTGCACGGGGAAAATTATAAAGAATCGTTTCTTACCGGCACCATTTTAATTTCCTGCTGCTCCATTAATTTCAGCACATCAAAATTTAACCGCTGCCGGAGATTGTTGAAAACGTTGATATCAATATTCTCAGTAAAATATTCAATCAATACTACTATTCCGTTCTTATTTACATCAGTTAAAAAAACCGTTGAGCCGTTTAGGCCAACATCGTAATTATTTTTAAGCAGGGAATTGATGGAGTCAATCAGTTTTTGTACATCTGACGCTGCAGTTTGCGGATTTAATTCTAATCTTAATTCTCCTTTGCGTTGTGTACGCAAACTAAGATTGTCCAGAATGCTATCCACCATTTGTTTATTGGGAACAGTAACAAAAGTCTTTGCATCTGTTCTTATTCTTGTGCTTCTTAATCCTATCTTTTCAACGGTGCCGGTTACGGTTTGCACTTTTACTAAATCTCCCAATGTAAATGGTTTATCAAAAAAGATAATAAATGAAGCAATTAAGTTCTCTAAACTCTCTTTAGCTGCCAATGCCAATGCAGCACCCACAATACTTAAACCCGTAAGCAGCGGACCTACTTCTTTATGAAATGAAAACCGGATAACTAATAATACTCCGATTACTACTATAATGATTTTAAAAAAATCTTTAAAAAAAACAATGAGCTGATCATCTGATAAATCAGCCGTCAGGCTTGCTTTCTCCTGCATTACCAATGCAATAAAATCAATCATTCGCAGCAACAACCATATAAAAGCTATGATAACAATGGCAGCACCAATACTGTCAATAATATCACCAATAGGAATTTTATGAACAGTAAAATCCATTGCTTTGGGAAAGTTCAATGTATTTAATGTAGTAAAGACCACCAGTATCATCAGGAATAACTGTACCGGGCCAGCAACTAAACTTTTAAAAGGTTCTTTACGGATTAGTGCACTTGTTTTGCTGAAAAGACGAAAAGATAAATCTGCAATTGCCCGGGAAAGATATTTCTTAAAAATATAAACCACCCATATAATACCAATTACAACCAGGTATTGCTTAATCGTGTTATCTAAAATCACCCTCGAAAGAAAATCATTCATAAATCGCCTATTTACCTGAAGCGGTAAACCCGCAGTTCGTTATTATTTAATATATATAAACCAGTGGAGTTAATCAACATCTTTTGTGCCTCACTGTCTTTTGCCGGCAACGAAAATAATTTTTCCTGTATATCGCCCATGGTATAAGAAAAGAACTGGTTATTCTTTACACCAAAGATGGTTTTACCAATCACCTGTACATTTTTTAAACCGGTATAATGCAAATTATTTTTTAGTGAGCCATAGTAATCAAAGATGAACATTCCTTTAGTGGAATCATACAAATAAACATAACGGTCCTGGTCAAATATTTGAGCAGGCGATGGAATAGAATCAAACAACAAACGGAAATCAACGGTTTCATTCATCACCTTTCCATCTTCACCTATTCTCTTCAGCCTGGCATTCTGTTCATCAAATATCCAGATATTATTATCAAATGATTGCCCAACTGCTTTAACGGAAAAAATATTTTGTTTTCTTAAATCAATGGTATTTTGGATATTAAGAAATCTGTCCAGCACCACAATGGTTACAAAATTTTTATAGTACAACAACATCTTCAGCGGATTGGTTACATCTACTGAATACAACTTTCCATATTTTCTTACATCATTAAATACTCCTACTGAATCACCATTGCTGTTAAGCTTCTTTAATTGATTGGTAGAACTGATTAAAAAAATATTGCCAAGATTATCAACAGTGAAATCAGCAATATCGGCTTTAATGGTTTTGAATAATATAAATGTGGAATCTTGCTGGGCTTTTGTATTAATAGCCACAAAGACGCAAAGGCACAAAGAGATGATATGTTGAAAAAAACTCTTCATTTTTTATAATACTTCACCTGCAAACCTTCACTATCTAATTCTGCATAACTGAAATAACGAATCCAGTCACCCAAATTGATATAGCGGCTGTTATCATTCAGTTTAAAATTGATAACCAAATGCCGGTGACCAAAGATGAAATAATCATAATGCTGTTTCTGCAATACTTCTTTACAATAAATAATCAGCCACTCTTTATCTTCTCCCAGAAACTTTTCTTCAGTAGCACCGGTTTGTGCCCGGCTTCGGCGACTTAAATAGTTTGCCAAACCCATGCCAATAAATGGTGGCAATATGCCAAACAACCATTGGCAGGCAGGATTACGAAATATCTTTTTTAATCGTTTATAACCATGGTCGCCGGGACCTAATCCATCACCATGACCAACCAATATTTTTTTACCAAAACGGGTAAACTCAACCGGTTCAAAGTAAACAGGTATGTTTAATTCTTTCTGCAAATAATCTTTCATCCACATATCATGATTGCCTACAAAAAAATGTACGGGGATACCGGCATCCGTTAATTCAGCCAGTTTACCTAATAAACGAACAAAACCTTTGGGAACAACGGTACGGTACTCGTACCAGAAATCAAACATATCACCCACAATAAAAACTTCAGCAGCGGTTGATTTTATCTCTTCTAAAAACTGAACCACTAATTTTTCCCTTACTAAACTGCTTTCGTAATTGGGGGCGCCCAGGTGAAAATCGGAAAGGAAATAAATCTTTTTATCAAAGTTCATTCACCTCTTTTTTTACTTTATCCCGCATGTATTGCAATACATCACCCGATTCAATTAAAGGATAACCCTCTACCGGTTGATTGTACCAATATATCCATGCTCTAATAGTATGATCAGCAATGAAAACATCCACTGCTTCTCTGCGGTAATATTTTATTTCACCTTCTAACGGATCTACACCTTCATAATCGTCCAGCTGAGCCAATGCATATCCATACTCATCCTTATTCTTTATTTCATACAGTTCGCCAATAATTCTTGCATCCTCAGTAACAGGAACTGCAGCAGGATAAGGACCGAGGTCATATAACAATCCCTTTACTGTTGCATCGCCTACAAAGTGGAAATAATTAAAGATATACTGGTACACTTCGCTGTGAAAGCCTTTTCGCAGGGAACCGTAAACGAAGAGGTAATAAATTCTTTCTTGCATAGCAGTATAAAGATAAACAATGCTATTTATCTATAAGAAAACAAAATACTTCTTTAGGCCCGTGTACTCCTACCACCAATGTTTTTTCAATATCGGCAGTGCGGCTGGGGCCGGTGGCAAAAGTGATGAGAGAGGGAATTTGCCCGGCATATTTTTCTTTGAGCTGCTGCAGGCCATCCTTTATATCATATACGAGTTGATTGGAATAAGCAAAACAAACATGCACCGGCGCATACACACTAACTGTACGGCCACTTTCCTGTGCACTGCTTAACACAATGGAACCGGTACGGGCAATTAATAATTCGCAAGTGGTAATGCCTGCATCAGCAGCAGGTAAGTCCTGCGCAGAAAAATTAGTAAAGCCGTTTTTTGAAATGGTTTCTTTTAATAAAGTTTCCCTGCAGTAAATTTCTTTCCATTGTTTGGCTTCAACCAGGGCGATTAAGTTTTGTACTGCTTCCTTTTCATTAGCACAATACACAAACTTACCCTGCAGTTTACTGAATTCTTCTGCAAACTTTACTTCCAGTTCTTCCTCGCTTTGCTGAAATACAGAATTGTTTCCTTCACTCTGCGGAAAAGGAACAGGCACTGAGGTACTCAATGCCTGTCTTATCTTTTTTAAAATATTCTCTTTGGCGGGAGAAAATTTCATGTTGTACTACTTTAGTTATTAGCTGCCTGCTCAGATGAATCATTATTGATGGCATCAATAGTGTGCGGAGCAGGATGTGTATCATGAATTACATCAGCCGGTTTCTTTTCTTCGTAAGGACGTTTGCCTATCAACGTTTCCACATCACTCTGGAACAATACCTCTTTATATAATAATTCCTTCGCTAATTTTTCAACTTCCATTTTACGTTCTGTCAGTAATTGTTTGGTGCGGATATAAGCCTGATCAATCAGTTTTCTTACTTCTTCGTCAATGATCTTACCTGTTTCCTCACTATAAGGCTTGGTAAAATAATTTTCCTGTGACGGGTCGTAGAAACTAATGTTACCTACTTTATCATTCATGCCATACACCGTAACCATGCTGTACGCCATCTTGGTGATTTGCTGTAAATCGTTGCTGGCACCGGTAGAAATTTTACCAAAGAAAATATCCTCTGACGCACGACCACCTAATGTCATACAAATCTGGTCCATCAACTGGTCGGTATTATAAAGATATTGTTCTTTAGGAGTGTATTGAGCATAGCCCAATGCTGCTGTACCTCTTGGAACGATGGTTACTTTTAATAATGGATATGCATGTTCTAAATACCAACCACAAATAGCATGACCTGCTTCATGGTAGGCAATAATTTCTTTTTCTTCGGGAGAAATGATTTTATTTTTCTTTTCCAAACCACCAATAACCCGGTCAATCGCATCCTGGAAATCTTCCATATCAACTGATTCTTTTCCCTTCCTGGCTGCTATCAATGCGGCTTCATTACATACGTTGGCGATGTCAGCACCGGCAAAGCCTGGTGTTTGTTCAGCCAGTTTATATATATCTAATTTCTGAGAAATTTTAATTGGTTTAAGATGCACTTTAAAAATTTCTTCTCTTCCTTTCACGTCTGGTCTGTCAATAGAAATTTGTCTGTCGAAACGACCCGGACGTAACAAGGCACTATCCAATACATCAGGACGGTTAGTGGCAGCCAATATGATAATACCACTATCGGTACCGAAACCATCCATTTCCACCAGCAACTGGTTTAATGTATTTTCTCTTTCATCATTGCTCATGATGGCATTGCGGCCACGGGCACGGCCAATGGCATCAATCTCATCAATAAAAATTACACAGGGAGCTTTTTCTCTTGCTGTCTTAAATAAATCACGAACACGGCTTGCACCCACACCTACAAACAACTCCACAAAGTCGGAACCACTCAAACTAAAGAAAGGAACCTGAGCTTCACCCGCCATTGCTTTTGCCAGCAAGGTTTTACCTGTACCGGGTGGGCCAACCAACAATGCACCTTTTGGAATCTTACCACCAAGTGCTGTATATTTTTTTGGATTCTTTAAGAAGTCAACAATCTCCATCACTTCCTGTTTCGCTTCTTCCAAGCCAGCCACATCAGCAAAAGTGATATTCACTTTTGTTCCTTTTTCAAATAAAGTAGCTTTTGATTTGCCGATATTGAAAATACCACCGGGACCACCACCACCGGGGCCACCACCGCCCATCTTACGCATGAGCAATACCCATAATCCAATCAGCAATAAAACTGGTAATAGCAATGAAACTACGCCGGGTAGCCAGCTGTCTTCATCTTTATAATCAGAAGGTGGCCGATAGATACCTGGACTCTTTTGAAAAACTTCATTTACCTGTTCAGCAAAAGTTTTTGCATCGGGTATGTTAAACTGAAACTGCGGAGCTCTTTGTGCTGAAGGGCCACTTAATTTACTGGCAATATAAGTTTTGCCAAGCGATTCGGGCTTAACGGTAACTTTTACAATACCCTTATTTTTTATTACTAAATAAGAAGCCACATCACCATTTACCAGCAATGTGTCTTTAAAAAATTCCTGTGATGTAACAGCGCCGTCGGGTGTAAAAAAACCACTACGAAGCTGCACACCAAGTAACACTAATGCTATAATACCATATATCCAATAGATATTAAACCTTGGTCCGCGGCGTTCTTTTTCAGGCTGTGGGTTTGATTGATTCTGCATCTTCTTCTTTTTGTTCTTCGCTTCGTTTTAAAAATTAATCCTGCAAAGTATTATTAATAATGTTTTTTATGGTGATTTTGTTTGCTTTTTATCAAAGTTTAACGCCTAATCATTGTGCTCCTGCATATTACCATCGCCCCACATTTCTTCCAGGCGGTAGAACTTGCGGGTTTCCGTATGAAATACATGCACCACAATATTTACGTAATCAATCAGCACCCAATGAGCTCCGGCTCTTCCTTCATGACGAAAAGGAATTTCCATACATTTCTTTTTCACTTCCACTTCTATCGAATCACTGATTGCTTTTATTTGTGTATTGCTTGTAGCCTCGCATACGATGAAAAAATCAGCTACCGCCTCCGGTATTTTCCTGAGGTCAAGGCTAACTATATTTTCGCCTTTCTTCTGCTGTATGGCTTTGATGATAGTTTTGAAAATGCTACTGTTCCTTGTTAACCGGGTAACTTTCGATTTCTTTTGAGAGGTGGATACCGTTACTGCTGCCAAATGCGATAAATTTTATGCCCCCTCCCTAAAGCCTGCCTGTCGGCAGACAGGGGAGGTAATTAAAGTTTATAATTTTATTTTTTGTTTACCAGCTTTTAATTCGCTGTTCATCTTTTGCTGTCTTCTATTCCGACCTCTGACTTCCTGCATCCTATTTCATTTCCTTCTTCTTAACTTGCCAAAAATACTAATCTTTTATCTATCCAATTAGCATGTCTTCTACCAATCCTGTATTAATTTTTCTCCAAAGTGTGGATAGTACCAACAACTATGCCATGGCACAGGTTCATGCGGGGTTGGCAACGCATGGTATGGCCTGGTTTGCTAATCACCAATATGCCGGCAAAGGACAAAGAGGTAAACAATGGAATTCTGAACCCGGAGAAAATATTGCTTTAAGCATTGTGTTACAACCTAATTTCATTGAGCCTTCCAACCAATTCCAGCTAAGTGCTGCAGTGGCATTGGGAGCATTTGATTTCTTTAGCAAATATGCCGGTGATGAAACTAAAATAAAATGGCCCAACGATATTTACTGGCGTGACAGAAAGGCAGGGGGAATATTGATTGAGAATAAAATTATAGTTGACGGTTCACAGTTGACAGATGACAGTAATCAATCATCAACCACTAACTCAAAACCGCCAACCAAAAACTACAAATGGGCTATCTGTGGTATTGGTATCAACATCAACCAAACTTCATTTCCTGATTTTTTGCCCAACCCTGTTTCGCTCAAACAAATAACCGGTAAAGATTGGGATGCTTTTCAACTGGCTGGTGAATTGCACAAGTGTGTACTAAGCAGGTTTGAACAATTAAGAACAGATGGATTTCAATCCATTTTCCAGGAATATCTTTTACGCCTGTACAAGCTCAATCAATCACAAAAATTCAAAAAAGAAAACCGGGTTTTTGAAGCTGTTATTAAAACCATTACTCCAACCGGACAGTTGGTATTGCAACATGCCACAGAAGAAGCGTATGATTTTGGAGAAATAGAATGGGTAACTATAAGAAATTAGCAAAGAAATTAAATGGAGGTTTCGTTTTGGATGTGCTGCAATATTACCTTTGCTGCACTTTCAATTTCTCAAATCATATAAAACACCCCAGTTATGAAAATTGCTGTAGCCAAAGGCGATGGAATAGGTCCGGAAATAATGGATGCTGTATTAAAAATTTTTAATGCTAACCATGTTCCGCTGGAATATGAAACGGTGGAAATGGGCAAATGGGTTTTTGACAAAGGTTTTAACAATGGGATGACCCCGGAAGCAAAAAAATCTATTGAATCGCTTGGCCTGTTGTTTAAAGGGCCAATGGAAACACCAAAAGGTAAAGGTGTTAAAAGTATCAACGTAACAGCAAGAAAAACCTGGAACACTTACGCTAACAAAAGAACCTTTCAAACATTACATGGGGTTGATACCGTTTTCAGCAAAGCTGGAATTCCAATAGATATAACAGTGGTGAGAGAAAATATTGAAGATACTTATGGTGGTGTGGAGCACATGTTGACGCATGACGTAGCATTAAGCCGCCGCTTCATTACCCGCCCGGGAAGTATGCAGGTTATCCGTTATGCCTTTGAAATGGCCAGGCAAAAAAAAGCCAAACGCATTACCTGCGGCCACAAGGCAAACATCATGAAGATTACGGATGGTTTGTTCTTAGAATGTTTTTATGAAATAGCAAAAGAATATCCTGAATTAAAAGCTGATGATATTATTGTAGATGATTTGTGTATGAAGCTGGTGACAAGACCTGATACTTTTGATGTGGTAGTACTAACCAATTTACAGGGTGATATTGTAAGTGATTTGTGTGCAGGATTGGTGGGCGGATTAGGTTTTGCTCCTTCAGCAAATATTGGTGACCATATTTCCATATTTGAAGCCGTGCATGGTACGGCACCGGATATTGCCGGAAAAAATATCGCCAACCCAACCGCTTTATTATTGAGTGGTATCGCCATGCTGCGTCATGTAGGATTGATTGAAAATGCTTCGATCATTGAAAACTCTTTATTATATACATTGGAAAATGGAATTCATACCGGCGACTTTGGCGATAAATCTATTCCATCAGTAAACACTACTCAATTTGCTGATGCCATCATCGCTAATTTGGGCAAACAACCAAAACTGGGAGCCAAACCAATTATTCCCAATGAACCCGGCACACCCACTCCGTTAAAATTAGAATTGAACTCGATGATGATTTCCAAAGAAAGTGAGGACGAAGTAATTGCGGGGGTAGATTTATTTATTGAAAGTGATGAACAACCCAATGAAATTGCAGAAAAATGTAAACGTCATGCCGGTGTTAAGTTTAATCTCATCAATATTAGTAACCGTGGTACACAGGTTTGGCCAACAGGTTCAGTTTATACCAACTTAGTTAACCAATACAATGTACGTTTTGAAAGCATTGATAACTTTCCGCTTACTCAGCAGGATGTAATTGGATTGTATGTTAGCATGAGTGGAAACTTTAAAATATGTTCCTTTGAACTGTTGAATAGGTGGGGAGATAAGAAAGGATATAGTTTGGCACAGGGGCAATAAAGAGTGGTAAGATCGAGCAGCAAATTTTATTTTGTATACCTATGCTGTTTCTCACTTTTATATTCCATGACAAAAGCCCTCCCCAAATTTAAAACCACGCAACGTTATCTTTAATCTCAGTGTCATTATTAAAACTTTTTGTATGAAAAAATCTTTGTCATTACTTTTTATTTTGGGAAGTCTATTACTCTTATTTTGCTTTTCTCAATGCAAAAAAGACAGCGGCCCCGTTAATATTATATTATGGGACAAACCTTTGCCTGTTATTCAGTCATATATTAAAGGCACCTGGAAGTTACAGTATGTTTATGGCGGACTTGCCCCGGTAAAATCTTTTCCCCAGAGCGACACATACACGACTTTTTCAGCAAATTGGATAACCACCAGGAATTCTACAGGGATAACTTTAGATACGAGTATTGTATGGAAAAAAGATACAGATATCCAGGGCAATTCTACCTGGTTATTATCCTATCGGTATTCTTTAGGTTATGCTTTCCCAATATATATGAGAGTAGATCAAATTCACAATGACACATTGATTTTGGGTGATAACGCTTATGATGGCTTCGGATATTTTTATTCTAAATCCCGGTAACTTTTTTAAACTATTAATTATGAAACGCAGTTATATATCATTGCTAACAGCAATGCTGATATTCTTTTGCCAAATTCGTACATATGGCCAGGAAAATGATACCCTTGAAATTCAAAAAAATGAAACCGGTAAAATTTCTTTTATCCGGCTCAAACCAAACCCTGGCAGGAAAATGAATGATGCCGCCCAGTTATTAAATAAAATCTTGAAAGCAACAAGGGATGATGAGTGGAAGCTAATCAAAGAAAATACAGACGAATTAAGTATCACCCACCGCCGCTATCAGCAATATTATAAAGGCATAATGGTGGAGAATGCGGAGTATCTTGTTCATGGAAAAAATGGAACAATTGACATCATGAATGGTGATTTTCCTGAAGTTTCAAATGCCCCGATAGCAGCAAAGCTGTTCGAAGCGGAAGCTTTGCTAAAAGCCCTGGCATTTGTAAAAGCACAGAAATATAAATGGGAAGACAGTGCTTATGAAAACTTCATCAAAAACAGGCTTAACGATAAAAATGCAAGCTATTATCCAAAAGGTGAACTCCTGATAACAAAAGATTATTTACAGGGCAGTAAATTGTTTAAACTAGCCTGGAAATTTTCCATTTCTTCCGCAGTGCCCGATAATGAACAATTAATATATGTAGATGCCAATAACGGAACTATACTCAATAATATTCCTCAAATTCTTGATGTTAATACTCCGGTGAACGCACAAACAAGGTATAGCGGCAATCTGGCAATAACAGGGGATACCTATGCAGGCGGGATTAGGTTAAATGAAACAAGGAACGGGGTTAACATCCATACGTGGAACGCTAATAACCAGCCCAATTATGCTGCAGCTATAGAATTTAATAATAATAATGCAAATTTTACCGCGGCTAACTGGCCGGCATTTGCCCAGGACCAACCTGCACTCGATGCGCATTGGGGTGCAGAAATGGTGCTGGATTACTGGAGGGTTGTCCATAATAGAAATAGCCTGAATAATGCAGGTCTTTCGCTTACTGGATATGTTCATTATTTCGATGGTGGTGCTCCTGGTGTTTGGCCAAATAATGCATAATGGGATCAAACAGGTTTGGCAATGCGTTATGGAAATGGAGATGGCGTTTTCATGAGACCTGTTACATCATTAGATGTCTGTGCACACGAAACGGGTCATGGAATTTGTCAATATACAGCCAATCTATTATATCAAGGCGAATCCGGTGCTTTAAATGAAGGTTTCAGTGATATTTGGGGGGTTTGTGTGGAACATTGGGCGGCCCCGGCCAAGCAAACCTGGTTAATTGGAGAGGAAATAACAATTACACAGCCGGCACTTCGTTCAATGGCGAATCCAAATCTATTTAATCAACCCGATACCTACCTTGGTACAAATTGGTTTCCACAAGCAGGATGCACACCTTCTAATGCAAATGATCGATGTGGCGTTCACACTAATAGCGGCGTATTAAATTATTGGTTTTTCCTATTATCGCAGGGTGGCAGTGGAACAAATGATATTGGTAGTATATTTAATTTTGGGGGCATTGGAATAGACAGAGCACAACTTATAGCCTTTAGAGCGGAATCAGTGTATCTCAATTCTTCAGCAAACTATCTTGCAGCAAGGAATGCAACAATAAGCGCTGCGAGGGATTTGAATAATGGTGTTATTGGTTCTTGTGAGGAGGTAGCAGTTACTAATGCCTGGTATGCCGTAGGTGTAGGTAATGCCTATTCTGGTAACGTTAATTTTACAATTACAAGTAATAATAATGACAATGCCATTTGTGGCACATCTTCGGCAACCTATTCAGTTAATGTTAGCTCAGGTACACCGGTAACATGGAGTGTTTATCCAACTGGAATAGCTACTTTAACTCCGGCAGGAACTTCCGCTACATTAACAAGAGTATCTGATGGCAGGGTTGCTCTTACTGCTTCCATCACCGGTGGCGGTTGTAATGGTCAGTCTGTTTCAAAACAAATTGGTTTAGGCATTCCAGACATTTCCCAAAGATTCCCACGTCAAAACCCAAGAGTTACGGGGATCCCTATCCAGTACACCAACTACAATTCAATTACACAATATGTTATACAAACAAATCCCAAACCGGGTTCATATCAGACCTGGAGTGTATCCACTACTGATCCTAATTTACAATGGGGATATACACCCTCAAATAATACATTAGGGTTTATTTTTTCCGGTGATGGCTATACGGCTACTTTTACCGGCATTGAAACCAACGCCTGTGGAACTGATTATGGGTATATATATTGTAAATCTGTTGCCAGCGGCGGAGCAGGTGGTGGCACTCCACTATTAACTACAGGTGATTTATTTACAATTTCACCTAATCCAACTACTGGAGTATTAAATGTGCAAACCATAGATAACAGCACATTTAACAGTATAAGAATACTTGATAAAATGGGAAACCCGGTGAAGTTATTTACCTACCAGGGAGATATTAACTCAGTCACATTAAATATCTCTGACCTTCCAACTGATACTTATATAATATCAGTATTATTAGGAGGAACATGGAGCTCAAAGCTATTTATAAAACAATAAATCATTCTAAAAAACAAAAAGCCAACCGCCAGCTGGCGGTTGGCTTTTTTATTGCTAATGAACAATCAATGATGTCTTTTCTTTAATGAGAATAAGCGGCTCAGGTTAAAGCCCCAGCGAAACTCACCTCTTCCCCAACTTTTAACCGTAAATGGAATCAACTGATTTTCGAAAGTTGCTTCAGCATTGGTAAAGTTGAGATGGAATATATGCCCGGCAGTTTCTATTTCTGCACCTATACCCAATGGCGCATAAAATTTATATTTAACCAGCGCATTATCGCTCTGGAAAAAGTCTTTTGATTTTTGAGAACGGAATGGCTGAATATAATCTATCAAAATATGGAAGTTACTCTTAATAGGAATTCTTAATGCAGCCCCCAAAGCAAACATATTTTTATCATCACCTTCCAGCACTAAATTTCTTCTTACAAATGTTGGAGATAATTGTACTGATACTTTACCAATTTTTCTTCCGGCAGTTAACTGTACCACATGGCTCATCCGGTTACCAAAAGAAGTAAAACTGTTTTCAAAACCAGGCTCACCAGTTTTCTGCATTGTTGAAAGAACTGTATTAGCATAAAAGCTCAATGCAATAGGATGGGTATTATCATTTTCATATTGCTCTAATATTTTCCAGCGAACACCTGCATGCCATAACTGGGTTAATCCTCCCCAGCCTTTTGCCCTTGAAGCAATAACATTAAACTTATCAGAAATACCGTAAGCAAAACCTATCTGTACATCCGTTGAATTATCCAATCCAAAAAAACTTCTTGCCCCGCCTCTGCTTCCGGCAATATCATCAAAGTTGTGTACTACCCTAAACTCCAGCATTCCTTTTTGCACCAGTTCGGTACTGTACTGGTTAATTACTCTCATTCCTGAAAATTGCAGAACAGGTAATTTGTCTGTTGATTTTTTTGAATCAGCTTTTAAATCAATATCCTGGCAAAAAACATTCACTGTACTGGTTAGCAGCACAAACAATAAAAGAAATTTATTCATAACGCAGTTTTAGATTTTTAATCCGGTTTAGTTGTTCAAAGCTCCTGACTGAACCCAGCATATAATAATATTTTTTTGTGAGGTAGTTAGTGAACCGGTTTTGGGCATAATACCAGATTGTACCTGGCTATTAACAATAGAAGCGTTCGCAGCAATTTCGTCATAGGTAGTTAGCCTTGGTGACTGTGTTCCATTATGACATCCTGTAATAGCGCAACTGCCCTGAATAATTGGTAATACGTCTGCATTAAACTTTGCATTAATAGTAGAACAATCAACAGTTGTTCCGCCACCACCATTATTAGTACCACCGGAAGTGCTGTTGCCTTTTGAACAGGAAAATAAAACGGTTAGCACAACACAAAAACTAAGAAACAAAGAAGTTTTTTTCATGAAAAAATGTTTAGGTGTTTGAAATTATAACACCAATACCAGCCCATTATTTTTTAATGATCGAAAAAGGATTGTTAATACCTGAACGGGAAAAAATTGCAGCTGAAAAATCAACTGTTTAATTTGGCCCATTCTTTAATAATCTCTTCTGCGTGTGCTTTATTTTTTGGTTTCAGGAATATTTTGCGAATGATTCCTTTTTCATCAATAACAAAAGTAGTGCGGTGTACTCCCATATAATGATTGCCGAACATTTGCTTTTCGCCCCACACTCCATATTTATTTACGATGTCATGGCTTTCATCAGCAACCAGTGTAAAAGGCAAGCTGTATTTTGTTTCAAATTTTTTATGGCTTTTTTCCGAGTCAGGACTTACACCTACTACTTCAAAACCGTTTTTCTTTAATAAAGCATAATTATCCCGCAGGTTGCAGGCTTCAATGGTGCAGGTAGGAGAACCATCTTCGGAATAGAAAAACAACACGAGTTTTTTTCCTTTGTAATCTTTCAAAGAAACTGTTTTTCCGTTTTGGTCTTTGCCTTTAAAGTCTGGAGCTTTTTGTCCTTCAGTAAGAATTGTGGCCATTTATATGATTTTATCTTTTGATTGTTTTAATAGAAAATAGGAACAAACTGAACCTACAATTATTCCCAAAAACATATAGTTTGTAAAGTTTAAATCTTCAATCGGTGTATTAAAAATCAATTTTTCTCCAGATAGAGTTTTAACATCATCGTAATAATATCTGTAAGCAAACGCCAAATAAATTTTTTTTATGATAAGACTTATTGCCACGCAAAACACAACAATGGCAATATTTATACATCTTCTTCCAACAGAGAAAACAGGAGCATATTTCCACATTAACAATCCGCTTACTGGTATCAAAGCAAACATACCTGAATAAACTATCATATTTCTAAAAGGCCAGCCAAGTGAATTTATACTGAACTTTAGATTTTCTGACTTAGGCCGTATCCATTCAAAAAGAAAATCATAAGTATAAATTCCCGTAACAAATAATACCAATGAAACAAGAATCACGAATATGATAACAGTTCTTGAAATTCTCATAAATAATTTATCCTGGTAAAGTTAGTTGCTTTCAATAAGCAATTTATTACCTCACAAATTTATACACCTGCTCCGTTACATTCCCTGCTTCATCTTCCGCTCTTACTTTCAACTCATGTTCACCGGACGGACAATGTGAATCCATTCTGTAAGTAAACGTATTACTGTTGCCGCCAAATAATAACCAGTTGCCATCCAGCTCAGCCCGAAAATTTTTTATCTCTTTGAAATTATCAGATACGATGAATTTGATAAATGATACTTTGGATAAATTGGCTCCATCAAAAATATTACCGGTTATTTTCGGTGGTTCATTATCAATCACTAATTGAAAACTTCCAAACTCACGGGACTTTGCCGTAAACCAACCATCTTTAAAAGGTGCTTTTGTTATATCCGATTTTTTATTACCGGTATGAAACATCAGCACATGGTTTACATCATCGCCACTTATTTTACGGGTAGCTTTTATTCCAACAATCATGGAGTCCTGTAACGGTACGGAAGTATTTTGTAACACAAACTCATCGCTTAATCCGGTTGTTGATGGATTTTTGCTATAGATAAAATGCAGGGAATCGTACAATCCCTTTTCAGAAATATAAACCTGCAGCTCATTATTCTCATACACATTTACTTCGTTCGGCTTTATCAGTTCACCAGGCAAACTGGCTTCAACTGGTGTGCCCGACTGCTGAATATTGAATGCTGCATGAGAAGTATTGCCATAAGAATCTTTTACCACCAAACGGATATGATGCACTTCCCCATCACTCAAATCAATCAATCCATCTTTGTTCCATTTTTTATAAATATCCAGTCTGTTTCCGGGCAATGTACTTAAATGCTGAAGGTATGCTCCGCCATTTGTTTTTATACGGTAATCAATATGAGCATTGAGGTAGCGGGTCATATCATAACCGATATTGTCGATCAAAAATCCACTCACCGGCTGGCCGTTATCATAAACCACAGCCTGGTTAAAACCTAATGAATTTGTAAATCCATTAACCCTGTCAAATGCAGTAATGGCAAAACTTACTTTAGATGCTGTGGTTTTAATTAATGGACTCGACAGTTTAAAAGTATCTCCTGCTTTTTTAAAGGCGAAGGTTGCCGGGTATTGTTCAAAAGTGCTTTTGTTACGGTCATACACAGCCAATCTTGTCAGCACAGGTGGAATATTATCGGGAATATTAAATCCGAAGAACAACGGGTTTACACAATTATCATTTTCTGTTTTACGAATTTCAAAATGTACATGCGGTCCTTCAGAAGCACCGGTATTACCACTGTAACCAATGAACTGTCCTTTTTGCACTTTGAATTTATTGACAGGCGCCTGTACTTCTATCTTCCATTTTTCATTGGCATATTGCTGCTCCACCAAATAGGCTTCTATTTCGGGAGTAAAGCTGTTCATGTGTGCATACAAGGTAGTATATCCATTGGGATGATTGATGTACAAAGCTCTTCCAAAACCATTGGGGTCAATTTTTATCCGGGCAATATAACCATCGGCTGGTGCATATACAGGAAGGTTTGTTTTCCGCTGCGTAAACAAGTCCAATCCCATATGAAAATGGTTAGGACGCATTTCCCCAAAATTCGCATTGAGCTTAATGGGAATTCCCAACGGATACCCGAAATAACCTTTAGGATAAACCGGCACAGGTAATTCCTGCGTATATACTGTGGAGCTGATGAATACAAAAAGGGTGTAACCAATTAATCGTTTATACAATCGCTGCATGGGTATTAGTAATTGTTGCAAAAATAATGGAGAAACAACAGGCGCACGACAATTGATTTGCTATAAAATACCCACTTTGTGGTATTGACTTTTTTTTAACTATGACGCAACTTTGTGGTATTAAAATTGTCTAACTATATATAAACCGGAGGGATAAATGAAAAACATACTTTACCTGATCAAAAAATGGTGGATTGTAGCCGCCATATTTATTGGCTTTCGTTCAAAAGATGATTTAAAGAATCTGACTGACGAATATAAGTCCCCCAAAAATTCTGTCAACGAAATATTACTCGACGAGTACGAAATAAACACGTACCATAGTTAGTGTATCAGGGGTAAAAACAAAACTTCTTAGTAAACCAATACAAGCTCCAAATATTCTTTGGAGCTTTTTGTTTTTTGGGGTTATTTTTGCGGCCGAAAAAAACATCGCACCTGAATGCCTAAAGATAATTCCATTAAAAGTGTGCTCATCATTGGTTCTGGTCCTATTATAATTGGTCAGGCCTGCGAATTTGACTATAGCGGAACGCAGGCGGCCCGAAGTCTGCGGGAGGAAGGCGTTAAAGTAATTCTCATCAATAGTAACCCTGCCACCATCATGACAGACCCTATGATGGCCGACAGGGTTTATCTTTTGCCACTGACAGTAGAAAGTATAGAACAGATTTTAGAAGAGAACCAGATTGATGCTGTACTGCCAACTATGGGTGGACAAACAGCACTCAATCTTTGTAAAGAAGCTGATGAACTGGGGATATGGGAAAAATATAATGTGCGGTTGATTGGTGTAGATATAAAAGCCATTGATAAAGCGGAAGACAGGGAGAAGTTTCGTCAGTGGATGATTGAGATGGGCATTAGTGTTTGTCCGGCTAAAATTGCCAACTCATTTTTAGAAGGTAAAGAGTTTGCACAAACCATCGGTTTTCCATTGGTAATTCGCCCATCTTTTACACTTGGTGGTACTGGTGGTGGAATCGTATTTCGCAAAGAAGATTTGGATGAAGCATTGAATAATGGTTTAACAGCTTCACCCATACACGAAGTGCTGGTAGAAAAAGCGGTGCTGGGCTGGAAAGAATTTGAATTAGAATTATTAAGAGATAATAATGATAATGTAGTTATCATTTGCAGTGTAGAAAATTTTGACCCGATGGGAGTGCATACTGGTGACAGTATTACAGTAGCACCAGCGATGACGCTCAGCGATACCGCTTACCAGGCTATGCGTAACACCGCCATCCGTATGATGCGGGCCTTAGGAAATTTTGCCGGTGGTTGTAATGTTCAGTTTGCTTTAAATCCGCAAACAGAAGAATTGATTGTGGTGGAAATTAATCCACGGGTAAGCCGTTCTTCTGCGCTGGCAAGTAAAGCAACCGGTTATCCTATTGCCAAGATCGCCGCCAAACTTGCCATCGGTTATAATTTGGATGAATTAGAAAATCAAATCACCAAGTCAACTTCAGCTTACTTTGAACCGGCATTGGATTATGTAATTGTAAAAGTTCCCCGCTGGAACTTTGATAAATTCAAAGGAGCAAATGATACTCTCGGTTTCCAGATGAAGAGTGTGGGTGAAGTGATGGGTATTGGAAGAAGTTTTGCTGAAGCAATACAAAAAGCCTGTCAGAGTTTAGAGAATGAAGCAGTAGGTCTTGGTTATTATGGCAAGAGCCTGATGCATGCGGATGAGTTGATTGAATATATCAAGATACCAAAGTGGGACCGTGTGTTTCGTATTAAAGATGCGTTGATGGCAGGCGCCAGTATCAAACGTATTTGTGAAAGTACGGGTATAGACCGCTGGTTTATTTATCAGATTCAGCAAATCTGCGAAGTAGAAAAACAAATTGCTAACTACGATTTGAAAACATTGCCGGATAATTTGCTGAAAGAAGCAAAATTCCTTGGCTTTAGTGATGAGCAAATTGTTCGCATTATGAAGGAAGAAGATGCAGAACAAATTTACCAGCGCAGAAAAGCAATGGGTTTAACCCGTGTTTTTAAAATGGTTGACACCTGTAGTGCAGAGTTTGAAGCAAAGACTCCTTATTTCTATTCCACTTTCGAAAACAATACTCCGGGTAACACCGTTGTTGCTAACGAAAGCAAACTTTCTGATAAAAAGAAAATTATAGTACTTGGCTCGGGTCCAAATCGTATTGGCCAGGGAATTGAATTTGATTATTGCTGTGTACATGGTTTGCTGGCGATTAAAGAATGTGGTTACGAAGCCATCATGGTTAACTGTAACCCGGAAACTGTTTCTACTGATTTTGATATTGCTGATAAATTATACTTCGAACCAGTTTTCTGGGAACATCTCTGGGAAATTGTTGAATATGAAAAACCAGATGGAGTAATTGTACAGTTAGGCGGACAAACAGCTTTAAAGCTTGCCAAACGTTTACATGAAAGAGGAATAAAAATCATTGGTACTTCTTTCGACAATATGGATATAGCAGAAGACCGTGGCCGTTTTAGTGATATGCTGAAAGAATTAGGTATCCCATATCCTAAATATGGCACTGCCTTCAATACAGATGATGCGATTGAAGTGGCAAAAGAAGTAGGATATCCTGTTCTTGTTCGTCCAAGTTATGTATTGGGTGGTCAAAGAATGCGTATTGTTCTCAATGATGAAGAGCTGGAAAAAGGTGTATTGAGTTTATTAAAACATTTACCCGGTAATAAGATATTAATTGATCATTTTCTGGATCGTTGCCAGGAAGCAGAAATTGATGCCATATTTGATGGAGAAGATTTTCATGTAATGGGTGTGATGGAACATATTGAACCGGCAGGTATTCACAGCGGCGATAGTAACGCCGTATTACCACAGTTCAATCTGTCACCGTTGATTGTTCATACCATGGAAGAATATGCGGAGAAAATTGGAAGAGCATTAAACATAAAAGGATTAATCAATATACAGTTTGCCATTAAAGATGGCAATGTGTATGTAATTGAAGCCAACCCAAGAGCCAGCCGCACCACACCATTCATTGCGAAAGCATATCAAATTCCTTATTTGAATATTGCTACTAAAGTAATGATGGGTGAAGCAACGTTAAAAGATTTCACTTTTGAGAAAAAGCTCAATGGTTTTGCTATTAAAGAGCCGGTGTTCTCTTTCAACAAATTCCCCGGTGTAAATAAAGAGTTAGGACCAGAGATGAAGAGTACCGGTGAAGCCATTCGTTTCATCAAAGACCTTCGTGATCCATACTTCCGCACTTTGTATAAGGAAAGAAGTATGCACCTGAGTAAATAATTGATCCCCGTCTGAATCCCGCCACGGGCGGGAGTCTGCCGGGTAAAGAAACGGAATGTTATTATTTGTACGAATAGCCCCTTCTTCGTAAATTAGGATATGCGCTTTATTGAAGACAATCTCTATCATATCTACAACCGGGGGAATAATAAACAGTCAATCTTTTTCTCGCCGGATAATTACATTTACTTTTTAAAACAAGTCAGGCATTTTATTCTCCCCTATTGTGATATCCTTGACTATTGCCTGATGCCAAATCATTTTCATTTCCTGGTATCAGTAAAACCATTGACTGAAATCAAACTAAAACAAACTGATATAAAGGAAATAAAAGCCGGAGATAAAATTTATGCCTCTGCAACTGAAAGGCATCCATTATCAACAGCTATTGGTCATCTGCTCAGCACTTATACACAAGCAATCAATAAACAAAACCATACTACTGGCTCCCTGTTTCAGCAAAAAACCAAAGCCAAAGAAATAAACCGGTTTTTATATGGTACAACCTGTTTTCATTACATACATCAAAACCCATGGAAAGCAGGCTTAGTGGAGAAAATGGAAGACTGGATTTTTTCTTCTTTTAATGACTATGCTGGTTTTAGAAATGGAACGCTTTGCAACCAGGAACTGGCATACAAACTGCTGAATCTAAATAAAGATAGTTTTTATAAAGAGGCTTATATGTTATTAGGCGAATATGAAGTAAACAATATTTTCTAAGCTCAAAACAAATTAACCGTCAGACTCCCGCTAAGGCGGATTCAGACGGGCATCCTCCATGCCTTTTCTGCGCTACATCTGGAAAGAAGCTCCATTTCTCCGACTTATCATTCCACTGATAACAGGTATTCTTTTGCAATGGAATTTGCATATTAATTCATCCATTGGATGGATAATACTCGGCTCATCACTTATTATTTTTATCGTTTTCTCTTTTGCCAAAGTTGGTTTTCTTTTTAAATGGAATAAGCTAAATGGTATTTCCATCAACCTGTTGTTGGTTGCGCTTGGTATGTTACTGAGTTACTATAAGAATACAGCACATCAGCAAAACTGGATTGGCAATTATTATCAACCAGGACAAGCTATGCAGTTAACACTGGAAGAACCGCTTTCAGAAAAAGCAAAATCATATAAGTCGGTTGCTTCTGTTTTATTGTTGCCGGATAGTAATGATGCTAAACCAGTAAAAGGAAATATCATTCTCTATTTCCAAAAAGACAGTAGTGTTTTGAACCTGCATTATGGTTCACAAATCATCATCAGTAAAAATCTTCAACCAATTAAGAACTCTAATAATCCCGGTACATTTAACTATGAACGTTATGCTGCCTTCCAGGATATTTATTACCAGCTTTATTTAAAACCCGGTGAGTTTGTTGTATTAAATACAAAAAAAGAAAACTTCTTCAACCGGTTCATCTTTCAAACAAGAAAGAAAATAGTTTCTATTCTCAGCACTTATATTCCCGGCGACAAAGAAAGTGGCTTAGCTGAAGCATTACTGATTGGTTATAAAGATGATTTAGATATGACGCTGGTGCAATCCTATTCTAATACTGGCGTGGTGCATGTGGTAGCTATCTCCGGTTTGCATTTGGGATTGATTTACTGGTTGCTCAATTTATTATTAAAACCATTTTACAAAAGAAAGCACACCCGGTGGCTGAAACCTGTTTTAGTAATAACCGGTTTATGGCTCTTTGCTATTTTAGCAGGGGCTGGTCCATCTGTTATTCGTTCAGCGATAATGTTTACCTGCATCGTTATCGGTGAAAGTTTAAAAAGACCAGCTTCTATTTACAATACTTTAGCGGCTTCAGCATTTTTGTTGCTCAGCTATAATCCTTTCTGGCTTTGGGATGTGGGCTTTCAATTGTCGTATGCAGCTGTATTAAGTATTGTCATCTTTATGAAACCAATTTATGATTGGTTCTACATTCAAAATAAAATACTTGACTTCATCTGGAAGCTGAACGCCATTACAATCGCAGCACAAATATTAACAGTTCCCATCAGCATCTATCATTTTCACCAGTTTCCCAATTACTTTTTGTTTACCAATATCCTTGCTGTTCCTCTTTCGAGTTTAATTGTATTGGGTGAAATATTATTATGCAGTGTTTCTGTTATTCCATTATTAGCAAAATATGTGGGTATTGCTTTGCATTGGTTAATATGGCTAATGAACAGTTTTGTGGAGCATATGGAAAGTTTACCCTTCTCCGTATGGGATAGTTTACACTTCAACATTCCCCAATTGATTTTATTATATGCATCAATTGCCGGTTTATCATTTTGGTTATTTCAGAAAACAAAAACGGGTTTAAAAGCCGGATTACTTTTTCTTGTTGGCTTTATGGTTTTGAGAAGCTGGTCATTTTATCAATCATCCCGGCAACAAAAATTAATTGTGTATAGTGTACCTCAACAAACCGCAATTGATTTTGTAGAAGGAAGAGCTTATGCGTTTGCAGGTGATAGTGTTTTATTAGAAGATGATTTTCTCCGCAATTTTCATTTAAAGCCATCCCGCATTTTACACCGGATGAATTTAGCAGATTCACTTATCACACTAAATACAGCTAATAATTATTTCCAGTTCGGCGAAAAAAGAATTTTACTAATTGATGCCAATTACCGGTTTGAAGAATTTCCTGAAAAGATAAAAGCGGATATCGTCATCCTATCAAAAAACCCCAAACTATACATTAATAATTTGCTTAAATCGGTTGAATGTAAGCAAATCATCATTGATGCTTCCAATCCAAAATGGAAAGTGGACAAATGGCAGCAGGATTGCTCAAATGCAGGCCTGTCCTGCTTTTCAGTTGTTGATAAAGGAGCTTTTGTGATGAACCTCCGTTAAATTACCTTTGCCCCGCCTGCCAAAGTTTTAACGACGGCAGGGCCACCTTGCTTGCCGTATCCAAAACAATCTTCAAATTTTATGAACAAAAAAATTCAGTCTGCCCTTATCTCTGTTTTTTACAAAGACGGGCTTGAAACCATTGTACAGCAACTGCATTCACTCGGCGTAACTATTTATTCAACCGGCGGCACACAAAAATTTATTGAGCAATTAAATGTGCCTGTTATCACTGCTGAATCTGTAACGGGTTATCCTTCTATTCTTGGTGGTCGTGTTAAAACATTACATCCTTCTGTGTTTGGTGGTATTTTAGGAAGAAGAGATAATGAAACGGATATACGGGAAATGAAACAATTTAATATTCCTGAACTTGATTTGGTGATTGTGGACTTATATCCTTTTGAAGAAACAGTTGCTTCCACTCTTTCCCCTTCCTTTGGAGGGGGCCAGGGGGAGGCTGAAAAATTAATTATTGAAAAGATTGACATTGGCGGACCATCAATGATTCGTGCCGCAGCAAAAAATCATAAAGATGTGGTGGTGGTTGCCAGCAAAGCAGATTATTCATTACTGGAACAAATACTGGCCGAACAAAAAGGCGAAACAACTTTAGAACAAAGAAGAACATTTGCAGCCAAAGCATTTGATGTGTGTACCGGTTATGATATTGCTATCTCCAATTATTTTAATCAAACTAATTTCTCCAATCCATTCGGTGCTATAAAGAATGTATTGCGTTATGGAGAAAATCCGCATCAGCAGGGAATTTTTTATGGCAACTTAGATGAGGTGTTTGACAAACTGCACGGTAAAGAATTATCGTATAACAATTTAGTGGATGTTGATGCAGCCGTACAAATAATAAAAGAATTTACTGAAACAACATTTGCTATTATCAAGCATACCAATGTTTGCGGTATTGCCTCCAGACCAACAGTAAAAGAAAGTTGGGATGCCGCATTAGCCGGCGACCCTGAAAGTGCTTTTGGTGGTGTATTAGTTTGCAATGGCACTGTTGATAAAGCAACTGCTGAAGCTATCAATGAAATTTTCTTTGAAGTATTGATCGCTAATAGTTTTGATGCAGATGCATTAGCTGTTTTGCAAACAAAGAAAAACCGTATTCTGTTGAAGCAAAAAAACATTTCACTTCCCTCTTCGCAATATAAATCTGTATTGAACGGCACATTAACACAGCAAAATGATGCCGGTAATTATACCGACTGGAAAGAAACCGGTGGCAGAGAAACTACAACAGCTGAAAAAGAAGATTTGATTTTTGCCAACTTAGTCTGCAAACATTTAAAATCAAATGCCATTGCCTTAGTGAAGAACAAACAACTCACCGGCAAAGGTTGCGGACAAACCAGTCGCATTGATTCATTAAGACAAGCAGTTGAAAAGGCAAAACAATTTAATTTTGATTTGAATGGAGCAGTAATGGCCAGTGATGCCTTCTTTCCATTCAATGATTGCGTAAAGCTGGGGCATGAAGCAGGTATTGCTGCTTTCATTCAACCGGGTGGTTCTATTCGTGACAATGATTCTATTGAATATTGCAAGCAACATAATTTAGCAATGGTGATTACCGGATTAAGGCATTTCAAACATTAAGGTGAATAAAGTTGGCGGTGAGCATACGGCACCTCATCTTTATAATTCCAAAATAATTTGCGAACTGCATACTGGCAACTGCCAACTAAAAAAGATGAATAAAGTTGATGCTGTACAAGAGTGCGACGCCTATGCGGTCTTATAGTAGCACCACAGTTTGGCCAATAATTTAAAAAAAACCACAGATTATAAATGTCGCAACAGCATAGAAAGAAAGCATTGACAGCGGTGGCCCTTATCAGCATTACCTGGGGAACAACCTGGCTTGCTTCCAAGTTAGCAGTGACAGAATATCATATGCCTCCGCTGCAAACAGGTGGTTTGCGATTTACATTAGCAGGCTTCCTTTTTCTTATTTATTTTTTTATAAAAGGATACCGGTTACCAAGCTTAAAACAATTTGGCAAGCTAATCATATTAACCTTATTCTTTTTAGTATTCAGTAATGGACTTACACTCCAGGGTTTAGCTTTTCCTGGAATGAGCAGCGGCATCGGTGCTGTAGTGGGAGCTACTGTTCCATTATGGGTAGCCATACTGAGCATATTTTTATTACGCAATCAACGACTCACTTTACAGGTATTATTGGGTTTGGTATTAGGTTTTGGTGGAATCGTAATCATTTTTGCAGATGACCTGCAGGCTATTGCTGACCCAAAATTTGAAATGGCCATATTGTATTTAGTGCTGGCATCCTTATCATGGAGCATTGGTACTTTATTCAATGCTAAAAAAGATAAAACGATTGATCCGTTTTACAGTTTGGGATGGCAAATGTTTTTATGCGGATTATTTTTGTTTGCATGGTCTTACTACAAAGAAGATATGGTTTCTCTTACCAAAATAGATTTTCATGTATGGTTATGTATAACCTATTTAATTACGATTGGTTCTGCTATATCTTTTGTTGCTTATATCTATGCATTAAAACATTTGCCTGCTGCACAGGTAGCTGTTTATGCTTATATCAATCCTATCATTGCACTGATACTTGGTTTCTTCTGGAGGCATGAAGAACTCAACTGGTATATTGCTGTTGGTGCAGCAGTAACGTTGGTTGGCGTTTATCTTGTCAACAATGCTTTTAATAAACAACCGGAAATAGAGGATTAAGCAGATTGATGGAAGTCCCAGTACAGATCTTCCCGTAAGAATAATTCATACATTTCTTTCCACCCGGCAAATAGGGGATCTGTTCCGAGGAAATGATTGTGCCAGATAGTAACAAATGTTCCGTTTACTTTTTTAACCGCAGCATACAATTGCTGCATTTCTTTATACGTCTGTTCAGTAGTCTGCTTCAATTCATAAAATGAGTTAGCTTCCATGAAACAAAAAGGATATATAGTAAGATTGGTTACTTCATTCTTTAACAAATCAAACCATTTGAACGGAGCAGCAATAGATGCACGGAAACCATTAATTGTTCCGTAGCCCATTGAAAAATCCAGTTCAATTCCTTCATTTATTAACCGCCTGTATGTTTCAGGCAATTTCATTTTAATATAATGCTGGCGGCTGATAACAATATGACGATTACCCGAAAGCAACCCAACAGTTTCAATTTCCTTTTTTAATATAGCTTCGCTGGAATTACTTTGCCAGGATGGATGTACACCTACAAAATATTTTTCTGCATGACGTTTTATTAGCTGCTGATACTCTTCATTAGCAGGAGAAATATTTTTATCATATCCTTCCTGTTTTTCTGCTACCAGGAAAAAGTAAACCGGCAATAAATTTAATTCTTCATGAATATCATCCAACCATTCGTAGCAATCATAAGGATCCTGTTCATCACCCTGTACCACTTCTACTCTTTTTTTAAGCATCGTCCATTCGCCTTTCAATACATGCTTAAAAAATCCACCGGTATTTCTTTTTATTCCTTTATTGCGGAATGAAAAAGCAACATCTATATCATAAGTAGGAATGAAACGAAAATCATTGGCAGGCATTTTCAAAGAAGGGAAAATAAGCCGTAAAATTTTCTTTAATTCTTCCGCCCAAATATTTACCAATGGTAATTGTATAAAATCTTCTTTGTGTGCCAGTGATGCTGTATAGGGAAACCGTCCGTATTGATCTTCTTCATAAGGAAGATATTCTTCATAACGGCTAACGAGATAAAAGGAAGCAGCAAATACATCAAAACCCAGATCACCATCTGATTCAAAAAAAACTTTTATCCCATTTTTGTCGGCACAATTAATTACATGAGGATACACATCATCTTCAAACAATAATGCATGCGGAACAATGTGCAGTTCATTATCATCAATTCTTTCTTTGCTGTAATTTATTTTAGGACCAGTATGTGACTGGTACGCTGATCTATCTGTAGTGATTTCCGGCTGCACACAACAAAGCTGCCGTAATACCAAATCAGCAATATACTCAACCCGAGGAGAACTATTTTCTGTATAAAACAATACCATTTACACTCTGAATAGAATTACAATTTAAGGAAGCAGATGCAAATAGTAAGCAAATAATTTTTAACACCGTAAAAATACTGCACTAATTAACGAATGCCTTTTTTCTCTTTCCAGAGTTGATTAAAAGTTTTGGCAGGAAAGTTTATTTCGCTTCGGTTTTGTTTCCATGCTTTAAATAAATTATTCACCATCCAATTCTTCATTTTCTGACTTCCTAAGTTCATCCACTTGCGATTTAAAGAAGTTGTTTTCCAAATGGTCCATGCAGCTTTTTCACTAAAAGTACTGCTGCCTTCTTCCACTGCTTCATGGCGATTCTCCAATAACAATTCATGCAGATTAATTTTTACTGCACATACTTCTGTACAATTACCACAAAGGGAAGAAGCATAACTTAAATGCTTATACTCACTTATTCCTTTCAAGTGAGGAGTGATAACACTACCAATTGGACCGCTATAGGTAGTACCATATGCATGACCTCCAATATTTTTATAAACAGGACAAGCATTTAAACAGGCGCCACAACGAATGCAGTACAAACTCTCTCTTGTTTTTTCATTGGCCAAAATATTTGTTCTTCCATTGTCGAGCAATATCACATACATCTCTTCCGGCCCATCCTGCTCACCATCTTGTCTTGGACCAGATACGATACTATTATAAACAGTAATTTTTTGACCCGTACCATACGTTGCGAGTAATGGCCAGAATAATCCCAAATCATTTATGGAAGGAATTACTTTTTCAATTCCCACAATTACAATATGTGTTTTTGGAAAAGCACAGCTCAATCTTGCATTACCTTCATTTTCCGTAACAGCAATACTTCCTGTATCTGCAATAATAAAATTGGCTCCGGTGATACCGACTTCTGCCTGCACATATTTCTGCCGAAGCATGTGACGGGCAACCTGCGTTAATTGTTCGGGATTTAATTTAGGATCGGTTCCTAATTTATTGGCAAAAAGTTTAGCTACATCTTCTTTGCTTTTATGCATAGCTGGCGTTACGATGTGATAAGGAGGTTCTCCGTCCAACTGCTGAATGTATTCACCCAAATCTGTTTCCACACTTTCAATATTATTCTTTTCAAGAAAATCATTAAGATGAATTTCTTCAGTTACCATTGATTTACTCTTTACAATGATTTTACAGTTTTTACTTTGGCAAATAGCTAATATTTCATCCAATGCCTGTTTTGTTGTTTCTGCCCAAATTACTTTTCCTCCACGACGACCAAAGTTTAATTCAAAATCTTCTAATTGCTTATCTAACGTTTCAATGGCTCTCCATTTTACATTTTTGGCTCTTTCTCTTGCCAGGTGCATATCCGTAAATTGTTGTTTACCCTGTGGCACAACTGCATTATACTTACCAATATTAAAATTGATTTTACGGCGATGTTCTTTATCACCCGCTTTAACAGTACTTTTTGCTATAAAGTTTGATACAGATTCACTCATGCTTTAAAATTAAAAACTTTACTCTTCCATTCTTTTTCCGTCTTTAAAATACATATTGGCAGTTGTATCTAATATTTCATAAAACGCTTCGCCAAATTTTCTTATCAATGGTTCTTTTAAAAACTGGTACACCGGTACTTTTAGTTTTTCTCCTAACACACAAGCTGGTTTACATAATACTTCTCTCGGTATATAATTCACCAGCCAGGTAGCTTTGTCTTTTGATTTCTTTGCAATGACCGGGAACAAATGACAGGAGATTGGTTTCTTCCACTCTATTTTTCCATCGTAATATGCCTGTTCAAAAGCACATTTTATTATACCATCCTTTTCACGGAAAGCATACACACAAATTTCATTATCGCTGGCTAATGTGGGTGTTACCCAGCCGAAGTCTTTATGATAAACATATTTACCGTTGGCTTCTATTTCTGCAATAGCTTCTTTTGTAAGATATGGTTTTACCGTTTCATATAATTCCAGCACTATATCCAGCTCTTCATCTGTAAGCGGTGCGCCGGCATCACCTTCTTCGCAGCAGCCACCTTTGCACTTACTTAAATCGCAAACAAATTGTTTGCTCACCACATCATCGCTTATCAGTATTTTATCAATTGCAATCACATTCTACAGTTAAGTGCCAAAGGTAACACCAAAGTGCTTTTATATAATGGCGGCGTTTAACATTTTGGTAACTTTTTTATTTATGTAAGATGAAATAAGCCTGCATCTTATTGGAAAGATTACAACAAAGAAATCTGGTTGAATAAAGAAAAGCCAAATAAGCAGATAAAATTACGCAGTACCCAAAGTGATGATCTGCATCCGCATACTATGAAAGAGTTTTAACATGGTTTACACATAGGTTTACAAGTCAGCCGTCCTGATTCTTCAGGATGGCTTTATTTTTTCCAGCGGAGTGAGTTAACTAATCGCTTCATATCCTGAAAAAGAAACTGGCTCACTGGTTTTACAGAATCTTCATTTGGTGTTGCATTAAAGTATAAAGCCCCACGTATAAAATGTTTGGAAGAATCGGTTAAATAAAACTGTTTTAATGATGCCGCATTCCCGGCAACTTCAAAAATAAACCCATCTACTCCTTTTGCAGGATGTACTTCAATCTCGTCAATAGAATTTGCTTTAACAGCATGTTTGTTGGTTAAAGTAAATGCATCATTAATCAGTTTGTTTAATGAATTAACGCCAATAGAATCTTTATATCCTGCTGCTGTTTTTTCTTTGTACAACACCTTATCATTAACACCCATATAACTCAGGTATATCTTGGCATCGTATTGAGGGAAATCCACATTCACCCAATATGGATTTTGTGGTTTATCATTAAAGAAGGTGCTGTCCTTTACAATATTCCCGTAGGCTGGATAATCAAATGAATAAGGATATTCAGGACGGTCAAATGATTTGTATTCTTTATTAGCAGGAAGGTCAATACGAAAATAACCACGTGGTTTGGAAGTGGGATCGGAATTACAGGAAACAAGCCATAAGCAACAAGCAACTGGCAACAAGCAACAACTGACAACAAAAAACGTTTTTTTCATCAGGCGAATTTACAATTAATCCTCTGGTGGCGGATGTACCGTTACTTTAACTTTTTGAATGCGGTTTCTATTGATATCTATAACAGTAAAATCAAAATCACCTGATTTAATCACCTCGTTGTTCTTTGGAAATTCACCGGCGATCTCCAGTACCAACCCGGCTAATGAATCACTGTCCCCACGAACTTTATCAAATGTATCCAGCGGAATATCCATTGCTTTACACACATCATGTATCATTGTTTTTCCTTCAAATAGAAAATTATGATCATCTATCTTTTTATTACCGCTTTCTTCTTCGTCAAACTCATCTTTAATATCACCAATGATCTCTTCCATAATATCTTCCAGCGTTACAATGCCACTGGTGCCGCCAAATTCATCTACTACCACAGCAAAATGAATTCTTTTCTGTTGAAACTCCTGCAGCAGATCATCAATTAATTTTTGTTCATGAACAAAAAATGGCTGGCGAACCAGGTTCTGCCAGTTGAAATTTTCTCCTTCATTCAAATGAGGCAACAAATCTTTCGTTTGTAAGATGCCTTTTACTTCATCTAAAGTAGTTTGATAAACAGGTAACCGGGAATAATGTAATTCTTCTACTTTCTCTTTTACTTGTTTAAAATTTAATCCATATTCCAAACCACTTACATCTAACCGGGTTTTCATTATCTGTTTAACAGTAATGTTGCCAAACTTTACAATGCCTTTCAAAATATTTTTTTCCTCTATCGTGGTATCTTCTGCTACCGTGAGATCAATGGCATGATCAATTTGCTCCAGACTGTAGGCAGCAGAATCTTTTGCTCCTAATTTATTTTCAATGGCGTCAGAATAACTCACCAGCCACAGGCTCATTCTTCTAAAGAAATAATTGAAAAATTCAATTACCGTAAGAATTACCGGATTATATGCAAACATCAGGTTATGCTGTGTGGCCATCACTTTGGGCATCACTTCTCCAAATAATACCAGCAAGAAAGTAACACAGAGAACTTTTATTAAAAAAGTTAGCCAATAGATATTTGATATATCAGGAGATATGGTATCAATTAAAAAGTTGGTGAGTAAGATGATGGAGATATTAATAAGACTATTGGCAATCAGCATAGATGCCAACAGCGTTTTAGGGTTGTCCAGTAAATGCAAAATGCGTTTGGCAGAAGGATGATTTTTGGTCTTCAGCATATTAATATCCTTATGCGTAAGAGAGAAAAAAGCCACTTCGGCGCCTGCTAAACAAAAGGATAACGAAAGCAGCAAAATGATAGAAACAACCATTGTTGTTACAGCCTGCACATTGATAGCGAAGATAATGGCCGTTACTCCTGTTGGTATGTTTTCAAAAACCGAATGATAATCCAAAGCTGCGATTTTAATAAACAATCAGCAACAACTGTTGCTGTATGAACACAGGCAGGTCATACGGCCTGCCTGATATAAAACAAAAATAAGCATTCGGATTTAATTAGAAGGGCAAATCGTCTGCCGGTTCACCAATGGGAGGTACCTCACCTGAGTTAAATGGTTCAGCACCTGTATCAGCTGAAGATGAAGTGTGAATATCTCCGGTTCGTTTGTCCAGCATTATCAGGTTATCACCTACTACTTCTGTGGCAAATTTTCTTATGCCTTCTTTATCTTCCCAGCTGCGGGTTTTTAACCTGCCTTCGATATATACTAAACTTCCTTTGTGCAGATATTTCTGTGCTAATTCCGCTAATCCTCTCCAAAGAACTACAGTATGCCATTCGGTTTGGCTTACCAGCTTGCCGGTGCGGTCTTTAAAAGTTTCTGTTGTTGCAAGGGGAAACTTGGCTACTGCAATATGACCTTCCAGGAACTGAACATCGGGATCTTTACCAAGGTTGCCAATCAGCATTACTCTGTTTACGCCTCTCATAAATTTATCTTTAGATTCTTAAATATTGGGCTATCAATCGTAGTCTAAATATACATTTTTTTATTGGCAAAAGTTGCCGCCTGTCAGAAAAGTATGTTATTCTTATGTCCATCTTCATGCCAATTATTAATCAGACGGGGAAAAGGAAGTTGTTTTATTTCTTTTTTATCTGCCAGGATATACCCTGTAAAATGCTTCAATGGTTTTGAAATGTTTAATGTAATGAACCGACCATAAATAGTCTGGTGACTTAACAACTGGCGATATACTTTTGAAATATTTTTTACTTCAAATTTTCCTGCTCCAATGCTTTTTTTAAAGACAGTCGATTTGATAAATGTTGCAGCATCCATCTCCGATGGAATTTCCAGTGCCACATATTCGTACAAATTTTCCCACACATCTTTTCCCTTTCTTTTTCTTACATAGGTTTTACCGCCAGATTGAATTACCAAAAAATAAAACCAGCGTTCTTTCTTTTTAATTGATTTTTCTTTAACCGGAAGTACGTTCACCTTTTCATCGATAAAAGCAACACATTTCTTTTTCATAGGGCATTCTTTGCAGGTTGGATTTTGTGGTTTGCAAACAGTAGCTCCAAAATCCATGATGGCCTGGTTATAAACTCCTGCTTTATTTTCAGGTAAACCATCAGAAGCTATTTGCTGAAATAATTTTTTTCCTTGTGTACTGTCAATTGGAGTTTCAATCCCATAATAACGACTCAACACTCTCATTACATTTCCATCAACAACTGCATGTGGAAGATTGTAAGCAAATGAAGCAATAGCAGCAGCAGTATATGGACCTACTCCTTTTAAAGAAACTATCTCTTTATATTTTTCAGGGAATTTTCCTTTGTATTCAGCGGAAATTTTTCTGGCAGTTGCTAAAAGATTTTTGCAACGGGTATAATAACCAAGCCCTTCCCACAATTTGAAAACTTTTTCATCCTCTGCTTTTGCTAATTTTTGAATATTGGGAAATGCTTTGATGAACTTTTCATAATAAGACCATCCCTGTTCTACCCGTGTTTGTTGAAGTATGATTTCACTCAGCCAAATTTTGTATGGATCTTTCTCCCCCTTCCATGGCATTTGCCTTTTATTCACCTGCTCGTTCCATTTCAGCAAATGACTGGTGAAATAGGCTTTTTGACTGCTTTTATATAACTCCTTTGAAATGAATGTGTTCATTTTATATTTCTGAATCGAAGATAGCCAAGTTTTCTAATTAATAATCAATTAGTTACGCATCAATCTTCTTTGTAGATACTACCGTACTATGTTGATATACAAGAAATTGTGCCAATTTTTTTGTGTTATTCAAAATCTTTGTCTTATTTTTAATAAAAATAACCCTCTTTAAAAAACCAACTTAACAATGAGAAAGGCGGACCTGATTAACCAAATCTCAGAGAAAACCGGTATTCCAAAAGTTGATGTACTGGTAACATTAGAAACCATGTTTAAAGAGATCAAAGAATCTCTTTCTAATGGAGAAAATATTTACGTTCGTGGTTTTGGCAGCTTTATTACCAAAAAGAGAGCAGCTAAAATTGGTCGTAATATTAAGAAAAACACGGCGGTTCATATTCCTGCCCATTATATTCCTGCATTTAAACCTGCAAAAGAATTTGTTCAGGAAGTAAAGAGTAAGCGGGTAGTGGAATAACTTTGCCGCTCAATTTGAAACGGTGAAAAAACAACAAATCCTTTTAGCGGCCGCTGGTCTTGCGTTGGTCAGCTCACTTTATTTATTTGGTAATACTACGGCTCCGGGCAAAAAAGCTCAACCTGGAGTTCAAACCCAGGCGACAACTTTTCATTTCGACGAATTTGTCTCTTTTTCAAAGAAAAATTTAACGCCCGCTCAATCTGAATATATCGCCGGTTTAGAAAATTCTGTAATACGTGGCGCTGTAAAAGACCAGCAAATAAAAGTTTATCATCAACTCGCTCATTACTGGAAAGACAGTCTTAATCAAAATATCCCCTACATTGGTTATTTATCAAAGGCTGCAAGGTTGGAAAATTCGGAAAAAAGCCTCACCTTTGCTGCCCGCAACTTTTTTGAGGTTTCAAGAGAAATTACTGAACCCACCATCAAAAACTGGATGACAGAAGAAGCGGAAGCTCTTTATAATTCGGCATTAACTATCAATCCTGCAAACGATTCTGCCAAAGTGGGGCTGGGGGCGGTAATACTTTTTAGTGGTACACATTCTCCAATGGAAGGCATCAAAATGATTCGTGAAGTGGCGGAGAAAGACAGCGCTTTTATGTATGCCCAGTTTATGCTGGGATATGGTGCTGTGGTTTCTCAACAATGGGATAAAGCCATTGAACGCTTTAGTAAGGTGATTGATAAAGAACCTGAAAATGCAGAAGCCGTTTTATTACTGGCTGAAGCATATGAACAAAAAGGTGATAGTGCAAATGCAAGAATTTGGTACAAGAAAGAAAAAGAAATGCTGGTAATGCTGGCGAAGAAGCGAAATGAAAAAGTACCCGAAGAGTTTATTAAAGCATTGGATGAACGTATTAATTCATTAAAATAGATTTCCTAATTATTAAAAATTATTAGTTGTATGCCTTGTGGTAAGAAAAGAAAACGTCATAAAATTGCGACGCATAAGCGTAAAAAACGCTTAAGAAAGAATCGTCATAAGAAGAAATAATATTATTGTATTCTTCTAAAGGCTATCTTACAAGCCGGAAGTAAGAACAACTTCCGGCTTCTTTTTACTTAATAGATTGCTTATTCGCAATAATTTCCCCGAAAACGCTTTCTATACTAGTTACCAAGACAATTTTCCCAAAGGTGTGTGTGGCAGATTGTTTAGAGTGATTGTCTATGCCCAATAAAGAACTTATTATTAATGCCGCTCCCCAGGGAGTTGAAATTGCACTACTGGAAGATAAAAAGCTGGTAGAGCTCCATCATGAACATGCCGATTCAGACTTTGCCGTGGGTGACTTGTACCTTGGTAAAGTAAAAAAACTTATTCCCGGCATGAATGCTGCTTTTGTAGATGTTGGATTTGAGAAAGATGGCTTTCTTCACTACACCGACCTCAGCCCTTACATCAGGTCGATATTAAAATTTACCCAGCAAGCTATCGGTACCAAAGCTGAAGATCATTTTGATTTTGCAAAATTTCAACTGGAACCCGAGATTATTAAAACAGGTAAGATTGCTGAAGTATTAAATGGCCGCCCTAATGTACTGGTGCAAATTTTAAAAGAGCCTATTGCAGCCAAAGGACCGAGGTTAAGTTGTGAAATTTCTTTACCCGGAAGATTTGTTGTACTAACTCCTTTCAACGACATCATAGCTGTATCAAGAAAGATTCATTCCAGCGATGAACGCCGCCGTTTGCAGAAGATTGTTGAAGCAATCAAGACAAAAAATTTTGGTGTGATTGTTCGTACGGCAGCTGAAGGAAAATCAACTGCCGAACTACATGAAGATTTATCAACCTTAATTGCTACCTGGGAAACTATTCAAACAAATTTGAAGAATGCTGTGGCTCCTGCCAAAATTTTCAGTGAGCAGGCAAAGACCACCAGCATCCTTCGTGATTTACTCAATGCAGATTTTAACCGCATTGTAGTGAATGATAAAAACATTTTCAACAGCACTAAATCATATATCCAAAAAATTGCTCCTGATAAAGCTGATATTGTAAGTTTCTATCACAATGGCTCACCCATCTTTGACAGTTTTGGAGTAACCAAACAGGTTAAAGCTGCTTTTGGAAAAACAGTCAATCTTCCAAGCGGTGCTTATTTAATTGTTGAGCCTACCGAAGCATTGCATGTAATTGATGTAAACAGTGGTTATAAAAGTGTAAGCAGCAACCAGGAAGAAAATGCATTACAAACAAATTTAGAAGCAGCTGAAGAAATTGCCCGCCAGTTACGTCTCAGAGATTTAGGCGGCATCATCGTGGTTGACTTCATTGATATGAAACTTCCGGATAATAAAAAGAAATTACTGGAAGCGATGGAAGCCTTTATGGAAAGTGACAGGGCAAAGCATGCTGTGTTACCCATTTCCAAATTCGGGTTAATGCAGATTACCCGTCAACGGATGAAACCCGAGTTAACCATTAACACACAGGAGATTTGTCCAAGCTGTGGTGGTACTGGTAAGATTGCATCAACATTAATACTAGAAGACGAAATTGAAAAGAACCTGAACTACCTGGTAATGCAGCGTCATTCAGGATTAACGATTACAGTGCATCCGATAGTACATGCTTATTTAACCAAAGGTTTCCCCAGCAGAAGATTGAAATGGAGATGGAAGTATAAACAGAAAATTAAAATTGAGCCTAACACCGGCTATCACCTAACCGAATATCATTTCTTTGATAATAATGAAGAAGAAATAAAATTATAAAAAAAGTCCCGCCGTAGGCGGGACTTTTTTTATGGATGTACTATCCCCTGCCTTACGGCATACATCACCAAACCAACCCTGGTTTTTACATCAAGCTTTTCAAACAAAATATCACGGTAACCATCAACGGTACGTGGGCTAACATACATTTTATCAGCAATCTCTTTATATGTCAGTTCAGTACATACAAGTTTTAAAAACTCAATTTCCCGTTCATTCAAAAGCAAAAAAGATATAACAGCATTGTTAGGTTTATCAAAACTATTAACTGCATGAATAAGTTTTCCGGTTATCATTTCGGAATAATAAAAACCTTTGGTTATTACTGATTGTAATGCCAGTGCCAGTTCTGCCGGATCTGAATCTTTAAGGATATAACCCTTCGCCCCAAGTCTTATCATTTTTATTACGGCAGTTTCGTTATCATTCATTGATAATGCCAGTACTTTAACCTCCGGATGATTTACTTTAAGCCAGGTAGCCGTTTCATAACCATCCATTACCGGCATGGTAATATCCAGTAACACCACATCAGGAATTCCGGATTGTATAATTTTCTCAATAAAATCTTTTCCATTGTCTGCTTCAAACAAAACTTCGTATCCCAAGTCTTTAACCAACCCGGCAAGCCCTCTGCGTAATAACACATGATCATCTACCAATACAATTTTTCCCGCTGAATTCATATTACGCCTTTTCTGGTATTTTATTAGGCATTTTTATAATAACAACTGTTCCTGCTCCAAATGTGCTTTCCATCGAAAAATCGGCATCAATAATTCTGGCCCGGTTATGCATATTCTTCAATCCAAGTCCAAATTCAGTTTTATCAGACTGATTAAGCTGATTCAGGTCAAATCCAATCCCGTCGTCAGTTATTTTCAGGGTTAGTTGCAAAGGCTCATAGTTGAAGTTTACAGTAATTTTTTTTGCCTTTGCATGTTTAATAATATTATTCAGGGTTTCCTGCAAAATCCTGAACAAGATCAGTTCGGCATGTGACTCTAATTTATACAAAGACCCTTCAAGTACCAAATGTGTTTGGTGAAAACCGGCCCGTTGCACAATATCCAACTCGTTTTTAACAGCGTTAAATAAACCTACCGACATAACAGCATCTGTATCCAGACTTTTAGAAATGCTTCTTAAATCCTGAATTGCTTTAGCCACCAAATCTTTTGAATCGTTTATTTTTTCGCCGGAAGATTCAATTTTTTGAGGATCGATCCGGGTTAAATGTAGTTTTACTAAACTTAAGACCTGCCCGATGTTATCGTGTATTTCCTGTGATACATTCTTTAAGGTTTGCTCCCTTATCTCCAGCTGAGCTTTAAGCAGTTCTTTTTGGAAACTGTTTTTTATTTGCTCCTTCTCAACACGATGGCGAAAATTCCTGCGCTGGTAAAGAAACAGAAAGGAAATAATAAATGCAGCCAGTAATAAAACCATTACTGTACCAATGATGATTACAAAAAATATTTCCGACTTGGTTTCAAATTGCATAATAATCCAATTGCAATAAATATATATTGTACTGCAGTAAAAGAATACACCAGGTAGCCAATGTATTTTCCTGCCGTATCAATTCTTTTCGATAAAATATAATTAATAGATCCCATATAAAACATACTGCCTGCAAAAAAAATGATCAACCCAATGCTGATCCAAAAAAAAGGCAATTTACTAAGGCTTTCCGTAGCATCACCCAACAAATCTCTGAAATAAAGTACACACAAATAAATTATTAACAGACTGGACAAACAATACAAATAAGTAAGTATGCTCCAGAAACTCTGAACAAGAAAAATATCTGCTACATATAAAACCGGGAATAAAATCAATACCGATTTAATAAATTTTCTCTTTTTTTCATTCAAAATAATTTTCCGGTACAAATAAAATAACCACATGAACTGTACAAAATTTATAACATTATATATCCAGTGATTACTTAAATGAAGAAACTTTGAATAGCACCAGGCAGAAGTTTCAGTTAAAAAAAGAAAAATAAAATACGGCCCCCAGTCAAGCAGGCGTTTATCAGCAAACCGGCTTTTAAAAACAAACCAGATAATTATGCAAATAAGATTTACATATAAGTAAACAGGAATGGTCATTGTTATGGAGTAATTTTAATAGAGTCATTACTCATTATTGCAGTGGTAATGACTCTATTAAATTAATAAAACTGTTACATAATTAACCCTGTGCCATTACATGGTTGTGGTGGCGGGCATACAAAAGAAGAAGCGGTGGTTGATGCTGCAAAGTTTTGTGTAACCATTACACTGTCCTGGTCACCTAAATTGTCGGTACTTGTTCCGGCTTTATCTGCAGTTGGTACAAATACCAGGTTGTGAACCCCTGTTGGAGTGTTAGCATCATCAATTACACCAAAATAAATCCTTACACCAGTAGCGGAGGGATTGTTACTAAAAAAATCCATAACCTTATTCCTGCTTAACCATACCGCCCTTGAATCTACCTTCATGTGAGCGGTTATATGTTTGTGCCTTTCATTTTTGTAGCGGTTAACGTGTGCTTGCAGTTCAGCAACTGAAATTACAAGTGAACTGCTATTCCCGTTCAGATCAATTTTCTTTGGCATAGTAATAAATTTTTAAGTGATTAAATGGCTTAACACTTCAAGTTAAATCAATACTTGCCTTTAAAAAAAGCCTCTAAGCAATTACCGTTATAATACTATCCGCCCGGGGTTAAAACACCTTGACCAGTTTTTCAAGAGGTGCATTTACTTTTTTTTGCTATTAACAGGGTCAATTCTTTCAGATAAAAATTTAAACAAACAGGTGTTTTCACCGGTTAAAAATGGGTTAAAACACCCTTTTTCAGCGTAACCCGGAAAAGGAACTTTATCAGGAAATCAATTCAGTATGTCAACGAATACAGCTTACGGGTCTCAGTTTAAGATTCAGTCAACGACAAATAAAGCAGATGATGGGCTAACCTCAAGGGAAATAGAAGTTCTTAAAACTTTGAGAAAGGGTTTGTATTATAAAGAGGTAGGAAATGAATTGCATATTTCAACCGAAACAGTAAAGAAACATCTAAGAAATATTTACAGTAAGCTGGATGTACGCAATAAAACCGAAGCTTTTAATAAGCACTTTAATTGAACCGGAGTGTTTAACTGCATTAGCCATTTACCTTTGTATTCATCTGTTGTTAACCAGTGATAACACCAAACCCCGCAAATTGCGGGGTTTGAATTTTATATACATATTTAATTTATTCAGCAGCTATCATACTTATTTCTACATTCACTCCTTTTGGTAATCCCTTTACTGCAACAGTTTCTCTTGCCGGAAAAGTATTGCTGAAATATTTCCCATACACTTCGTTTACTTCAGAAAAGAGCAACATATCGCTGAGAAAAATGGTTGTTTTAACCACATTATCGAATGTCATTCCTGCTTCAGTTAAAATAGCTTTAAGATTATGCATTACCTGGTGTGTTTCTTCCGGTATATCTGTCATTGCTAATTCGCCGGTTCCGGGTTTAATGGCTACCTGCCCGCTAATAAATAACAGGTTGCCGGTTTTTACCGCCTGGCTATAAGGACCGATAGGGGCTGGAGCATTTGATGTATTAATAATGATCTTACTCATACTATTATTTTAAGTGAAAAATAAAGTTGCAAAACTTTCCTTCAACTAACAAACCTATTTTTGTCCCTTAATTAATAAGGATGAAGATCACCGTATTAGGCACTCTTGATCAGCAGGAGGAATTTCGTAAAAAGAATTTACCGGAAGCGACAGAAATTTTTTTTGTTTCAACAGTTGAAGCGTTGAAAAATGCAGCTTCATCATTTATAGCTTTTGATTTATCCTTTGAACCTTCATCAGAAAGAATTGAGCTTTTATCCTCTCTTAATAAAACAGTGATCATTAACTCTGTTGTCAATACTTTAAAAGGGCTTGGTTTACCGGATAATTTTATCCGCATTAACGCATGGCCCGGTTTTTTAAACAGGGAGATAGCAGAAGTATCCATTGGTTTTGATGCACAAAAAGGAACAGTGCAAACTATTTTTCAATTACTGAACTGGCAATACCAGCTTACTCCTGATGCACCGGGTATGTTAAGTGCCAGAGTAATTGCCATGATCATTAATGAAGCTTATTTTGCTTTGGGTGACGAGGTCAGTACAAAAAAAGAAATTGACACGGCTATGAAACTGGGCACTAATTATCCATACGGCCCTTTTGAGTGGAGTGAAAAAATTGGATTGAAAAATATTTATAAACTATTGCACAAACTTAACAGCACCAGTAACCGCTATAATATTGCACCTTTACTGGAAAGAGAAGCATTACAGTAATCAATGACTTTTATACTTCATATAGATACTTCTTTGGAGAAAGGCTCGGTTTGTTTATCTGTTGATGGTCAATTGTTACAACTAATCACCAGTACAGAACAAAAAGAACACGCCTCTTTTATTCAGCCTGCCATTAATCAATTATTACACCGGGAAAACATTACAGCTAAAAATTTAAGTGTTATTACTGTAACCAATGGCCCCGGTTCTTATACCGGGTTGAGGGTAGGTATGGCTACTGCTAAAGGCTTGTGCTATGCACTGCAAATACCTTTAATTACAATAGGAACATTTGAAATAATGACCTTAGCTGCTATTGATATTTTAAAGAACAGCAATAAAACTATAGCACCTTCATATCTATTTTGCCCTATGATTGATGCCCGCCGGCAGGAGGTCTATACTGCTCTGCTTAATCAACAACTCGATTTTATTAAAAAACCCACTGCTGAAATAGTATCTGAAAACACTTTAATAGGACAATTAAATGCTTGCAAAATATATTTTTATGGCAATGGTTCAATCAAATTTAAGTCTGTCTGTCATCATCCAAATGCTCAATTTATAAACGTGAGCTTTAATGCCTCAAACATGATAACCCTTTCCTGTCAAAGGTTTGCGGAAAAAAAGTTTGCTGATCTTGCTTATTCAGAGCCATTTTATGGAAAAGAATTTTACTCCGTAATAAAACAATAATTAAACCCGCCTGTCAATTTTTTTGTATGCGTTAACCATTGATTGCCTAATTACATTAAATTGATTTGTATATTTGCAACTGATTTGAATAACCCGTTTTTTTAACTCTTAAAAGGTATTTGGTATTATCCTATGTTGGAAACAGCAGCCCAGCCATTAACTGCGGTTAATGCAAACGACAATACTAAAGTTGATTATTTAGCCATCAAAAAAGCAGCAGTTGTTTTAAGGGCTATTAATCACAAGCTCCGCCAGCAAATTCTCCATTTAATTGAATCAAATGAGAAAATGACGGTGACAGAAATTTACATCCAGCTCCGCCTGGAACAATCTGTCGCCTCTCAGCACCTGGCCATTATGCGCCGTGCGGGTATTGTAAAAACAACCCGTGAAGGTAAATTCATTTGGTATTCAGTTAATAAGGATCGCATCCGGGACATCAGCCGTTTTGTTGATGACCTGCTGGCTTAATGCATTTAGCTTAAGGAGCATCTTTCACCAATGGTGATGGATGTTCCTTTCTTTTTATCTGTTTATCTTTGCTGCAAACTTACTCAGCATGTTTGTACAACAATTATACACTAATTGTCTTAGCGAAGCTGCTTACTATATAGAAAGCAAAGGAGAAGCGGCAGTTATTGATCCGCTAAGAGATGTGGAAGAATATATTAACCTGGCTAATGAGAGAGGCGCCACTATTAAATATATATTTGAAACACATTTTCATGCTGACTTTGTAAGCGGTCACTTAGACCTTGGAAAGAAAACAAATGCTCCTATTGTCTATGGACCTAATACTATCACTCAGTTCCCTGTTCATGTAGCTAAAGATGGTGAACAATTCAAAGTTGGTGACCTTACCATTGAAGTGTTACATACTCCCGGACATACATTAGAAAGTTCCTGCTATTTACTGAAAGATGAAGATGGAAAAGACTATGCTGTGTTCACCGGTGATACATTGTTTGTAGGCGATGTTGGTCGCCCTGATTTAGCACAGGGTGGTGATATTACAACTGAAGACCTGGCAGGAATGTTATACGATTCTTTACAAAACAAAATAGTTCCGCTGGCTGATAATGTAATTGTTTATCCTGCGCATGGCCCGGGCAGTGCTTGTGGTAAAAATCTTGGACCCGATACATACAGTACTATTGGAGATGAGAAACAAACTAATTATGCATTAAAAGCTCAGAACAAAGAAGAATTTATTAAAGTAGTTACAGATGGCCTGGCCCAACCACCTCAATATTTCCCTGTTAATGCAAGAATAAATAAAGAAGGTTATGACAGCCTGGATGAAGTGCTAAGCAAAGGAATGAAAGCCTTATCAGTTGAAGAGTTTAAAGCTGCCATGAAGAAAGATGATGTTATTATATTGGATACAAGAAAATCATCTGAATTTACCGAAGGCTATGTCCCATCTTCAATAAGTATTGGATTGGATGGACGATATGCTGAATGGGCCGGAAGTTTATTACCCTTTGATAAACCTTTTTTGTTAGTAACTGATGAAGGTAAAGAAGAAGAAAGTATTGTACGACTGGCAAGAGTTGGTTTTGATAAAATGGAAGGATACCTCAAAGGTGGATTTGATGCGTGGAAAAATGCCGGTGAAAAAATTGATTTGATCATTAATGTGGAAGCAGATGAGCTGGCCATGGACATTCCGCATGATAATAATCTGCTGATAGTTGATGTAAGAAAAGAAGTAGAGTTTGCCGATGGTCATGTTAAAGATGCATTGAACCTGCCGTTAAATGATATGAATGATCCTGCCATGCTGGCGAATTTTGAAGAAAATCAAAATTTATATGTACACTGTGCAAGTGGTTATCGTAGTATCATAGCCTGCTCTTTATTAAAACGCCAGGGAATTCATAACATCCGAAATATTGTTGGCGGATGGAACAAAATAAAAGAGCAGGAAGGGAAAATTGAAACAGTGAAAGAAACCAGCATTTTAAATTAATGCTTATATAAAGTTATTCCACCCAATATTTTTGATACTCATCTTTCCAAACCCATTTCCAGCGCCGGTGACTCCATAAATAATTAGGCGAATCTTTCTTAATTGTTTCTTCCAGCGCATTGCGGTACAAAACCGTTAGTTCCTCCGGAGTATGCTCTACTCCATTTTCTGCCAGCAATGTTGCTTTGTATTCATAATGCCCCCTTTTAATTTTTCTAAACCCAACAAAAACGACAGCGGTATTATTTTTTACAGCTCCTTTGCCAGGGCCTTTAATAAATGGTACCGGCTTATTAAAAAAGTTCATCCAGTAACCAAGATCTGCTCCTCCCGGGTTTTGATCTGCCGCCAGGCCTAATATGTATTGCTTTGTAAATACACTATGCATTTGATTGCGAAAGTTAGTAGCCGGTATTAAAATGGTACCGTAGCGGCTACGCATATTGAAAAATATCTTATCGAGAATTTTATTGCTAATGGGCATATATACTCCAACAAAAGGAATACTAAGATGATTGGCATAAAGTAAATTGGCAAACTCCCAGTTAAACTGGTGACCCAGCATGATATGAATATTTCTGCCTTTTGCTATTAATGAATTAAGCAATTCAAAATCGCCGTCACTTCTTTTCTCAATTTGTTTTTTAGATGCCGAGATCAGTTTTATTGACTCAATAAAAGTATCAGTGAAGTTTTTATAAAAATCTTTGGCGATACGTATTCGTTCTTTATCTGTTTTTTCAGGAAAAGCAATCTTAAGATTGCTCAACACCACATCTTTCCTGTACTTGGTAATATAGTAGATGATTGCATAGGCGATATCAGAAAAAATATATAACACTCTTAGTGGTAATAATGAAAGTGTGTACAATAAACCATAAACAACATAATACATGTTGCGAAGATAACTCAGTTTGTTACAATATGGTGTTTTGTAATAATGAACTCTTATTGGGATAATCAGTATTAAAATGCAATCCCCTGCTCTCATGGCGGAACATAGCACTCTTTACAATCAAATAACCTACACTGATCATATTTCTTAGTTCCAGTAATTGAGGTGAAACGGTGGTTGTTTTATATAATGCTTCTGTTTCTTCCCATAATAAATCTAATCTCCTGGAAGCTCTTTGTAAACGAACATCATTACGAACAATACCTACATAGTCACTCATAACCGATTGTAATTCTTTAAAGCTCTGTGTAATCAGGATCATCTCCTTGGGCTCTCTTGTGCCTTCAGCCTTCCAGTCGGGAATACTTTCATTAAAAGAAATATCATTGATCTTTTGTACACTATCCATATAACAACGGTGTGCAAACACCATAGCCTCCAGCAATGAATTACTGGCTAAGCGGTTGGCCCCATGTAAACCAGTGGAAGCGCATTCTCCGGCCGCATATAAATTACGGATAGACGTTCTTCCCCATTCATCTGTTTTAATACCACCACAACTATAATGTGCTGCCGGTGCTACCGGAATCATATCTTTTGTAATATCTATACCAACCGATTTACATTTTTCATAAATGTTAGGGAAATGTTCAACAAAATTTTCTAAAGGAATATGACGAACATCTAACCACACATGTTCGGTACCGGTTATTTTCATTTCACTATCAATAGCTCTTGCCACAATATCACGGGGTGCAAGGTCTTTTCGTTCATCATATTTTTCCATAAAAGCAACCCCATGTTTATTACGGAGTATCCCACCATCACCTCTAACTGCTTCCGTAATTAAAAAAGATGGACTCACTCCGGGTTGATACATAGCTGTTGGATGAAACTGGATGAATTCCATATTCTCTACTCTTCCCTTTGCACGGTATAACATTGCTACTCCATCACCTGTTGCAACTTTTGGATTAGTGGTAGTTCTATAAACTTGTCCATTGCCACCTGTAGCAAATACGGTAATCTTTGAAAGATTTTTTTCAATCCGATTGGTCTGCAAATTCAAAACATATACACCATAACATTCTACATCGGGTGTTGATTTGGTTATAAGAAAACCTAAATGGTGCTGGGTGATGATATCAACCACAAACCAGTGATTGATGATTTGAATATTGGGATGTTTAGTTACCGCATCCAGCAAAGCTCTTTCCATTTCTTTACCCGTAACATCTTTATGATGCAGTATTCGAAATTCAGAGTGCCCTCCTTCTCTTCCTAATTTATAATCTCCCTCCGCATCTTTATCAAACTCTGCTCCCCAATCAATGATTTCATTAATACGGTTCACTCCTTCTTTTACTACAATTTCTACTACATGTTTATTACATAATCCATCACCGGCTATCAATGTGTCTTCTATATGTTTTTCAAAACTATCTTTTTGCATATCCATTACACCGGCAATACCACCCTGTGCATACTTGGTATTGGTTTCTTCACTTACTGTTTTGGTAACAACTATAATTTTCTTTGATGGAAAATGTTCTGCAACCTTTAATGCGTATGTTAATCCTGCTATACCTGAGCCAACAACTAAAAAATCTGTTTGCATAAATATTTAACCGGGTTTGTATAAATGGTTTCATGTAAACAGCAAAAGTCTGTAATCGTTTTCAAATAAAAATCATTCTTACAATATTCTTTATCGAATTCTTTTTTATTAAAAGTAATTTTACTTTTTTGTTACCGTAAAAAAATACCCGTTTGTGGTATTGTTTTCGCTTTTATTATATCCTATATTTACATTACACTATCTACTCTAACATTACCTCCCTGTATTACATGTAATATCGCTAACCGTTCCTCTTTTAGAAAACGTAATCCACTTTATTGTAAGACCTGAAAATGGGTTTATAATCCAACCGGCAGTTTATTGCTTTTATGTTAATATGCAGGTAAAGTATTACATGTAATAATCAACCCATACGCCTGAGAAAACTATAATCAATTACAGGAAACCATCCAGTATAGTTCCGGGTAAATACCCGGATGGAAAGGTTTTGTGTACCTGATAAAAGAATCAATATTATTTATTCATCATTAAACACCTTAAAACATGGCAACCAGTAATCAACAAACCATCCCCTGCTGTGCTGAACTGATCAAAGATGACCATTGTGATGTAGTTAACTTCAGCAGGGTACTCACTTATCCTACTTCTGTAACCGCAGCCAGCAGAAGAAGAATTAATGTAGAAGTGATCCTTCATTTTAAATTTAGCCGCTGCACTTTAGGATTGACTTTAGGTGATCCTGTTTTCAGTACCACTTTATTACCCGGAGAAAAAGTAAGACTGTCAACTACTGACAGAAGAAGCCGGTTTACTTTTGACAGTGAAACAAAGCTAAGTTACCGCAGTGAACAAATTTCGGAAGAACAATATTACATGACGGCTGTACAAAAATATATGGCTGATGCTTCGGCAGCACAGTCAGGTCATGCAGAAAGTTCTGATGAAGGTCATTGGGATTTTCATGGTGATGCAAAAGGAAGTATTGGCATCTTTAGTCTTAGTGCCAGTGCCAGCACTAATGCAAGTGGTAATCATAACAATCATTCTGTTTCAGATTATTTAAATCAGCAAAAAACACATGTGCAAAGTTCCGCCATGCAGGCAGTAGGCGCTACCCGTAAAGCACATTCGGTTTCAGTTGGTGAAGTAAGCAGCCGCACACATATACAGGGAGAAAGCGAAGATCATTTTGAAGCATCAAGCCGTGAATTCAGCAATTACAATAAATGCCATGCAGTAACGTACATGTTTTATCGCCTGAACAAAAAACAACGGATAAAATTTGAACTGGTGGCAATAGAAAGAAGAGTGCTGGATGATAATGCACCTATTGGTGGTGTACTGCAACCCGGTGTTGCTAAAATTCCTATTGCCTTAGTTCCGCAGGATGTACCGGCAACTGCATTGTTTAGAAGGACGGCTGCTGATAATGCTAATGTTGCCTTCACTGCAAGAAGCACTAATCTTGAATTAAGCTCTCTGGCACTGGCACAACCAGCATTACTTACAAAACCAATATTTATTCCTGATGTAAACATTGGTTTGCCGTTGGATACTGAAACCCGTAACAAAGCTTTAAAAGAAGTAACGGAACAATTAGCAAGCAACAAACTGCTGGATAAAGAAGGTAACCTTAGTAAAGAAATAAAACTGCAAGTAGATTTTGAAAGTGAGTTCTCCTTACCAACCGCCGGCATTATTGTAAAAGGATGCCTGGATGATTGTGATGTATGCGAACCATTAGTAAAAGAAAGAATGCAGTTAGAAAATGATTTGTTACGTAAACAAATTGAATTGCTGGAAAAATCGCAGGAATATCGTTGCTGTCCTCCGGCACCGGTTATTAATGATTGATCACTTCGATTGTTTAAAAACCTAATTCGTTGCTGCTGGTACAAAACCGGCAGCAACATTTATCCCATTATTTTCTAAGGAGAAATGATTCGGCGTTGAATCATTCATGTTCACTTTTAAAAAAAATTATCATGGCAAAAGAATCAGAAAAAATAATCATCCCCATCAGTTTTGAAAGTAAACCGCAGGAGGAAATTCAACTTACAGCTTTTGTTTTTTCAAGAAGCGGAAAACTGCTGGATAAAAAACCTGTTCAAAAAGAAGTGCTGGAGCTGCAAACATTTAATAAAAATCCACGGGAACTGAGAATACTTATTGCTCCATCCAATGATAAACGAATTGATAAAGTAAGTTCTGTTGGTGACCTGGAAAGATTCAGGCCTTATGAAGCTGTATTGAATACAGATGCAAAAGGAGCTTTGTCAATTTTACCAATTCCCGGTTATCTGACCAAATACTGGAGATGGCATTTCTGTCGTATAAAAGGCAGGGTAATAAAAAATTTCACTATTGGTAATATTTCGCAGGACAGGGGAATATGTCATGCCCGTGTTCATATTTGTGAAGTGGACAGGATATGGTGGTGGATCTATAAAATTCCTGATGATATAATTTTAAAAATTCCACCAATCGTATTAAATCCCGATTGGCCAATACCTATTCCGGAGCCAGGTCCAGATCCGGGACCAATCTTTGATGAACTCAATCCACAACCTTTACCACCAGGACCATTTCCTCCTGTTACATTAAGACCCGGTAGTCTTACTTTTAATGCAATATCTCAGGTGAGAGAACCGGCAAGTTTTTCAGCAAAAGAAACTAAGTTAAGTTCCGCTGCTTTAAATACAGATGCAGTTCAAAATTTACAGCAATTACATTCATCCATCCAGGCATTACCCGAAATAAAAAATCAATTGTTATCGGGCAATGTAAATGCTATCAGAAAAACCATTGTTGATTATTATCATCTTTTTCATCCATACTTCTGTTACCTGCCGTGGATATGGCCTTATTTCTATCGTTGTTCTGAAGTGGAAGTGGTTTATACAGATCTGTTTGGAAATTTTGATACCACTTATACCTACTGGTACGATGGTGATGACCCTGATCTATATTTTTGGGTTGAATATTTAATTGATGGTGTTTGGACAACTGTTTACAAACCTTCTATTGCCTGTAACACTTACTGGAATTATGTGTGTGGCAGCAATGTTACCATCCGTATAACAGATGAAAGAGTAAGATGGGAATGTAACGATGTGCTTGACGGAGATATCATCTGGATCAAAACGATTGGAAGTGCCGCCAGTGTTACACATATACAACAAACCAATCTTATATCCACCATACAGGGAAAAAGCTTCAATCGTATTGGACTAAGTGATGTATCTGTATGGGCCAGTTCAAATGCAGTGGGAGATTTTCGCCGGCCATTTGGAAGTTCATTAGGATTTGTAGTACAGTTTGGGAGCGGACTACCTTCGAACGGAATGTATTATTACCGGTGGTCTTATCGCAAAATTCGTAATGCAGATTTGTCTTCGGTTCCTTTAGTAAGCCCGGTATCGTTGCATGGTGGCCAGGCATTGTATAAATCTTACACGTATGAATACTTTGATTTTCTCATGCACAAACATATTGGTGTAAACTCATTTAAACTTGGCCCGGTTTCAAAAAACGGAAATGATGATCTGTATATTATTCCACCTGCTTATCCTAATGCAGCTCCTGTAAATGCACCTGAGTTAAGTCCATTATGGGATCAAAATACACTAACAGTAAGTTTTGATTCTTCCAAGTTTACTGATGGTTTGTATGAATTCTTCTTCGAGTTATTTGACTTTAATGGAAATAAATTAGCAGCAATTCCAAAACATTTATTCCAGGTACCACATTACGATACATTTGCACCATCCATTGATGCGCCCGATCAATACCTTGTATTAAATGGGCCTGCAAATGCTGATGCTTACAAAATGAATGTGCGGTTAGACAATCAACATGCGGCTGCCAATATTTACAAAATAAAAGTAAATGGCAGTGAAGTAACTACTGACTGCTGTGGTTTTGTTCCATATCCGCCTAATGCAAATATTGAAGTTGCCTTCAGAGCTTATCATCCAAACAACTTTGCAACTTTTGGTTTTGCAGTTCAGAAAGGTACTTGTAATGATCCAACTCAATCAGCATTAACCAATGCCAGCGGAATGGTGATTGGTGATGCCGGTGTTTATAGCAGAGATATCAACAGCATTTACCGGCACAGCTTTACACCAGCACAATTATTAGGTATTTGCAGTGAAGGTGGTAAAGCAGCTTTTGCTGAATCGCTGGGAGTTTCGGTACTCACCACCAATGGAAGTAACCAATTGTATTTTTTAGATGCATCTGCACTGGCAGCCTTTGCATTGGAACAAGCATAGTTAATGATGGATGTGTTTTTATTTATAGTAACGATATTAGCAGTATGGCGCATCACACATCTTTTATCAAAAGAAGACGGGCCATTTGATATTGTTTTTTTGATCAGAAAAAAAGCAGGAGCAGGTTTCTTAGGAAGCCTGCTCGACTGCTTTTACTGCACCAGCGTATGGATAGCATTACCTTTTGGATTATGGTTAGGAAACAACTGGTGGGAAAAATTATTATACTGGTGGGCAATATCTGGCGCCGCCTGTTTGCTGGAACAGGCAACAACCAAATCAAATCAGCAAAAACAAGAACCAGAATACTTTGAAGATTAAATAAAACTTTATGTGCAATTGCGGAAATAAAAGATCACAATACAGTAATCAAACAATGACATTAAGCAAATCTGTAGTAAGTGATGAGATAACTAAACAGATGTGGCCCGATGTAAAGTTTGAATACACCGGCTTAACAACATTAACAATTATTGGAAGTGTTACCCGTAAAAAATATCGCTTCCATCATCCAAACGATGTACAGGTTATTGATTACAGAGATGCGTCGGGAATGATGGGTGTGGGTGTGCTGAAGAAAGTGAAAAGTTGATTTTCAGTTAAATTGTCATTTGAAAATTTTATCAAAAGTATCAATAGCGAAAAACTATCTTCCTGCAAATTCTTTACATCTGTAATACAGCCTTGTGCTACCTGGTATTGGTTTTCCTGATCGTGATTTTAGTAACCCAATAATTTTTTACCGGGAAAATGTTGCGTCACTTATTTGTACTATATCTTCTTTTATCTTTGGCCCTTCTTCAAAATTTTATCTAAATTTTCAACTCCAAAAAAAGTCATCAACCTGCCGATGTTTCTTTGAACTAATAATTTTTCATCAACAAGTTTCAGCAAATCCGTTCTGGCGGTTTGATTGCTTACTGCAAACTTAGTTTCAATCTGTTTAGCTGTGAAATATTGATTCGGGTCTTTTAATAAATCCTGCAATACAAACAACTGCCGCTCATTTAAGTTATGGTTCTTTAATAACTGAATAGTTGTACTTTTTTCTTTCATCTTCCTGTCAATATATAATTTCAGTTCCTCCAATGCGTCTGAAATACATTTCAGGTTGTAAATAAAGAAATAAGTTAAATCATTATCATCATATTCGGTGTGTAAATAAGCTCTTGCATATTGAGCCTTTGCTTTTAGTATTATTCGTGACACGGACATATATACAATAAGCCAATAGCCTTTTTTAATAAGATACCAGTAAAACAACGCCCTTGCTGTTCTTCCATTGCCATCAACAAAAGGATGTACATACCCAATGAGAAAATGAAGAAGTATGCCTTTCAGTATCGGATGGATAAAGCCTTCGTTTGTATTTTTATCATTGGCAACTTTGATAAATTGCTTTATCAGTGCTTCCAGGTGCTCGTATGAAGGCGGGGTGTAAAAGATTTCATTGGTTTCATCTACGATATTGATATTGTTATTGTCCCGCAATTTTCCTTCATACTCCGGGTTGTCCAGGGTTTTATACGTAATTAGCTGATGGATGTGCAACAAAACATCTTTAGTTAGCTCAGTGTTTTTGTTTTCAACTATCCACTTCATAGTGATATAGTTGTTGTGAATCATTTGCTGTGATTTGTTGATAGGTGCATGATTTTTCTCCAGCATTTCTTTTGCAATCCTCCGGGTAGTTGCAGCCCCTTCAATCTGGCTGGAAGCAATTGCTTCTTCCATGATAGAACTTAGCAAATAGCTGTTTTTCTCCTGTTCAGGAATGAGTGAATCGGATTGTAAAGTGCCCCCTAAGTTTAAGTCAAGGTTATGGAGGTGCTGCTGGATAATTGATGGATTGGAAAAATAAAACTCAAATAGTGGATTTTTGTCTATTGCAATAGACTTTTTGTTATGCCGGTTGTATTTTACAAAACTCCAAATACTTTCAATTGAAAGCCCTTCTTTTTTTGCCCAATACTTCCATTTTTCAAAATAAGGGTATTCTTCATCATCTATTTTTATAATATAAGTTAGTTTATTTTTCTTACTAAGTTCCAATAATAAATCCCCATAATCCTTACTATGATAGGAAAACCCTGGCTTTTCCGGCTTTTTCATCTATTCCAAATTTTACCCAAAATATTTAATTTTAGTGTTTATTCCAAATTTTTGTCAAATTTGGAATAATTTGGAATACCCTTACGCTTGTTCCACCCAGGCTTCGTTTTCTTTAAGCAGGCTGATGAGTTCATCAACTGCCACTTCACTATCTACATTTCTCTTTACCACTTCTTTTCCTTTATACAATGTAATTTTCCCAGTACCACTGCCTACGTAACCAAAATCTGCATCTGCCATTTCACCGGGACCATTAACTATGCAGCCCATAATAGCGATCTTCACTCCTTTTAAATGATTGGTCACCGAACGAATCTTTGCAGTGGTTTCCTGCAGATCAAATAATGTTCGTCCGCAACTGGGGCAGCTTATATATTCTGTTTTGGATATTCTTGTTCTTGTTGCTTGAAGAATTGAGAAAGCAGTGTTGTTGATGAATTGTTCTGTGGTTTGGTTATTTAAATAATTTCTGCCGCTTGAATTCAATTGCTTGAAGCTTGTAGCTGACAGCTCATAGCTTTTTCCTCCCATGCCGAGGCAAACACCATCTCCCATTCCGTCTAATAATAATCCGCCCGTTTCTATTGCATAATGAATTAAATGTTCATCACTGGTTTGTCCGTTACTGTCACAAATTAATACGACAGGGTTTTTAATATTGCGATTCATCAACTCTATCATCATCCTTCTTACTGACTGCAGTGCGTTTTTGTTGATACTGCTTAAACACAATACAACTGATGGATCATTAGCGACAGATTCAAAGTAAGTATAATCATTCACCGGTGTATCATCATTATAGCAGTCAATCATTACAAAATTTAATTCATTGCTGGTGATCTCTGCTTCTGTAAATCCTTTATCGGAAAAAATCGGGAAGTAAACCCCTCCCCGACCCTCCCCTGGAAGGGAGATGGTTTGTAACCATGCATCAGGATAAACAATCACCTTTAATGTTCCCGGTAAGGCAAATGATAAAAGTTGATGACCAGTGAAAATATAATCTGCCGCTGCATCACCAATTGTCCATTTATCGGTTGATTCATCATAAGTATAACCAACACTTTTCAAATTGGCAGTAGTAATATTTTGAATCCGGCTTAAATCTGCCACCACCACTGGTACATGCTTATCACCAATATTATCTACGGCAAATGTTTCTCTTCGTTTGTATGAAAATGGGGCGTAACTAATTTTATCTACTGGTGGAATCTTTTGACTATTGACCATTGACCATTGACCATTTTTATCTGTTGTCTGTTGTCCATCGTCTGCCGTCAAAGAATATCTCCTCACCAAATCTTTACACACCGGAATTTCAAACTCAGGATCTTCTGTCAATGAAACACGGATAGTATCACCTATTCCATCTTCCAGTAAAGTACCGATACCAATCGCTGATTTTATTCTTCCATCTTCTCCATCACCAGCTTCCGTAACACCTAAATGCAAAGGATAACATTCACCAAACTCCTGGTCCATATGTTTAATGAGTAATCGATATGCCTGTACCATCACCTGCGGATTACTGCTCTTCATACTCAGCACAATGTTGTGATAGCTTTCATCTCTTGCAATTCGCAGAAACTCCATAGCACTTTCCACCATACCGATTGCTGTATCACCATAGCGACTCATAATTCTATCGCTCAGTGAACCATGATTGGTACCGATGCGCATAGCCGTACCATATTCTTTACAAATTTTTACCAGTGGAGTAAAGCGTTCTCTTATTCTTTCTATCTCTTCCAGGTAATCGGCATCGCCGTATTCAATCAGTTCAAACTTTTTTTTGTCAACATAGTTGCCGGGATTCACCCTTACCTTCTCTACAATTCTTGCAGCAATCTCTGCTGCGTTGGGAGTAAAATGAATATCAGCCACCAGTGGGGTGTTATATCCCCGTTTGCGCAATTCATTTTTTATGTTGAGTAAATTCTCTGCTTCTTTTTTTGATGGCGCAGTAATACGCACCAGTTCAGCGCCTGCTTCAATACAACGAATAGATTGTTCTACTGTGCCAATGGTATCCATCGTATCAGTAGTGGTCATCGTTTGTACACAAATGGGATTGAAATTGCCCAGCAATAAATCACCAATCTTTACTTCTTTGGTGGCAAGCCGTTTATATGCTGTTAAGGATGGAGTATATAGTTGCATTGTTAATTCAGCTTTATGATTAGCCATTGCACAGAGTGAACCACTCTAAGGAGTGGCTCACTCTGCCACTGCACAAAATAACAACAAAAAAGCCCCCCAACAAGTTGGGGGGCCATCCTATTGTATTAAAAGAAATTAATATTCTACTTTAAAGGCCATTGCATCAAGGTTGGCGAATATTTGTTTGAAGGTAGTGGCTATTGTCACTGTCTTTTTATCATCCGACAATTTAGCATTAACCCCTTCCACTTTTTTTGCTGTCTTGGGTAATTCAATAACTGTACTAAAGCTCATATCTCCCATCATGGGCGCCATCTTTTTCATCATTTGCAAATCCTCATTTGTCTCCAGTGCTTTCATGGCAGCTGCTTTATCTTTTACTACGTAGGATAAAGAATTGGCAGTGGCTTTAAACTCATAATAATCTTTAAAAGGATTGACATTGCTTTTTGGAGCACCCATTTTTGGAGTCATATCCATACCATCAGTTCCCCCTTCTGCAGATTTATCTTCTTTCTTATCATTCAACTTATCCATTGCTTTTGTTTTCCTTACCATATCCTGCAGGTTGGTGCGTAAATAAGAAAGCTGGGAAGCGTTTTTAAACAATGCATCCATAACAATTTTCATCTCTCCTTTTTCTGAATCCATATTTACAGTCAGTTTTCCCGTACGCATAATTTCTTTTTCTTCCGCAGTCAATGTGGTGGAAGTATCAGCATAATCTTTAAAATAAATAACGGTATCTTTCTTCTCTATTTTTTTCTTTTCATCTACACCAAAAGCGCTGAGCATACTTATCATCTTACTCATGTCCATAGTAATTTTATAAGTACCGCTTCCATCTTCTTTAAGGGAAATTTTTTCTTCTGAATCGATACAAGCCGTAAATGACAGCGTAAGGGCTGCAACAAAAAGGTATAAGAGCTTCTTCATAGCGTTTATAATTTGAGCAGCAATGTTACGTATTAAAATAGAAATCTGTTACCAATCTTTTTCAGGTTGTTTGGGTGTACTTACTCTTTGTTTGGCGACCCGCTGTTGTACCTGTTTTTCTTTTTCACGGAGTGACTGAAGATATTGCTCTACCTGTTTTGGTGTGAGTTTACTTTTTTGAGGTTTGGGTTCCTGTTGTTGCTGCTGTTGCTGTTTTTGTTGTTTCTGATCCTGCTTTTGCTGCTGTTGTTGCTGTTGCTGCAAAGCTTTTTGCAGGTTCTGTCTTGCTTCTGCATCATCAGGATTGATGCGCAATGCATTTTTATAGGCCTCTATACATTCGGGCAGTTTCTTTTGTTGCTGGAATGCTACACCTTTATTATAATAAGCTTTTGCTTTAAGATTATTATCCGCATCCTCTAAAGAATTGTCGTAAGCCTTTTCTGCTTCCTCTATTTTTTTTGATTTATATAAAGCATTTCCAAGGTTGTAAGAAGTTTGCGGTGTTTTCTTTTTTTCTTCTGCTTTTTTGTATTCATCAGCCGCTTTATCATACTCCTGCTTTTTGTACAGCATATTTCCTTTCTGCAGGTTTTGTTTTTCCTGTGCTGAAACAAGTTGAGTTACGAGTAACAATGATAATATGGTGATTATTTTTTTCAGACGATAGCTAGTTTTCGTTCAGGAATAACTATTTCAATCAATAACAACAAAACAATTACAGCTATTAACCACTGAAAATAGGTTTGATAGCTGAGATACGCTTTATCAGTAATCTCCTTTTCGCCGATAGAGTCAACCTGTGCTACTAAATTATTCACCACTTCATCCGTATTGGAATATAACTGGTACAAACCTTTTCCTGCAGCAGCAATCTGTTGCAGTTCGGCCTGGTTCAACCTTGTTATAATGATATTACCCTGTGCATCTTTTTTATATGCTGTACTTCCTTCTTCTATAATGGGCGAACCTTCTGCTGTTCCCATTCCAATTGTATTAACCATGGCTCCGCTGTTCACTAAATTTTTGGCGGCATCTAATGCTCCTTCTTCATGATCTTCGCCATCTGTAATAACTATAACCGATTTAAATTTTTTATCTTTTGCTTCAAAGGCATTGTCTGCAGTATTCAATGCTTCGCTGATTACTGTTCCCTGTGTAGGAACAGCATCGGGAGTTGCAGCTGATAAATACATTTTAGCGGCTGCATGATCAGTGGTGAGTGGCATTTGCAAATATGCATGTCCGGCAAATAAAATTAATCCCACTCTGTCATCTGCTAATTTATCCATCAGCTTTGTTACCACTTGTTTTGCCCGTTCCAAACGATTAGGTTTTATATCCTGCGCCAGCATACTTTTGCTCACATCCAAAGCAATCATGATATCAACGCCTTTGCGTTTTACCTGGCTGTCGCCTTTAAGCGTTTGCCAGTTAGCAATAGCCACAATGCCAATTGCCATGGCAATTAATGGTAATAAAAACTTATAAAAGAAACGTTTGGGCGAATAGCCTTTAATGAGTTGCTTAACCAAAGCTTCATCACCAATTTTTTTTACCCGTTGCTTCTTCCATTTTACCACTTTGATGAAAAGAAAAATCAATGGCAGGATGACTGCAAGGGCTATCAGATATTCGATATGTTCAAACTGACCTTTCAACGGGTGCTAATTTCGTAAATAGACAGTAGATGCAAGCAAAAGAAAAGCCAAAGTTTAATTTTTCAATTGCGGAATTGCGCAATTTCGCAAGTAGATTTCTATTTCTCGCCTTTAAAGAAACCTTTATCGGTAAGAATATTTTTAAGAATCCTGATGCGATTGTTGAACATATCAAAATCCTTATCGGCTGTTTGCATGTTGAGGACAAAGAAATAAGGATGATTATTTTCTTCTATCCAGCCTACAATCCAGCCAATGGAATTATTTTGTTCATCAAAGCCCCAGCCGGTTTTATAAGCCAGTGTATAATTAGAGTTTTGTTCCTGCATCATTACTTTCTTTACTATATCCGTATAGGTTTGCTGGAAAGGAAGTTGATTAAAGTATAATCGTTTTATCAAACCCAATTCTTCATCCGGCGAAATTTTGAGTCTATTGTTGAGCCAGAAGGAATCAATCGGACCGCTGATGTTCATATTGCCATACTTCAAACTGTCAACCCATATTTTCATTGTATCACGACCAATTCTCCTGGCTACCTCCTGATAATAAGGAACAGCAGATACTTTGAAAGCTTCGGCCATGGTGAGGTCTTTATCCCAGGCATCTCTTCTTTTTACACCATCCCATTTTATCACCATCTTTTCATTTACAATTACACCGGTTTGCAGACCGATTAATGAATTCACGATTTTAAATGTAGAAGCCGGAAGAAACCGTTGCTTAAACCTGTCCATATTATAAACAGAAAACTCTCCCCTGCCATTATCGTACAAACCAAATGTGCCTGCTACTTTATACTCATCAAAGTATTTCTTTAAATCATCATTCTTGGGTTTGTTGAGGGTGCAGGAGAAAAGAGCTACTGCTAAAAACAGGTATAACAACTTCTTCATATCAAAAATTTGTGGGGCAAAAGTAAAAAGGATATGGGAATACAGGGTTTAATATATCAATCATTTTTTTTAGCTTTGAAAAAAGAGTTTTATGGCAAATGTTTTGAAATACATGGTAGATGAAAAGGGAGAAAAAACCTCCGTTTTGGTACCCCTGAAAACCTGGGAGAAAATTAACCATGATTATTTAAAGCTGCAGCAAAAACTTAAAGTATTTGTAAGCATTAAAAATGGGCTGCAGGAGGTAAAACAAGCAAAGAAAACCGGGAAAAAATTACAAACGCTTAAAGAGTTTTTAAGTGAAAGTAACCATTAGAATTACTAAATCTTTTAAGATTGCTGTAAAACCCTTACTTAAAAAATATCACTCCTTATCCGGGGACTTACTTCAATTAGAAAAGGAACTGATAAAAACACCACGTTCAGGTACTCCGCTCGGTCATGATGTTTTTAAAATTCGTTTAAAGATTACCAGAAAAGGCAAAGGTAAAAGTGGAGTTGCCAGGGTTATTTAGTTGCTTGAAACTAATTTAATTGGTTACACTGAAATAATTTCTGATGAAGAAATAACGGTGAACTTATTAACTATTTACGACAAAGGAAATGTTGACAATATTTCGGATAAAGAATTAAAAGAACTTATTAGAAATTTTAAATCCGAATAAAAGGATGAAAGAAACCCTCTTCGCTTCTTATTCCTTATTTTATATTTCTTATTTCTAATTCTTTATTACTCCCAACTCTTTCCCAATCTTGGTAAACGCCGCAATGGCTTTATCCAAATGCTGCTGGTCATGCGCCGCACTTAATTGCACCCGAATTCTTGCCTGTCCTTTTGGAACTACGGGGAAGAAGAAACCAATCACATAAATTCCTTCATTCAGCAATTTGGCGGCAAAGTTTTGTGCCACTACAGCATCATACAACATAATAGGAACAATAGGATGTTCACCCGGCTTAATATCAAAACCGGCTTCTGTCATTTTGGTACGGAAATATTTAGTGTTGTATTCTAATTTATCTCTCAGCTCTGTTGTTTCACTCAGCATATCCAATACGGCAATAGAAGCACCGACAATTGATGGAGCTAATGTATTGCTAAATAAGTAGGGCCTTGATTTTTGGCGAAGCATATCAATCACTTCTTTTCTTCCGCTGGTAAAACCACCACTGGCACCACCGAGTGCTTTACCCAGTGTGCCGGTAATAATATCTATTTTACCCATCACACCACGGTATTCATGCGTACCTCTACCTGTCTTCCCAAGAAAACCGGAAGAGTGACATTCATCAATCATAATGGCAGCATCATATTTTTCTGCCAGTTCAACTATTTTATCTAATTGTGCAATAGTTCCATCCATACTGAAAGAGCCATCTGTTACAATAACACGGCTGCGCAAATGAGCTGACTCCTTGAGTTTTGCTTCCAGGTCATCCATGTTATTATGCTCATAACGATAACGCTGAGCCTTACACAAACGAACTCCATCAATGATGGATGCATGATTCAATGCATCGCTGATAATGGCATCCTGTTCATTAAACAATGGTTCAAATACACCACCATTGGCATCAAAGGCTGCTGCATATAAAATGGTATCTTCTGTGCCGAGGAATTTGGAAATTTTTGCTTCTAATTCTTTGTGAATATCCTGTGTGCCGCAAATGAAACGTACACTGCTCATACCATAACCACGATGGTCAATATATTTTTTTGCGGCTGCAATTACTTTGGGATGAGAAGAAAGACCGAGATAATTGTTTGCGCAAAAGTTGAGTACAATTTTGCCGTTTACTTTTATCTCAGCCCCTTGTGCTGATTCAATGATTCTCTCTGTTTTGTAAAGACCCGATTGTTTGATTTCTTCTACTTCCTGGCGGATACGTTCTACTAATTTTTCATTCATGTAGCAATCATTTTATTGGCGCAAACGTACGGAAAAGTTAGAAAGTCGGCAGTGGGCAAATGTAGTTGGCAGTTCGCAGTGTGCAGTTGGCAGCTAAATTTTTGAGATAGATTAGTACTGTTGGTAAAAGCGAAGAAGTTAGAAGCAATAAGTTGGCAGTTCATAGTGGGCAGTTGGCAACTAAGATTTGGAGATAGATCAAGATTGTTGGTGAGATTAAAACAATGAGATGCCAACTGAGAACTGGCAACTGCCGACTAAAAAAGATGCTATGAAAACCGAACGCACAAGTGAGTGACCTTTAGAGTTGATAGAACCCTGATTGATTATGATAATTAAGATATGCGCAGATTAATCATACCTAATCATAATAATCTGCGTTATCTGTGTTCCATCCGGCCGGGTATTTTTTCGAACCCGGAAGTGAGTGACACAAGGAACGATGCTATAAGAATCTAAAGCCGGTAAACAAAAAATTGTAGCTGTAACATTTTCTACTGATGAGCGTCTTATTGGTAAACCAACCGACAAAGTTTAACATTAATTAACACCAAAGGCTTGTAAACGGCTCGTTCCTGTTGTAGCTTCGCCTTTGTTTAAAAAACCAGGCACATGAAAAAGTTGACCTTAACCGCTTTGATGACCGTTGTTGTTTTATCGCTGGTATTAACCGCTGTAAAAACAAAACCCATTGCCGCCCTGGCAACCAAAGATTGCTGTAAGGCCAGTTGCCCCAAACAACAATCCACCGAAGAAAAGAAATCCAACAGCGGACTGATCTTCTGGGACAGCTATTCCAGCCAATTGCTTCAGATTCAGCCGGTAACTTTTTAAATTCGCCCCGTAAATATTTTATTTTCCCTGTAACTTTTGCCGCCCGTACACGTATTACTTCTGTGTGTTGAAACAGAAGACTAATTTTATTACAGCTCAAGGATTTTATGACAGCTAAGGAGTACAACCAATGTGTAACTGATTATGCGGATAACGTGTATCGTTTTATCCTCAAAAACCTGCGTCACGAGGAAGATACCCGTGACGTGGTGCAAAGTGCTTTTGAAAAATTGTGGATGAAACGGGAAGAGGTGGATACCGCAAAAAGCAAATCATACCTTTTCACGATTGCGTATAACCAGATGATTGACTTCATCCGCAAACACAAACGCATTACATTAAAAGATGAATTTGCCGAAGAAGTAAAGGTGAGTGAAAAGCCAGCTTCCAATCTTAAAAAAGTTTTAGAACTGGCTTTGCAAAGATTAAGCGAAACACAAAGAAGCCTGGTATTGCTGAAAGATTATGAAGGATACAGTTACGAAGAAATTGGACAAATAACGGGATTGAACGAGAGCCAGGTCAAAGTTTACTTGCACAGGGCACGGTTACAGTTGAAGAGTTATTTGGTGAGTCCGGAAAATGTTTTATAACCACACCCCTGCCCCTCTCCTAAAGGAGAAGGGTAAAAGAAAATGAACATTAACAGAAATAATTACGAAGAATTTTTACTGCTGTTTGCAGACAATGAACTTTCGTTCAGTGAGCGGCAGGCTGTGGAAAATTTTTTGGAATCCAACCCCGACCTGAAAGCTGAATTGCAATCCATACTTGACAGCAAATTGCACACAGAGCATGTTCCTTTTTTTAATAAAGCGATGCTGTATAAAAGCGATTCGTTTATTACAGCAGAAAATTATGAATCATACTTCTTACTCTACGCCGATAATGAATTAACCGAAGAAGAAAGAAAAGAAACAGAAAAATATGCAGCAGCATCTCCTGCCCTGCAAAAAGAGTTTGATTTAATACAGCAAACAAAATTAATAGCTGATGGAGAAGTGATGTTTGCTGATAAATCTGTTTTATACCGGAAAGAGGAACCGGCAAGAATTATTCGCATCAGCTGGATGAGAGTGGCTGTAGCTGCTGCGATAATTGGTTTTATTTTATTGGCCGGCCTTTTATTGTTCAATAAAAAATCTGATGGTATAGGTCGTGAAGTAGTAAAGAAAGAAGTACCTGCTGAAAATAAAGCTAATGATAAGAATAATGCAGCACCTAAAACTATTCCTGTTTCTCCAACTAATTCTAAGGAAGAAGAAAAAAATACTGCTTCTGTTGATGAGAAGAGTAAAGAATCTGCAATTGATAAAACTGAATTGAAGCAACAGCAAGTAATCACTCCAAAAACATTACAACAAAACATTGCTATTGTTAAGCCAGGTGTGAAAGAAAATAAAAAAGCAAACTCAGTTGTAACAAAACTAAATGATGATTCGTCAAGCTTAGTAAATAACGATAAACAAACAGTATTAAATAAAACGGAAGGCGACGCAGTGAGAGTAAACAGGAATAATCAACAAGCAACGATTGTGAAAGTTGATAACCCAAAAGAAATTGTTGATGTGGCCGTTGGGCCTGAACAAGTAAAAGAGTATGTAAAGACAGCAGTGAATAATGAAGAGGAAGATAACAAAAACAGTTTTGCTGTATTTCCTGTTTCAGAAGAAAAAGTACAGAAGAGTGGTTTAAGAGGATTGATAAGAAAAGTAAAAAGAGTCATCGGTCGCCGCAACAGTAACGACGATGACGAAAAAGATTCTAAAAAAATTTATATAGGCAGTTTTGCTATAGCACGGGGCAAATAAACAATAAGACATCACCATTAAAAAGGATTAATTATGAAACGAATTTTATTTTTTCTGATTGGAACTTTATTGGCTTTATCAGTACTTGCACAAACAGACTCAACTAAGACTCCCGAAAATACTGTTGACACTATTAGGGTAGGCGGTCTCATTATTATTAAAAAGAAAGGGCCGCATAACGATGACAGAGATAACAGCGGAGTAAATATTGACATCAGCAATAGGCATCGCAACAAAAAAGGCAATGTTGAAACCAACTGGGGAATTTTTGATCTTGGTTTTGCCGGATTTAATGACAAAACCAATTACAGTGGTGCCGCTGCCCAGGCCTTTGCACCCGGCAGTAACTCCGACTGGTTTGATACCCGTACCGGTAAAACCACCAATGTAAACGTATGGTTCTTCATGCAGAAGCTTGCAGTTGATAAAAAACATGTGGTAAATCTGAAATATGGTTTGGGGCTGGAGATGTACAATTTCCGGTTTACTGAAAACATCAAGTTTGAAAAGAATCCTACCAAAGTAATTATGGATAATATCAGTTACAGCAAGAATAAGCTGGCTGCTGATTATATCACAGCGCCTATTATGCTCAACTTCGATTTTACTCCCGAACGCCGCCGTGGATTTGGTTTTAGTGCAGGTGTTAGTGCAGGCTATTTATATTCGGCCCGTCAAAAATTGAAAAGTAAAGAAAACGGTAAACAAAAGATCCGGGATGATTTTGACCTGGAACCATTTAAAATATCTTATATCGGGGAGATCAACCTTGGTGAAGTAAGGCTTTACGGAAGTTATGCCACTAAAAACATGTGGAAAAAGGGATTAGACTGGACTCCTTACGCTGTCGGTATTCGTTTTAGCAACTGGTAACAGTTTTCTCATGCATATCTGCCCGTTTCTTTGGTTAGGAACGGGTTTTTTCCTGAGTTCCGCACTGGGACACCCGGCTTAAACAGCAAACCAATATAAGAGTTTTTGTTGTTCCTCATTGGGCAGGTGTAACCTGGATTCTTTTGTTTTTGAGAAGGGTCGGGTAATGGTTATCCGGTAAATT
>JACQDV010000090.1 GCA_016200915.1 Sphingobacteriales bacterium
CATTAGCGTCCTAACATAGTTAGAACATTTTCAATTGGTTATAATTTTGTTCTTTGACATATTGTAATAAAGCGTCTTGAAACAGTTGATTTACGGGGGTTTTATTGACTAAAGTGATACTCAAAATCTGTAATATTTGATACTGTGTAAGCTCTGTTTTGAACTTTTGCTTTACCAATGCAACAGTAACAAACGTAATGATTGCACAATACACCTGCACTTTAACCGCATTCTCTGTATAGCCCCAAAAGGATTTTATTTTTAAATGCTGTTTAATCCATTTGAAGAACAATTCAATCTTCCATCTTTGCTTGTAGAGCAATGCAATTTGCAACGCTGTTAAATCAAAGTTGTTTGTAAGGAAGATGAACTTCTTTCCCGTTTCTGTGTCATAAAATTTTATCCTGCGGAATTTTTCAGGATATTCTCTATTGGCATAAAAGTTTACAAGTTTTACAGTTTGGTCAGCGATTACACCATCGGCCTTGTTGGTTTTGGCAGAATAAACCCGTTTGAATTTCATGTTTGTTTTTGCCCTTGTTATAAAATACGCAAAGTGTTCATGGATGCTGTAAAGCCGTGAAAAATCAATGAATGCCCTGTCCATTATATAGATACCCAATGGCTCGAATTCTATCAAATCCAACACATTCACTTCATGGGTTTTGCCATCTGTAATGTTGATGTAGCAAGGGATTTCAGACTTCACGTCTAAAAGTGTATGCAGCCTTACAGCAGCTTTATGTTTGCGGAATTTTGCCCACCAAAAAACTTCCAGTCATAAATCGATTGTGGTGGTATCAATGGCATAAACTCCATACCCATCAAACTCACTTAATTCAGGATTGGGTGCAATGCAAGTACGGGCTTCTGCAATAAGCAGGTACGCAAAGTCTGCAAAAATTTGCCAACTCCTTTTCTCATTGGCGTATGCAAGATTGGATTTGGAAATACTATTGCCAATACCGAGATGATACCATTTGTTTCTTTGGCTTTGTAAACATAAAACCAAATCGCACAGGCTTTCTCTGTTTGATAACTGGCCAAACATCATGCACAATAACTGGTGCCAGCAAGTAAAATCCTTTACTTTATAATTACCATTGTATTTATTAACACATTTCTTGAAATCATTTGCATCAAGTATAGAAACAACCTGGGCAAAAACATATTTTCCCGTATTCATTGCCCAATATGGACAATTTCAAATCGTTTGAACATAGTTATCGCCGCAAACGCTTTATTAATCAATATTTCAAAGAACTTTTATTTTCGTCTTTAGGACGGTAATGATTTCTTGTATAAATGAAAATTCACAGATGTTGAAAAGTTTATGTATCATATGGTAAGATATTGGAGGTGTTAGCTATTCATGGAATGGCAATCAGTAAAAAAACTAAAGGACAAAGACTTTCGCCGTATGGTGGGTGTAAAACGAAACACGTTTGAGCAAATGCTGTTGGCTATAAATGAGTATGAGTTGCTGCATCGCAAACATTTGAAGCGGGGTCGTCCGCCCAAACTGACCGTAGAGAATAAGTTATTAATGATGCTGATGTATTACCGGGAGTACCGGACTTTTTTTCATACCGCTGGCAGCTACGGTATTAGTGAGGGGCAGTGTTTCAGAATAATAGTGAAGCTGGAGAATATCCTTATTCAAAGCGGTTTATTCAGGTTACCCGGTAAAAAAGCGCTGCTGCCATCACAGCATGAGTGGGAAGTAGTATTAATAGATGTAAGTGAAAGCAGCATAGAGCGGCCTAAAAAAAAACAGCGGCACTATTACTCAGGCAAAAAGAAAAGGCATACTTTAAAGACACAACTGATTGTTGATAAGACAACACATAAAATCATTTGTGTAGCGGTAGCCAAAGGCAGGAGGCATGACTTTAGGGTTTTCAAGGAAAGCAACGTACATATGCACAGCAGCATTCACTCTATTAATGATAGTGGCTATCAGGGTATTCAATGATTACATAGTAATACGACATTGCCGTTTAAAGGCAGCAAAAAGCATCCGTTGAACCAGGAACAAAAAAAACATAATCATGATCTGGGAAGCAAAAGAATTCTGGTAGAACATGTAATCCGCAGACTCAAAATCTTTCGGCTTCTGGCTGAACGATATAGAAACAGAAGAAGGCGATTTGGTTTAAGAGTTAACCTGATTGCAGGTATCTATAACTTTGAATTAAAAAATTGATTTATACAAGAAGTATAGTGTATTATTTTAAGTTAATACTGCCCCTCCCCGGAGGGGATTGGGAGTCATGCTTATTAAAGAGCTTTATTTTCCTGTAAAAACAGCTTTACGTTTTTCCAAAAAAGCGGCGGCACCTTCTTTAGCATCGGCGGTATCAAACAATTCACCAAAAGCATCTATTTCTTTTTCCAATCCATCTTCATGACCAACTGCAGCAATATTAGTTAATGCAATCACATGCCTAATGGCGATGGGTGCTTTTGTATTGATGATGTTGAGTAATTCTTTTGTTTTATCTAATAAAGCATCTGCCGCAGTAACATGATTTACCAATCCTAATTGTTTTGCTTCATTAGCATCAATCATATTGCCGGTGAGCATCAGTTCCATGGCTTTGCCTTTTCCAACCAGTTGAGTTAATCGTTGTGTACCACCATAGCCCGGTATCAATCCAAGATTCACTTCCGGCTGACCAAATTTTGCATTCTCACTCGCCAAACGAAAATGACAGGCCATTGCCAGTTCGCAACCACCACCCAATGCAAATCCATTAACTGCCGCCACAATTGGTTTCGGGGAGTTTTCAATTTTATTAAAGACATTGTCTTGTCCTTTTTTTGCCAATGCTTTTCCGCCTTCACCATTTAAAGCAGTGAACTCACTGATATCAGCCCCGGCAACAAAAGCTTTTGGTCCTGCACCGGTGATAATGGCGGATTTTATTTCAGCGTTATTATACACTTCGTCCAGTGCAGCACTCAGTTCTTCAATCACTGTTTTGTTGAGTGCATTTAATTTATCTGGCCGGTTGATAGTGATGGTGCAGATATTATTTTCAATGGAAACAAGCAATGTTTGATACATATAAAAATATTTCTGCAAAAATAAGAGGAGCTAACATCAGGCCCAAAACAATGCTTAATTAAGCGGGGATCAAAAAATTACAGGTAATTCTATTTTACTGTGCATTGTCAGTTTGTTTTGACTTATCGTCTTTATCCAGCTTTACTTCAATTTTATCGGGAATAATAAACAATCCACCTGTGGGAAAATAGAATTTAAGTTTCTTTTGATAGTCAGCAGCATCCTCTCTTGTTTTAAAATCGCCAAACTTCAATTTAAAATAAGGAGGCTGATAGGCGAGGTAAGGTTTTTGTTCCGGAAAATTTTTTAATAAAACAGATTTTGCTTTTAATGCTTCATCCCTGTTACCGGTGTTGAGCACCATTATGCGGAAACCTTTATTATCTTTTAATTTATTGGCCCTTTCATTAATCTCGAATTGTTTTTTTACCAGCAGATCCAAACGGGCATCTTTGGTTACTTTAATTCCATTGGCTAATGTATCGGTGCTGGTTTGTGACCAACCGAAAGTGGCAGTAAATAATGCAGCAACAGAGAGAATGATTTGTTTCATTTAATTGCCCGTTTATGAGATACAATTATTTGCATATATCGTACCAAAGAGATGAAAAACTCAGAGCGGCCGTTGTCAGCCGGAGAAATTTTATCCACCTGTTAATATTTGCTTCCGCCGCCACCGATATTTTCAATCGGGTGCCAGGTGGTTTTAATTTCCTGTGTGTCGTTAATAAAGTAAGGTGATTGTCCGGCATCACTGTACCAGTTTACTTTATCATACAATACTACCCGTTTCACATTTACAGCAGATTTTTCTTTAAACATTTTTTGTGTTGCTTCATCTTTTTCACAATACACTACTGCATTTACATCCATATGCTCAGCAAACCAGGAAGCTAATTCAGATGATTTGCCGGTTAAGATATTTACCACGCCTCCAGGAAGATCAGATGAGTTTAATACTTCTGCAAAAGTTACACAGCAAAGCGGTTTATCAAAAGAACCTAATACCACACAGGTATTACCACCAGCAATAACAGGAGCAATAACAGAAACCAAACCTAACAAAGAATCATTCTGAGGAGCAATAACAGCTACCACACCAGTTGGTTCAGGAACGGAGAAATTAAAATGAGAGGAAGCAACCGGGTTTACAGCACTGAATATTTGCTGATACTTATCACACCAGCCTGCATAATAAATCAATCGGTCAATTGCCAGGTTAACTTCAACTTCTGCCTGTGCGGCAGTTGAATCCTGTTGTATCAGTTCATCGATGAACTGTGCTTTTCTTCCTTCCAGCATTTCCGCCATGCGGTAGAGAATTTGTCCACGGTTGAAAGCTGCTCTTCCGCTCCATCCACCAAAAGCACCACGGGCAGATTCCATTGCATCACGAAAATCTTTACGTGAACTCAAACACACATTGGCTAATTTCTTTCCACTTTTATTAACAGGAACATAATATCTGCCAGACTCTGTTCTTGGAAACTGTCCGCCGATATAAATTTTATAGGTTTTCAAAACTTCCAGCCTTTTTTCAGGAATATGTTTTTCCATTCCGTTTGAACTGATGTGGATGTTCGATTTTTTAATAACTGTCTTTGCCATAAAAAAAATTTAACCGCAGAGAACGGGAGAAAACAAAGGTTGCGCAGAGATAACTCTGCGATAACTCATTTTACTCTGTTCTCTGCGGTGAATAAAAACTCATTTATTAATTCGTTTATATAAGATTAACATAAGCACTCAATCCATGCAACCCACCTTCTCTTCCATAACCACTTTCTTTATAACCGCCGAACGGAGAAGTTGGGTCAAATTTGTTATATGTATTTGCCCAAACAACACCTGCTCTCATCTTGGTGGTCATATTAAAAATCTTTGAACCTTTATCTGTCCACACACCTGCTGATAAACCAAACGGTGTGTTATTGGCTTTTTCAATTACTTCATCTTCCGTACGGAAAGTTTGTATCGTTAACACAGGTCCAAAAATTTCTTCCTGAGCAATGCGGCTTGATTGAGCAACATTGGTAAAGAGTGTTGGTCTGCAGAAATAACCTTTGCCGGGCAATGCACAACTGCTTTGAAACATTTCTGCTCCTTCCTGCTGACCAATCTTAATATACTTATGAATTGTTTCTAATTGTTGTTTGGAGTTGATAGCACCAATGTCTGTGTTCTTATCTAATGGGTCACCTACAATTAATGTTTCCAACCTGTCTTTTAATTTTCTTAATACTGTTTTATAAACACTTTCCTGCACATATAATCTTGAACCGGCACAGCAAACATGACCCTGATTGAAAAAGATACCATTGATAACACCTTCCACCGCCTGGTCAAGTGGTGCATCTTCAAAAATAATGTTGGCGGCTTTGCCACCTAATTCCAATGTTGCTTTTTTATTGGTACCGGCGATGGCTTTTTGAATAATTTTTCCAACATCTGTTGAACCGGTGAAAGCAATTTTATCAATGTCAGGATGATTTACAATAGCAGCACCAGTTGCACCTGCACCTGTGATAATATTCACTACACCCGGAGGTAAATCAGCCTCCTGTATTATTTCTGCTAATTTCAATGCAGTTAACGGAGTTGTTTCTGCAGGTTTTAATACAACGGTATTTCCTGTCGCTATTGCAGGTGCAACTTTCCATGCAGCCATTAGTAATGGAAAATTCCATGGAATGATTTGTCCGGCTACACCAAGTGGAACAGCAGTACGATTGGGAAAAGCATATTCTAATTTATCAGCCCAACCGGCATAATAAAAGAAATGATTGGCAGCAGTAGGCACATCAAAGTCACGGCTTTCACGAATGGGTTTGCCGCCATCCAAACTTTCAATCACCGCAAACTCTCTTGCTCTTTCCTGCATCATGCGGGCAATACGATAGATATATTTTGCTCTTTCTTTTGCCGGCATCTTACTCCATACTTTATCATACGCAGTTCTTGCTGCTTTCACTGCTTTGTCAATATCCGCAGCATTTGCATCAGCCACCTCACTTAGCTTTTCTTCATTAGCAGGATTGATAGTATCAAAATACTTTTTTGAAGATGGTTTTACAAACTCACCATTGATGAACAGTTCGTAACGTGGCTTGATGGAAGCAATGCTTTTACTCTCAGGAGCCGGAGCGTAGTTCCATGTGGTGTCAAACTGTAATTTGAGGGTATTGTTTTTTGTTTTTGCCATAATCAGTTTTTTATTGATAGTACGCTGATATTTTATGATTGTTACGATAAATTATGATTCTATCTGCATAAATCTTAATCATCATAATAAATCTGCGTTCAATTATTTTAGTCGATGGAGAAATAATCTTTTGATTGATATAAACCGGTTTTCTCTTTTACAATCTGCATGAGTAAATCATTTGCCAAACTGCTGGCGCCAAAACGGAACCACTCATTGTTCATCCATGCTTCACCCAGCACTTCTTTCAGCATTACTAAATAATGCAGGGCCAATTTTGATTTGCTGATGCCACCGGCTGGTTTCATTGCAATCATTTTGCCAGTTACATAATAAAAATCACGGATGGCTTCTAACATCACCAATGTTACCGGTAAGGTAGCAGCAGGAGATATTTTACCGGTTGATGTCTTAATGAAATCTGCGCCTGCATACATAGCGATGTCGCTTGCTCTTCTTACTTTATCATAAGAACCGAGTTCACCTGTTTCTAATATCACTTTCAATCTGGCATCACCACAAGCTTCTTTAATAGCAGCTATTTCATCAAACACATAATTGTATTCGCCCATTAAAAACTTACCACGACTAATAACCATATCCACTTCATCAGCACCATTGGCAACAGCATATTTGGTATCCCGGATTTTTACATCTCTTGGAGCCTGACCACTTGGGAAAGCGGTAGCAACAGAAGCCACTTTAACTCCGGAATTACCCAATGCTTGTTTGGCTGTTTTAACCATGGAAGGGTAAACGCAAATAGCAGCTACTGTTGGTAAACCCGGATACGCATCATGCAAATGCTGCGCTTTATAGCAAAGCTGTTTTACTTTACCATCAGTATCTTTTCCTTCCAGTGTGGTGAGGTCAATCATGTTAAGAGCCAGCAGCAAACCATTCATCTTCGATTCTTTCTTAATGCTTCGCTTGGTTACCCTCGATGCCCTTTCTTCAATACCCACCTGATCTACCCTCGGGGAGATCCGGAAATCGGGAATAATCATTTTTGTTTTTTCAGCAATCATCAGAAAATAATTGTGGACAACAAACTTACTAATTAAACTTTGTTTAATAAACTCTGTTTTTACAAAACAACTTCTGCCATGTTATCAGTATTTATTCAATACAGTAAAAAATTAAACTATTGAAAATTAGTAGTATAAAGAATTTTTTTTGGACAAATTCGGAATTGGATTCCGAATTTGTCCAAATTTCTTTTATCTTTAAGTCATGATAAAAAGAGAAGCAGAAGCAAGATTAAGAAAACTCGGCCGGAGTTTTAGAAGTGTGGCAGTTATTGGCCCACGCCAAAGTGGTAAAACAACTTTATGCCGTTTGGTGTTTCCTGGCAAGCCTTATGTGTCTATGGAAAATCCGGATACGCTGGAATTTGCTAAGACAGACCCACGTGGTTTTTTAGCACAATATAAAAATGGAGCAATTCTGGATGAGGTACAAAGAGCATCACATTTGTTCTCTTATTTACAGCAGATACTGGATGAAACAAAAAAGAAAGGACTATTTATTCTTACCGGCAGTAATAACTTTTTATTGCAGCATAATATAACACAAACACTGGCAGGCAGGGTAGCTTATGTGCAATTACTACCGTTAAGCTTAAGTGAGCTGCATGAATCAGGCAAGCTTAAATCAAACTACCTGAATGCAATATTTACCGGCGGGTATCCTGAAATAATTGCTAAAAAAGTAAACCCGGCCGACTGGTACAGCAATTATATCAGCACTTATGTGGAAAGAGATGTACGGTTATTAAAGAATATTGCTAATGTGTCATTGTTTTTAAAATTTATTCGTTTATGTGCCGGTCGCTCCGGTTCAATACTTAATCTTAATTCACTGGCGAATGATTGTGGAATTGACCAGAAAACAGCCACGCACTGGATGGGGTTGCTTCAGGCAAGTTTTATTGTGTATCTCTTACGTCCCTATCATAATAATTATAATAAACGGTTGATAAAAACACCAAAGCTTTATTTTATCGATACGGGTCTTGTCTGTTCATTAGCCGGTATTGATAATGCTAAGCAGTTAACAAACCATGCATTTAAAGGACATTTTCTTGAGAACCTGCTCATAATAGAAGCGTTGAAGAAAAGAATGAATCTTGGCTTGCCCGATAATCTTTATTACTGGCGGGACAAAACTGGTAATGAAGTTGATTTATTGATGGAAAATTATTCCGGGATTAATGCCTATGAAATTAAGGCGGGGGAAACCATCAGCGGCGATTATTTCAAAGGATTACAATATTATGAAGGGGTAGAAAAAAAGAAAGTAAAATCTTATTTATTGTATGGCGGAAAGGAATTGCAGGTAAGAAGTTCGGGTATAAAAGTTCATCCATGGAACGATATTTCAGTATGGTAATTAATTGGACAAATTCGGAATCTGATTCCGAATTTGTCCAATTACTGTATCGGTATTATAACTAGAAATTATAGCTAACCTGCAGCCCGATATTGCGGCCCGGCTCACGGATATCAATAGTTTTTACCAATGAAAGATGATTAAAGTATCCTTTGTTGAATAAATTGGTGCAAAAAGCGGTCAGGTTCCAGCGATGATGCCTGCCCAATGAAGGTGATACACCTGCAAAAACATCCGCAAGAAAATAACCATCGGTTTGTTCTTCAAACTCAGCCACTTTACTTTGTTTACCATAAGAACTCAACTGAAGTGTAGCATACCATTGTTTCCATTTTTTACCATCGTCTTTTTTCCAGGTAAGTCCGGTGATTACTTTATTGGCAGGTATATAAGGCAAATCGCCTTTACCATCTTTTAATTTTCCTCTCAATACACCGGCTCTTATATAACCTTCAAACCACTTAACCTGTGTGGGATGAACTTCTAAGTTGGTTTCAATACCACTAATAGTTGCATCATTTTGCGTCCAGCGATAAACTTTTAAATCATCAACCGTTTCATTGGTAGGATTGATATAAATATAATCGTTAATGGAATTGATATAACCATTTAGAGAGAAACTTATATCTGCATTGGTGTATGCTGCTGTTGCATCCACTTCAATATTCTTTTCCATTTTCAAATCATTATTGCCCACTTCAAAACGATATGTTCCTTCGTGTTTGCCATAAGCAGTAAGATGCGCATAGTTAGGCGCTGCATAACCATTAGCAAGATTGAGTTTCAAACTCCATTCTTTTGCCGGATGATAAACAACACCTGCGGAGAAGGAGTAAGGAGTATAACTGCCGCTGATATTTTGATTGGGTGCAGGGAAAGACGGATTGTATCCATCATCCAGTTTAGGGATGGTAGTAAACATATCTAACTTGTGTGCATCAATACGAACACCATATAAAAAGTTCCATTGTTTGTAGTCAGTATGACCCAGTACAAAAGCACCAACCGTACTTACATGTGCATCTGGAACCAATACAAAGTTTCCGGTATTTTTATTGTTTTGATAAAAACCCTGAACTCCAACTGTTATACCTGATGATTTGGTTTTATCACTATGCCATTGCACATCGCCGGTTAAAGTTGATAAATCTAATCCAACACCAAGGAATTTTGATTTAGGCAATGTGCCCGGTTCAAATTCTTTACGTTTGTTGAATTGATAACCCACATTTACTGTAACATCTGATTTGCCGGTGTTGAAAGTGTTTTCTAAACTTAATACATGTGTGTTTACATTTTGATAAGGCGCTTCCATTTCATAATCTCTTTCTTCCTTAACAGGAGTAGTGTTATTACTTTCATCTTCAATGATACCTAAGTTTTGACTATACAAACTATAAGTAAACTTGTGCAGGCTTTTTTCTTTTCTTACACCAATCATTCCTTTAAAAGCCATGTTGGTGAATTTAGAATTTGGCGCCAATGGTTTATCTTCTTCAACTGGTGGAGGATTTGTTTCTTCTCCTTCACCCTGTACATAGTTGGCATGCATCTGATAAGCTGAATATAAAGAGTAGAACCAGTCTTTCTTTCCTTCTCTTATACCTGCACTTAAATTTCCACCAATGCTATTGCCAAAGTAGCCGAGGTTAACATAACCATTTGCTTTTTCATTTACGCCGGGAGTTTTTTCTTCAAACGCCAACGCACCGCCTAATGTATTTGGTCCATACACTAAAGCAGCAGGCCCATTAATGATTTCAATTTTATCATAACCAACATCAGCGATACCGATATCATGACGGTCATCCCATGTTTGATTGTCTATCCTTGTGCCATTGGCAAACATTTGCAGTTGATTAAATGACAAACCACGGATAACCGGTTTATTAATATCGCCGCCGGAAGTGATGGCACTTACGGATGGTAATTGTGATAAGTGCTGCATCAGTTGCGGACGAGGCGTTAACTGCAGCTTTTTAAGATTTACTCTTTCAATATTGTATGGAATATTTTTGATTGGACGTTTTCCAAAGGCAGTAATAACGACTGAATCTATTTCAATATATTTTTTGCTGGTGTCGGATTGAGAAAATGCTTCGTTTGTTATTAATAGCAATAACAGGTAAAAAATCTTTTTCATTTAACTGAATTGAAAATAAAGAATGGCATACAGTCAGTATGCAGTTGTTTAAAGTAAGAAGAAATACAATTAAGCAACTTTGGGAGGAGGGGAGAGCAGACCGATTACGGGTGCATTATAACAGGTATTCAGGTATGCTGAGTATTTGTGCTGTGTAGTTATATCAAAAACAAAATCCTGTTTTGTTTCCCTGGATTGATAAAGAGAAATAAAAGTGGGTGCAGCTTTTCCTGTGTGCGGAGTTTTGCTTTTTGAATTTTTGTCGAGATGACTGGTAAGCTTTTGATAATGGTCTGTCCAGTCTGTTTCGGCTTTATCTTTTTGCAGTGTTACTATTACTTTATTTCCATTGCTAATAATATCTTCTACATCATATAACACTCCGTTGATGACTATTTCATCATCGTCATTTTTTAATTGCTGAAATTTTTCTTTGTCGAAAGTGAGTATGGTTGCTTCGTTTCTATCTGCATTGAATATTTCCCGTTGTAATCTTGAGAAGTAAGTATGTGCAATCGGTTTATAATAGTACCATGCCACAGCACCAATTTGTGTAAGGAAATAAACACACAACAACAATATCGCAGATAGTTTTTTCATCGAAAAAAGCTGGGTTAACCAGCTTTTAATTTATACGAAGATATGTTTTTGAAGATTAGCTCTCTCTTCCGTGACAATTCTTATACTTCTTACCACTACCACAGGGACAAGGTTCGTTTCTTCCAATCTTTGGTTCCACTTTCACCGGTTCCTGTTTAATGGGTTGTGATGGGTCAATATAATCATTGCCGGGCTCCAGCATATCTACTCCGCCACCGCCACCAGCAGCTACCATTTCTTCTTTACGCTGACGCATTTTGCTCATATCCGTTTTTTGCTGACGGCCTTCACGGATTTGCTGAGGGTTTTGCTGTGTTTCAGCCGGTAAACCACAATGACATAAGAAGGAAACAATACTCTTATTTACATCACTATCCATTTGCTTGAACAACTGGAAAGCTTCAACCTTATAAATTACCAATGGATCTTTTTGTTCCAGATATGCACTCTGCACAGATGTTTTTAAATCATCCATTGCTCTCAGGTGTTCTTTCCATGCTTCATCAATAAAGGCTAATACAGCCGTTCTCTCCAAAGCATTTGCTAATTCACCACCTTTACTGTTGAGTGTTTTCTCCATATTGGATAACACCTGCAAACCACGTTTACCATCAGTGAAAGGAACGAATACATTTTCAATATTTGCTCCCTGTTCTTTACGGATATTCTGGAATACCGGGAAAGCTTCGTGTTTAAGTACTTCACTTTTACGGTGATAATTGCTGATGACTTCCTGGTATAATTTTTCTGCTAAAGAATTAGCATCTGATTTTTCAAATTCTCCCTGTGTAATCGTAGTATCTGTTCCAAAGTTTACAATCACACTTAATTTGAATTCTTCGTAATCATTGCTTTCCTTAAAACTGCTCACCAATTCATCTGCTACATTATAAAAAGCATTATCCAAATCCAGTGCCAAACGTTCGCCAAACAACGCATGGTTTCTTCTGGTATAGATTACCGAACGTTGCTTGTTCATCACATCGTCATACTCCAGCAAACGCTTACGGATACCAAAGTTGTTTTCTTCTACTTTCTTCTGTGCCCGTTCAATAGATTTTGAAATCATGCTGTGCTGAATCACTTCACCTTCTTTATAACCCATACGATCCATCAGCGAAGCAATACGTTCACTACCGAACATACGCATCAAATCATCTTCTAAAGAAACGTAGAACTGAGAAGTACCGGGATCACCCTGGCGACCGGCACGACCACGCAACTGCCTGTCCACACGACGGCTATCGTGACGCTCTGTACCAATGATAGCCAAACCACCTGCATCTTTTACACCTGGCCCGAGTTTAATATCCGTACCACGGCCAGCCATATTAGTAGCTATGGTCACATTGCCGGGCAAACCAGCTTCAGCAACTACCTGTGCTTCTTTAGCATGTTGTTTTGCGTTCAATACATTATGCGGAATATTTTTCTGGCGAAGCATGCGGCTCAGCAATTCACTCACCTCAACAGAGGTAGTACCAACCAGCACCGGTCTTCCTGCATTGCGGAGCGCTTCTATCTCATCAATAGATGCTTTATATTTTTCTCTCTTCGTTTTATACACTAAATCCTGGTGGTCTTTACGCACCATCGGTAAGTTGGTAGGAATATTTACCACATCCAGTTTGTAGATATCCCAAAGTTCTGCTGCTTCTGTTTCCGCAGTACCCGTCATACCGGCGAGTTTGTGATACATACGAAAGAAGTTTTGTAAAGTGATAGTAGCATAGGTTTGTGTAGCTGCTTCAATCTTTACACTTTCTTTTGCTTCAATCGCCTGGTGCAAACCATCACTGTAACGACGGCCTTCCATGATACGACCGGTTTGTTCATCTACAATCTTCACTTGTCCATCCAGCACCACATACTCTACATCTTTATCAAATAAAGTATAGGCTTTTAGTAATTGATGAACAGAGTGAATGCGATCGGCTTTTACCGCATAATTATTTAAGATAGCTTCTTTGCGATGTAATTTATCATCACTGCTGGCAGCATTCTTTTCTGCTTCTGCTAATTGAATACTTAAATCAGGAAGAATAAAAAATTCAGGATCTTCACCATCACGGGTAATCATTTGAATACCCTTATCCGTTAAATCAACCTGGTTATTTTTTTCATCAATATGAAAAAGCAATTCGGCATCTACTTTTGGCATTTCCTTTTGCTGGTCGGCCAAATAATAGTTTTCAATCTTCTGCAGTTTTACTTTAATACCGGGTTCACTTAAATATTTAATCAACGCACCATTCTTGGGTAAACCACGGTAAGCTCTCATCAATGCCAGGCCACCATCTTTAGGATCATCATTTCCATCGGCAATTTTCTTTCTTGCTTCAGTAAGATTTTGAACTACTAATTTCTTTTGTGCTTCAACTAATCTTTCAATTCTTGGTTTAAGCGAATCATATTCCTGTTTATCACCCTGTGCAACCGGGCCGGCAATAATCAATGGCGTTCTTGCATCATCCACCAATACACTATCCACCTCATCTACCATGGCATAGTGGTGGCTGCGTTGTACCATTTCATCAGGGCTTTGCACCATATTATCCCGCAGGTAATCAAAACCAAATTCGTTATTGGTTCCATAAGTAATATCGGCGAGATAAGCCTTGCGTCTTGATTCGCTGTTGGGTTCGTGTTTATCTATACAATCAACCGTTAAGCCGAGGAATTCAAATAAAGGTCCGTTCCATTCACTGTCACGACGGGCTAAGTAATCGTTCACTGTAACCAAGTGAACACCTTCACCCGGTAATGCATTTAAATAAGCTGGTAAGGTTGATACGAGTGTTTTACCTTCACCCGTTGCCATTTCAGAAATTTTTCCCTCGTGCAATACCGTACCACCAATCAACTGTACATCATAATGCACCATGTTCCAGGTAACCAGGTTACCGGCAGCCATCCAGCTGTTTTTGTAAATGGCTTTATCACCTTCAATGCGAACATTATCTTTTTTTACACTAAGGTTACGATCGTGTTCTGTAGCCGTAACTTCCAATTCTGTATTATTGGTAAGACGACGGGCTGTTTCTTTAACTACAGCAAAAGCTTCCGGATGAATTTCTTTAAGAACTTCTTCAATTTTCTTAAGCCTTTCTTTTTTTAATTTATCAACCTGCTGATATATTTCATCTTTTGCATGAATATCTTCTTCAGCCAGTGTTTCTGCTTTATTCGTTGATTCAGCAATTTCAGCATCAATTTCTTTTAAATGCTCTTTTATACGCTGGCGGAATTCCTGAGTTTTATTGCGGAGCTCATCATTGCTGAGCGATTGATATTGCTGGAAATGCTGGTTGATAACATCAACAAGTGGTAAGATGGTTTTAATATCCTTTTCACTTTTACTTCCTCCAAACAACTTCGATAAAAAGCCTAACATAATAATTACGTGTTATTGGGTATTGTCTTCAGTTAATTAAATAGTCACTTTAGCTGTCAAAAACCATGCTTTTTAAAGCAGGAAGGCCAATCTGGCAGCAAAAGTTTTTGAGGCGGCAAAGATAGTTAATTCAGCCGAGGAGAGGTTTGCCGACGGAAAAACAGTTGTTAAATAAAATTAATAGTAAACGAGTGTTGCGACAGGCTGGCAGGGAAAATATTATGAACTTAAAATTTACCACCATGAAACAGACATTATCCACTTTTTTAGGTTTGCTGATTACTGGTATTTGTTTTGCCCAGACAGTTACAAAGATCACCGGGCTTAAAGATGCCTGGGGAATTGACATCACCTATATTGGTGAAGTCAAAAATAAAGTACCCAATGGATTGGGTGTAGCTATTTATAGCAGCAGCCAGGACGTATTGCGATATGCAGGATATTTTGAAAATGGTGCTTACAGCGGTAAAGGGGTGATGATCTTTAAAACAGGATATTTTTTATCAGGTAACTGGAAAAATGGCAAGCTAAACGGGAAAGGTACTAACCTGAATAGCACAGGTGATTTGTATATTGGTGATTTTGTAAATGGAAAAAAAGAAGGGAAGGGAACATTAATCTATAAAAACAATAATTTTTTAACGGGTGGTTTTAAAAACGATTTGATTGATGGCCGTAATATTTATTTAAGTAATGAGGGAAAAATAATAAGCGACAATTTATATAAAGAAGACAAAAAGAATGGAGGAGGATTTCAGTATGAAGTATCATCAAAAAAATTGTATGAAGGAACATGGAGTAATGACCAGTGGGTAAGTGGCGGAAGTACCGGGCTCAATTCTTTTTTAAAAAGCCCGCAGTTGTTTGGTGAGGTAACGGAAAAACAGATACTGATTGGTACACTTGATCCTGCCACTAAATACCTGAAAGACTCAGGATTTTATTATGATCTTAAAAACGGGAAACGCTATTTTGGAATATTTAATAATGGTTATTTAGATAAAGGGCTGATTGTGAGAGACGACTCTTCCCGGATGATTGGTAATTATAATGATATTGGTGCTTATGGGTATGGTTATTATTATAAAACAGGCCAGTATTATGATGAGGGTATATATGATAAGGACCTGCTTTCGGGTAACAATAATTTGAGTATTGATGTAAATAAGAAAACCATTTACTATGGACAAACATCAGGCGGAAGTTTTACCGGTGATGCATGGTTTGCCAATAACAGCAATGATTTGTATAAGGGACACTATGTAAAAGGGCAGTTGAATGGCGATGGATGGAAAGCAGACAGCTATGGCAATTTTGTAAAAGGAACTTTTGATAATGGGTACGTAACAAAAATTACCCAGCTTACAACTGCTGATGGAGTAACCATCAACCCTGTTCCTAAAACTTTTGCAGAAGCAATTACTAACGCTACTATTCTTTACCCTGGTTATTATTTGCCATTAACGGGTAAAGCCTCAACCGATAATAGGGATAATGATGATTTTTATTTTTCTTATACTGATAATAGCTTAATGAAATTCCCCGGCACTGTGAGTGGAGACCTGGTTAATTGGGATGATGCAGAGTATCCTTTATATGTGGCGCATTATGGTGAAGATATGGATTCAGTAAAGGCAATTGCTAAATACAAAGACCTGGCAAAGCAAGTTGCTACTGCCAGTATTGTTTTAAAGAAAGGACAGAAGCCGGTTAAACTGGTTGGTAGTATTTCAATGCCATCGACAGGTTATGTAGCTGCCGCCAGTTATTATAATTATCCGCAGGAAGTAAAAGATTACAGTAATGTTTCTGTTGCGCTGGTATTTATTAAAAGATCAGAAGGGAAGTTCAGGGTATTGCTGATTTGTGGTGAAAAAGAACGTATTGAAAAATGGGTTGATAATATTAATTATGGTGATGACTTGTATTAATGAAGGAGAATCAGTTTGTGTTTTTATTAACTAACTTTTCAAATGCCCAAAGTATTAAAATAAAAAACCATGACCATTAAACGTTTTCTGGCAGCTTTGAGCATTCTTCTAATTATGAATTCCTGTACCAGTAGTGAAATTGGCGATTCAAAAGATGTGGCACAGGATAAAATTTACCAGTCATATAATATTAGCTATAGTGAGAATGATGAAAAGTTATCTGCCACAGCTGTTTTTCGTTTCGCCGGCTCCAATGGAACTACTTTAGTTTTAAATGATCCCGGCAAAGTAGAGTTAGATGACGAACTAATTAAAGTTGACAGCAGCAAATTTAGAGGAGCTTATTATGAAGTGGCAAAAGCAGCTGAACAATGGATGGTAATCATCAGTGGAAATTTACAGATATGGCTAAGAAAACGTACACTAATGAATTTTCTTTTGATGCGTTTAAATGGGATAACCCACCGGCATCAGCCAGTAAATCAAAACCACTTTCATTAAACTTTATTACACCCGCATTAGGGGTTGATGATTATGTAGAAGTATCAACTGTTGAAAGCGATTCATCTTTCAGCTATACACAGGGGCCATTAACCGTTAAACCTTTTTCTGTTACAATTCCAGTTGAATATCTTCAAAAACAGAAACAGCCTGCATTAAAGTTAGCAGCCACAAGAGTTCAGTATATCAGGCTAACACAAAACACTGCAGAAGGTGGTGTTTTCATCATTCGCTATTCACTCAGGCCTGTTGAACTTAAGCTTCAACAATAGTTTATTCATATCTGCTTTTTTGTTCGCTAACAAAAGAATTAACTCCATTTATATAATATTAGGCTAATGTGATTGGTGTTTAAACTTTTGTAAGTAGTATTGTAACCGATTGCGATAGTAACTTTGCTGCCCGAATTTCATCTGTTGGAAAATTGATTTTGTAACAAAAAATTTGGTACGATGAATACTTTGAATTTTGCCTATCAGCAAGGTCCATTTGACCAGTGGATACATGGAGTTGCAGCTACTCTTGGCACTTCTGCCGAAAACAACACCATAAAAATTCCTAAACAGGCAGGGGAGGGCTATGTAAAAGCTATGGCAATTCAGCCCGGGTTATCATTTGCTATGGGTAACTTTCTTTGTAATGTGGATGTTCAATTGCAGATAAAAGATAATGACAAAAACGGATACATTCTTTATTTCCGCAAGCTGGATATACAGGATAAATATGTTTTTTACCTGGGTGATGTGATGAAAGAAACCAGTGAAGAAAATTATGAGGCGGCTTTGTTACTGTCAAGCCGTATGGATCATAGTTTTGAATTTAAAAAAGGAACGCAGGTAATGTCACTCGCCATTTATATGGAAGAAGAGTGGATGAACAATAATATTGATCCTGTAAGCCGGGAAAGGTTACAGGAATATGTGGCGAATGGAATAAATAATTACAACAAGGAAGTTTTAACAGCAAAACATAAGCGTATTATTGAAACCATGCTCAGGGAAGATTTGAAATTACCTCTGAGTAATTTGTTTTTGCAAACCCGTGCTTACCGGTTAACGGAAAATTTTTTAAACGGAGTTCTCACCCGTTCCGATAAAGATGTAACCATATCAGTAACTGAAAGCGATATGATAAAACTGATAAGTGTTGAGAATATCCTTGTTGAAAATTGTATGAACGAGTTTCTTTCAGTAGAAGAGCTGTCAAAGATTGCTTTAATGAGTGAAACCAAATTGAAGAAGCTTTTCAAGCAGGTGTATGGAATGGGACTTTATGAATATTATCAAAAGAACCGCATGCACAAGGCCAAAGAAATGTTACTCTCCGGAAAATACAAGATATCTGAAATAGGTATTAAGCTTGGATACTCCAACCTCAGCAATTTCTCTGTTGCATTTAAAAAAGAATTTGGTTGCCTGCCCAGTGAGTATAAGTCTGGCAATCAAATAAGAGCTTGATTATTATAATCAGTAATTACTGAAAGCCATCGTAAAAGAGCTACGTAGGTTTTCCATTTTACTGAAAATCAGTGTTGTTTAGACATTTATAGGGACTAAATGAGTCTTTTTTGGGTATAAAATTCTGCAATCGATTGCGATATTTGAATCAGCATTTAGGCAGGCCTTACACAATAAATCCAGTACCGTTAAATAACTCACCAACTATCTTGTGAAAGGCAAAAAAATTATCCAATACCTGAAAAGCACAAATCCTGCCCCATCCTATGAAAAGTATGGGGCATTTTTCTTTCTTTCTCCTGTTGATATTTTTTACATTCTCCCTTCAAATTTCAGGTGGTTTCCAGTACCTTTGCGGCCATTAAAAAGTTGAACGTTTCAGGTTTAAAGTTTAAGGTTATTATCACATACCGCTAACTTTCAACGTCAAACTTTTAAACATTAAACGGTTTATACATGTCAGGTGCATTAAAAGAAGTTCGTAACAGGATCAAATCAGTACAAAGTACACAGCAAATCACTAAAGCCATGAAGATGGTGAGTGCTGCCAAACTGCGTAAAGCACAGGATTCCATCATTCAAATGCGGCCTTATGCTCAAAAGCTGCAGCAAATGCTCAGCAATATTGTGAGCAATACCGATGGTGGCGATTTGGGCGGATTAAACCTGGCTGCTGAAAGACCTGCTGAAAAAATATTGTTTATTGTTATTACCTCTGACCGTGGTTTGTGCGGCGCTTATAATGCCAATGTGGTAAAAGCAGCCCGTGCTTCTATTAACGAAAATTATAGTGAGCAACTGAAAAAAGGTAATGTTACAGTATGGCCAATCGGTAAAAAAGGCTGGGAAGCTTTTCAGCGTTTTAAAATTCCTACTGATACTGCACATAAAGATATTTTCATTAACCTCAGTTTTGAAAATGTACAGTCAGCTGCACAAGCCGCTATGCAGGCATTCCTGAATAAAGAATTTGATGTGGTGGAATTAGTGTACAGTGAATTTAAGAATGCCGCTACCCAGCGTTTTGTGGTAGAACGTTTTTTGCCGATTGCCAAAGTGGAAAACAAAGACAGCAATAAAAAATCTGATTTCATTTTTGAACCGGCCAAGGAATCATTGATTGCTGAACTGATGCCAAAAATCCTCAATACTCAATTATATAAAGCAGTACTGGATGCTAATGCCTCTGAGCATGGTGCCCGGATGACGGCGATGGATAAAGCTTCAGAAAACGCCAATGAACTCCTGCGTTCATTGAAGATTTCTTACAACCGTGCAAGACAGGCAGCTATCACCACTGAGCTGACGGAGATTGTAAGTGGTGCAGCAGCTTTACAAGGTTAATAAGTTTATAGTTTGTGGTTTATTGTTTATTGTTAGATTGCACAACCACAAACTACAAACTACAAACTACAAACTACAAACTACAAACAATACAATGGAGTTGTCCGTAATCATTCCGCATATTGAAGCATTGATTTTTGCAAGCGACAGAGCACTGGGTGCGTTAGAACTGACTGAGCTTATAAATAATTCCCAGGGTTTTATTGAAGACCGTGCCACATTGGAACAGGTAGAAGCTTCCATTGAGACGATCAGGGAAAAATACAATGCAGAATTTTATCCCTTTGAAGTAAGAATGATTGGCGGCGGATGGCAGTTTGTTACTAAGAAAGAATATTTTAAAACGGTTGCTGTATTAAATGGCGAAAAGTTTTTAAAACGGCTTAGTAACGCATCGTTAGAAACATTATCCATTATAGCCTATAAACAACCAATCACTAAAGGAGAGATGGAAGCGATACGTGGAGTGAATTGTGATTATGCAGTACAAAAATTATTAGAGAAAGAATTGATTGTTATATCCGGAAGAAATGAAAAATTGCCAGGTCATCCGCTGGTGTATGCTACTTCCAGAACGTTTATGGATTATTTTGGTATCAACTCAGTGGAAGATTTACCAAAGCTGAAAGAGATCATCCCTGATGAAATCATTCTTCCAACACAGGTAAATGAAAATTTCGAAGTATCAGAAGAATTGCAGGCAGAAGAACCATTGCCTGTTACAGATGTAAAGGAAGAAGAAAAGCCTTTAGTGGTAAATGAAAATGGTGATTTGATTGAAACAGAGGAAAACAAGGAAAGTGAAGAAACTCAAGCCTCACCTGAAGAGGAGGAGCAGAGTGATGATGAACAAACTTCAGATGATCAACCAAATGATGAACAACAATAGTGATAAAAAAATTAAATAAAAATAAAGGATGGGTGAATGCTCATCCTTTATTGTTTATAAAAAACAAGTAGTTGTTAGGGATAAAGCGTTTGTTTCTTAGTTAAATTCGTTTTTGAAATAAATTATGTCAGAGTTAAAACTTTCTAATCAGCAATTATCAGAAATAGCCAAAGAGTTTGGCACACCTGTGTATGTATATCATGCTGAAAAAATAAAAGCACAGTATGAAAGACTTACTAATGCTTTCAGCGGCATCAATGCAAAATTCTTTTATGCCTGCAAAGCATTAACCAATGTAAATATTCTGCGTTATATAAAAAGTATTGGTTGCAATGTGGACTGCAGTTCAGTAAATGAAGTGGAGCTGGCTATTTATGCAGGCTTTGATCCCCAAAATGTTTTATATACCTCCAACAATATTCACTTCAGCGAAATTGAAAAAGCAGTTGAGTTAGGTGTAAATATTAATATTGACAGTTTATCCAATTTGGAAAAGTTTGGAAAGAAGTATGGTCATTCTTATCCGGTGGGAATAAGATTAAGACCCAATATTATGGCAGGTGGAAATTTGAAAATATCAACTGGTCACTCAAGCAGTAAGTTTGGTATTCCATTAGAGTTAATTGAAAAAGTATTAGACATTGCCAAACAAACAAACCTGCGCATTCAAAACTTACATATTCATACCGGCAGCGAAATAAAAGATGTGGAAGTATTTGCTAAAGGAATGGAAGTGTTATTTGAAATTGCACATTACTTTCCTGAACTGGAAGTGTTGGATTTTGGCGGAGGATTTAAAGTGCCATACAAACCGGGTGATGAAGGAACAGACATGGAATTGCTCGGACAAAAAATGAAAGAAGAATTTGAATGGTTTGAAAAGAAATACAATCGTAAACTGCAGGCATGGTTTGAACCGGGTAAGTTCATTGTAAGTGAAGCAGGTTATTTTGTTGCAAAAGTAAATGTGTTAAAAAATTCGAACGGAACTGTTTTTGCCGGTGTTGATTCAGGATTGAATCATTTGATCCGTCCAATGTTTTATGGTTCGTATCATCACATTGAAAATATTTCCAATCCAGCAGGACCGCTTAAATTATACAATGTGGTTGGTAATATTTGTGAGACAGATACTTTTGCTGAAGACCGTGAGTTAAATGAAATAAGAGAAGAAGATTTATTGGTATTTAATAATGCCGGGGCATATGGTTTTGAAATGGCGTCTAATTATAACAGTCGTTATAAACCAGCAGAAGTATTAGTAAAAGATGATAAAGCACAATTGATTCGTAATAGAGATAATTTTGATGACCTGCTGCGCAATCAAATTCAGATGCCAGACTTTTAACAAATGAAGTTTTTAATTAAAATTATCCGTCTAAGAAGCTGTTTAAAAATAAATTTTTGATTCACCATGTAAGCTATTCGTGGGGAAACGAATGGCTACGATATGTAATGGGCTGTGTCCCCTCAGCCCATTTTAAGCCCAATAGAAAATTCAAGTAATCATTTTTAAACAGCTTCTAACAATATTGCCCAACATTTTTCAGATGAAAACATTGGGCAATATTTTTTTGAAATTAATACAGGCTATCTGCTTATTAATTAATTATAATACGCTCCGTTAGCAACTCAGCTTCAATGCTGCTAAATAATCTGAATATATATATACCAGATTTTATGCCTGCTATATTCACACTAAAGTTATTATTTGAATTGTTACCTGTTTGAATCAGCCTTCCTGTAATATCATATATGTAATACGTAAAAGGTTTGGGAACATTCTTTTTATTATCAACATACAAAAAATTTGATGCAGGGTTTGGAAAAACCTTTAATGAAGGACTGTTTCGGGGTACATCCTGTGCCGGGTTTTCCCGTATTGGAAGTGGGGTACCGGTAAACCTGAACCTGAGAATAGTACCACCATTCAACGTGTTAGAATTTGCTCCTCCAAAACCACCAGTGGGGCCAGAAGTACTGCCGCTGCTGTCAATGGCGGCATAAATGGATGCGCCAAGTTTTGAAAAAGTGATATCTCTTACCCTCCATCCGTGCATTAGCGGAAAAGTATCTATAACAACTTTTGGTGATTGAGTACTGTCAATTGAACTGCCGTCGCTTTTTAGCTTTAAACGGAATAAACCATATTTTAATGAGGTAACCATTAATGAATTATTCCAGTTTACCGGCCCTCCCGCTACGGCGGAAAAGTTGTAGTAATCAATAGATGATGGGGCAATAGTTGGCCAGGTAAAAATATTGCCAGTATTAATATTATTTAGTTGGCCACCCGTCCAGTTAAAGAAGGAAAAAATTGGTTCGGTGTTATCGGGAGTTATATTACAAAAAGCTGCTTTTTCGTTCGGTATGATAACACTGGCTAACTGATTGTTATTAGCAAAGATGTCAGTATTGCTATAATTATCATCACAAAGTCCCGATACTTTAGGCCAGCCGTAATTTTTGCCTGCTACCAGTATATTTATTTCATCATCCGATGTATCACCATGTTCGGAACTATATAGTTTCCAGGTGCCGTTTACATTAGCCCATACAAGGCCCTGCGGGTTACGATGACCGTAAGTAAACACCGCCGATCTTTTGCCACTTAGCGTGGCAGGCACTACACTTGATGAAAAAGTAAACGGATTGTCGTTGGGTATCCATTGATTAAAGGGGTCATTCGGGTCGGGTGCATCCGCATCCCTTTCCGTATTTAATCTTAATATTTTTCCTTCATAAACATCTTTATTCTGGCTATTATGAGTCCGGGTAGTATTATTAAATAGACCTGCTCCCATATCGCCGATAGAATAATACAATTTATAAGTCCCATCTGGCTCGGTAAATGGGCTTATTACCATTCTGCCGGAATTATGATCGTTGCTCCCTGATAAGTTTGACATGATAGTATCAATAATTATAAGCGTATCTTTTTTTGGCAGAGTGGATGGATTGCCAACATCTGCCGCATAATAAAAACGGCATTGAACAATTTTGGTATTATAAAAACACGGGTTATTGCTATTGGGACAGGTACCCTGTTTATAAACATAAGCCAAATAAACAAACTGTTTGGTAGGGTTAGTACCAAATAAGGGGTGTAATGCCATACCCATCATACCACCTTGGGGCCATCTGCTGTATGTTTCGGGCTGATTGGCAACAACCGGTCCACCACTTGGGCCACGCAGAAAGTTTATTTCACCAGTACCAAGGGGGATTTTTAAGACTTGTTGAGGGGGTACATTTTTTGACGTTTGCGTTCTGTTGGCTGCTATTCTTACAACCCGGTAGCCCCTGGCTTCTGTAATCCATAAAGAATCATCCGGGCCACGTGATATTTCCCATGGGTAACCCAAATTTTTACAAATAGTATCAATACTAAATAAAATATTAGTTGAGTCGATAATATCAGGAGGCCCGGGGTCGGTAATACAAATATTAAACTGACCATTAGAAGCAGGTGCTCCCGCTGCATTTGTATAAACCCTTACATAATAGGTGGTGCCCGTAGTTAAACCGGAAGCAGTAATGGAAGTATTTCCACAGGCTAAGCTGGTGAAAGAACCACAGGTGCCTGAAAATAATTGCAATCTTGCACCAGCATTGGTAATGCTGGGGGTGCCGGTTCCCAAAGAGCTTAATGTAATAGTTGGGTTTGCTTTTGCTGCCACAAACTTAAACCACACATCATCATCTGGTGTGCCTGTACAGGCACCAACTGCAACACCAGAATTGGTTGCACCCACTACGGTAGAAAAAGTATTAAAACAAGTCCCCGATGTAGGGATTAAAACAGCATTGGCACAGTTATCATTCGGCTGCTGCGTTAAGCCATCAGTAGAAACAAAAAAACAGTAAATAATAAACAGCGATTGTAAAAGTTTTTTCATACCAAAGCAGTTAAAATTTAAATTATAAGATAATAAATAGTGAAGTTAAGTTTTATACGCTATTTGGGTAAATGTTACTGTTTACACTATGTGAATAAATAATTTTTTTAAGCGGACATAAGTATTTAAAAAATAAAAACGCTTAAGCTGTACGGAGGGTTAATTAGAATGAATAATAGATTTACAATCAATAATTTTTTCGTAATAATACGAATATGGGAAGTAAAAACTGTAGCATAAAGTGAGTAGTTTTGCCCGATTTTTAAAAAGTAGGTACATTAACTACTTATACATCATTATAATATTATATAAATACAACTTATTATGTATTTTTAAGCTGCCAATATCGGTGATATTCCATACGCTGAACCCATGAAAGGTGTAAACCATTTACAATCCAATTGCAAAATAATATTACTTTCAGCCCTCCTTTTTTTAAAAGTGGCTCAAAGTAATGCACAAGTCAACGATTTGTGTGGCGGTGCTATAAACATTGTTTCTTCTTCCACCTGCGCCGTCCCAACAGCCGGGGACATAGTTTCTGGTATCACTACTTATACAAACCTGGGAGGCTCTCTAGGTTGCGGTGCAGCTAACAGGGACGTATGGTATTCCTTTACTGCCAGATCATCTAACCCAACCATTGTAGTTACCTCTGCTGGTGCCACACCTTTAGCTAACCCAAGGGTGCAGTTATTTTCCGGAGCTTGTGCCGGGTTAACAAGTGTATCGTGTGGTACAAACACCGCTACCACATCAACCATCAATGCATCAAATCTTACAGTAGGTAATCTTTATTTTGCGAGAGTTTATCCAAATACAAGTAGTAATAATGGAAGCTTTACTGTTTGTATTACCGACCCCGTTGCCGTAATTGATTACAGCAAAAGTTATATTAACGTAACTAAAAACTCAACTGGTGGTACTGTAACACCCGGAGATATACTTGAAATAAGGGCAACACTGGTAGTTAAAGCAGGTACAGTTGATAGTGTGGCTTTTTTAGATACACTAAAACAAGGTGGGGGGCTTGCCTTACAGCCAGACAGTTTGGCAATCAGGACGAATGAAGGGAAAATAGTTTCTAATGCAGGTGCCGGTGAAGCCCGTTTTACAAGTGCCAAAGATGCAGATGCAGGATGGGTGGAAGTGGTCCCTATTACACTTGACTCGGCTATTCAAATAAGACCCGGCAAAAATGCCAACGTGTTTGCGAGGAGCTTTGTGACAAACAATTCAAGGCCTTCATTTTATGGTAGTACTTGTATTTTAATGGCAACTTACAGGGTTAAGGTATATGCAGGGTATGACACAAAAATTAATTTTGGAGGAGGAGCATTGGTGCTACGGGATGCTGCCACAGGCATATTTACAACTGTAAATTTTAAGAGGGACAGCATAATGGTTTATAACAGCCCGGGGTTATGTCCAAACTCCATTGCTGCTACTAATTCACTGGGGGTTGAAACAAATGGAACATTTGGTACACCTTCAACTGGTGCTCCCCTCGCAAGAAACAGGGGCACTTCAGCTTATGTAACTGGTTATACTTATGATACTTTCAGGTCAGGTAATGGCCCGCAGGATTATTACTATGGTATTGCTAATAATACCAGTGCAAATTATTCAACAATAAATACATGGGCAAAACCTGATGGCAGTTCCCCAAGTAAAAGGGTATTTACATTATGGGATATTATTGGCGACCATACAGGCGCTTCTAATACTGCTCAAGGAAACAAGCCTTGTGATACCACACAACCTGTAAGTGCCACCAATCCCTGCGGATATATGCTGGTGGTTAATGCAGCTTACAGAACCGATACTGCCTTCCAGTATGCTGTAACTAATTTATGTCCTAATACTTATTATGAAATATCAGCTTGGGTAAGAAATATCTGTTATAAATGTGGATGTGATTCTTCAGGCCGGGGTGCTTCATCCGTTGGATATATTCCATTTGCGACTGGTGATTCATCGGGTGTACCACCAAATCTGGCATTTCAAATTAATGGAACAGATTATTATACTACTGGTGATGTTTTATATACAGGTACCAACAGAGCTGCCCCGGTAGATACTACACAGGCAGGGTCCGATTCTCTCAACCGCTGGGTGCAAAAAGGATTCGTTTACCAGACGGGTATTGCAGAAACTTCTTTTACTTTAACTATCCGGAATAATTCGCCCGGTGGGGGTGGAAATGACTGGGCTCTTGATGATATTGGATTAAAAACCTGTAACCCTGTACAATTAATAAACCCTGCTTCAGGGTATTCAGGTTGTGCCAGTGCAATGGCGGTAAGTTTTACTGATTCGGTACTCGCATATTTTCCTAACTATAAATATGTGAGGTGGGAAAAAAGTTGTAACAACGGAAGTAGCTGGACAACTATCAAGAACGATACGCTAGCCTATACGGCCAAAATTTCAAATGATTCACTGGCGAAAACTATTTATAGCTTTTTACCCGTTTATGCCGACAGCGGTTGTATTATAAGGGTGAAAGTAGCAACTACCTCCGCCAACCTTAATAACGCCAATTGCTCAGTAGTAGCATCTGGTAATATTCCGCTTAACATATCCAATTGTACGCCACTTCCAATCTCTCTTATTAATTTTTATGGAACTGTTATTGACCAGTCTGCTCAACTTAAATGGACGGTTACAAAGGAATTTAATAATGGGTATTTTATTATTGAAAAAAGCCGGGACGGAAATAATTTTATTGCGGCAGGAAGAGTAAATGCACTGACAACCCAGGGACAAACATATAAATTTACTGACCCTGATATACTTAGTGGACAGGCGTTTTACAGAATAAAAGCTATCTCAGGTGATGGGCTACTTTTTAAATACACGGAAATAATTGTACTGAGTAACTACGAAAAAAGTGTTGCACTCCTTTCGGCTATTAACCCATTTAAAAATGAAATTAAAGCTGAAATTTTAACTACCAGAAGCGGTATTATACAGGCAGATGTCGTAAATATTTTTGGTGAGACTGTGGCTTCAAAAAAGATTTTTGTTAATAAAGGCAACAATAAGTTTGAAATAGAAAACCTATCAATATTGAGCAAAGGCCAGTATTTTTTGCGGCTTCGTTTTGAAGACCAGATTATAAATAAGGCTTTAATTAAGGGATAATCAAATATCAATTAATTTTTAAACAGCAGCATTGGCATCCCGGCTGTTGATTATTTCACTTCTTTTATATCAGCAAACTGCTGACGGCTGAAAGTGCCGGGTTTGGCATGATCACCTGCGGTAAAATCAAAATGAATATAGTTGATGCCATGTGTTTCAAATAAATTGACACAGGCAGTAGCAAAAAATTGTGCAGCACCGGATGTTCCTATTTGCTGCGTAAGCTTTTCGCTTTGAGAGATGGAAACATTTAATGTATCGTTCGTTATGCTGCTGAATTGAATCAGTATATCAGGATAAACCATATTAAGTCCATTGATGATGGCCTGCACATTAGGATTGCTTATTTCTTCTGTTAAAACTTTGATTCGGGTACTTTGCTCATTATCTACATTCCAGAAATAAAGCGTATCACCTGCATTTTCGCCAAATGCTAATGTGTCGTTTGTTACAGGTTCATTTACATTATTGTTTGCATTGTTATTACAGCTGGCAAAGGCCATGACTGCAAAAACATAAAATAGCTTTTTCATGAATTAAAGTTACGAAGGCAACAGAGGAGATAAAAGTTAAAAGATCACCACCCCATAAATACCATTCCTGCACCGCAAATAAAAAGTGTTAAGCCACCTAATGCATGCATGAACCTTTCCAGCTTTTCTGTTTTAAGAAGGGCAAGACCATAATAACCTAATACCACCATTAGTATCATAGTGAGTAAAGTAAACAAAGTATATACTGTAATAAGAATTATCATTCCATAAAATGAATTTTTTGCTGCGGGTACAAATAATAAAGGAATCATAGGTTCACAGGGACCAAGTAAAAAGACGATGAACATTACCCAGGGCGTTACTTTATGTTTTTCTGATGATAAAACTGCTTGCCCATGTTTATGCTCATATACATAAATGCTTCCATCTTCGTAGGTATCAAAATGTTTGTGTTGTTTATTTTGATAAGCTCTTATCAATCCCCATATTCCATACAACAATCCAAAAATGAGTAAGGCCCAACCGGCAATGCCGCCTCTTATATTTTCCATCCATGATAGTTTGGATAAACTCCAGCCTAATGCAGCGCCACCTAAACCAAGTAATACTGAACTCCACACATGTCCGCAGCCACATACTATCACCCATAATAATGTTTTACCAAAACTCCAGCCTCTTGTTTTTGATAGAGCAATAAAAGGTAAATAATGATCAGGACCCAATGCAGTGTGTAAACAGGCAATGCCAATAGCAGTAATGATCAATATGGTGAGCTCACTATGCAATGGAGGTGACTACTTTATTTTGTTTTTGTATCAATAATGAAATGGATTGCAGCAATTGAAACAATTGTTCTGCTTTGTTTCCCAGTATGCGGATGATGATACCATTAACCGGTGCATTGGTAACACCAAAATCAATTTCATTTGTTTCCGCCAATAAAACGGCTACCTCTTCTTTAATGATAGCTGTGTTAATTGACTCATCTACTATTATCAAGCTTGCCTGGTGTGTATAATTTTCTAATTGACCGGTCAAAGAAGGATTGATAAAAGAAGGCTGTATCAATAAATTTTCTTTAATGATAAGTTTTTGATTGATGTAGATTTCAGTGAGGTTGTGATATTTTGATAACTGGAATACTTCGCCATTTAATTTTCTTCCACAGGTTAATATTTCACCCCAGATCAATTGACTGCTTTTGTTTAAATGAATATTGTTTTTAGATATAAAAACAGATTCATAATGCGGCACAGCCGGATGTGGTATATAAATGAAAGAAGCATTCTCACCAAGAGCAACTGCTGTTGTTTGAGTTGCTCCCTTTTTCATATTGAATAACCGCTGATAGGATTGTGTAAACAACTGTAAAGAACAACCATCATCCACTTCTACTTTAATCTCATATTCATCGCCATTCAATATGCCAGGAGAAGAACTCATCAGCATCAACTCTAACGCATGAGCTTTTTTATTCTCCGTAATATTAGCAATCTTAAATGGCGGAGAAAAATAACCCTGTTTCAGGTAAGTTTTACCATTGCGCAATGCAGCTTGTATGTGCAGTTGTGCTTTCATCGGATAAGAGCAGGTTCATTGATGTCTTCCAGCAAAGCATATTTTTTTATCCAGCCAATTACTTCGTTCAATCCTTCCGGCTTCATTAAGTTGGTAAAAACAAATGGTTGACCATTCCGCATTTTCTTTGCATCTCTCTCCATTACTTCAAGATTAGCATTTACATAAGGAGCCAAATCAATTTTATTAATTACTAACAAATCGCTTCTTGTTATGCCGGGTCCGCCTTTACGTGGAATTTTATCTCCTTCCGCCACATCAATTACAAAGATGGTGAGGTCAGCTAAATCAGGACTAAATGTAGCAGAGAGATTGTCACCGCCACTTTCAATAAATATTAACTCCACATCCGGAAACCGTTCTGCCATTTCTTCCACGGCTTCTAAATTCATACTCGCATCTTCACGAATAGCAGTATGCGGACAACCACCTGTTTCTACACCAATAATTCTTTCTGGTGGCAGCAAGCTGTGCATCGTTAAGAATGCAGCATCTTCTTTGGTATAAATATCATTGGTGATAACGGCAACACTGTACTCATTTGCCATTACCCTGGTAAGCCGCTCAATCAAAGCTGTTTTACCAGAACCAACGGGGCCCGCCACACCGATTTTTATATAGTTTCTTTCACTCATAGTTATGTTCTTTATTCCCCGACATGAATGTCAGGGCAAGTCACGACATATACAATCTTGAATACAATCGCTCATGTTGCATAGACTTAATATCAAAGCCACTGCAGCATAAGCCAATTAATTCTTTATCAGGATTCAGATTTTTTATGGACAGTTCATTAATCAGTTCATGCAGAGAAAATAAAATTTCCTGTCCGCTTTGCTGACTTAACGGAACCAGCTTTACACTATTAGTTACAAAACCAACAGCCGCATTATAATAAAAACCGGTTAAGGCTTCTTTCTTTTCAATCTTCATTAATGCAGCAATTAATCCGAATACGATGCAATAGTTTCCATTAGTTGCTGAATTTCTTAAGGCAGCTGAATATTGATTTAGCAAATCTTCCTGTTTAACCGGCTGAAATATTTTTAATAAGCGCTTACCCATTTTTATGCTGGCCTGCCGCATTTCTTCCGGTAGTTTAACAGCAGTGCATTCATTGTCCAATGAAATAATTTGACTCAAATTATTTTCTATTGCAGCATTATACACTAAAGAAACAAAAGCAGCATCGGTATAATGAATATTATTGCTTAGCATTTGCACAACAAAATCTTTTGCTGTAACAGCATCTTTTACTTTATGCTGCTGTACATAAGTTTCCAATCCTGCCGAATGCGAGAAACCTCCAATGGGCAGGGTAGGGTCGGTAAGATGCAGCAGTTTTAATAAAGCGCTATTCATTTGAACTCAGTTTCATTATTCTTGAAAATAAAGACTCATTGTTATTGCCATGCGGTGCTACTGTTGTTTTTAATGATTGAAGTAATTTCCTTTTTTCATTTCTTACCTCATAACCCTGAGCCATTAATAATCGCTGCAGTGGTAATTCAAAAGGAACGAGTAATTCATCATTCTCATAAAACAAGGGAAGATGCTTGTTGCCAATTTCATAACAAACAGAGGCCATTTCAAACATATTCTTTGGCTGAATTACCAAACAATCACAGGGCAATACATCAATTGCAATAATGGTTTGTTCATCCTGCCACACTATATCACCTTGCGTAAGTGTGGTTGATTCATTTAGAAATTTTAATGCTACTTCTTTCCCTGATAATGTTTTTTTACGCAGAATGCGTTTACTGGTTTCAAACCACTGCAGGGGCAACCAATCAATGACTTTGTTGCTGGTATCGATTGTATTTATATTTCCCAGTGTTTGTGTAATAATCATATCAGAATAAAAAATAACGTTGAGCCAGAGGTAATACTTTCATCGGTTCGCAGGTGATTACTTCGCCATCTACTTTTACTTCATAGTTTTCAGGATTTACTTCTATTGATGGAGTAGCGTCATTATGAATTAAATCTTTCTTGGAAATACTACGGCAGTTTTTAACCGGCAATACTATCTTTTCCAATTCATATTGTTGCACAATGTTTTTCTCTAATGATAATTTTGAAACAAAACTCACACAGGTTTTATGCAATGCTTTACCATATGCTCCAAACATGTGACGGTAAATCACCGGTTGTGGGGTAGGAATAGAAGCATTAGGGTCACCCATTCTGGATGCGATAATCATTCCACCTTTAATAATCATTTCAGGTTTAGAACCGAACAAAGCTGGTCTCCATAAAACAATATCCGCCAGTTTGCCCGGTTCTATTGAACCAACATATTCACTGATGCCATGTGAGATGGCAGGATTGATAGTGTATTTCGATACATACCGTTTTACCCGGAAGTTATCACTTTCTTTTCCTTCATCCTGCGGCAAATGTCCCCGTTGTACTTTCATTTTATGCGCTGTTTGCCAGGTTCTTGTTATAACTTCTGCCACACGACCCATCGCTTGGGAATCACTGCTCATCATGCTAATCACACCCATATCATGCAATATATCTTCTGCAGCAATGGTTTCAGGACGAATACGGCTGTCAGCAAATGAAACATCTTCTGCTACTGTCGGACTCAGGTGATGACAAACCATCAGCATATCCAAATGTTCATCAATTGTATTGACTGTATATGGTCTTGTTGGATTAGTAGATGACGGAAGAATATTTGGATACATCGCAATCTTGATAATATCCGGTGCATGACCACCACCGGCGCCTTCTGTATGAAATGTATGAATCACTCTTCCATTGATAGCTGCTACAGTATCTTCTAAAAATCCACCTTCATTTAAAGTGTCCGTATGAATCGCAATCTGCACATCTAATTTATCTGCCACTTTTAATGATGCATCAATTACGGCAGGTGTACTTCCCCAGTCTTCATGAATTTTTAATCCAATAGCGCCGGCTTCAATCTGTTCTTCCAATGGCTCAGTGGTAGCACAGTTGCCTTTACCCATAAATCCAAGATTCATTGGAAAAGCATCAGCCGCTTCTAACATCTTTTGGATATTCCATGCACCAGGTGTAACGGTTGTTGCAGCCGTGCCATCTGCAGGACCAGTGCCACCACCAAACATAGTAGTAATGCCACTAAACAATGCATGGTCAATTTGCTGAGGACAAATAAAATGTATATGCGTATCAATACCACCGGCTGTCGCAATCAATCCTGCTCCGCCATGTACTTCGGTGGAAGCGCCGATAATCATATTGGGTGAAACACCATCCATCGTATCAGGGTTTCCGGCTTTGCCAATGCCCACAATCTTTCCGTCTTTAATACCGATATCAGCTTTTACAATTCCCCAATGGTCAATGATCATTACACTGGTGATGACAAAGTCCAGCACTCCTTCATCACGTTTGGCTCTTGCCGACTGAGCCATACCATCACGAATGGTTTTACCACCGCCAAACTTGGCCTCATCTCCATAAACCGTATAATCTTTTTCTATTTCAATAAAGAGTTCTGTATCACCCAGCCGCACTTTATCACCCGTGGTGGGGCCATACATGCCGGCGTATTTGTTTTTATTAATAAGAAAACCCATGGTTTGTTATGTTGAATTGTGAATGGTCAATAGTGAATTATTTTTTTAGTTGCCAACTGTTGACTGCCAATTGCCGACTACTCTTCACACAGAGCCGTTCACCTGGTTATTAAAACCATAAATTATTTTATTGCCGCCAAATTCGGTAAGCTCCACTTCTTTCTCTTCGCCTGGTTCAAAACGTACTGCTGTGCCTGCTGCAATATTGAGGCGCATGCCTTTTGACTGGTGACGGTCAAATTCTAATTGTTTATTTACTTCTGCAAAATGATAGTGTGAACCTATTTGTACGGGACGGTCACCTTTGTTTACCACAATAATCTTTATTGTTCTTCTGCCTTCGTTGGAAACAATATCTCCGTCTTTAATAATGTATTCTCCGGGAATCATAGTGTTTATGTTGAATGATGAATGTTGTGTGTTGAATATTTGCGTTTTGCATTAAGCTTTTAGCATTCAGCATTGTTATCTAATCGGGTCATGTACAGTAACAAGTTTCGTTCCATCCGGGAAAGTTGCTTCAATCTGTATATCATGTATCATTTCTGCTACACATTCCATTACATCGTCTTTTGTTAAGATGGTAGTTCCGTAGTGCATGAGTTGTGCAACTGATTGGCCATCCCTGGCTGCTTCCTGCAGGCGGGAGCTGATGAGGGCAATGGATTCGGGGTAGTTTAATTTTAACCCTCTTGCTTTACGTTTTTCTGCCAATTCTCCGGCAAGGAAAAGCAATAACTTTTCCGTTTCTCTGGGTGATAAATGCATAGCATTATTTAATTATCGGTAAAGAATAACAGCAGCAATCGGAGAAACATAAATGTACTTAAAAAAATGGTTTGATGACGAATATAACTGGCCTATTCAACTCATCAAACTAACGACTGTGTTTATATTTTCTTTCTTTTCATTTAACCGTAGTTAGAGTCTCGCAACAAAAACTTGCGAATATTTATACAACTATTACCTTTGATGCCGTTTTATTAAAAAGTAACCCTTTACACTCACGCCGTGGGCAAAGATATCAACAAGGCCACCGCAGCGGGCCTCCTAATCGCTCTGGGAATTATTTACGGTGACATCGGAACGTCTCCCCTGTACGTAATGAATGCCATTGTTAACGGTAAACGGATTGACGAACTGCTTATCCTTGGCAGTCTTAGTTGCATCTTCTGGACACTAACGCTACAAACCACTATTAAATATGTGCTGCTTACACTAAAAGCCGATAACCGTGGTGAAGGTGGAATATTTGCCTTGTACACTTTGGTGAAGCGTCGCCGTAAGTGGCTGGTAAAAGCTGCCATGTTAGGTGGGGCCGCCTTGCTGGCTGATGGTATGATTACTCCGCCCATCTCTGTAACATCAGCAGTGGAAGGTTTAAAGGTAATGCCTTATTTTAAAGAGCATGTGCTGAGCCAGCAAACTATCGTAATTATTGTAATAGCCATATTGGTATTACTGTTCTTATTACAACAATTTGGTACAGCCAGTATTGGTAAATTGTTTGGCCCTATTATGGGCATTTGGTTTTTAATGCTGGCGGTAATGGGACTTATTAATATTCCTCATCACTGGGGTGTGTTAAAAGCTTTATCTCCTCATTATGCTATAGAGTTATTAGTAAAATATCCGCAGGGTTTCTGGTTATTGGGTGCGGTGTTCCTTTGTACTACTGGTGCGGAGGCTTTGTATAGTGATCTGGGTCACTGTGGCAGAGGCAATATTCGGGTGAGCTGGATATTTGTAAAAGCCTGTTTGATATTAACCTACTTAGGACAAGGTGCCTGGTTAATGCAACATAACGGAACAATGTTCGCTACAGATGAATTATTGGGCACTGCAACTTTTGCTGCACAGCATCCGGATGCAGTGTTACTGGAAAGTGTTTTTTACAGTATTATGCCGGCATGGTTCCTGGTAATTGGTATTGTGATTGCTACTTTAGCTGCTATCATCGCCAGCCAGGCATTGATCAGTGGCTCATTTACGCTGGTGGCTGAGGCTATGCGACTGAACTTATGGCCACGGTTAAAAATTAATTACCCTACAGAAGAACGTGGGCAGTTATTCATTCCTGCTATTAACTTATTACTGTTTTTTGGTTGTACAGGTATCGTGTTATACTTCCGGTCTTCAGGAAATATGGAAGCAGCTTACGGTTTAGCTATTACATTATGTATGCTGGCCACAACAGTGTTATTTGCCAATTACCTGGTGTTGCACAGAATTAATGAAGGATTTATTTACTTGTTCCTGATAGTTTATATCACTATTGAAGTATCATTCCTTATTGCCAACCTCATAAAATTTACGCATGGTGGTTATGTTACTTTGCTGGTAGGTGGAGGATTGTTCCTGGTAATGTTTGTATGGTACAGAAGCCGTAAGATTAAAAACAGGTATGTGGAATTTGTTCGCTTAGAACATTACCTCTCTATGTTACAGGAGTTGAGTAATGATATGACGGTGAATAAATACAGTACTCACCTGGTTTATCTTACCAGTGCAAACAATCCAAAAGAAATTGAACATAAGATCATCTATTCTATATTAAACCGTAAACCTAAACGGGCCGATATATACTGGTTTGTACATGTGGATACATTGGATGATCCATATACATCAGAATATGAAGTGGAAACAATTATTCCCAATGAAGTGATAAGGGTAGAGTTTCGCTTAGGTTTCCGCATACAACCAAGGATCAACTTAATGTTCCGTAAAGTAGTGGAAGAGATGGTGCAGAACAAAGAAGTGAACATCACCAGCCGGTACGAAAGTTTGCAACGTAACAATGTGGTGGGTGATTTTCAGTTTGTGGTACTGGAAAAATATTTAAGCCAGGATAATGAATTGCCTTTCTGGGAAAGGGTAATTATGAGAATATATTTTTTACTCAAAAAATGGAGCCTTAGTGAAGAAAGAGGTTTTGGTCTTGATCAGAGCAATGTACTTACCGAGAAATTCCCGCTGGTGGTAGCGCCGGTTACTGCTATTAAACTGAAAAGAATTTACGAGGAAGAGGAATAGGGTTTTAAGGTTTAATGGTTTAAAGTTTAAGGTTGGATTCAAATCATGATTTTTGTTTTGGAGAATTTGTATGTTGCATCAACCAGCAACAAGAAACCAGTAATTAAACATGCAAAGTATCAGCCCTGCCGAATTGTACCAAAAACTTTCTGATAAAGAAGACATCATGCTTATTGATGTACGTGAACCAGAAGAACACAAAGTTTTTAATATTGGCGGAAGATTAATTCCATTGCCCGATATTATGAGTCACGCCAATGAAATTCCCCAGGACAAACCAGTTGTATTGTATTGTAAAATGGGTATCCGGAGCAAAATTGCTATCCAGCGTTTATCAGCTAAATATGGGTTTACCAATCTCATCAATTTAACCGGGGGAATGGAAGCCTGGAAGAAAGTTTTTAATGGTTTGTAGTTTGTGGTTTATGGTTTGTTGTTAATTCATTAATTTCATCTGTCATCTGTCAACTGCTAACTGTCAATTTTTTTTATTGCCAGCACTTTTACTATATATCATCGCTGCTATTATTGTACTTTCTGTAATTGCCTACTTTATACAGGAGAGATTTATTTTTAAGCCGGAGAAACTTAAACAGGATTTTGAATTTAAATATGATGCACCTTTCGAAGAATATTTTTTTGATGTGGAGCCAGGTGTACGCATCAATGGCCTTCATTTCTTTAGAGAAAATACAAAAGGACTGATCCTTTATTTTCATGGTAATACCCGCAGTATAAAAGGCTGGGCAAAATATGCGAAAGATTTTTACCGCTATAATTATGATGTTGTTTTAGTGGATTATCGTGGTTTTGGAAAAAGCACCGGTAAACGTACTGAACAAAAATTACTGAGTGATATGCAGTTTGTTTATACCGGGCTGCTGAAGAAATACCCGGAAAATCATTTGATCGTATATGGACGAAGTATGGGCAGTGGTTTTGCTACTAAACTGGCTGCTGATAATCATCCAAGATATTTGATATTAGATGCACCTTATTTTAGTTTTGAAAAAGTGGTGGAACGTTTTTTGCCAATCCTGCCGGTAAAAATTGTATTGCGTTTTCGTTTGCGAACCGATCAATGGATACAGAAAGTGAAATGCCCTGTCTATATCATTCATGGAACAAAGGATTGGTTGATACCTATCAAACACAGTGAGAAATTACAACGATTTAATCCAAGAACGATCACATTGATACGTATTGAGGGTGGCGGGCATAATAACCTTCCTTCTTTTCCTGAGTATCATAATTTCATTAGAGATATATTGAAATACGACTGATGAAGAAACGAATTATTAAATGGATAAAAATATTGCTGCTGACCTATGTGATTATAGGTGCAGTATTTTATTTTTTACAGGACAGGATATTGTTTCATCCAGTTTCGCTAAAGCCTGAATACAAATACGATTTCAAACAGTCACACCGGGATATCAATATGAAGCTGGATAGTGTTTCCAATTTGAATGTGATAGAATTTACTGCAGGTGATAGTGTAAAGGGAGTGGTGCTATATTTTCATGGTAATAAAAAGAACATCAGCTGGTATGCAAAGTATGCGGATAACTTTACCAAACATGGATATGAAGTGTGGATGATTGATTATCCCGGTTATGGAAAAAGTACCGGACGGTTTACAGAAGAAGATTTGTATCGTTATGCAGAAGCATTGTATCAAGTGGCACGGTTAAGGTTTGTGAGTGACAGCATTATTATATATGGTAAAAGTATGGGAACCGGTATTGCTGCAGAGTTGGCATCTACACACTTGTGTAAACAGTTAATACTCGAAACACCTTATTATAGTTTTACAGAATTGGGCAAACAGTATTTACCAATATACCCGGTAGAGAAAATGCTTCATTACAAAATGCCGACCTATCATTTCCTCGCAGATGTAAAAGTGCCGGTCACCATATTTCACGGAACAAATGATTGGGTGATCCCTTATAGTAATGCAGTTAGATTAAAACCAATGTTGAAACCTATTGATGAGTTTATAACAATTGAAGGCGGAAGTCACAATGATTTGAACAAGTATCCCCTGTTTCATCAAAAGCTGGATAGCTTATTAAAGTAATTATTCTTCAAGTGTTACTTTATTCTTACCAACTTTCAATTTATAGCCTACGCCAACTTTTAGTGCATAATTTTCTTTAGCATGGCTAACCGGGAAATTAAAGCAGATGGGATATTTATACTCAGCCAGTATTTCTTTAATGATCACTTCAGCAGTTTTGCCAAATGGACGTTCTGTATCTTTTGAATCGGTAAAACCGCCAATGATGAGTCCGGCCAGTTTATCTAATTTGCCGCTGCGTTTTAACTGGTAAAGCATACGGTCAATATTGTACAGGTATTCACCCACATCTTCAATAAACAAAATCTTTCCTTTGGTTTTTATATCAGATGACGTTCCAACACAATGAGCCAGTAAAGCAAGGTTGCCACCAACTAATTCACCAATAGCTTCCCCTTTGTTATTGAAGTCATGCGCAGCACATTCATATTTTATTTTCCTGCCTTCCAATGCATTCTTTAATGAAAGTACATATTGCCCTTCGGCACCACCATCATTAAATGCACCTGCCATTGGAGCATGAAGCGTAGCAATTTTATAATTGGAATGAATATGTGAATGCAGAATAGTAATATCGCTAAACCCAATAATCCACTTGGGTTGTTTCTTAAATTTTTTAAAATCAATTTGTTCTATGATTCTTCCCATACCATAACCACCACGTCCGCATAAAATGGTTTTGATATTATCATCATTCAGCATCAGTTGAAATTCTTTCAACCGCTCTTCATCTGTACCACTGAAGTAGTTTTGAGAATTATTACCAACTGTATTTCCAACAATAACGTTATAGCCCCAACTTTGCAAAGTATCAACACAAACCTGTACTCTTTCTCTTGTCATAAAAGCTGCCGGACAGGTTATACCAATAGTATCGCCCTTTTGTAAGTAAGGAGGAATTTTTGTGAGTTTGCTGCTCATATATAAAATTGTCAGGCAATTTATTAAATCTTCAGCTTTGAAATAATGAAACAGATGATTAAGTTGCAGTTCTTACAAAATTTTAAATCAATTAGATTATGACCTTTCGTATTATACAGGCTACCGTTGCCATCATTTGCTTCGCTGGTTGGATAATTTGACAATTGGCGTATAAAAAAAGAGCTTTTGAAGAAATTAAAAAGATGTTTTCACAATTTTATTTTTCGCAGCAGTATGGTTTGGTATCTATTACTGGCTTATAAGTTAGACTTGGTCGCAAAATACATCCATTTCGTCGCAGCATTTGCCCTTACCATCAAGTAGCTTGTAAATACTTACTAACTTGCCGACATGAGTTTAAAATGGTATAATAAAAAGTGGGTAGCAGTTGTGCTGCATATTGCTGCATGGACGCTGTTATTTTCTCTGCCATTTATTCTCCGTCCTAATTATGGTGATAATTCTCACAGACCTAAGGAAGAAACAGTTGGCATTATCAGTTATCTTATTAACGATCTTATCTATGTCAGCTTTTTTTACTTTAATGCTCTTTTTTTAATTCCTTCATTTATTTATAAAAGAAAATATAACCAGTATAGTTTAATTATTGTTGTTTGTTTTGGAACCATTTTATTATTTACCTGGTTTTTATTCTTTTCTGTTTTGGGCCAATCAAAATTCAACATTCGGGGGCACTTACTATTCAATTTTTTCTTCTTCTTATTTATACTGGCAGGAAGTACTGCCTATAGAATGATTAAAGACAGAACCCGTGCAGATAGGGTAGCAAGAGAAAAAGAAAATGAAAATTTAAAAACGGAATTGTCATTGCTTCGTTCACAGGCAAGTCCCCATTTTATGTTCAATGTGCTGAATAATATGGTGGCGCTGGCAAGAAAAAAATCTGATTTGCTGGAACCGGCTTTATTAAAATTCTCTTTGCTCATGCGCTATATGCTCTATGAAACAGATGAAGATAAAGTACCGCTGGAAAAAGAAATAGAATATTTGCAGAGTTATATTGATCTGCAGCAGTTACGCTTTGGAAAAAATGTGGCGATAGAGGTGAACATGCAAAATAACGACGTCAATTATGAAATAGAGCCTATGCTCTTAATTCCATTTGTAGAAAACGCTTTCAAACATGGAACAGGAATGATTGAGGAAGCCCATATTGGAATCGACCTTAAAACTGAAAATGGAATTTTAATATTTGTTGTTAAGAACAAATATAATCATGCTTCCATTGAAATAAAAGATAAAACATCCGGCATTGGCTTAAACAATGTAAAAAGGAGATTGAACTTGCTGTATGGCGATAAACAAAAACTGCAGATAACAAAAAAAGATAACTGGTTTACTGTTTCATTAAATTTAAATTTGCATTAATGCTAAAATGCATTGCTGTTGATGATGAGCCACTGGCACTGGAACTGCTGGAAGATAATATCAGCAAGGTTCCATATTTGCAGCCGGTTGCCAAATGCAGCAATGCAATGGAGGCAATGAAATTATTACAGCAGGAAACTGTTGATTTGATCTTTCTCGATATTCAAATGCCGGGCTTAACAGGTTTGCAATTCATCCAGAGTTTAAGTGTTAAACCAATGATCATTCTCATTACTGCGTACGAAAAATTTGCATTGGAAGGATTTAATCTTGATGTGGTTGATTACCTGGTAAAGCCAGTTTCGCTGGAACGTTTTGTTAAAGCCTGCAATAAAGCGTACGATCTTTTTCAACTAAAGAATCGTCCTGCATCAAATGCAGATGTTGCACCCGATTATTTCTTCGTAAATGTGGAGTACAGTTTGGTCAAAGTAAACTTCAGCGATATTACTTTTATTGAAGGATTGAAAGATTATGTAAAAATCCATCTCGTCAATTCCAATAAACCCATCATTACCCGTATCAGTATGAAATCACTCGAAGAACAACTTCCTTCAGCAAAGTTCCTGCGTATTCATAAATCTTATATTGTTTCTCTCAATCATATCACCTCCGTTCGCAAAAGCTCTGTATATATAGCAGACATGGAGCTGCCCATAAGCGACAATTACCGGGATGCACTGGGCATTATTACAGGGAAAACCTCACTTTAACAAAAAATTCAATGTTATAACATTATTTTTCAGATTTCTTCACTATTTTTGTGGACTATTTGACAAAAATAAAATCAACAAAACTAAAACAACAAGAATTTTACTTTCTAAAATCAAAAATGATCATGAAGAAAAACATTATTTATTCAATTCTCGCCGCAGGTATTTTGTTTGTGTTAGCATCTGCTTTCAAAACAAATACTGTTGCTAGCAATGAAACAACAACTAAGGCCGTTGCTAAATTACCAGCCGGTAAATGGTCGCTGGACAAAGTTCACTCCAATGTGAAATTCACTATTACACACTTAGTGGTTTCAGAAGTGGAAGGAACTTTTAAATTATTTGATGGTAGTATGGAAAACATCAAAGGTGATTTTTCTGATGCTAAAATTTCCTTTACTGTTGATGTAAACTCAGTAAACACCGATAATGATTATCGTGACAAGCATTTGAAATCTGATGATTTCTTTAATGCTGAAAAATATCCATCCATGAAATTTGAAAGCACATCATTTACACCACAGGGTGGTAACAAATACAAACTGGCTGGTAATTTAACCATCCGTGATGTAAGCAAGCCGGTGGTTTTTGATGTTACTTACGGCGGTACTGTTACTGCAATGGGAGCTGAAAGAGTTGGTTTCAAAGCAAAAACAACTATCAACCGTTTTGATTATAACCTTAAATGGGACAAAGCAACTGAAGCTGGCGGATTAGTGGTAAGTAAAGAAGTGGAGATTGCAGTAAACGTAGAATTAAAAAAAGGTTAGACTATATAAGTGTTAATGTTGGCCGGTATTTAACAATACCGGCTTTTTTATTTGAGCAATTTGGTCGCAGTTATTTCCCTTTTGGTCTATGGAATGATATTAGTTAAATCCATTCTCCTAATTTTGGGCCTCATTATTTTTAATCACTCTAATGCTATACAAAATGAAATTTCTGACTTCTTTTTTAGCAGCTGTTCTTTTTACAGTTGCTGTTAATGCACAGACCGTAGATGAAATCATTGGTAAACATATTGATGCCATTGGCGGTAAAGATAAAATCGCTCAATTAAAATCTGTTTCGCAGGAAAGTACCACTGAAATTATGGGTAACTCCACTACTGTAAAAGAAACATTGCTGGTAGGGCAGGGATATAAAACCGAAACTGAATTCAATGGTTCAAAAATTATTAGCTGTGTTACAGACAAAGGTGGTTGGATGATCAACCCAATGGCGGGTGCAGCCGATGCACAGGCAATGCCCGATGAAGCATGGCAAAATGGTAAATCTGTTATTTATTTTGAAGGGGGTCTTACCGATTATGCTGCAAAAGGATTAAAAGCTGAATTGCAGGGAACAGAAGAAGGAAGTTATAAGATCAAAATAAGCGGAACTGTTGATGTATTTTATTTTATTGACACCAAGACTTTTAACCTGGTAAAAGTATTAGCCAATGGAGAAATGATGGGTCAGCAAATTGATGTTACCACTACTTTTTCAGATTTTAAGAAAACAGATTTGGGTGTAGTACTTCCTTATACCAAAGATATTAATATGGGAATGTTTCAGATGACGCAAAAAGTAAGCAAGCTGGAAATAAATACTGCGATTGATGCGAAGACATTTGAAATGCCAAAATAATTTACACTTGTAAGTTTTTTAATGAGGGTGCCATTGGCACTCTTTTTTTTGCCACTTATAAAGCAGAAAAATATTCGTCGCAACATTTGGGGGGCTTGTCTCATTTACTTTATAAGGCTGCTGTTACCAATATAGTTTTGTGCTGTAATTAAAAAATGTTTATGAAAAAGATATTATTGACCATCGCCTTCTTTGCTGCTGTTTTTAGTTTGTCTGCACAATTTTCCGGAGCTACCGGAAAGCAGGGCGGACAGGTTCCCAATATGGGCCATGTGTATGGAAAAATTACTGATACCAGTGGTGCTGCTATTAACGCTGCTTCAGTTATGTTGCTGCAAAGTAAATATGATACGGCGACCAAAAAAAGAAAGGAAGTATTATTGAAAGGAATTGTAACAAAAGCTAATGGTGAATTTAGTTTTTCAGAGTTACCTATTATGGTTCAGCTGAAATTAAAGATCAGTGCAACGGGTTTTAAAGCGATAGAACAAACAGTATCTTTTCAAATGAAGATGGATGCTGGTGGTCCCAAACCATCAGGTAATGATCCTTCGCAGGCGATGGCAGCTATGAGTAATATGCTGAATGCTTTTGATAAAGACCTCGGTAATATCAAGCTCGTGACTGATGCAAAAGAATTATCTGCTGTTACAGTAGTTTCTTCCAAACCATTGATGAGGATGGATATTGATAAAAAAGTCTTTAATGTAGATAAAAATATTGTGAGTGCCGGTGGTACAGCTGTAGATGTGATGCGTAATGTTCCATCTGTGCAGGTGGATATTGATGGTAATGTGAAATTGAGAAATGCTTCTCCGCAAATTTATATTGAAGGCAGACCAACTACTTTATCATTAGACCAGATTCCTGCTGATGCAATTGAGAGTGTGGAAGTGATCACTAACCCTTCAGCCAAGTACGATGCTTCCGGTGGTAATGCCGGTATTTTGAATATCATTTTAAAGAAAAACCGTAAAGCTGGTTATAATGGTAACCTCCGTGCCGGCGTTGATAAACGTGGTGCATTAAATGGTGGTGGCGATTTCAACGTTCGCCAGGGTAAGATCAATGTTTCTGCCAGTGCAATGGTGAATCAGAATAAATCAAGAGTAATCGGTACAACAGACCGTTTGAATTTATTTGACGATCCGCAAACAACCGTTTCTCAAAACAACTATAATAAAACATCCGGTGGATTTATGTTTGGCAGAGTAGGATTAGATTATTTTGCTACTAACAGAACAACTTTCTCCATCGCAGGAATTAAAGTGCATGGTGAGTTCAAACCTAACGAAACAATTTCAACACTCACAGATAGTTTATTGAATACCGGTAAAACCAGCAGCTACAGCGAACGTTTTTCAAATGGAAAAAGAGAGTTCAATGCGCATGGTTTGCAATTAGGAATGAAACATTTGTTTCCAAAGCAAGGTGAAGAATTAACGGCTGACATGAACTTTTTTTCAGGTAAAAACGGTGGTGACAACTCTTATATCACCAATTACTATACTGAACAGGGCGGAACAAAAACGGGGGATTATCAGCAGCACCTGATCAGCAGTGGTACTAACCAGTTCCTCACTGCTCAAACGGATTATGTAAAACCTTTTAAGAATATAAAATTAGAAACAGGATTAAGAATGCAGTTACGCAAAACAAGTAATATCAATGAGAACTATATTCTGAACCCATCCAGCAACCAATTTGAATTAGTTCCTTCTGCAACCAGCAATTATAAAAATACTGATAATGTGTATGCAGCTTATGTTTCATTAAGCGGCAGTAAAAAAGATTTTGGTTACAAGATTGGTGTACGGGCAGAAAGCTCTCAATACAATGGAACATTGCTCACGGATAACAGCAAGTTCAATAACAAATATCCGGTGAGTTTATTTCCTTCCTTATTCCTGAGCCAGAAGCTGAAGAACAAACAGGAATTACAATTCAGTGTAACCAGAAGGATCAATCGTCCTAACTTTTTCCAGTTAATTCCTTTTGTTGATTATACAGATGCATTAAACATCACAAAAGGTAATCCTGCCCTGAAACCCGAATTCACTCAGTCATTTGAATTTTCTTATGCTAAAACATTTAAAAAGAATAACACTTTGCTGAGTTCAGTTTATTACAAAAGAACAACTGACCTCATCACCCGTTACCAGGATAAAGGAACCAACCCGGTTACTGGTGCCGATGTGCTGATCAATACTTTTGTAAATGCGAACTCCAGCCAGGCTTATGGTGCAGAAGTTACTTCTGTAAACTATTTAACCAAATGGTGGGATATTAGCACCAACCTCAATCTCTATAATTCAAAGATTAACGCTACTAACCTTAAGAATACAGCGAACGATGCTATGTGGAGCTGGTTTGGTAAGTTCAACAGTAACTTTAAATTGCCATCTAAATTCAGTGTGCAGTTATCTGCTACTTACCAGTCAAAAACCAATTTACCGGTAAATGATAACAGCGGTGGCATGGGTGGCCCTCCAATGAGTATGTCGCAAAGCGCTGCACAGGGTTATATCAAACCAATTTATGGTGTTGACATTGCCATCAAAAAATCTTTCCTTAAGAATGATGCCGCTTCAGTAACCTTAAGTTTCAGCGATATCTTTAAAACAAGAAAGAGTGTACAGTATTCTTACAGCGATTATTTTGTTCAGACTTACAGCCGTCTTCGTGACCCGCAAATGATCCGCCTGAACTTTGCTTATCGCTTTGGTAAAATGGATATGTCCTTATTTAAAAGAAAAAGTAATAACGGAGGAGGAATGTCAGGCGCTACGGAAGGAATGCAACAATAAAAGCAACAGGCAACAGACAATAGGCAATGGACAACAGACAATAAGAAATAAGCTACAGGCAATATGAAACAAGGCGTTGAGGCAAAGAGTAAATAAAAGCTTACTTTTTGCCTCTTTGTTTTATAAGTGTAGCCATTTGTGTCCTCACAAATGGCTGAGTTTACGAATGGCTTAAGCGACAAATCAAATTTTTATTTTTATACAGATGCTCAGTGCCATTAAAACGAAAGTTTTTGTTTAAATTTCTACTCTGAAAAATTGCTTGTGGAAGAATTAGAAAAAGCTATAGGCCGCATATCGCTGCTCTCACCGGAAACAATGCAAGTTTACCTCAAAGCCTGGCAGCATTGGATAGTTCCAAAAGATTATTTTCTGCTGAGGGAAAAAGAAGTGTCTGACTATATTTATTTCATTCGCAAAGGTGTTGCCCGGATTTACTACTACAAAAATGCCCGTCCCAACGAGTCATCCGGGCAGAAAAAAGAAATAACCGAGTGGATAGCACTGGATGATCAGTTCTTTCTTTCCATTACCAGCTTTTTTAATCGTGTACCAAGCTATCTTATCATTCAAACTTTAGAGCCATCAGATGTATATGGTATTCATCATAACGATTTTATGCGATTGGCAGATGAATACCATGAAGTAGAAAGACTACTTCGGAAAATGGTTACCGGCTCATTAATTCTATCGCAAATAAGAATGGACTCGATACAGTTTGAAACAGCCCAGCAACGATATGAAAGATTACTGCAAACTTCACCCAAAATCATTCAGCGGGTGCCGCTTTCGTATATCGCATCTTTTCTGGGAGTTACTTTGGAAACATTAAGCCGTATCCGCTCAGCTAAATAATCCTACCCGCTGTTAGTAAGAATCAATATTTTATTTGATAATTATCAAATGGGCAAGTCCCATTCTTAAAGAACTTTATAATCTAAAATTCGATTGCATCATGAAATGGTTTCTCTTTCTTATTTTCTTCGCTGCGCCTGCATCAATAATTGTGGCGCAATCTTCAAAAGCTAAAGAATTAGTAAGTAAAATGACCCTTGAGGAAAAAGTAAATTTAGTGGTGGGTATGGGTATGAATATTCCGGGTTTAACACAAAATACTGGTCCCGTTATTGGACAAACAATGGATAAAGTTCCCGGTGCTGCCGGTACTACTTATGCCATTGGGCATTTAGGATTACCTAATACGGTGGTGGCCGATGGTCCTGCCGGTTTGCGTATTGAACCAAAGCGTAAAGATGATAACAATACCTACTATGCTACTGCATGGCCGGTAGCAACATTGCTGGCTTCTTCATGGGATACAAAACTTGTTGGAGAGGTTGGTAAAGCAATGGGTAATGAAGTAAAAGAATATGGAGTGGATGTATTGCTTGGTCCTGGTATGAATATTCACCGCAATCCATTGGGCGGAAGAAATTTTGAATATTATTCCGAAGATCCATTAGTAACAGGAAAGATGGCGGCCGCTATGGTAAATGGTATTCAGTCAAATGGTGTGGGTGTTTCTATCAAACACTTTGCTGTCAACAACCAGGAAAAAAACCGTAACACGGTTAATGCTATTGTGAGTGAAAGAGCATTGCGAGAAATTTATTTAAAAGGATTTCAGATAGCAGTGAAAGAATCAAACCCCTGGACGGTAATGAGTTCTTATAACCTACTCAACGGAACTTATACCTCTGAAAACCCTGAATTATTAACTACTGTTTTAAGAAAAGAATGGGGTTTTAAAGGAATAGTAATGACAGACTGGTTTGGTGGCAAAGATGCGGTAGCGCAAATGAAAGCCGGTAATGATTTACTGATGCCCGGTACCCCCAATCAAAAGAAAGCAATTACCGAAGCTATCAATAATGGTTCACTTGAAATTAAAGTGCTGGATGAAAATGCAGCGAGAATTGTTGATTATGTTTTAGGATCACAGGCGATTAAGAAATATGCTTTCAGTAACAAACCCGATTTGAAAGCTCATGCTGCCATTGCCAGAAAAGCTGCAGCGGATGGGATGATATTACTGAAGAATAACAGCAGTACCTTACCGCTCACTCCTCAATCACTTGCAGTGTTTGGCAATACCTCTTACGATTTTATTTCTGGTGGTACAGGTAGTGGTGATGTAAATGAAGAATACACCATTTCATTGTTACAGGGATTAGTAAATGCTCACTATAAAGTGGATGAGGAATTAAAAAATACTTACGAAAAACATCTTGGCGATTATAAAGCAAAGCATCCAAAAGGAAACATGTTCCAGGAATTTATGAATCCAACTCCTCCTGCACCAGAGTTAACAGTTGATGCGGCTAACATTTCAAAAATAGCAAATGATGATGCAGTTGCATTGATCACTGTTGGAAGAAATGCCGGTGAAGGCGCTGACAGAAAAGTGGAAAATGATTTTAACCTGAAAGCAGAAGAAGTGAGTTTGATTGATGCGGTTAGTAATGCTTTTCATGCGAAAGGTAAAAAAGTAGTGGTGATAATTAATGCCGGTGGTGTAATTGAAGTAGCCAGTTGGAGAGATAAAGTAGATGCCATCTTATTATCCTGGCAGCCTGGTTTGGAAGCAGGTAATGCCGTGGCTGATGTATTAAGCGGTAAAGTAAATCCTTCCGGTAAATTAGCTTCTACTTTCCCGGTTAAATATGAAGATGAAGTATCTGCTAAAAATTTCCCCGGAAAAGAATTTCCTGAAAAAGCTACTTCAGGTATGTTTGGTATGAAAGCCATTCCGGGAGAAGTAACCTATGAAGAAGGTGTTTATGTTGGTTATCGCTATTACAATACTTTCAATGTAAAACCAGCTTATGAATTTGGATATGGACTTAGCTACACTAATTTCAAATACAGTAACCTCAGTTTAGTTTCAAAAACGGTTGATAAATCTATTACAGCTAAAGTAACAATTACCAATACCGGTAAAGTAGCCGGTAAAGAAGTGGTGCAATTATATGTCACTGCTCCTGCAGGAAAATTAGACAAGCCTGCTGAAGAGTTAAAAGCATTTGCTAAAACAAGGTTATTAAAACCCGGAGAGTCAGAAACAATCACTTTTGTTTTAACCCCGGCAGATCTTGCTTCTTTTAATACAAATACTACTTCCTGGATTGCTGATGCAGGAAATTATACCGTAAAAGTTGGCGCTTCATCAACTGACATCCGTCAGACAGCCAGTTTTGTATTAGGCAGTGACATAGTAACAGAAAAATGTAACAAGGTGCTGGTACCACAGGTTGCCATCAACGAGTTAAAAAGATAGTTCTTGGTTAATGGTAAATAATAGCCCTTTGCGAAAGCGGGGGCTTTTTGCCTTAAATTAGTAATCTTAAATACTTAAACGATAAAAGCGATATGAAAAATTCTCTGTTTTGTTTTCTGGTGAGTTTAATGCTTACAGGAAATGTTAGTGCTCAAACAAATGATAATTCATCGCCACGTGTAAAAGTGGAGAATGGAATATTGGAAGGAGTAGATGAATCAGGCGTAAATACTTTTAAAGGTATTCCGTATGCAGCGCCGCCTGTTGGTGAGTTTCGCTGGAGGGAACCACAACCAGTTAAAAACTGGGAAGGCCTTCGCAAAGCAGATAAGTTTGGCAAACAAGCTATGCAATTGCCCATATTTGGCGATATGAATTTTCGTTCCAGTGGTACAAGCGAGGATTGTTTGTATCTGAATATATGGGCGCCATCCAATGCAGGTAAAGAAAAATTGCCGGTACTGGTTTACTATTACGGCGGTGGTTTTATGGCAGGCGATGGCTCAGAGCCACGTTATGACGGTGAGAGTATGGCCCGCCATGGAATTGTAACGGTTACCGTTAATTATCGTTTGGGTGTATTTGGTTTATTATCTCATCCTGAATTGACAAAAGAATCACCACATCATGGATCTGGTAATTATGGACTGATGGATCAGAGTGCTGCGTTGCAATGGGTGCAAAAAAATATTGCAGCTTTTGGTGGCGATCCTAAAAAAGTAACCATCGCAGGTGAATCGGCCGGATCATTTTCTGTTTGTGCCCAAATGGCCTCTCCGTTATCACGAAACCTGATTGCAGGTGCTATTGGAGAAAGCGGTTCTGTGCTTGGAAACCCCACTGCTACATTACAGGAAGCCGAAGCCGCCGGAGTAAAATGGGCCCAGTCCATCAATAAAAATTCATTGGCTGAATTAAGAGCCATGAGTGCTGAAGATTTGCTGAAAGGCGCTTCAAAGGCAGGCTTTGGTGCATTTCCTTTTTGTGTTGACGGCTATTTCTTTCCTAAATCACCAGCAGAAATATTTGAAAAAGGTGAACAGGCTCATGTTCCATTAATGGCAGGATGGAACTCGCAGGAAATGGTTCCGCAATTTGTTATGGGCGGAGATAAACTAACGGTTGAAAATTTCAAAAAAGCATTACAAAAAACATTTGGTGATAAAGCGGATGAAGCAATTAAACAATATGTTCCTGCTACTGATGAGGAAGTAGAACAGGCCGCAACAGAGTTTGCCAGTGATCGGTTCATTGCTTTCGGCACCTGGAGATGGATTGACCTGCAGGCAAAAACTGGTGGCAAACCAGTGTATCGCTATTTGTATGCCAAACCACGTCCTGCTATGAGAGCAGAGATGGGTAATGCTACGGCAAACCTTGCAGGTGGTGTTACAAAAGATACTTCGGGTAAAGCAGTGCCTAAAGCTCCTTTGCCAAAAGGCGCCGTGCATTCAGCAGAAATAGAATATGCAATGGGTAATTTGCCAACCAACCGTGTGTACGACTGGCAGCCGGAAGATTATAAAGTATCTGCTATTACGCAAACATTTTTTGTAAACTTTATTAAGACAGGCGATCCCAATGGTTTAACGGCTCCTAAGTGGTTGCCGGTTAAAGCAAATCAACCAGCAGAGGTGATGTACATCAATGTTGATTCAAAAGCAGCAATAGAAAAAAATCGGGGCCGCTATTTGTTTCTGGAATCATTACTGAAAAAATAATTTTTAATTCACGATAATTATTTCATAACACTCAATTGCTATAGTATGAAAAGAAAAGAATTTATAAAAGCTTCCGGTACTGTTTTATTTGGCGGTATGGTATTGCGTAATAAAACGTTTGATTTTTTTGCTTCCAAACCTGCAGCTCATGCCATTGGTTTGCAGTTGTTTACTTTTTTTAATGAGATAGATAATGATGTAGAAGGAACATTAAAGAAGATTGCGGCTGTAGGTTATAAAGAAATTGAATCAGCCTTCAGTAAAAAAGGTGGTTATTACGGAATGAAACCAAAAGAATTTAATAAGTTTTTAAATGATATTGGCTTGAGCTGGAAATCACATCATGTGCTGGGAGCTCCTTTCAAATTACCTCCCGGTGCAAAAATGCCTGTTGGTCAGGATGGTAAACCTATTGTTATTCCGCCAATGAGAAATCTGAAAGATAATATGCAGGAATTAGTTGATGAAGCGGCAGAAGGTGGAATTGAGTTTTTAGTATGTGCCAATACACCCATTCATACATTAGATGAGGTAAAATCTTCTATTGAAGTATTGAATAAAACAGATGAAGCCTGTAAAAAAGCAGGTATTGGTTTTGCGTACCACAATCATGATGCAGAGTTTCATACAGTAGATGGACAGGTTCCTTATGAAATGTTCCTTTCTCAAACTAAAATGAAGATGGAGCTGGATCTTGCATGGGCAACCAAAGGAGGTAAAGATCCTGTTGAGTTATTTAAACAAAACCCTGGTCGCTTTCCGTTATGGCATGTAAAAGACCTGGATGCAAAGAGAGAAACCATCATGCCGGTTGGAGAAGGCACCATTGATTACAAAAGAATTTTTGATGCCGCTTCTACTGCTGGCATGAAGCATTTCTTTATTGAACATGATATGCCAAAGGATGCACTGGCAAGCATTACTTCCAGCTATAACTATTTAACTAAAATGCTGGGAGCCTGAGATAAATAATTATTATCGGTTCAAATTCCTGCTTTGGTATAGAAGTTACATTCAGGTAAACCTAAAAATTCTATTGGGAAAATTTTGTATGAAAAGATTTTTCAGCCTTCTGTTTTTATTGGTGGTGGTATCAAATGTGTTTTCACAAAAAGACAATACTGTAGTTAAAACAAATACAGGATTGATTTCAGGAATACAGAATAAAGAATCGAACATCTATATCTACAAAGGCATTCCTTTCGCAGCGCCACCAGTTGCTGCATTAAGATGGAAAACACCACAACCTGTGACGCCATGGACAGGAATAAAAAAATGTGAGACTTTTGGCGCAAGTGCCCCGCAGGGAAAACCTGTTCCCTTTTCGATGTACACATCGGAGTTTCTGATTCCGGAAGAGCCAATCAATGAAGATTGTTTGTATTTGAATGTATGGACAAGTTCTATAAAATCAACATCAAAAAAACCCGTTATTGTTTGGATACATGGTGGAGCATTTATTTCCGGTTCAGGTTCATGCCCGATTTATGATGGTGAGAACATGGCAAAAAAAGGTGTGGTATTCGTTACGATTAATTACAGGCTTGGTGTTTTTGGTTTTTTAGCACATCCTGAACTAACAAAGGAGTCGCCAACTCATTCATCAGGAAACTATGCTTTCCTTGATCAGGTTGAAGCATTGAAATGGGTTAAAAAAAATATTGCTGCATTTGGCGGCGATCCCAATCGTGTAACTATCGCCGGTCAGTCTGCCGGCTCCTTCAGTGTAAATGCATTGGCAGCTTCTCCCATTGCTAAAGGATTGTTTCAAAGAGTGATTGCTGAAAGCGGTGGTATGTTTAATACAGATGAAAGAACATTGACATTGCCAATAGCTGAACAAAACGGAATTAAAATTTTAGAAAAAGTAAAAACATCATCAATTGCTGAAATGCGAAACATGCCCGCAGATGATTTAGCAAAAGCTGTTGGTTATGGTATGGTAGGCCCTGTTATTGATGGCTATGTGTTACCGGAAAATATATATAATATTTACTCGCAGGGAAAACAAAATGATGTTCCCGTGTTAACCGGATGGAACCGTGATGAAGGATTTGCACCACCCAATACTCCATCTCCGGAAGATTATAAAACCAGTGCACAAAAAAAATATGGAGAGCTGGCTGATGCATTCTTGTCAGCTTATCCTGGTAATACAACTGATGAAATAAAAAGATCACAAGTAGTGCTGGCCAGGAACACAACCTTTGCCTGGCATGCATATACATGGGCAAGACTGCAAACAGCAAAACAAAAAAATAAGGTGTTTTTATACCAATTTGATAAAGTGCCACCGGAAAATGAACAATACGGAGCATTCCACTCTGCGGAAATTGCTTATGCGTTGAATTCATTACATACCTGGCACAGGCCATGGACTGAGGCAGATAAAAACATTGAAAACATCATGTCATCTTATTGGGTAAATTTTGCTGCAAACGGTGATCCTAATGGCAAAGGATTACCATTGTGGAAACCATACAGTACCCGGCAAAATGCTTTAATGGAGTTTGAAGAAAAGGAAATAGATATGAAATCAATAGATGGACTGAGTGGTTTTGAATTTATAGATAAGTGGCAAAAGCATTTGAATGAAAAGAAATAAGAACCTGTTTATTACCCTCCAATAATTTATAAATTTTCAAAAATGAAAAAGAGTATTTCATTTTTTGCTGTTGTAATGTTATCTGTAACTGCTTTTACACAACAAAAATGGACAGAAGTAACTAAGGACAATATTTCCATTGTAACCAACAAAGGCGGACAAACATTGGGATATTCACTTGCATCCGGTGTTAAGATCATTACCGTTGATGGTTTTGCATTTAAAGACCTTAATAAAAATGGTAAGCTTGATAAATATGAAGACTGGCGTTTACCTGCAGAAGTAAGAGCAAAGGATATTGCATCAAAAATGTCTGTTGAACAAATTGGTGGATTAATGCTGTATAGCAGGCATCAGCCAATACCCAGCCCTCCCGCAGGATTTTTTACCGGCACCTACAACGGTAAGAAGTTTCCGGAGAGTGGAGCTAAGGCATCTGATCTTACTGATCAGCAAAAAGAATTTTTGACAAAAGATAATCTGCGTCATGTTTTAATAACTTCTGTACAAAATGCAGCCGTGGCAGCAGAGTGGAATAATAATGTGCAATCCTTGGTGGAAGGAATTGGATTAGGCATTCCTGCCAATAACAGTTCCGATCCCCGTCACGGTACTGTTGCTAATGCTGAATTTAATGCAGGTGCTGGTGGTTCCATTTCTATGTGGCCTGGTTCATTGGGATTAGCAGCGACATTTGATCCATCTATTGTAAAAAAATTCGGACATATTGCTGCTACTGAATATAGAGCATTGGGTATAACAACAGCTCTATCGCCACAAGTAGATATTGCTACTGATCCAAGATGGAACCGGGTGAGCGGAACCTTTGGAGAAAACCCGCAGTTGTAAGCAACCCTGTTCGACAAACTTCAATTCTTGGGTGGGACAATAGACAAAACAACGGCCATGAAAATTTTAAAATACATACTTCTGAAAGATAATAGCCCACCTTTATTCAATTTTAACTCTATAACTTTAAAAACAAAAAATATGAAACAAATTATTGCAACATTTCTTATAACTATAATTGTCTGCGAAGCACAAAGCCAAATTACAAAGGGATATTGGCTGCTATCAGGAAATACCAGTATTTCCTCATTGAAAAGTTCAAGTGCAGCATCAATTCAATTTAAACAAACTGACATACAGGTTAGTGCTGGTGTTGGACATTTCTTTTTTGACAAGTTTGCTGTAGGCATCCGCCCCTCGTTTAGTTACGGAAGTAATAATGTAGGTAACTCAAGTACGGTATTTGGTATTGGCCCATTTGTACGATACTACATTTTAAAGCCAGAAAGTACTGTAAATGTGATTTCAGATGCAAACTACTCCTATGGAGCTATTTCCGGGGGACAAAAATCAAATACATTTTCCTTATACGCCGGACCAGTTGTATATTTCAACACAAGTGTGGGGGTGGAATTTTTAATAGGATACTCTACAACAAAAGTTGTGGGATTTAATGGAAGCAATAACAAAATCCAATTTGGCATTGGTTTTCAGTTTCACTTAGAAAAAGAAAAATAATTATCACCATTTAAAAACTTACTATCATGAAAAACAATTATAAAAAAATAATATTTTCTACACTACTTTTATTACTGATACATTTTGCTACTTTTTCCCAAACTTTCATAAGGTATAATACATGGACTGGTGCATCCGGTTGTAATATTTTTTCCGACCCAAATAATGCTTCTACGGTTATTAATGTGCCATGTACGATTAATGGTACAAATACTACCATTCCACACTTAACCTCAGTTGGTCAACCAACCTATGACAATGCAAATAAAACTGTTAATTTAGTAAGTGAAATTATAAACGGCAGCCAAAATCAAGGTACTGAATATCGGATAACGGTAAATTTCAAGCAAGGCTATTCTTACAAAATAACAATTACTGCTGCGAGGATTATGTCTCAGCAAACTGGTGCTAATGTTTTACTGAGAACAGATTTAAACAGTGGAGGAAGTGGTAGTAACAATCAGTGTAATGGAACCGGTGTTATTGATGCAAATGGTTCTGGAAATTTAAAGAAGAGTTTGCCTGTTACTAACTCAACGTTTGCAAATGCGGATACAAACTATGTTTATGATTACCCATCTTTATCAAGCCAACAAGCGTATTTAATGATTGCTGCAATCCCACCAGCAGCATCTGTTTATCAAACAGTACTTATTCGAAGAATAAAAATAGAGGAAACGCCACCAGCAGCATCATTCTCTATATCTCCTTCTATTTCCTCTATGTCATGCGGCGCAACGGCACCTATAACATTCACTATAAACAATAATGCAAGTACACCCGGTATTACTGGTTACACTTGGAATATAGGTGCAACACCGAATGGTTGGATATATAATGGCAACCCAGCACCTGCCTCTATACCAATAACAGCAACAAGCTTATCTCCATTAGCTCTAACTCCAGACTGCGGCAAAACATTAAGCAGTGTTTCTGCAACCGTAACGGCCAATACCAACAACTACAATACAAGTAACTCAGCCACCGTCTCTATTACTCAACCGACATATTCGATTATAGGCAATAGTTCACTTTGTAGTGGAAATACAAACTATACGCTTAATGGATTGGTTTGTAATTCTTCCATTGCTTGGACTGCACCTCCATCAAACCTTGGTACTTTAAGCAGCTTAACTACATCACCAACAACTTTAACGTTTGGTGGCACAAGCGGAAATTTTACATTGACAGCCAATATTACATCATGTGGTGTTGCGACACCTGTTACATTACCAGTTCATGTTGGTGCATACACAAGTTCTGATTATACGCTTTCTGGTAACAATGGCTCAATGTACTGGTGTCCAAATCAAACTATTTCATTTTCTGTTTCAGGTGCTGGTAGTTCAAATTATAATTGGACACCTCCAACAGGTTGGACAATCGTATATAATGGAGGTAGCTATGTAGCAATAAAAGCGCCTTCAAGTCCTAACCCGCCAACAGGAACACTTTCCGTTAGTTTTACTGAACCTTGTGGTACGACTATAACTTTAAATAAATTTCTTGCCTATAGCAGTAGTGCGTGTACAACCAGTCCTTACACCGTGACACCTAATCCTGCATCATCTTACATTACAATCGCATGTGCAAGTCTTCAAACTTATTGTAATATTTCTGCTGTACAAATTACTGATATGTATGGAACAGTTTTGAGTAGTGCTTCATGGCCTTATACAAATCAATCAGTACAAATGCCTGTTTACTTTTTACAAAATGGTACTTACATAGCAAGGACATACAGCGGTACTCAATGGTATTCTAATACTTTCATGGTTCAACACTAATGAGACTTCTTCAACACTAACAGGGTAGCAATTTTGCTACCCTGTTTTTAGTTTGACACAGAGAAGGGTATGCTTACAACATTGGTATTGCTGCAAGGGGGGCTGGACGTTGAAACTTCGGCTGTTTGCATCGCTGTACTTTTGTTCCGGCAGACGAATATCTATTTGGCTTTTTGTTGTTAACTTCAACTTTATATTTTCAATTGGGCAGCGGTTCCGGGCTGGACGTTATAAAATATCCCACCTGCAGCAATACCTGTCCGTTATCTGCTGATATGGCCCGTGCTTATGTAGATGGGTTTCAAACATCAACCGGTAATAAAGAAATTGCCAATGGCTGGGGATATAACAGTGTAAATGCAATGGTAAAGCACTGGCCCGGCGGTGGCGCCGGTGAAGGGGGAAGAGATGCACATTATGGTTTTGGAAAATATGCTGTGTATCCCGGCAAAAATTTCAACCAGCATTTTATTCCTTTTACGCAAGGTGCATTTAAACTCACTGGTAAAACACAAATGGCAGCGGCGGTGATGCCTTATTATACTATCTCATACAACCAGGATACAAAAAATCATGAAAACGTAGCCAACAATTATAACTCATATATTATAACAGATCTCTTGCGTAAGAAGTACAAGTATGATGGGGTGGTTTGTACAGATTGGTTGGTTACAGGTGATGAAACTGCTGTAGATATATTTCTTACCGGGAAATCATGGGGAGTGGAAAAGATGAGTATTCCTGCAAGACATTATAAAATTTTAATGGCAGGTGTAGATCAGTTTGGTGGTAACAATGATATGGGGCCTGTTATTGAAGCATATAACATGGGAGTAAAAGAACATGGTGAAAAATTTATGCGGGAAAGATTTGAAGTTTCTGCTGTTCGCTTATTGAAAAATATATTCCGTACCGGTTTGTTTGAGAACCCATATCTCGATCCGGAAACATCTTCAAAAATTGTAGGGAATGCTGAATACATGAAAGCTGGTTATGATGCACAGTTAAAATCAATGGTATTACTGAAAAACAAAAGCAGTGTTTTGCCTCTGCCAAAAAATAAAACAGTGTATGTGCCAAAGAAATTTACACCTGCCGGAAGAAATTTTTTGGGAATGGAAACGCCGGAGAAATTGGATTACCCGGCTAACATGAATATTGTAAAAAAATATTTCAATGTTACTGATAATCCGGATGAAGCGGATTATGCACTGGTGTTCATCAGTAGTCCAAATAGTGGATTAGGTTATAGTAGCGAAGATGTTAAGAAAGGCGGTAATGGGTATATGCCTGTCAGCTTACAATATGGAGAATACACTGCTACTTCAGCAAGAGATACCAGCATTGCAGGTGGCGATCCACTGGAAAATTTTACCAATCGTTCTTACAAAGGCAAAACTGTAAAAGCAATTAATATCACCGATCTCTTAATGGTTACGGAAACTTATGCTAAGATGAAAGGGAAACCGGTTATCGTTTCAGTGAATATGAGTAATCCAATGGTATTTGGTGAGTTTGAAAAAGTATCCAATGCTATACTGGTAAACTTTGGCGTACAGGACCAGGCAATATTAGATATTCTTACCGGTAATGCTGAACCTTCTGGTTTGTTACCATTACAAATGCCTGCAGATATGCAAACGGTGGAAAAACAAAAGGAAGATGTACCGCATGATATCCAATGTTATAAAGATTCAGAAGGCCATGTGTATGATTTCGGATATGGACTTAACTGGAAAGGTGTAATTAAAGATGCCAGAGTGATTAAGTATAAAAAGAAATAATATAGCGTCAACCACGATAATAATTAAAACAATACACTTAAAGCCATTACTATGCGTCTCAGTTTATTTTTAATTGTTCTCTTCTTTTTTTCAGGTGTTATTGCCCGTTCACAGGATAGTTCCCCCAATAAACATCTTCCTATAATTGATGTGCATGTTCATGCAATGAAGTTGAATCCGGCTTTCGCAAATGATCTGTGTCCATGGTTTTTAAGCAGCATGCCCGGTGGCGATCCTAATCAACCAGCGCCAATTTTTATCAATACAGATTGTGCCATGCCACTTAAAGCAGCAAAATCAGATAAGGAATTTCAGGATTCATTAATGGCAACAATGAAACGCCTCAACATGACCATCATAGCAAGTGGTGATGCTTCAGTTATTCGCAGCTGGCAAAAAGCTGCAGCACCCGGTCGTGTAATTCCAAGCATCGGCATCAGTTCTTCAAAAGAAATGACAGTTGTTGCTTTTACAGATTCACTTTCTTCAGGCTTTTATAAAGTAATGGGCGAAACTGCGCCACAATACCAGGGCATGTCGCCAAGTGATACATCATTGGATGCATATTTTGCAGCTGCAGAAAAATTGAATATTCCTGTAGGTATTCACATGGGCACTGGCGGAAATGGAACCATAAATATTACCAATCCAAAGTATCGTGCCTCAATGGGCAACCCGCTATTACTGGAAGATCTTTTAGCACGACATCCTAAATTAAAAGTGTGGGTAATGCATGCCGGCTACCCGATGGTTGATGAAATGATCGCATTAATGGGCGCAAATGCTTATGTATATGTAGATGTCGCAGGTATGATATGGAGTTACCCACTCGCAGAAGTAAACGATTATATTAAGAGACTTGTACAGGCTGGTTTTGGAAAACGGATCATGTATGGTACTGACCTGATGATATGGCCTAAATTACTGGAAACATCAATTGGTGTAATTGAAAATGCCAATTACCTGTCCTTTGATCAGAAACGTGATATATTCTTTAATAATGCTGTACGTTTCTTCAGGTTGGATGAAACTAAGTACAAGTAATTGAATTGAATAAACCAGTTTTTATCTAAAGAGATTTTGGAATAGTTGGTTTGAAAAAAGGTCAATGGAAGATTATTTTAACTCCATGCTTTTTCCAGGAAATGAATCCAGTTCCTGTTCATGATCTTTTCAATATCATCCTTCTTGTAACCTCTTTTCTTTAATAGTGAAGGAATCTTTTTCAAATCACTGATGGTATTGATATCATAAGGACATTGTTCTTTTCCAAATGCACCATCAAGGTCGGAGCCAATTCCCACATGGTTTGCATTGCCTGCTATTTGACATATATGATCAATGTGATCAATTACTTTATCCAAATTGCATTTCATTTTCTTTGGAGTTGATTTACCTTTTACCCAACCGGGCACTATCATCCATGCATCCATTGCTGCACCAATCACCGCTTCTCTCGTGATCAACTCTTTTATCATCTCATCACTAAACTGCCGGTTATGATTTACAATTGACCGGCAATTATTATGGCTGGCCCACACGGGTCCGTTAAAATGATCCATTGCCTGCCAGAAAGCATCATCGCATAAATGTGTTGCATCTAAAATAATATTCAATGCTTCCATCTTTTTCAGCAAAGCAATTCCATTAGCTTTCATTTTACCGGTTGCATTGGTTCCATTGGCATATCGCCCTGGTCCATAATGTGCGGGACCTACTGCTCTTAATCCATACTCATATGCTTTCTCCAGATGATCAACAGTAATTAATGAATCAGCCCCTTCCAAACTCAAAATATAACCGACATGTTTTTTAGTATTACTTTTTGTGGTATTCCAATTTTTTAAATGAGATTTTAAGGAAGAGATATCTGTAATCTGCCTCATTTCTCCTGCTGCTTCCATTGTTTTATACCAGGCCAGTTGTGCTTGCGTTTGTGCCCAGGCCTGCTGTGGGGAATGCCAGCCACTTAATAAACTTTTGGGAGAAACATAACGGGCAATCTGTGTGGCAACCACCAACCCAATATTTCCTTTTCTTAATTCGGGTAAACTAACTACGGCATTGCCACGGTCGGGCTTATCTGTTAAACCAGCTTCTCTTTCATTGATCTGTTTAACAGGCCTTGTCAGATCACGGTTCCATTCCATCGCATTCATGGAAAGGTCAAGATGTGCATCAACTATAAGCATGTTTTTAGTTTATGGTTTAAAGTTTGTAGTTTGATTCGTAAGAATAGTTGTGGCCTTTAACCAAAAACTATAAACTAAAACTACAAACTTATTTTTCTGTCTCTCGCAATTGTTTTCCATTCACCACTCACTTTATTGTTTTCAATGGTGATAACTCTTTCGTACAATGCAACTGTCGGACAAACATGATGCGGCAGACCATACAGCACTTGTCCTGTTTTTAAATTTTCAGGATGATCAGTTTCTAAAACCAAATGTTCTTCACTTTGGCCAACAGGTTTTAATCCTTCAGCATTTAAAAAGAAAACTCTTTTTGTTATTTCATTTTCTGCAGCAACAGATTTATGCCCGAGATCAGTGCATATTCTTCCCGGCGAAGGGAATGAAATGATCCGTGTTACTAATACTGCCGCAGGTAAAAATTTTTGTTCGGGGCAAAGATCATGATAGCCTTTATCCCAGTAAACAAATGTGCCGGGACTGCATTCAATATGCTCTCTTTTGCAATGCACAGAGAATGCCGGAGAGCCACCCATGATGATTGTCGGCAATTGCAATTGATCATTCAATTGTTTTACCAAAGCAAATGCTTCATCACAATGTTGTTTTTTTATTTCAAAATTTACATCACGGATATGTCCGTCATATGAATGCAAGCCAATAAGCGAAATACCCTTTAACGTTTTGCAATGAGTAGCTAATTCAACGGCTTTTTCATTGGGAATAATGCCGGTGCGGTTCATGCCAACATTAATATCCAAGTAAACAGGAACTGTTAATCCTCTTGCATCAAATATTGCTGACTGTTCTGTTGCCGCATCTATATTATCCGTAAGACAACTGAATTTTGTGGATGGATATTTTTTTATGAGATCAACAAAGCGTTTGAGTTTTGGCCCGAGTGGCTGATAGGCGAGTAATACATCCGGTGCATTGCATTGAGCCAGCATTTCCGCTTCAGCAATGGTGGCACATTTGAATTTAGTGATGCCAGCATTAAGCATCAGCTTTGTTACATCGGGTGATTTATTGGTTTTAATATGAGGACGTAAACGATTTAAATCACCAATCATTTCAATGGCCAACTGAATATTGTGGTTTACTCTTTCCACAAACACAACTAATGAAGGAGAATCGAGCTCGTTTACATTTTCAATTTCAAACCAATTATGTGCATCTTTCATTATCATTTATTATTTCAGTTCAAACATGGCTTCTATTTCAACCGATACATTATTGGGTAAGGATCCCATGCCAACGGCACTGCGAACACCTTTGCCATTATCATCTCCCCACAATTCAACAAACAATTCGCTGCAGCCATTGATCACCAGCGGATGTTTTTCATATTCAGGAGTTGCATTTACCATCCCTAATAATTTAATCACTCTTTTTATTTTATCCAGGTCACCCAATTCTTTCTTCATTGAAACAAGAATGGCCAATCCACATTGCCTTGCAGCTATCTTACCTGCATCTTCAGAAATGTCTTTACCTAATTTACCGGTAATGTAAGAGCCATCTTCATTCAATGAAACATGCCCTGAAACATAAATATGATTGCCATCAATTAAACAGGATTTATAAATGCCTTTGGAAGGAGGAATGTTTGGTAAGCGATAACCAAGATTTGCTAATTTTTCTTCAACTGTCATAAATAAATTTTATAAAAAGTAATTCAATATAAATACACCAATCAATCCGCAAACAGAAACCAGTGTTTCCATCAGCGACCAGGAACGGATGGTTTCTTTAATACTAAGATTAAAATATTCTTTAAACATCCAGAAACCAGCATCATTTACATGTGAAAACATTAAGCTGCCGGCACCGATAGATAAAACCATCAGGCTTGGATTAACATGCAGCACGGCTAATGTTGGTGCAATAATTCCTGCAGCAGTTAACCCTGCTACTGTAGCGGAACCCATGCTCACCCGAATGATGGCAGCAATCAACCATCCTAAAAACAACGGATGCACCGGCCATGTTTTTAATAATTCACCAATAGAGGCACTAACGCCACTATCAACCATCACCTGCTTTAATGCACCGGCACCGGCCACCACTAATAAGATCAGCGAAACATCTTTAATGGCATCGCCATAATGATTCATGATCTCTTTCAATGATCTTTTTGTTCCTGTTCCTAAGGTAAAAGTGATGATCAATAAAGAAAACAACATTACAATAACAGGATCACCAATAAACTGAACTGCTTTTTTAATGCCGGTGTTTTCAATATTTATCGCCGGCAACAAGGTTGATAAGGCCAAAAAAATTACAGGCAATAATGCAGAAATAAAACTATTAAATGCTCCGGGTAATTTATCAGCAGGAATATTAGTTGCTTCAAAAGTTTTGATAGGAACAGTAACGATATTTTTTAATGTTTTGGAGTAAAGCAATCCGGCAATGATTACAGTTGGTATAGCAATGATCAATCCATACAATAATGTTTTACCAAGATCAGCATTGAACTGAGCAACCAATGCTGTTGGTGATGGGTGAGGCGGTAAGAAGCCATGCGTTACAGACAAAGAAGCAATCAATGGCAAACCAAGATAAACAGCCGGTAATTTGATTCGATAGTAAACTGAAAAAACTAATGGCACCAGTAACACAAACCCAACATTATAAAAAAGTGGAATACCAGCAATAAAACCTGTGAGCATCATTGCCCAACGAATATATTTTTCTCCAAACAATTTTATCAGTTCATCTGAAATTTTTTGTGCGGCGCCTGTTTCTGCTACTAATTTACCCATCATTGCACCTAATCCAATAATAATAAACAATTCACCCAATATATCACCAATTCCTTTTTTTACAGATTGTGTTACCTGCGTTACCGGAATGCCTAATAATAATCCGGCTAAAATAGAGATAATAAGAAAGGCAAGAAATGGGTTAAACTTTAACCAGGTAATTAATAAAACAAGCAATACAATGCAAACGAAGATGATTATGATTGACATCCGTAACTATGTTGGGTTTCCAAAGCTCCCCAATTTAACGAATAAACGATTTAGTTGAACGACTCTTTAACCAGTTTGGGCAAAGCCTTTATTTCCGGTATTTTTGCACACTTAATTAAGTAAGGACAGGAAATGAAAGAATACAAAAGAATTTTAGTTACAGCAGCATTGCCTTATGCTAACGGACCGGTGCATATTGGTCACCTGGCCGGTTGTTATATTCCGGCGGATATCTATGTGCGTTATCAACGGGCACAAAAAAGAGATATAAAATTTATTGGTGGTAGTGATGAACATGGGGTACCCATCACCATCCGTGCAATGAAGGAAGGTGTAACACCACAGCAGGTAGTAGATAAATATCATGCTATCATTAAAGAGAGTTTTGAACAGATGGGAATTTCTTTCGACATCTATTCCCGTACCTCCAATAAAGTGCATCACGAAACTGCCGCTAACTTTTTTAAGAAGCTATATGATGATGGTTTGTTTGAAGAAAAAGAAACCGAACAGTATTACGATGAAAAAGCAAAAATATTTTTAGCTGACAGATATATTGTTGGTACTTGTCCTGTATGTGCCAATCCAAATGCATATGGTGATCAGTGTGAGAAATGTGGTTCTTCATTAAGCCCTGAACAATTGATCAATCCAAGAAGTGCATTGAGTGATGCGGTGCCAGTGAAAAAGAAAACCAAGCACTGGTATTTTCCATTACAGAATTATGAACCTTGGTTAAAGGAATGGATCATTGAAGGACATAAAGAATGGAAGAATAATGTTTATGGTCAATGCAAGAGCTGGCTGGATAATGGTTTACAATCAAGAGCCATGACCCGTGACAGCAGTTGGGGAATTAAAGTGCCATTACCCGATGCAGAAGGAAAAGTTTTGTATGTATGGTTTGATGCACCGATTGGTTATATCTCTGCCACGAAAGAATTGACTGATAAATGGGATGATTATTGGTGTAAAGAAGATACTAAGCTTGTTCATTTTATTGGGAAAGATAATATCGTATTCCATTGCATCATTTTCCCGGCAATGCTGAAGGCACATGGCAATTTTGTGTTGCCGGACAATGTTCCTGCTAATGAATTTTTAAATATTGAAGGAGATAAAGTTAGTACCAGCCGTAATTGGGCGGTGTGGGTGCATGAATACATTAAAGATTTCCCCGATTGTGAAGATGTGTTGCGTTATGTGTTATGTGCCAACGCACCGGAAACAAAAGACAATGATTTTACCTGGAAAGATTTCCAGGACAGGAATAACAATGAACTCGTTTCCATCTTTGGAAATTTTGTAAACAGAACATTTGTGCTAATGCATAAATTATGTGGCGGAAAAGTTCCTAAGCTGCATGAAGATATTCTGGATGATGATGACAGGTGGATTATGAAAGAAATTGAAAGTTCAAAGTTGAAAGTTGAAAGTTTATTAGAGGAGTATAAATTCAGGGATGCGTTGTATGAGGTAATTGATTTGAGCAGAAAGGGAAATCAATACATGCAGAAAAAAGAACCATGGATTGTAGCAAAGAGTGTGGCAGAAAACCCAGAAGCACAAAAATCAATTGATAATAGTTTGCATTTGTGTTTGCAGTTAACAGCTAACCTTGCTATTCTCATTAATCCATTCTTACCAAACACAGCAAAGAAAATGCTGATTATGCTGAAGGTGGTGGATAAAATGCTGGATTGGGAAAATGCCGGTAAACTGAAATTGCTGAGTGTGGGTTATTCATTAAGAGCACCGGAATTATTGTTTCGTAAGATTGAAGATGCTGAAGTTGCTGCACAAGTGGAGAGATTGAAAAATGGAAGCAAAACGCAGAATGCTGAAAGTGGAACGCAAGAACAAAAAAGCGTTGAGCCTTCAGCATTGAGCATTAAGCCTTCGATACAGTTTGATGATTTTGCTAAGATTGATTTGAAAGTGGGAACCATTCTTTCAGCAGAAAAAGTAGAAAGAGCTGATAAGTTATTAAAGCTGGAAATAGATATGGGTTTTGAAAAGAGAACAATCGTATCAGGCATTGCCATGCATTTTAAACCAGAAGATATTGTTGGTAAGCAAGTAGTGGTGGTAGCCAATCTTGCTCCACGAAAAATGAGAGGAATAGAAAGCAATGGTATGATTTTAATGGCAGAGGATGCTGCCGGTAAATTACATTTTGTAAAACCGGAAAATGTGATCAATCCCGGATCAGGAGTATCTTAAAATGAAATCATTTTATTAAATAAAAAGCAGCGTTAAGCTGCTTTTTGTTTTTTAAGATATACCCGTGAAAGTTTTTTGTGCAGGTCTTCCGGCCTGAAAGGTTTTTGAATGAAATCATTAAAGCCACTTTCCAGTAATATTTTTTGCATATTGTCGAATACAGCCGCTGTAAAGGCAATCACCGGTATTGCGCTTCCTCTTCTCTTCACTTCTTTTACAAGTTGGTAGCCATCCATCTCCGGCATTTCCAGGTCAACCAGCATTACGTCAAAATCTCCCTGTTCAAATTTTTGTAAAGCAATTGCACCATTCTCTGCTTCAGTAACTTCAATATCCCAGCGTTGAAGAAATCTTTTTGCCACCATCATATTAATGGGATTATCTTCTGCTAATAATGCTTTTAATCCTTTTAATGACTGCAGCCCTTTAACGGCAGTTTCATTAATATAACCAGAAGACAGTTGGTTGTTTTCAAATTCAGCAAAGAAATAAAAACAACTGCCCTTGCCCGGTGCACTGATGAGTTTTAGTTTTGAGCCAAACATCTCTACAAAATGTTTACTGATAGTCAATCCTAAACCAGTGCCACCAAATTTGCGTGTAGTAGCAGTATCAACCTGTGTAAAGCTTTCAAAAATTCGTTGTTGTTTATCTTCCGGAATACCAACGCCGGTATCTCTTACTGAAAATTCTAATGTAGTTTTTTCACTGCTGCAATTATACTGGGTAACAGACAAAACAACTTTGCCACCTGCTGGTGTAAACTTTAATGCATTTGACAAAAGATTGGATAATATTTGGCTCAATTTAACTTCATCACTCAAAAAATCTTTTACTATCCGCTTATCGAACTGGCACTCAAACTGCACACCTTTTTGTTCAAATTGATTATGAAACATACTCGTGAGCTTACTAAATGTCTTTTGAAGGTTAAACGGATTTTTTTCCAGTTCCATTTTACCCGCTTCAATTTTACTGTAATCCAGTATATCATTAATCAAATTAAGCATATGCTCCGATGAATATTTTAAAATATCATAGTGCTGTCTTTGCGTAGGCATATGACTTTCATGAATCAACAGGTTTGTGGTGCCTATGATACCGTTTAATGGTGTTCTGAGTTCATGACTCATATTAGAGAGGAACTTTGATTTTACTTCAGCCAGCCGTTCTGCTTTTTCTTTTGCTTCTTTTAATGCAGCCTCTGCTTTTTTAATATCTGATATATCAATAATATTCAACTTTTTTAATTTCCTGCCTTCATAAGTAAAAGGAACAACACTTACATATCCGGCAAAAGCATGCTGATTAATTGTTTTGCAACGCATTTCACCCTGCCAGTAACTTTCTTCCCTGTAAATCATTTTTGAAAAACCTTTATCATTATCTTCATTTTCTAATTCTAATAAAAATCTGCCAAGATTTTGTCCACGTAATTCAGCATCAGTATTGGCTTCAAAAAGTTTTAGACTTTGAAAATTGTTATCGGTTATTTTTCCTGTATCAACATCAATAATAAAAACCGCATCTAATGAGGTATTGTAAATGGAATCAAGAAACTTTTGTTTACTTAATAATGCTTTCTCTCTGATCTGATTATCCCTGATCATAACATAACTAAGTAAAAAACCAAGTATAAATGTAATGGCCAGGTTAAAGAAAAAATTAAATTCAACTAAATGTACCGGCATTTCCTGAATGGTTCCGTGTTCAGGACAAAACAGAAATGTTGCAGTTGCACTTAGAAATAAAAATAAATAAGTGACCTGTATATCATTTTGACTATTTCTTTCCTCAAAAGCAAAAATGGTTATAATCAATACAATGAAATAATAAAAATAATAGCCTGAACTTGTTCCCTGAAAATAGTTTAAGAGAAATATGGTACTGCAGGTAACGGCTAAAATAAACCCTTTAGCAAATTCCAGTCTGCCCTTGTTAATTAGAAAACGGCTAAACATAAGTAAAACAGTTGCAACTGCTGTAATTGTGTAAGTATAGGGAAGTAAAGAAAAATAGTTGAGTAATGTAATGATCAGAAATGTTAGGAAAGCAACAATTTGTAATAGTTTGATACGAATAATATAACGTTGCCCTTCCCTGAACACAGCAGCGTTAAACCACCAGCTGATGTCGTTAACAAATTCCCTGGTAATACTTGAAAAAAAATTGGGCAGTATCGTTTTCAATAGTATCGGATTTCATATATAACGTAATTCAGTTAATTTTATTTGCTTATGAGTAGTATTTTTAATATAATTGTAGTCATTAGCGTTGCGTTGTTATAATACATAGTTCTTTGAAAGTATTGTCAGTATTGAGTTTGCACGGAATCAATGCCTAAGACGATTTGATTTTTCGAGCGGAATTAAAATTGCAACTTGCTGCAAATCATACATTTATGA